>DATIKW010000029.1:0-147253 GCA_035477115.1 Bacillota bacterium | reverse complement strand
GCAAGTACCTGCGTGCCGCAAGTCCGCCCGCCAATCGGGCTAGACCGCGGGCCAAGGCACCCGGCCCGTCGCCGGAGCCGGAAAAGGTTACTGACATAATCGCTCATCACTAACACTGACATTTTCCCTTGACGTCGACAGCTCTACTGGGTCATTCTACGACCGGCCGCGAGATCACCGAGCGTGGCTACATCTCCCCCCAAACGCGCCAAAGACCGTTAGCAGCTACACGTCAGGTTGAACCGCTGGTTAAGACCCAAGCTCAGATGAGCTAGTGACTCTCGTCAATACGGAATGACTCGGGATCGTGCACCCAGGCTTGCGTAAAGGGGCGGACCACGTTGAACTGAGCAACTGGCTCCCATTGGGCTATGCATGTTGAGGTCAGGAGCGTGTAGTACTTCAACACTACCTCACGGATGTCGCAAATCGCCCTATGTAGGTCTCCGTAGGTGAACTCGCCACGGCCAATAGACTTCTGAGGCGTTCTGTGGGCGAGAGTCTGTTGGGCATGCTTGCGCAGGCGCTCCGCCGAAGCTCGGACTGTCCCTGAGTCTCTCTGAACCCCCGCAGGGTCAAGATGGTCGTTGTCGGGGCAGCTAGAGAACCTAACCAACTCAAATTTCTCAAAGGCGTAGTCTGCCAAGGAGTAGTCATGGGCATCCTCGCAGTGCCAAAGCACCCGATGATGCCGAAGCCGCGTCAGAACACGTGGGTGTTGACTCATGTCAAGGAGGAGATTGACCAAGCTCTCGGCCCGACCGTGCGTATCGAGCTCACGACGCACCAACATAAGCGCACGTTCAGCGTAGTTGTCGGCTATCCAGGCCATGATAAATCCGCCCTCACGGGATAGCTCCGGGTTATTGGCAAAGACGGTCCTAATGAGGCGGAACACATAGTGGTTCCACCCCTGCTCTATGTGCTCATCAGCAATGCGGCGCACGATGCGTACCCACTCGTCAAGACGCATCTCGTCGGATAGAGCACCAAGATCTAGTCCCATCACTCAACGCTCCTCTGCGGTCCTAGCGCCTTGGCCATCAGCGGCGCTGCTTGTCAACCCACGGCGGGGCAGCCGGTCTCCTGCGGCGTCCGCTGGATGCCCTTGTTAGGCGTCGTCCTTGCGCGCCATACGGTTATATCGGGCCCGCACATGAGCCTCAGCTTCCTCCTGTGTGCTACCGACCCCGTATAGTGGCTCGAGTCCTCGGGCCATCCGCGTTTTACCGAGGGCGAAGCACTTCCAAGGCCGGTCCTCATCAGAACCACGCTGAAAGTGAAGCTCGAACTCGTCGAACTCGGGGAAGCGTGGGTCCGCAGGACATGGCCGCTCAACAATCGTGCCAACGATCACCATCCTGCACTCGAACTCCGCTCGCTCGTCCCAATCCTTCTGTTCGGGATCCAATGGAATGTCGAAGCACCTTGCAAGCGGGGCTTGGCAGTGCGGACAGCGGTACTCGGAGAGTTCTTGTCGCACCTGTTCGAGTTCATCTTGGAGTTCTTGAAGTGCGTCACCACTCGCACGCTTCTCTAACTCAGCGCGTGGATGCTGGGCATATAAATCGGGACGAATCTCCTGCAGAAGCATAATGGCAATATCCTCTGCAGAGTGACCACCAGTCAAAAGAGCCACCTTGTCAGCAAGAGTCGGGCTGAAGTGGCGGACCTTCTTGCGATCAACTCCATGCCAAATCGGAAGGATCACCCTCCCCTCATCAATTTCGCGAGACACCAAGCCGCGAAGCTCGTGTTCAGGCCAAGGCTTTGCGATGAAGTGCCGACTGATCACTACTAGCCCGAAGCGGGAGTCACCAAGACCCTCGTCGATCTCTCTTGAGAGACTATCACCTAGCCGAAGGGTGAACTCGTCATACCAAACGGATACACCCAGACGACGTAGCGCTTCAGCAAGAGGACGAACAAATGTGTCCTTATCCTCGGAAGCATGTGATATGAAGACATCCCACTTCTTGCCCGGATTAGCCATGCTGCATCCCCTTTTTCGGACGTCTAACGGTCTGCGGCTGAGCGGCGCTGGTCGTGACCACCGAACCTTGGCTTCACGGCGTCCGCTCAAGCCGCTGGTTAGACCTGCTCGGTGCCCGCCAGTCGAACTTAGCTAGCTCGGGCGGGGGGTGGGACGGACCCAAGGGGCCAATTCGACTGGCGGTAAGCCAGCCATTCCAAGGGCTCTATTCGCAGCCCTAACTCAACTTCCCCCTCCATGATTCCCTGCCAAGCTTCGGAAATCGCTGCGCGGCGCGCCTTTGCCCTGATGCAGCCAGCATTCTGATGAGACTACGGCGGTAGCCGTCCACCGAGTGCCACCAACCGACCCCTTGCAGTTCCTGCTGAACGCTCTGACCGACCTCGTCCAACGTCCACTGCCATTCGGTGCGGCGCTCTTCGCCGAGTTCGACGCAAACCTCGCCGACCTTCAGCTGGTCCCAGCGGCGGAGCAGGAGTTCCACCTCCCGGTGCTCGCCCACGGAATGAAGTTCCAGATCCATCTGCTTCACCAGGTAGTAGGCCAGAAAGCAGAACAACACGTGGGCGCGCACCGTTCTCCGAGACTTGCCCATCTAGGACAGCGTCCTATCCGGTGTTCGGTTCCTGCTTCTTCGCCCGCTGCCCGGCTACCGGGACTTACGCAGGCTCCACAGGCTGTAGCCGCCGAACTGGCGGCCATGTTTCTCAAGTTGATATATGCCCTGACAAGTCCCTATTCTGCCGACCTGTTCTCGACCCCTTCAGCGTGTTCTTTGCAGCCAATAGTAGTAGTCGGCTGGTACGGCGAAGCTGAAATCCTCCAAAACCGCCGTATTCACTCCGATCCACTCACCACGCATGTTGACAAGGGGGCCACCACTGCTCCCCGGAGCAATTGCCGCGTCATGTTGAATGACAGTGACCCTAGATTGCCAAATCCCCGGGATGGGGTCCATCTCGCGTATGGCACTCACAATGCCCCTGGTGACCGTACGGTCGAGACCCCATGGAGCGCCAAAGGCCAACACATCATCACCAATAGTAACGCATTGGAGGTAGCGATGAAAGTGGATGAAGGGGAACTGTAGTTGGAGAGGATTGTCCAAAGTCAGTAGTGCCAAATCCGTACCTATATCCATCTTCCGGATGGTAGCCGAGAACTCTTGGTCGTCAAAGGTCGTAACGATGATCCACTGGCTATCCTGTACGCAGTGCGCGTTGGTGAGCACCCACCCGTCTGAGGAGACGAAGAAGCCACTGCCAGCCGGGCCACGGTCAGTCTCCAGCGACACTACTGCTGGCTGAACGAGAGCTATCACTTCTCGGGTGGACAGTAGTAGCCGGTCGGAAGCGACAACGCGGGTCGGCACCCCGGGGAGTTGGCCTGGCATTCCGATCAACACGGCTCGGTATATCGGGTTCCAGCCGACTTCTAACCCGAAAGCCTCTGCCACGAAGCGTGCTGGCAGGACTACACGCCCAGGCGGGACGATCAGCGGAGTCACATCCATTTCCCGTCTGACATCACCATCACCCGCATTGATGGTGATGAACGGAGACCCCACCTGCAATGTCACTGAGACCCAAAACATGTTCAGCGTTACGGTCCGCGTGGTGGCGTCCCATATGATGCCCTCATCTTCTATGCCAATTGAGTTGGCTAGGAATCGGACCGGGACGAAAGTCCGACCTTCATGGATGAACGGAGGAGCGTCCGTAAATTGGGAAACGCCGTTGACTACATATGTGAAACAGTCCACCACGAATACCACGTTGACATTTGCCACCCGGGTGGCAAATGCCGTAGCCATCATGGACCATAGCAAGATCGCCATCCCGAGCAATATCGTCACCACTCGACGTGCTCGCACCATCTGGTCCACTCCTCGCATCAGAAACGGCTACTTGCATTGTTGCACGTGACTACATCTCCCCCCAAACGCGCCAAAGACCGTTGGCAGCTACACGAACATGGCGTACTTCTTCAAAACCTGAATGTACCAGTCCATGTTCTACCCCTCTCTGCGGCGTGGGTGCTACGCTGCCAGGCTGACGTTTGGACCGACCGGCATAGGCCCCACCTGTACAAGGGGGGCGCGACTACATCCGGACACTCATTTCCTGGAATCGCCCGACCTGTCCGTCTAGTCCCACCTGCGAGTGTTCAGCGAAATTCCCTGAATTCCTGCGCGGATCGAGTGATATCGACGGCACGGTCCTAGTATCGAGCGGCAGCCCCTGGTCTTCGTGTTAGCCCTCGAGGGTTGACCGACCACCCAGCAGACGGAGATGAGCACTGCCTGGGCTACATCCCCTTCTTCCCGCCCACAAGAAACAAGCTCGCCATCGAAGAGGAACTCGAGTGCAGACTTGCCCAGTCACCAGCTTCGGACGCTCGCTGAGCGAACTGGACGTCCATCCCATCGGGGCAGATCCCCCGGCAAAGGAGAGACTCTACGAACTGCCACAACTGCGAAAGCTCCGGTCCGCCGGCATGGCGAGCGGGCATGGTTCTCCGGCCCAGCCCCTAGTACGCAGTGGGACTCGATACTCAGGAGTCCCGCTGGGAGTGGATGACTACCTCCACATCATCTTCGGTTCCCTTCCTGCTCACTAGGGTGACCTCAATGTCGGCTGCCGCAGCCGCTTCCACGAAACCTTGAGCTGAAGCCACAGCTATCTGTGGCTCCGGCGGATATAGGTCTACGTTCCCGATCGGGAGACGCTTCTCGTTGGACACCGCCCACGCCGCTGCGTCGACATTGAGGGCGCTCTTCACGTTGTAGATCCTATATTGAATCATGTTGCCGATATGGACGATGAGATCCACCAGTGGCTCCCCGGCCGCCCACACGTCAGCCACACAAACGAACGAGCCGATGTTGGGGTGAAACGCAGGCGTAAGCATGGTGCAGTTCGGCTTCTCCCGCGGATACCCTTGATGAAGGTAGATCTGCACGCGGTGCTCATCTGCCTCTCGGGGTTTCCCGCCAGGTCCAGGAACCAAGCCCTTCACCCTGTAGGTCACCGTGTACCGCTCCGGTGGGCGTGACCCTATCGGCTCCACGCAAACGTGGGGATGGCTTTGAAAGGCGGCCAGTACCCTCTCGTAGTCGGCCTCCAGGCGTCGTAATCTTGGGTTTACGGTACTTCCCCCCTCCTACCGAGTTACCGGGATGCTGATAACTTGCCCCGGTACCACGAGTTCGTTGTTTAGACCGTTGTACTCCATGAGCACCCGCCATAGCCGTCCATCCCCCAGGTACCAGTTGGCCAACGTCCAGAGGCTCTCGCCGCGCCTGACCACGTGGGTCACCCTGGGACTACCCTGACCATTGGTTTCCCGGAGTTCCGCTACCTGCGAGCGCAGGTCCTGAACTAGTAGACTTAGTTGGGCAACGTTCTGGGCAGCGCCGCTGGTCTCCTCCCGTGACAGCGCGACCTGTTGATGCAAGGCGGGTAACTGGCCCTCGATCCGTGCCAACTGGCGGGGCAGGAGAAGCCACGAGGTGAGAACGGCCGACAGGACGCTTCCGCCAAGCACCAAGCCAGCCAGCTTCGATAGCGGCAGCTGCGGCAAGGGAGATACCGGGCGCGTCTGCTCGTACGTGTATGTTCTGTGGCTCACCAGCTCACCTGACTTGGTACGTATGTGGTGGCGCGCCGCCTCCCTGAGTTCCGCACCTTCCCAGTGGAAGAAGGCCATCTCCTGCCGGACCGGATCGAGCACGCAAGCCACCTGGTAGGGCTGATCAAAGAAATTCTTGTGGATGAAGCGATCCTGCTCCGAGAGGAAAAGACCGAATCCGGGGTGGGTATGAAACCAGCCCACCATCTGTACACCACGCAGATCCCGATCCCTCACCTCGTTGATGTACCGCCAGGTCTCGTGCGTGAATGTGACCGAGGTCTTGGTAGCACCTGCATGGCGGGCTTCGATCCAGTAATTTACATCCACCCCCCGCGGCGTCCTGGAGCCCATCAGAACACCGGCTCTCTCTCGTGATGTGTCCTGAAGGGCATATCTGTGAAGCTGCTCCACTACGCTGTCCCACACGCAAACGAGAAACGATGGTTCGCCGGAGTTCGCATCGCGTTCCACTCTGTCAGAGCGCTGCACCTCGACCTCAACCTCGCCCTCGGCACCCATGGCTAACCTCCCTGCCCATCCGTCCAGCCGGGCAACAGAGTCCTGAGGTCCGCCTGCAACTCGTAGTGCCGCATCTGCATGCCGGTGCGTGCGGTCACGATATCCCCGGGAGGAAGTCCGAACTCGCTTGCCGTCCGGGCCAAGTATCCCTCACCGCCGTGCACGGCGTGGACCATCTCCGGGATTCTGACTTCGCCGCACCCCGGACACCGTGCGTCGGTGTGCCTGAGCGCCAGCAGGGGGCGGAAGACCTCCTCTACGAAGTCGCAGGCGGCACAACGGAAGGACGTGACCATCTCCAGACTGAACTCCAGGACGGCGTCGGGCCCGAGGTCCTCCCTGGCCCTGGCCAGCAGGTCGGCCAGCGACCAGCGGTCACTTGCGCCGTCCAAGATCTCCACGCTCGTGAAGCACTCGTGCGCGGGGCAGTCCTCCCTCACCTGGTACTGGATGACGTACGAGTCGTGGGTGCCGCCGTTGAAGAAGAAGCCGCGCCCGATCAGACTTCCCAGCTCCTCGCGCCCGTGAAGCAGTTTCACTGCTTCCTGAACCTGGATGCCGGCGATCACGGAGGAGGTCGTAGGGGTAGTTGGCACCCTTCCTGCCTCCAACTCCTGGCGGCTGAGCAGCAGGCACGACCGCCTGACTGAGAGCGCGCGGTAATCCGCGGCAGTCAGCGTGCACTCGAAACACGGCCCACTAGGTGGAACGAATACCCGGGCCACGCCGTGCAGCACCTCTATCGCCCCGTCGACCCATGGTCGCCCGACCTTCCAGCAGGCATGGTTAATATGCAACCTGGCCTCCCGGTTGTCCAGGCCGGCGATCACCACGTCGACATTCCTGAACACCCCGAGCCCGAGGTCCGTACACACGTTGGCTCTCAGACCGATGCACTCCACGTCGGGGTTGAGCTCGCCCAATCGACTGGCGGCCACTTCGGCCTTGGGTCGACCCTCGTCCGCCGGGCGGAACAGCACCGACCGCGAGAGGTTTGACGCTTCCACCAGGTCCATGTCCACCACCAGGACCCGGCCGACCCCGAGCAAAGCCAGGTTCTTGAGGATCTCGTTGCCCAGGGCGCCCGCACCGACCACCATCACCCGTGCCCGCCGCAACCGGGACTGATCCCACCATGGGATCAGCCGCAGCCGATGGTAGCGATCCTCGCCCTTGTCGAAATCGATTTCCAGGCCCGCGGACGGCTTCAGGACCGGGACTCTCCCGCAGTCAGTTCCGGCTGCAAGCGCAGCACGTCTCCTTCCTTGACGCCGGCCCCGGCGAGCGTCTGGTTGTCCTGAAGTTCGCGGCCGCTGGCTTTGTGCTGGAATCGGTAGCTGATGGGATTGGCTCCTGGATCGGTCAAAGGCAGACCCAGCAGCTCCACTAGCTTGGCGATGATACGGTTCACCGGAGCATCATCCGGCACCGTGGCCTGTTCCTCCTTGTTGCCGGTCACGTCCACCACGGTAATCGTGATCTTACCCATTTGGCCCGCTCCTCTCTACCTGTGTAGGATTACCTCAACGTCCCGCGACCGCCTGCGGCGACGCAAGGCCAAGTAGAGGGCCCCGCCCAGCACCGGCAACAGCGGCAGCAGGCCTACCCTTGCGTTCCTCGCCCTCCTATTCACCTCCTGGACCGGAGTTTCCTCCCCTTGCCAGGCCGCATTCGCCAGGAACGGATGTCCTTCGACAAGACAGCCCCGGATGCCGTGGGCGGCTGCGAAGGCGAGCACCACATTAGAGGGGATGGCCAGCCCGAGGCCATGCGCGTCGTCCATCGCCCCGACCACCAGACCCACAACGGCGCCGGCCGTGTCCACCACGGGTCAACCGCTGTTCCCCCGGTTAACCGCAAGGTCGAGCAGTATCCGAGGTCGCTCATCAACCCGCACGACGGGAGAGCTGACGATGCCCTCCTGCGCTGCCAGGGATAGCCCCAGCGGCACTCCGACGGCCACTACGCGCTGGCCTGCCTTTAGCTCATCTGAGTCGCCCCACTTCGCGGCGGGCATGCCGCGTCGGGGCACTCGTAGCAGCGCTAGATCCTCCCCTTCGTCGAGGGCCACCACTTCGGCAGCCAGCACGCGGTCGCCCAACTTCACCCATGTGGCGCTGCCCGTCACCGCGTGGACATTGGTCACCAGGTAACCGTCCTGGTGGATGGCTACCGCTGTGGCTCGCGGCGTTCCCGCGCGATCCGAAGCGACGATGGCTACCGCCGGCCAGACGGACTCCACGACCTCCTCGGTTTCGTACACCATGGGTGCGCCGGCTGCGCCTGCCCCGACTGCCGCAAGTCCCAAGATTGTTAACAATAGCAACCAGCCCGTCCACGCACGCCGGGCTCTCACCGGACCCATCTGGCGCGAAGGTGGCACTCCACCACGCCACCGACACGCTCTGCGAAACCCATGGCCCAAAGCACGCGGTAGCCTCCTCCCTCCGACTTTTCGATCTTGAGACTGTCGGTGGGTATCCAGTTACCAGTAGGGTCATCCTGGTAGTCTTTGACGAAGGTCATGTTGACCTGGAAGTCGTAGTCGTGCGGCGCGATGTCCGCTACCCGCCGCACCCACCGCCTCAGGACAGCCTCTGCCGCTGCGGGATACTCACGACGGAAGGCCCGCCACGCCACAAGGAAGTCGTAGCGGTCCACGATGTTCGCCCACACCAGAAGATCGTACGGCCCCTCGTGGTAGTCCTTCCCCCTTTCCAATACGCTCCAGGCGATTGGCGCCCGAGCACCCGAACCCAGCTGAACTTCGGGGAATGCTGTGCTCAGGGCTTTATGAATCGTCGCTGCCAGGGACTCCGGCGGAGGCCCCGACGCCGGTTGCGCGGCTGCTCCGGCGCCGTTTCCTGCCTGGGAAGGATCATCACCGGGTGGTAGCCACTGTGTCCAGGCAACCCCAACCACAACCGCTATCATTATCAAGGCCGCTAGGAGGGACAAGAAGCCCACCCATTCGTGGTCGGAGGGGCGCGTTACACTGTGTTCGATAACCAGAGGACCCGTTCGTGGCCCCGGGACGGCCACATCCCGAACCCCAGTTTGACTGCCGCAGCCGAGGCGTGCGCACTGCCCGTTTTCATGCCAGCACGAAACGTGGTGATCGGTGCTGCAACGAGCGCAGGACAGATGCTGCTCGCCAGCGTCTACGGTCGTTAGGCAGTACGGACAGAGCTTCGGCTTCACCGGTCTGGATGGAACCTGGATTTCAATGTTTAGTTCCACGCCGGTTCACCCCCCGGAGCGAACCGCGCGGTGTAGGTAGCGCAAGCGTGTCCCTCCGAGTTGCACCACATCCCCGGTGCGGAGCAGGGCGGAGACCATCTGCCGCCCGTTTACGACCAGCGTGCCATCACCCCGTTCTATCGTCCAGCCCTGCGGCGCCCGCCGCAGCACACAGTGTACTGGCCGTACTTGGAGGTCTCCCACCAGCGAGAGGTCCGCGGTACGGGCACTGCCTACGGTGGTGTGCGGCAAGTACAACACGTACTGCTTGCCCGCCAGCTTTCCGCTCTCGATGGTCAACCAAGCTTGCTTCAACAACTCGTGGACGGCGGCGATCCCTACGCCGACCGCCAGGCCGATGCACCCCAGCCCGATGAATCGTGACGCGGTTCCCGCAGCAAACGCCATCCCTATCACGTCGAAGCCCAAGCCCCCCGCAAGTCCCCCAAGCAGCCCGCCGACCGCACCGTGCAACCACCGACCCCGGGCCACGCCCTGCGCAAGGCCGATTGCTCCGCCGGCAAGAGCCCAGCCCGCCCCCCGCACGGCCACTTGGAGTCCAAAATCCGGGCGGGTTCCCCCACCGAGGGCAGAATAGACGATTTGCGCAAGTACGCCGCCCAGGAAGCCGATAGGAAGGCCGACGGCAACCGCCCGCAGCGCACCCCTGGCAGCCCGACGGTAACCGCCTCCCACGAGGTCTTCACCTGCCGACAGCACCGCTCCGATGAAGGCAGCGGCAGCCCCCGCGAACAAACCGGTATCCACCAGCAGGGAGAAGAGGAACTCGGGATCATCGCCTCCAAGCGCCAATTCGGTGGCTATAGCCGCCAGCAGTCCACCCACCACACCGAACAGCGCGTTTCCCAGGTATCTATGAAGGAAGAACGAGCGCACTGACTTCCGGACGGGAGCCTGTTCCACGGATGGCGCGGGGGCTGCAAGGTCAGCGTGGGTGATGACTATAGGTCGACGGGGTTCGCCAGTAAGATCGCCACGATCTATCGAAACAATGCGCTTGCGCTCCTCCAACCTAATGGCCTCCTCGCCATGGAAGTCCTTGCCTCCAAAGTACCATCCCGACAAATATATAGCCAGGCATAATCTTCCATCCCGATGTCGGAGGGTAACTGTTCAGCCCGTGTTCGCAATGCGCAGTTGAGGACGCCCCTCAACGCACGCTTCCTTAAAAGTACCTCGGGCTTAGACGAACGCCCCCGCCGCGGCCAGCCCCCGATCCTTTCCCCCCGGTGTCGTCGTGCAGATCAAGGCGCTGGCTGTGAACTCCCGGCGCGCCTCCAGCTCCCTCTGTCGCGGTTGTCCATCGCCAATCTGCGGGCGGAGGTGCTGCAGGAGGGGTTGGTGGCCTCCACCTCCGAGACGACGATCTGGCGCTGGCTGGGGGAGGATCCTATCCGGCCGTGGTCGCACCGGAACTGGGTCTTCCCTCGCGATCCCCACTTTGCCGTGCGCGCCGGGCGGGTCTTGGACCTGTACGCGCGCGAGTGGCAGGGCCAGCCGCTGGGGCGCCGGGGCTTTGTCCTCTACGCTGATGAGAAGACCTCGATCCAGGCGCGGGTGCGCACCCACCCGACGACCCCGCCCGGACCGGGGCGAGCCATGCAGGTGGACACCGTCATGACCTCCGAGCCGTATGCATCGGCTACGCGCGTGTTCTGGGTGGTCGACAACGGATCGTCGCACCGTGGACCGCCGAGCATCGCCTCTTGGCCTTTCAAGCACGATACGAGCGATTGGCGGTCCCTTTCCAGTGGCGCTTCACTCACAAGGACCTCGCTCGGGTGCTGGCACGGCTGCCTCATCAGCAGCCCCTCGACGCCGTCGCCTGAGCAGGGTCCCGAGAATACGTGATCAAACTCATGAATCACAGTACTAAGATCGGGAGGCGGCCCCGAAGGACCGCCCCCTTCTCCTGCCGCCCGGCGCCCAGCAGAGCTTACCGGGCCAGCCAGAAGCTCACGAGCACTGCGATCAAGCCGAGGGTTGTAGTTAGTTGGAGGACGGCAAAGCTGTGGCGGGCACCTCTCAGATCCTGCTGCATTTCTCCGCGCAAACCGCCGATTTCTCCGCGCAAGGAGGCGAATTCCCGATCCATGCGTGCCTCTAGCCGATCCATGCGCTCGCCCAGCTGGTCAATCCGCCGGTTAAGCCCCTGATCCATAGCGTCAAGCCTCTTGTCAAGGGCGTCCAGTTTCCAGATCAGAACGTCCCAGGGGCTGAGGCTGGGAGCCTCCTGGGGTTTCACCTCGCTGGCCATCGACAACACCTCGCAGTCCTCCTTCAGCATACCTGACCGCGGACGGCTCCGCAACTGACGGCTGCAGTCCTCGATGACCTCGAGCAGGTCGTGGGTCTCGGTCATGGTCGCCTTTGGCCAAGGCGAGTTCGGCCAGGAGGAGACGGCACGCGCGCGTAGAGCGTGGGCTACCGGCACCACCCCGGCGGGGTGCCGTATTCGGAGACGGCACGCGCGCGTAGAGCGTGGAGAAGCCCTGACGACAGGCGGCGTTGCCGAGGGCGCAGGCGATGAAGATCTTGCCCGCCCCAGTCGGGCCGCTGATCAGGACCTGGTGGCCGACGCGGATCCAGTCGCACGCAGCCAGGCGCAGGACAACGCCACGGTCAAGACCACACCCTGGCCGGTAATCGAGGTCCTCGGCGCAGGCTGCAAGGCGTAGCCTGGCCTCCTTCAGTAGCCGCCCGAGCCGCCGGTCCTGGCGGCAGGCCCACTCGTGGTCGACGATGAGCCCTAGTCGTTCCTCGAAGGCCAGGCCGTCCAAGTGCATATTCGGTTATGGTCGCCCCGTCTTCGCTCGCCAGCCACGAGAGGACCCGGTCCTTGAGGGTCATGGCTCTCACCTCCCCGCCGCGGCTTGCGGCATCAGGCCGGTGAATTCATGATAGCCCCGGGGTAGGTCGAGGGGACGGCGGATTGCGCTCGGGCTCGGGCATACCCGTCGGGAGCTTCCGGCAGCGAGCGCCGGCTTGGCGAACGGAAGTGGACGTCGCTGCTACGAGGATGCGGCTGCGGCCATTACCCCGTGTAGGGGCGGGTTCGGAACCCCTCCCTACCTCCAAAGGAGCAAGACCGTGGGAGGATTCCGCCTTCTCTGCAGCGAAAGGCCAGCCCGTATCAACCAATCAGACCGGGGACGCAGGTACTCCTCGGGCGCAAGCGGGTGGATGGACAGTGGCCAAGCGAATCGTTGACCTGAGCCTTCCCGTGCAAGATCGCACAGCCTCACCCCCTTCCCAGTCCCGGCAGTGCAGCTTCGAAACGGTGCGCCGGGGGCCGGACCACTGGCAGGCCACCTGGATCTCCCTGAGCGTCCACACAGCTTCGCATGTAGACTCTCCGCTGCACTGCCTGGAGGGCGCTCCTCCGATCGACCACCTGCCCCTCGATCGCCTGGTGGGCAGAGCGGCGGTGCTCGACCTGCGTTCGGTCCATCCTGAACAGGGCATAACCGCCGAATTCCTCGCCGCGGCTTCCCATTCCATCCTCGACGGCGACATAATCTTGCTCCACACCGGCTGGAGCGACCGCAAGTTCGGTGACCCCGACTACTTCGTCCGCTCTCCCTTCCTCACCGACGAGGCGGCGCATTGGCTCGTCGCCCGCAAGCCCAAAGCGGTCGGTTTCGACTTCTTCCAGGAGCGCGCGGCCAAGACTATTGACTTCAAACCTGAGGATTTCACGACCCACCGAATCCTGATGAAACACGGGATCACCATCATCGAAGGCCTGACCAACCTGAGCGTTCTCGAAGGGCGGCGAGCCACTTTCTTCGCCGCGCCCTTGAAGCTGGCCGGGGCAGAGGCGGCCCCCGCCAGGTTGTTCGCGATCGTGGAAGACTGAACTCCTGTCGACTGTCGTCAGACCTCGCGGCGAAGGTGCAAGGCATCGGGGGGATCATTGTGGCCGGCGTGGAGCGGGAGACGGTGATGCGGATGGCCCGGGAGTTGCTGGGCCAGGGCATGGATGAGGTGCGAGCGGCGGACGCTGCCCGGCGCCTCAACAGCCTTCTCGGTTGGACGCGGGCGTTGGACGAGGAACGCTTGCTGCCGGGGGGACCCGCCGGTGGTTTCGATCCCGGCTTGCCTTTCAAACCCGCCAATCCTGATGCCGCCTGGGCCACCGTAGTACCGCCGCTGACCGGCACGGGCTATGGCGCACCGCCCCCCGGCGCGCCGGGTAAGGCCGAAAGCGACCAGCCCCCCTCCGGCGTGCCCATCCCCCCGGGGATCACCGCCTGGCCCATGCTCGAACTCCGCCGCGCCCTCGCTGGCGGTCGAGTCACCGCCGAGGAGGCCGTCGAGGCGTGCCTTTCCCGCATCACTGACCTTGATGCTCACCTCAGGGCATTCATCACCGTGACCGCCGATGGCGCGAGAGAGGCCGCTCGAAGGCCGGACCAGGGTGCCGCCAAGGAGCTTGATGGGGTGCCGGTTGCCGTCAAGGACGTATTCGATACGGCAGGAGTCCGGACCACCTGCGGTTCCCGGATCCTCGCCGGGCGGATCCCCGAGGCCGATGCCGCCCTCGTGGCCCGCCTGCGCCGGGCGGGTGCCATCATCGTCGGCAAGACCAACACCCACGAATTCGCCTTCGGAGTCACGACCGCCAACCCCCATCACGGGACTTGCCGCAATCCCTGGAACCCGGGCCGGGTACCCGGAGGGTCCAGCGGCGGTTCGGCGGTTGCTGTGGCCACGGGCATGTGCTACCTCGCCCTCGGGACGGACACCGCAGGTTCCGTCCGCATCCCCGCCGCCTGTTGCGGCATAGTAGGGTTCAAGCCTACTTACGGATTGATGAGCACCCAGGGCATATTCCCCCTGAGCTGGTCCCTGGACCATCCCGGCACGCTCACGCGTACCGTCACCGATGCCGCGACGGCCGTGACCGCCCTCACCGGGATCGATCATGGCCGCCGGGACGGCGAAGCCGACCTGGGCGGACTGGTGGTGGGCTTGCCGGCCGGATGGCTCGATGACCGGGTACGCCCCGAGGTAAAGGCGGCCGTGCAGGCCGCCATCGGTCTGCTCGAAAAGCAGGGGGCACGGGTGAAGGAAGTGCCTTTTCCCCCGGTCCATCCGCTGCTGCTCTCCAACCGGCTCATTGTGCTGGCCGAAGCCGGGGCATTGCACCGTCCCTGGCTGGCACGCCAGGCTGACGCCTACGGGGCCGACGTCCGTGCCCGGCTGGAGCTAGGACAACTGCTGCCGGCGATGGACTACTTGACCGGACTGCGCCTGCGCCGAGAGCTGTGCGAGGCGGTAGCCGCCACCATGCAGGATGTCGACCTCCTGCTGACCCCCACCCTGCCCGTCCCGCCTCCGCGGATCGGCGAGAGCTGGCTCGAGTGGCCCGACGGGCAAGAAGCGGCACCCGACGCCCTCATTCGCCTGACCGCGCCATTCAACGTGACCGGGCAGCCGGCCATTAGCATCCCGTGCCGGATGAGCGGCGGGCTGCCCGCCGGCGTCCAGATCATCGGCCGCTGGTTCGAGGACCGGACCGTGCTCGGCGCGGCGCTTGCCCTCGAATCGGCCCAGCGAACGGCCGGTCTCACGATCGTCTAGGACAACCGGGGCCAGCACCGCGCCAGCATCGACGGGAACTCCCTCTTCTGCTACGAAGATGGGGCCGCGATACTGGTCCCGGCCACGGCCCGGGGCAGGGGCGGGTTGCGAACCCGCCCCTACATCCGTAACCCCGAACGGCCGAATAATCAACAACGAGAGCGACCTGAGCCCTTGACTAGACTTTCCTCTGGCGTTAGAATAGACTCGCATGCTAGACTGAAACGGAGATACGATAGGTCATGAAACGCGTCCACACCGTCCGCCGGCCCGAAGAATTCAAGGCCTTGGCCGATGCACGGCGGATCAAGGTGCTCGGCTGGCTTACCCAGGGGGAGTTCACCGTCACGCAACTCGCGGAGCGATTGGGCGAAATCCCGGCCACGATGCATCACCATGTGAAGTTGCTCGAGCGTGCGGGTCTGGTGAAGATCGCCTATACCCGTGAGAAGTCGGGGATCCTCGAGAAGTACTACCGGGCGGTCGCCGAGCGGGTCATCGCCGATCAGGGGGTGGGCCGGCTCAGCGAACCGGCGGCCATCGCCCTAGATGCGGCGGGCGGGGCGCTGCGTGTCGGGCTCGACCGGCTGGACGCGGCCCGGGCGGATGCCGCCTTCACCGCCATCGAGGAACTGCGGTTGACGAGCGAGCAAGCCTCGGCCCTGGCGTTCCGGCTGCAGCAGGTCCTGGAGAGCGCCGGTACCGGCGACTCCGGGGACGGCGAGCCATGGTTGGCCGTGATCGCCCTGTACCCGGTGGCCACCGAAGGAGGGTGAGCCCATGCTCCTCACGAGCGGAGGGAAGGACCGTCGGCTCAGGCGCGGTGTGTCGCCAGCGCGGATGGTAAGGGCCGTCTCTGCGGTAACGGCAGTGTTGTTCCTCCTCCCATTCTCTCCAGCGAAGGAAGGTGAGTCCATGCTCCTCGCAGGCAAAGGAAAGGACCGTCGCTTCAGCGTGTCCTCGGTGCGGACGGCAGCGGTCATCTTCGCGGCAGCGGTAGCGTTGTTCCTCGTCCCCTTCTGGCTCTGCTACCTCTGGAACACGACGCTGCCGGAACTGGCCGGCTGGCCGGAGATCGGATACTGGCAGATGTTCCGGCTGTTCCTGCTGGTGTCAACTTTCACCGGGGGGGCCAATGTCGTGGTCCGCGAGGCCACGCCGCGCTACCGGGAGTACATCCTCGGTTCCCCCGGCCGGAAACCGTCGGAGGAGTAACCGAGGACCGGCGGACGAGCACATGAGGGGCGAGCGCATCGGCCAGGAAAGGCGGAGGAAGGCGGGGACTGCCGCCCCCGACTTCCTCTTGCTGACCGGCGACCAGTGAGTCTCCAGCCTCCTGCTATTGGGTCCACTGCCATGACGCGTCGTCTCTCTACACGCTTCAAGGGCCAGGTCAATTTGAGACAAATCGGTCAGGATAATTCGAGCGGGACCCCGGTGTTTGCAGGATAATGGCAGATACGGTGCGAAAATACTGTCGCATCATTATTTACATCAATGGTAGGAGTCTGAGCGAGACTCCCGAGTCGGCGGACCACGGGGGTCTCCCGCAAAAGGGGGGCCGGGTTTCATGAAGAAGGGGTGGGCTTCGGTTTTGCTTTGCCTGGTCATGCTCGTCGTGGTCGTAGGGGCGTCCGCCTGCCCCCGCCGGGAGGCGGTCGTTGAGCCGGTGGCGCCGCAACCGAGAGAAGGCGGAGTGCTGCGGGTAGCCATCACCGGGAATCCGGTATCGCTGGATCCCGCCCTGCAGCGAGACTGGATCAGTCGCCAGGCCATCTTCTACATGTACGACACCCTGGTATGGCTCGACGAGAAGGAGCAACCACGGCCTGGCCTCGCAGAGTCCTGGGAGGTGGCCCCGGACGGGCTGAGCGTCACCTTCCGCCTGCGCCAGGGAGTCAAGTTTCACGACGGCACGCCGTTCAACGCCGAAGCGGTCAAATTCAACTACGACCGCATGCTCGATCCTGCCTTCAATTCCCGCAACCTGAGCATCTTCGAGCCGATTATCGCCGGCGTCGATGTGGTCGATGAGTACACGGTACGTTTCAACCTCAAGCGGATCGACGTGAACTTCCTCCCCGAGGTCAGCTGGAGTTCGATGATGGTGAGTCCAACCGCCGTCGAGCTGCACGGGGCCGATTTCGCCGCTAATCCGGTAGGGACGGGACCGTTCAAGTTCAAGGCTTTCGAACCCGACAGTCACCTCGAACTGGTGCGTAACGAAGAGTACTGGGGCGGACGTCCATATCTTGACGGCGTGATGGTCCGGGTCATCCCCGAGGCTGCCACCCGGCTCATCGAGCTGGAAGCGGGCAATCTCGATGTCGTCTACACCATTCCCGCCAAGGACTACGCCCGCCTGGAGGCTGCCGGCATCCCCGTGGAGCGTCGCAAGACGCCCAGCTTCCAGATGTTGGCCCTGAATCTGGCCAAGGAGCCGACTTCGGAGTTGGCCGTGCGCGAAGCTATCGCCCGGGCCATAGAACGGGACGTCATCATCCAGGAAGTACTGATCGGCATGGCCGAGAAGAGCCGGGCCGGCGTAGCCTCGGTCTCCCCCTTCTACCACGACGATGTCCCCATAATCGAACACGACCCGGCCGCAGCTGAACGCATTCTCGAGCAAGCCGGCTGGGTCCGGGGCGCCGATGGCATCCGCAGCCGGAACGGCGTTCCCCTGGAGGTTTCGATCCTGACCAGTGAACACGAGGAGCGGGTACTGATCAGCCAGATCGTCCAGGAGCAGCTGAGCAGGATCGGCTTCAAGGCCACCGTGGTCACCCTCGAGTGGGGGGCCTATTTGACCGCGATGCGGGCCGGCGACTACCATGTATCGTTCTGGAGCCTGGGCGGTTTCTCCCATCTCGGGTCGGATGGGACTGCCAACCTGAAATCCGATACCCACTGGAACGTGTCCCAGATCCGCCATCAGCCCGCACTGGCCGAGATATCCAAGCGGATCGACACCATCATCGACACTGCCGGGGCGACGATCGACGACCAGAAGCGGTTCGGCATGCTTCGCGAATTCCAGGCTATGTCCCAGGAACACCAGTTGAAGGTATGGCTGTGGCACAGTGAAGCCCTGAACACGATCCAGCCCTGGGTTCATGGTGCCCGCCTGTACAACTACTCCATCATCTGGGTTGACGAGGCCTGGCTGGCCCGGTGAGACCATAGGCGAGGACGCACCTGGGGGGGAGGTCGGGGCATCATTCCGACCTCCCCCGTGATCGGGCGGAGGAGGACGCGGCGTGCGCAGCTACGCGTTGAAGCGGGTGCTACTGGCGATTCCGACCATCATCGGCGTCATCACATTGGTCTTCTTCGCCCTGCACCTCGCCCCAGGGGATCCGGTCAACATGATGTTGCCGCCCGACCTGGACGGTCCCGTGCGCGAGGAAGTGGTGGCCCGTATCCGCGCCCAGTACGGGCTGGACCAGCCCTTGCTGGTCCAGTATGTCAACTACCTGTCCCGGCTGGCCAGACTGGATCTCGGGCGCTCTTTCCGCACCAACACTTCCATCGCCGACGACCTGGCGCGGCGGATACCCAACACGCTCCAGCTCGGGCTGTTGTCCCTGGCGGTCGCCATCACCCTGGGAGTGGGATTCGGCGTGGTTTCGGCCGTCCGCCGCGACACTCCGCTGGATAACGCGACCATGTTCGGCGCGCTGTTCGGCGTATCCATCCCGAGTTTCTGGTTCGGCTTTATGCTCATGCTGCTCTTCGGGCTGTGGTGGAGGGTGCTCCCCCCATCCGGATTTGCCGGGCCGATTACTTCCTGGACGGGTTTCCGCCACGCCATCCTCCCCGCCCTCACCCTGGGCCTGGCCGCCGCCGGCGCGCTGGCCCGTTTCACCCGGTCCAGCATGTTGGACGTCCTGACCCAGGATTACGTGCGCACGGCCCGTTCCAAGGGTCTGGCCGAGCGGGTGGTGATCGTCCGCCACGCGCTCAAGAACGCCCTGATCCCCGTCGTGACCATCATGGGCATCCAGCTGGGCGCCGTACTCAGCGGTTCGGTGATCACCGAGACGGTATTCGCCTGGCCGGGCATCGGCCGGTACATGGTCACGGGGATCAATACCCGGGACTTCCCGGTGATACAAGCCACGGTGTTGGTGGTGGCCGTCAGCTTCGTCTTGGCCAACCTGGTGACCGACCTGGTCTACGCCTTCATCGATCCCCGTATCCGCTATGACTGAGACCGGCTTCGCGGGACCGACCATCATATCTGTAGGCGGGCGCATCCGGCGCCGGTTGCTCCGCAATCGGGGGGCCTTGGTGGGGCTCTGTTTCCTGACTCTCATGGTCCTGATGGCCCTGCTCGCGAGCCAGCTAACCCCCTATGAGCCGCAGGCCCAGAATCTCTTGAATCGGCTTGAGCCCCCCTGTGCCGAACACTGGATGGGCACTGATGAGCTGGGCAGGGACGTCCTCACCCGGGTGGCCTACGGCGCCAGGGTCTCCCTGCTGATCGGGCTCCTGGGCTCGACCGGGGGCCTGCTAGTAGGCGTGACCATCGGCCTCCTGTCCGGCTACCTTGGGGGATGGTTTGACAACCTGGTCTCCCGAATAGTGGACATCATGATGGCGTTCCCCGGCGTCCTGTTGGCCATCCTCATCGTCAGCGTGCTGGGACCAGGCACATCCAACCTGATCGTTGCCTTGACCATCTGGCTGACGCCCGCTTTCTCCCGCCTGGTGCGGGCTGCCGTCTTGTCCTTGCGCGAAAAGGAGTTCGTGGAAGCCGCCCGCTCCCTCGGTGCACCTGCCTGGCGGGTAATGCTGAAGCATCTCCTGATGAACTCGCTGTCGCCGATCATCGTTTTCCAAACGCTGTCCGTAGCCACGTCCATCCTGGTCGCCGCAGGCCTCGGCTTTCTCGGACTGGGCGTTCAACCTCCCACTCCCGAGTGGGGTGCGATGGTGAGTACAGCCCGCCACTACCTGCGGGAGGCTCCCCATCTCATCCTGTTCCCCGGCCTTTCCATCTTCGTGACCGTGCTATCGATCAATTTCGTGGGCGACGCCCTCCGCGATGCCTTGGACCCCCGGTTGCACACCTGACTGCGCCCGCACGGGCGTTTCAACGCAGCACCTGCAGCCCCGCCAGGATCAACACCAGCCCGCATACCACCTGGAGCCACCGCCGCCACCGGCGCGCGCCGGCAATGGCCCCGGCGGCGCCGGCCAATCCGCCGATCACCAGGAGCGCCAGCAAGTTGCCGCCGGCGAAGGCCAGACCCAGCCAACTCCCCCACCACCATCCCGCACCGGACACGGCGATGAAGGCCAGCGCCCCCAGGTGCGGCGCGCAAGGGAGGACGGCCATCACCGTGCCGAGCGCGGCGAGGTCCCATGACCGCCGAGGGCGCAACCGTCCCTCGGCGCCGCCGGTCGGGCAGGGCGGTCGCGGTTGCCATCCGGCGACGCAGGCTGCTCCAAGACCCATCAGCAGGGCGGCTCCCGCCACGGCGGCCAGCCATTCCCATCGGCCCACGAGTTCCATCAGCAAGCGGCCGGCCGATCCGGCCAGGCCGCCCAGGACCGCGAAACTGCCCGTCCGCCAGATGCCGATGGTCGCCGCCGCCCGCAGGCCCCCCCGCCAGTCACGCTCGCGCGCCGCCAGGTAGGAGCCCACCATGGGCAGGCACGAAAGCGAACAGGCGGCAAACGACGTTGCCAGTCCCAGTACGAACAGCTTGACCGCATCGGCCATGCCGCGCCACCCCTTCTGCTTACGGCGCGGGGAGGATGATGGTCACCCGCACGCGGGTCCCCGGGGCCGGCAGCGCGCCGGCTCGCAGCTCGTAGCCGGAGCGACCGTCCGGCCTGACGAATCGCTCGCTGAGCATGGCCTGCTCCATCGGGAACAGCGGACACAGCACACAGGGCGGCCCCCCGGCCCGCAGCGCCAACGCGTCGAAATAGGGACTGCCGGGGAACAGCAGGTGGCGAAAGCCGACATTTCCCGCCTCGGCGGCCAGGAGATCCCCGGCCGGCCACCGGCGATCGCCATGAGCTATTTCCATCTCTATCCCCGGCACATCCTCACCCTGGGCCCACAATCGGTCCCAGATCCGCCAGTCGAGCGATGCCAGGGCGAGTTGCAGCCGGCGCAAGTCGACCTCGAGTTCGATGGCGCTCTCATCGCTCAGCCACTCATAGCCCGGTGCATAGAGGAGGAACTGCACCCAGCCGCGATCCTGCAGCACCCGCCCGCCCAGGGTCACCGATCGCCGCTCGGGGCACACTTCCAGTTGCGACGTCCCGGCCGGCGGGCCGACTGCCGGCCGGCCGCCTGAACCGATCAGCAGGGCCGCGAGGATCGCTCCCCCCACCAGCAAAGCGCTCTTGGCGAAGGCACGCAAACGCCGGTCACCTCCCCGCGAGTTCCGGCGAAAGGGCGGCACCACCGCCGGCGAGGACTGAGGCCGATCCGAGCTTGATGGCCGCCAGCAAGAGGGCAGTACCGGGGAATCCCAGCACAGGAAGCAAGACCGTACCCGCCAGCACGCCGCCGAGGCAACCCCCGGCGAGATCGGCCCCGTATATCCTGCCGGCCGTCCCCGCGGGATCCCCCTCCCCCGCCAGCCAGCCCAGCGCCAGGGTGAACTGCGCCCCAACCGCCAGCCCCAGTGCCGCACAAGTCAGGGCGAAGATCACCGGCAACGCCCCGGCCGCAGGCTCGATCGCCCGGGCGAGCCACAGACCGGGGACCACCAGCAGGGTGAAGGCAACCAGGGCCCACTCCAGTCGGCGGAATAACCGTCCGGCAGCTCGGGCGGGGCGGCCGGAGGCCCAGTGTGCTCCGGCGGCGGCACCGCCCATGAAGGCGGCGAGCAAGATGCCGATGAGTTGATACACGTGCCCGTGGATTGACTGCAGGGCCAGGATGAGCAACACGTCGCCGACCATCCCGACCATGCCGGTCGTGAACACGGCACCCAGCACCCGCCGGCGCGGAGACCGCAGGGCAAGCCTTCCACCGATGAACACCAACACGGGGACGGCCAGGATCCACCAGGGGCCGATGCCGCCTGCCGCTCCCAGCAGTCCGGCCAGTCCCGGCGTGAACATGGCCCCCCAGTACCGCAAGGAATGGAAGACGCCGGCGGGGTGCAGGTCGGTGTTGGGTCGAGCGAGGCTGTCGCCGGCGATCTCTTCCGCCGCTCTTCGCCAAAAAAGAGGGTTGAGGCGGTATTCCAGGTAGGCTTCGGACACCATGGCCGCCTCGAGGCCGCGCTCGCGCCAGCGTCGGGCCAGTTCGGCGCCTGTGACCTGCGCCAGGCCCGGATCATCGGAGGCCAGGAATAGCACCCGATCCCCCGGCAACACGCGGACCTGCTCGAACTCGCCATCGAGGGTGGCGAACAGGCATTGCAGGAGTTGCCGCAGTTCGGGCCCCAGGTAGGCGCGATGCCCCGGGGCGGCGAGGGCGAGTATCCCGCCGGGTGCCAGCACCCGATTCACGAGCCGGAAAGACTCCCGGGTATACAGCCGATTTATCTGCAGCGTTCCCGGCAGTCCCGCCCCCAGGATGACCGCATCGTAGCGGGCGGAAGTGAGACGAAGGTAACGCCGGGCATCGCCATGGACCACCTGCAACCGGGGGTCGTCCAGTTCGGCGACGACGGCCGGGGACGCGGTAGCCAACATCGCCCGCAGGAGAGCGGGGTCAAGCTCTACGTAGGTTATGCGACGCACGGGGTGCTCCTGGATTTCCGCCAGCAGGCCGCCCGCTCCGCCCGCGAGGACGAGCACCGCTTCCGGACGGGGATGGAAGACCAGCGGGAGGTGGGCCAAGCTCTCCTGCAATTCCACATCGGGCACCGGTACCGCCGCCGCAAGCAACCCCCCGTAGTGCACGGCGTACTGCCGTCCAGTTCGCACCACCGCCACGTTGCCGTGGGGCGAATCGGCGTGGAAGACGATGTCCTGTCCCGACCATTGCCGGCCGATGGACCAGCGATCGAGGTGTTGCAGGAGGGGCGCTCCGACCGCCCACACCAACAGCACGACCGCGGCAACCGCCGGCCACCGGCGGCGCCTGGCCGGCCCGCGCTCATCGGTGCTGCGGATCCGGAGGCATCCGAGTCCCGCGGCGACCAGGACGGCGCCCAGGACACTCGATGCCCGCCAGCCCACCGCCAAGAACACGGTGACAGCGATCGCGCCGACCAGCGTACCGGCCGTTTCCTGGATGTAGACCCGCGCCGGCCCCTGCCCCCGATCGCCCGAGGATCCGGCGACCCGGCAGGCCAACGCGAACAGGAAGCCATGGGTCAACGCCGCCGGTCCGGCGGCCAGCAAGGCAGCGACGACCATCTCCCCCGCGCCCAGGGCCTGCCCGGCCGGTACGCTGAGGAGCGGCCGGCTCAGCCGGGCGAGGTAGAATGATACGGGGATGGCGGCGAGGCCCAGGGCGTAGAATCTGCTATACCAGGCGGGAGAGTCGCCCGAGGCGGAAAACCGGCGCCCCGCCCATACCCCGACGGCTTCCGCGGCAACCCAGATCGCCAGTACCAGACCCAGCGTCAACTCATTGCCCTGGAAAGCTACCAGGAGTTCCCTCAATACCAGCACTTGCGCGGCCATCCCCGCCATGCCGGCGAGACCCACCGGCGGGCCGCCCGTGCGCGGCTCGATCGCCATCGTCGCCCCCAATCAGCGGACCGCCGCCGCTACCCGGCAGCCCCGGGTCGTCCTTCGGCCCTTCAGTTCCAGATGCCGGGCAACCGGGAACCGCAATCAGGGCAGGCGCCATCCTGGAGCCGGTTGTCCACAACCTCGAAGTGAATGCGATGGATCACCTTCTCGCCGCAGTCGGGACAGAAGGTGCTATTGTTGGGGTGGCCGGGCACGTTGCCGATACTCACGAAACGCAGGCCGGCCTCCCGGGCTATGCTGTGCGCCATCTCCAGGGTCTCCACGGGAGTGGGCGGCAGGGCGGTCAACCGGTAGTTGGGGAAGAAGCGGGAGAAGTGCAGCGGCACGTCCGGCCCGAGATTGGCCAGGATCCATTCCGACATTGCCCGGATCGCGTCCGGACAGTCGTTCAAGGTCGGTACGACCAGGTTGACGATCTCCAGCCACACGCCCGCCTCGCTGATGATCTTCAGGGTCTCGAGCACCGGATCGAGACTGGCCTGCGAGACTTCACGGTAGAACTCTTCGGTGAACGCCTTGAGGTCGATGACCACCCCGTCAACGTGCCGGAGCAAGGCCCGCAGCGGTTCGGGCTTCATGCCGCCGTTGGAGTGGAATACCACCCGTATACCGTGTTGTCGGGCGAGGGCCGCCACATCATACAGGTACTCGAAAGCCACCGTCGGCTCGTTGTAGGTGAAGGAGATGCTCGGGAGGCCATGCTCCCGGGCGAAAGCCACCACCGCCTCGGGAGGCAGGTTGTACACCCGGGCCATCTCCTCCGGCGGGCGCTGGGACAAGGGCCAGTTGTGGCAGAATGCGCATCGGAAATTGCAGCCGGCGGTCCCCACGCACAGCATGGCGCTTCCCGGCAAGAAGTGGTGCAGGGGCTCTTTCTCGACGGGATCGATGTGTAGGGCGGAGGGCCGCCCGTAAACCAGGGTGAACAAGCGTCCGTCCACGTTGACCCGCGTCCGGCAGAAGCCGCGCCCTCCGGCCGGAATCACGCAGGCCCGGAAGCAGATGCCGCACTGCACGGCTCCACCGGGCAGTTTTTCATAGAACCGCGCCTCCTGCAGCGGCTCCCACAAGCCGGCCGCACCGGGCGGCCCCGGTTCCTCCGGCCCCGGCCGTCCCGGCCGCCACCACCCCATCCCGTAAGCCAGCACGGGGATGCCGAGCAGGATCACCAGGGTGAGCGTCACCGGCAACGCCCACCGGGGCAACTCTCTGCCCACCGGCAGCACCTCCTGAAAGGTGGAACTGAGGTCCGGGTCGCGGGGAGATGGTTCGTCCCCATCCTGCAAACTCCTGCCAGCCATTTCACCAGCGAGCGCCCATGAACAGGAGCACATTGGGCAGGATCACCAGCACGAAGAGGACGGGGAAGATGAACACCACCGTACAAAGAGTCAGCTTGATGGGCAGACCGGCCAGCGCTAGTTCGAAAGCTTGCCTCTGTTCCCGCCGGGCGAGCGACGCCTGTTCGCGCAAGACCCTCGCGACGGGTACGCCGAGGGAGTCGGCGCGGATCAGGGCTCCCGCCATCCGGCTGACTTGCTGGACGCCCAGGCGGCGGGCCGCAGCCTGCAAGGCATCGGCCACGGGCCGCCCCGAGCGAATCTCCCGCGCCGTCTGGCGCAGTTCCTCCCCCAGCGGCCCCGCTGTCCGTTCCGCAACCCGGGCGATCGATGCCGATAGTCCGAGTCCCGCCTCGGCGCAAGCGGCCATGAGGTCCATGACGGGGGCCAGCTCGCGGAGCACCGCCCGGGCGCGGGCTTGTTCCTTCAGCTTGAGCCGGTGGAGCGGGGCGTGCCAGCCCAACGTAGCCATCGCTCCGGGCAGCAACGGTCCGCCCAAGGCGGGCAGCAAGTCCGCGGCCAGCAAGCCCAGCAAGGCCCCGCCCAGGCTGCTCAGGAGGCAATGGCGCAGGAAGGCCTCGACGCTCATCCGTCCTGCCTGGCCCGCTCGGGCCAGGCGCGCGTTCAGGGCCTCCCGGGTCGGCACCGGCACGAGGGCGCTCGCCGCCGCGAGAGATAACCACCCCGCCGCAGAGACGCCCCCGCTCCTTCGCTCCAGCCGGTCCCGCAGCCGGCGGAGTCGCGGTCGGGCGGCAAGGAGCACTTGTAACGCCGCCATCGTTGCCACCGCTCCCGCACCGGCCGCAATCCCTACGAGTTTCCAGGACATGCTATGTCCCGCCCCCTCTCCGAAGATGCGGTCGCGGTCGCCGCTTCCGGTAGGGGCGGGTTCGGAACCCGCCCCTACGTCCGAAAAAGGCATTCTGCTCGCTTTCATACCCGGAGGTGCCCGCACGGGCATGGGGATCGGCGCGGTCATCCGCGCTCCGCCTCCACCTCGGCGATCAGCCGGTTCATCAACTCACGCCCGAGAAGCCAGGAAGCTATCCCGTAGATTGAGCCGAACCGGCCGGCGGGAGTCTCCCACAGGGGGCGCAGCATTTCCGGGCTCGCAAACCAGAAGTAGCCGCCCAGGGCCAGAGGGAGTGCGAGCAGGATCCGCGCCGAGAGCCGCGCCTCGGCCGTCTTCACCTCGAGTTCGCCGTGGAGGCTATGGTGTTCAGCCAGTGCGGCGGCAGCGTTGTCGAGGACTCCGGCAAGATCGCCGCCGCTCAAGCGATATACATCCAGTACCTGCTGGAGCTGGCCGGTCGCCCCTCCGGGAAACTCGCCCTCTAACCTGCCGAGTGCCTGGATCAACGGTACGCCCGCCCGGTAGTCGGCGAGTACCCGGCCGAGGCACCGTTCAAGCGGGCCCGAGCCGGAAGCGGCCACGGCCTCCACCGCCTGGGCCAGGCTTTGCCCCGCCCGGAGGTGACCTGCCATCCGCATCAGGGCGTCAGGGAAGCCCTCGCTGAACCTGGCCGCCTGGTCGGCCGCCCGGCGGCTTGCTTGACCGCGCAAGAGGGCCAGGGCCAGCACCACGCCCAGGAGCAGCCCCGCCGCTGACCCGAGTAGCAGGCTGCCGGCCACGCCTCCGGCGGCCGCAAAGCCTATCCAGGACAGCAAAGTTGACTTGCTCAGCGGGGTGTCTCGGGAAGTTTTGCGGCCGGAGAAGCGCGGCGCAATCCGGCGCAAGAGGCCGGAATGAGCCTCCGCTCCGGGCCGTCGCGCCAAGTGCCGCAATCGCCGCTGCCTCGGCCCATGCTCCATCAGCGCCCGCACCGCTCCTGCCGCCAGGGCGCCTGCTCCCAGCCCCGCCAGCCATAGCCAGGCGATCCCCCACGTCGGGCTGTTCATGACCGTCCTGACACGAACTGGCCGCTCAGCGCGAGCTTGTCGGCGATACGGGACGGGATCGTGCCGGGCAACCGCAGGCTCTGCCCGCGGCCGGCGTCCCAATCGAAGATCCGGGACAGCCCATCGCCCCGTCCCGGCTGGACTACGGCGATCTCACGGATGCGCCGGCGTCCATCCGCGAACCTGGCCTGGTGCACGAGGACCTCCACGCCGGACCGTACCTGCTTCTGGATTGCCCGGTGGGGAAGATTGGCGTCGGCCAAGAGGACCATGTTTTCGAGGCGGGTTAGCGCATCAGCGCAGCTATTGGCATGGATCGTGGACATGCATCCGTCATGGCCGGTGTTCATGGCCTGGAGCAAGTCGAAGGCTTCCCCTCCCCGGCATTCGCCGATGACGATGCGATCGGGCCGCATCCGCAGGGCATTTCGGAGCAGCATCCGCACCGTCACCTCCCCCCGGCCCTCCAGGTTGGGCGGACGTGCCTCCAGGGCGACCACGTGATCTTGTTGCAGCCGCAGTTCAGCAGCATCCTCGATGGTCACGATGCGCTCGGCGCCGTCAGGGATGAAGGCCGACAGCGCATTCAGCGTCGTGGTCTTCCCCGAACCGGCCCCCCCGGAGATCAGGAGATTCAGCCGCCCCCTGACCGCTACCGCCAGGAAGTCCGCCATCTCCTCGGTCAGGGTGCCATTCTGCACGAGATCCTGGACGGTCAAGTGCTGTCGGCGGAATTTCCGGATCGTCAGCGCCGGACCGCGCACGGTCAAGGGCCGCACCATGGCGTGAACCCGGGATCCGTCGGACAGACGCGCATCCACGAACGGCAGGGAGTAGTCGATGCGCCGGCCTAGCGGGGCTACGATGCGGGCGATCACGTCCTCGAGATGATCCTCGTCGCGGAAGCGGCAAGACGTCAGCTCAATCCGCCCGCCACGCTCCACATAGACCCGATGGGGCCCATTGACCATGATCTCCGTGATTTCCGGGTCGGCCAGCAACGGCTCAACCGGTCCATACCCGACCAGGTGGTCGACCATACGGTCGGCAAGAGCGTCGGAGCTTTGCCGGCCTCCGTAGCCCTCGGCGACCAGAACCTGAGTTATGAGCGTGCGCAGCTGCCCCCGTCGTTGCCGGTCGCCCCGCGCGGCCTCGAGGAGGCCGCCATGGTGGTCCAAGACGATGGACCTTATCCGCTGCAGCAGGTCCTCGGGCAGGTCGTCCCGCACGGGCGGGACCGCGGGCGGCGCAGTGGTAGTCGGATTGGTTTCTCCGGACGCTCCGCCCAACAACCGCCGTCGATCCAGCCGCCCGCTCATTGCCCGAACCTGCGCAGCCAGCCGGGCAACGGGAACCGGACGCGGCGCCGCGAATCGGGTGCCGGCACCGGAAAACCCGGGCAGAGTTGCGCCGCGAGGGCATGCACCCCGATGACCAGAGGGTGAGTGGGAGCGACGAGGACTACCGGCTTGCCCTCGAGCGTCGCCTCTTCGACCAGACGCCGGTCCGAGACCAGTTCGCCCGCGGGCTCCATGCCGAGGAAGCTGCCGACTTCCCGGAGGGTGACGGGGCAGCCGTCGTATACCTGATTGACCACCAGTAACAGGCGATCTTGCGGTACGCCTTGACCCTGCAACGCCTCCAGGGCAAGTCGAGCCTGCCGGAGAGAGGCTGCATCGGTGGTCGTCACCAGGATGATGCGGGAAGCCGTCTGGGTGCACTCCTGAACCAGCTCTCCCCCGCCGTCGGGAGGCAGATCGATGAAAACGAAATGATACTCCCGGCGCAGCCATTCGAATATGCGGCGCAGGTGTTCGACCTTCACCAGTGCGCCCAGTTCGGCGCGAGCGGGACCGAGCAGTACTTTCAGACCGGAAACGCGGTGGGTCACCAGGAACCGCCCCAGGTCCGCCGAACCCGTTTCCGGCAGGTAGGGTAGCAGATCGACCAGGGTCGGCCCCTCCAGCAAGTCGAGATGCACGCCTACATCCGCGGAGTGCAGGTCGAGATCGACCAGGACAACTCGCGCCGGAGTGCGTGCGGCCAGGGTCACTGCTAGATTGGTGGCCAGGAAAGTCTTGCCCACCCCTCCCTTGGGACTGGCGATGGCGACCACTTGCTGGGTCAGCAGGCGAGGGATGGTCACGGTGGGTTGTTGGGCCGGCAGTCGATGGTGCCGGAATGACGGACTGACGGCAGCCGCCGCTTCCTGGGCGGAGGCAGCCCGCCCCGACCCCTCACAGGCGCGCACCAGCAAATCCTGTAGTGCATCCCGGGGAGGTGTGCCGGCCGGCCACACCAGCACCCCCAGCGCCTCCAGGTCCGGCGACGGACTGAAACCCGCCGGCAGGAGCAAGCCGATGACGAGTTCAGGGTGCACGAGTCGCAGGTGACGGGCGAGCATCGCTATCTGCCCCGAAGGTTCTGCCATGAGCAACAGGGCATCGGCGGCCACCGCGCCAATGATCGGCAGGCACTGCTCGGCCCGCTCCACCTGTCCCACCAGTTGCCAGCCCGGCGTCGCCAGCACGGCCTCAATCAGGCCCCGGCCGGCGGCCCCGAGGAACAGCCGGGCCGGTGGAACAAGTTGCCGTCCTCCCGCCGGCACATCGTTCGGCGGGCAAGGGAAGTCAGCGGTCGCCGCCGACAGGCTGCTGAAGAGCCGGTTCCGGGTCAAAGAGGGTTTCGAGGAAGGTACCCTGCGTCGCAACCTCTGGTTCCTCCCTTCCCCCTGCGGTCATCAGGTAGAGCGCGCCATGTTCGAGTGCGAAGGCCAACCGTTCAGCTTGCTTGAGCGTGACCGCAACCACGACCCCGGCGGGCGCGTCATGCCGGGTCACGGCGAGCGAGCCCCCTCGGTCGCCCCGCACGTCCAACACCCGTAGACCTTGGAGCAAGACGCGGGCGAACGCGAACCCCAGTCGGGCCTCATCCGCGACGAAGATGACGTCCACCAGGTCACGAGGTGCCAGTCCGCCGCCCACCGCCTGTCCGGGAGGGACGGGGATCATCATGGCCCGCTCGCCCGGGCCGAGGGCGGCGACGAACTGATTGCCGAGCCCCGAAGTGCCCGGCGCCCGCACTTGAGTTATCAGGATCTGCTGGCCCGGTTCAGCGGGCACCATCAGCACCTTACCCTGTAACTCGCCGGGCGAACTCACCGCCCGGGGATGGACTCCGCCCTCGGGCAGATGGACGACGCGAAGGGCGTCGGGCTCGAGCAGAGTGAACTCGGGCAGTGCCGCTGCCGCCACGACGACCGCCACTCGCCGGTCCAGACCCAGCAAGTAATTGTAGGTGGCAAAGCACGTGACCACTGCGATCAGCAAGGTCAAGACCAGTAGACGTCGATCGCGCACCGGCAACTCCCCCGCTCGGCCAACACGGTCAGTGTAGCCCGCGCGTACATGCAGAACGCGGAGATAATGGTCGACTTCCCGCTCGAGTTGCTGCGGAGTTTCGCCAGCCGGCGGATCCTGGTGTCGACCGCCTCGCGGCAGTCGTGCCGGCTCACGGTAGGACGCCCCGTTCCGGAGGGGAACCTCCAAGGGAAAGGGCCGGGAACGAGTCAGGCGGTTTCCGTCCTGACTACTTGGACCGAGGATTGGGGTGAAGATGAGTGGAGGCCCGCTCCAAGCGCCGCCACGCACGCGTAATAGGCCTGCTGCTGGCAGCGGGCGTCTTGTTGCTGGCATCCAGACCGGGCATCGCCCGTGATGGCTGGTACTGGGACGTTCGCGGTCACTGGGCCGAGCACTACATCCGGTGCCTTTGGGAAGAAGACGTCGCCGACGGCAGCCAGGAGTGGGTCCTCGACTGGCATCCGGGCTGGGGATACTCGCGATGGCTGGCCTGGACCTATCACCCGGATCGGGCGGCTACCCGTGCGCAGTACACCGTCATGTTGGCCAAAGCCTTCCGCCTCAGTCCGGCTCCCGGCCCGCCAGGTTTTCCCGACGTGCCCCCTGGTTACCAGGCGTACCCCGGCAAGGATGCCCAGCCCTTCATAGATGCCGCCCGCCGGAGCGGGCTGGTCATGGGCTATCCCGACGGCCGGTTTCAACCGTGCCGTCCCATCACCCGCGAGGAGGCGGTCGCCATCCTCGTGCGCGGTCTGGGTCTTGGGCAGTACGCCCGGTCGCTCTCGCCGGCGGACGTCTCGCGATGGCTGGATCGGTTCAGCGACGCGAATGCCATCGGCTCCTCGATCCGTCCCGAGATGGCCGTCGCCGTGCAACTGCGCCTGATCCTCGGCTACCCCACCCAGCCGCCCACCCTCCAGCCCCATAGCCCCCTGACCCGGGCGGAAGCGGCCGCCCTCGTATATCGGTCTTGTCTTATGGTGCTCGGCGCCGTCCCCAACCCGTTTTCGCCCGATGGCGACGGCCTCGACGACCACACCATGGTCACCATCCACACCCTGCGCAACCGCCGGATTCATAGCTGGGAGGTCGCCGTAACCGATTACGGTGGGCAACTACTGGCCCAACTGGGCCAGGGCAGCGGTCCCCCACCGGCAAGCCTCCCGTGGACCGGGGTCGATCGCCGCGGGCACCCGCTGCCCGACGGCACCTACTACCTCGGGGGAACCGTCGTGGACAGCCTCGGCCAGGTCCACCGCGCCGCAATGCACCCCGTCCTGCTGGAGCGGAAACGGCTGTGGGGCAGCCTGCGGCCGTCGATCGTGCAGCCGGGCCAGCTCGTCAGCCTACACGCCGGCACCTCCGGCGGGGCAAGCCGGGTGGATGCCGCTACGACCCCATCGGGGAAGATCAGGTTGGCGCCGGTCGAGGGCACGGCGTCCCATCAGTCCTGGGAGGGCAGCTTCACGGTACCGGCGGATGCGCCCGACGCAATCCGGGAAGTCACGCTGACCGCGACCTACCCTCGGGGGTATCGGGGACTCACCCTGACTTACATCGTGCACCAGCCGATGCCCTTGATCGCCTGGGTTGAGCCGGCCGTAACGCCCGCAGGGTCCACCGCCAAGCTGTGGGCGGCGGCCGGCTTTCCCGCCTCTGCCGTCCTCGGCAACATCGAGGGTGTTGCCGGGCTGATCCTGCATCCCGTACCCGGGCTGTCCGGCCACTGGGTGGCCGCGTTCGCCGTGCCCGCGGAATGGCCGGGGGGTCAGCGGGTCGCTCGGGTGACGGCGAGCATGCCCGCTCGCAGCCGAACGGTGGAGACCGTATTCGCGGTCGAGGCGCCGCGCCCGCCCGAGTTGCGCTTCTTCATCAGTGACTAGCGGGGGCCTGGCGCCACTGTGGCGGCCGGAGTCAGGGCAGGGATGCCGGCCGATCCCGGAGAAGTCATTTTTGAAAGGTGATGGCAGGATGAACCAGGCGGTCTTTGGGACCTTCGAGGACGACCCTGAGGTCGGTTTTGCCCTGATATTCGGCTCGCAGGTTACGGGCAGGGTGGGACCGCTCAGTGACCATGACTTCGCCGTCTACCTGCGCCTCGATGATCCGCAAGCTCGTTTCCGGAAAGGCCTTCGCTTGGCCGGGCTGCTCGCGTCGGCCCTGGGCGTTCCGGCGGTGGATGTCGTCGTGCTGAATGACGCTCCCCCCGAACTGGCACATGCGGTGCTCACCTCCGGCCGCCTCCTGTTCCGGCGCGATCGGGACGAATTCATCAACTACCAGGTTCATGTCACCTCGGCTTATCTCGACCGGGAACCGATGCGGCGGACCTATCACTCGTTTCTGACAGCCCGCTTGCGGGAGGGAACGTTCGGTGCTGGACAGTAGCACGGCCGACTTGATGTACCAGCTCGAGGACCGATTGCGGCGGCTGGAACAGGTCGCAGGAGTTTCGCATGAGGAATACCTGACCGATCAGGCCCTTCAGGATCGCGTGGAACGCAACCTGCAAGTGGCCATCCAGTGTTGCCTGGACATCGGCAACCGCTTGCTTGCCGCGGCCGGGCAGCCTCCCCCGGCCAGCTACCGGGACGTTTTTCTCACCCTCGGCCGGCTTGGCGCCCTTCCTCCCCAGCTGGCGGGCAACTTGGCCGATATGGCTTCCTTCCGCAACCTCCTGGTTCATGGTTACTTCAAAGTCGATCCCACTCGGGTCCACGAGTATCTCGGCGAACTGGACCAGCTGCGCGAGTTCGCCCGCTTAGCTGCGCTTATGAGGGACGGCTAGCCGCCGGCGGCACACGGCGCATCGGCGGCCGGCAAGCCTTCATTGAGGTATTGCTTCCGGCACAGGCTGCGCTGGAGTTTCCCCGAACTGGTCTTGGGTATGCTGCCCGGCGCAACCAACCGGATGTCGCGAGGAGGGATCCCGCATACCGCCACTACGCGCTGGCGAATCGACCGGCGCAGGTCCGAGGGGAAGCCGGGCCTGACTTCCGCGACGACCACGATCGACTCCTTCCCTTTGGCGTCCGGCAGGCCGAAGGCGATGACGTTGCCGGTGCGCACTCCCTCCAGCCGGCCTACCGACCGCTCGATATCTTCGGGAAAGATGTTCCTCCCGCCGACGATGATCACGTCCTTGAGCCGGCCGCACAACACCAGTTCCGGCCCCTGGCGCTCCGCGCCAGCGACCACGTACGCCAGGTCGCCCGTACGGAGCCACCCCTCGTGGAACAAACCGGACACCAGGTCGGGACGCTTGTAGTAGCCGGGCGTCACCGAAGTCCCGCGGAGTTCCAGTTCGCCGACCTTTCGCTCTCCCAGCACCTGACCGGTCGCCGGGTCGCAGATCCGCATCTCCAGGCCGGGCACCGGGCGCCCCAGCAAGGCGAGCCGCCGGGTGGTCGTCCGGTCAGGATCCGCCGGTCGCGCCACCCCGTCCCTCTCCAGGGCGGTCCGGTCCACGGCGTCGCACAGCATCCCGCGCATGAGCGGCGGGAAAGTGCCCCCCACGGCCACTTCCGCCATCCCGAAGGCGCAGAATACCGCCTCCGGGCGCAGGCCGTGCGGGCGGGCCGCGGCGATCATCTCCTCCACCGTCGCCGGGTCGATCGGTTCCGCACCGTTCAGGCCGATACGCAAGGCCGACAGGTCCAGGATCTCCCCCCGCTCAGTCATGCGTCGCAGAGCCCTGCCGGCCAATGCCCAGGAGAAGTTGGGTCCGGCCGTGATCGTGCCCCGATACTCGGCGAGCCACCGCATCCAGTCGCCGGGACTCGCCAGGAAATCCTGCGGCGCGGCCAACACCAGCGAGCAACCGAGGGTCATGCATATCGTCAGGCCAACCAGGCCCATGTCATGATACAGGGGCACCCATAGCACGAAAGTGTCGCGTTCCGCGTCGAAGCGCGCCGCCTCGCGCATGCCGTCGAGATTGGCGCCCAGCACCCGGTGGGGCAGCATCACTCCCTTGGGATCGGAAGTCGACCCGGAAGTGAACTGCAGTATGGCCAGTCGCTCGAGGTCATCCGGCACCTCCCGCCACTCGGCGGCCGAAGGGCGCCCGGGCCCCGGCTGCACCTCGGTCAGCAAGGCGACCGGTGGATCGCCCTCCCCCGGCTGGTAAGCCGCGGCGAGGTCCGGATCGAGCAGTACCAGGCGCACGTCACCATGGCGGAGTAGCGCCCTGGTCTGTTCGAGGAACTCGGTGAGTGAGCCCATGCGCATGGGCAAGGGCAGGACGACGACGCAGCCTCCCGCCAACCATATACCCTGGATGGAGGTAACCGCAAACTGAGAAGTCAGGCTCAGGACGGCCACGTGATCGCCCGGACCGATCCCGCGTTGCTGCAAGGCGGCAGCAACTGCCTTCGCATCCTCGTGCAGCTCTGACCAGGTCAGGCGCAGCGGCGCACCCGGAACACCACGGGCCGTCGAGCCCACGAAAGTCAGGGATGCGTTTCCTGCAGCGACTCGGCGCAGTCGCGGGACCAGCGGCTCTCTACATTCGCCTTGGCCTGCCATTTGAGCCCTCCCTGAGTTCCCGGATGCGTCCGCCCGCGAGGGTGGTCTCGTCACAGACTACCCCACTTCGCCCTGACGGACGCAGTCGAACCGGGGCAGGTTATGAAGCAGATTGGCAATGATCGTCTCCAGCCTGCCGGTGACCCCGAACAGGCGCACCGACACTCCGGGACGTGCGGCCAGTCGATCGAGCAAGCGCAGCAGACGCCGCAGGGTATCCTCCGACGGCAGCTGCACATCGGCCAGATGGATATCCAGGCGGGCCTGGCCACGTCTCATGGCCGCGCGCAGATCTCCTGACAGCTTGCGAAGCGTCGGGGAATCCAGTCGACCCTCGATGCGGAAGCGTCCCCGGGATGGCGATCCTACCGTATCGCCCAGATCCGGGTGATGGTCCAGCCATCGCTTCAGGATATGGTGACCCATCAGCTTATAGCCCGCACTCGACAGCCTTCCGGCGAAGACATCGCGGAACACGTTCCCCAGGCCATAGAACCGCGTGAACGCCCGCACGACCGCCGCCTGTAAGTCCTCCGGTGACATCTTGGCCGGTTGGTACACAACATGGTGGCCGTCGTACCGCGACCAGTCCCGCGTCAGCAACCTGCCCGCCCGCTCCAGGTCGGCAAACAGGGCGGTGCCGGGGATGGGCGTGAGCACCAGGAACTGAGCGGTGTCGATCCGCTCTTCCCGGGCGAAGTCCACCGTGTCTTCCACCACGCTCAAGGTGTCCTCATCCCCGCCCAGCACGAACATGCCGTGGACGGCTATCCCGTGGCGGTGCAGCGACTGGATGCACTGGCGAATGTCTTCCACGCCTTGGCCCTTGCGGAACTCCCGGAGAGTCTTCGGATTGATGGACTCGAAACCTACGTGGGCCATCCGGCAGTTGGTGCGAGCCATCAGTTGCAGGAGTTCCGGATCGCGGGCGGCGTCGACCCTTATCTGGGCCATCCACGCCCGGGGCAGGACCCTCGTGGAAAGCATCTGCCGGAGCAAGTCCTTCGTCCGGCCGATGGAGGCCGTGAAGTTGTCATCGTAGAAGAAAATCCGCTTGCCGCGAAGGGCCTCCAGTGCTTCCATTACTCGCGGCGTAGCCGCATGCCGGTACTCGCGCCCGAAGAGCGGCGTGACCGCGCAGAACGTGCAATGGTGCGGGCATCCGCGAGAGGTGATCAGGGGATGCAGATTGAGCTGCCCGGCGTTGGCCAGCACCGTGAGATCCGGCATGGGCAGGTGATCGAGATCGGGCCGAGACGGGAGGGGGTTGTGGATCGCGTGACCGCCCTCCCGGTAGGACAGCCCGGGCACATCGCGGCAATCCCGATCGCTCTCCAGTCGCCGTACCAGTTCGAGGAACGTCTCGTCCGCCTCGCCCCGGAGGACGAAGTCGGCTGCATTGAGCCCCTCCTCGGGGAGGAAAGTGACATGGGGTCCGCCGAGCACCACCGTCACCCCCCGGTGGCGCAGTTGACGCGCCAGCCGATATGCTTCGGGAGCGGTGGAAGTGGTGACGCTTATGCCGACCAGGTCAGAACTGAGCAACTCAAACGCGGGGACCTCGCCGAACGCCTGGCACCATACCCGGCACTCGTACCCCGCCTGGCGGAGGATCGTGGCCAATCCGACCAATCCCAGCCGGGGCAGGCGGACGGAACTGAACACATGGAAGTCAGGGGCTTTGGGCTCGACCAGCGTGATCTTGGGAGCCAATTTCATTACACCCCTCCCTTACTGAACTACGGGGCATTCGCCGCAATGCCGCCTGCTTCCTTGGGAGCCCTCCAGGGTATCCGGTGGTAAGTGGCGGCGGTCAGTTTATCGTGCCCCGATCGGGGGCGGGCGAACATGAGCCGGCCAGCAACCTTCAGGGCTGGGCCGGACCATCGATGCCCGCGCTGCGGACGGCGGCGGTGAACTCCGGTCGGACCCTGGTTGCCGGCTCCGTCCGCCTGAAGACGGCGAAGAACCAGCCCGCCGATATCAGATAGAACAGGCTCGCGATGAGAAACGGGGCGGAGTAAAGCCCCCGTGCCAGCAAGTCGCCGCCGGTGGCGCTGCCGATGGCCCATCCGGCGAACCAGGTCATGCCGATGATGCTCGATGCGGTAGCTCGTTCTCCGTCATGCATCAGGTTCTGGCGGAAACTATCCAGCAGCGGCCCTATGGCGAACATGAGCGTGCCCCTGACCCAGAACCCCAAGGTAAACCAGCGTGGGTCAGGCGCCCAGGCGAGCACGAACAAGAAGGCGACCGACACCGCCCAGGCGCCGGCGATGGTGTTGACGGTACCGCGGCGTTCCGACAGGATCGGAGCCACCATGACCGCCACCACCATCAGGAGATTCTGCACCGCGAAAATCCAGCCGATCTGGGCCGGTTCAAGGTCGTAGCGCACGCGATATAGCACGTTGAAGAAAGGGATGAACAGCCCGGCGCCGATGCCCAGCAGCAGGTTGGAGCCGGCGGAGTGCAGTATGGGCGCCCGCAGCACCGCCCGAGCCGTTACCGGCTGAACCCTAGACCGCGCGGGACCGGGCGCGTCGCGCAAGTCCAGTCGGCGCACGGCGGCCGCCAGCACCAGGGCGGACCCCAGGAGCAGTGCCAGCCGGTAAGCGCGTGTCCCCCCACCCAACAGCCCGGGCAAGAAACCTCCTCCAAGCTGCCCGAGGGTCATGGAGAGCAGATGCACCATCGCAATCACGGTGAAGGCCCAGGCCCGGCTCTCCGGTTCCGTGTGGCCGGCGATGTAGGCGGGCGTTGCCACGGTCAACAGCGCGCCGGATAGCCCGCCGAGGGCCGCCGCGGCATACAGGACCGGCAGCCCGGGTGCCAGCGCCATCGCGGCCGTCCCCGTCCCCGCCATCGCGAGGCCCAGCCAGAGTGCTGTACGGCGGGAGTGCCTGTCCACCATCACGCCCAGGGGCAGGGCGCCTACGGCCATCATCGTGGCACTGACCGCCACCAGCGTCCCCACCGTGCGTTCGCCGAACCCGGCTCGCAACAGGTACAGGTTAGTCAGCAGGTCGGTGATGCCCATTCCCATTGCCGCCAGCCCCGCGGTCAGAAACAGCAGGCGGAGATCGGAGTTGAACTCGTTCCACAGGCGATGGAGCCCCAGCATCGACATGGCACCTGCTTCCCGGCGTCCGGCCCGCAACTCAGCGAGTCGGGGTCATACGCGAGCTTCAGTCGGTCCGGCCGTAGCGGCGCAGCAGTATCCGGTCCCGCGTGCGCGGCAGGAGGCGGGCGGTCGCCAGCAGCAGGCGATCCAGCGGGCGGACGAAGACTTCCTCGCGGTCCTCCTCGGCCGCCCGGGCGATGGCCGCCGCGACCTGTTCCGCACTGACCCGCGAACGCCGCGGGACGGAAGGGAAGGGCGAGCCCAGGCTGTGATGACGGAAGTCCGTCTCGACCGCTCCCGGATGTACGAGCATGACGCGAATGCCGGCTTCGCGCAGTTCGGCGCGCAAACACCGGGACAGGACCACCAGAGCATGCTTGCTGGCGCAATATCCGCCCAGGTAGGGCACGGGCATGAGCCCGGCCAGGGATGATACGTTGATGATCAGGCCGCCGCCCCGCCGGCTGAAGTGCGGCAGGACCGCCTGAATGTAGGCGAGCGGGCCGAGCAGGTTGACGGCCAGCGTTCGCTCGAGATCTTCGCGCCCCAGCGTCTCGACCGGCGCACGCAGGCCGACGCCAGCGTTGTTCACCAGCACGTCTACTCCGCCCAACTGGTTGCCAGCGGCGGTCAATACCTCGGTGGCGGAGCCCGCCGCACCAACGTCAGCGGCGATCACCAGGGTATCCGCGCCCAGCGAGCGCGTGCGCTCAGCCACCGCCTCGAGTCCCGGCCGGCCGCGAGCGGTCAGGACCATCCGCGCTCCCCTGCGGGCCAACTCCAGAGCCAGGCTGCTGCCGATCCCGCGCGACGCCCCGGTGATCACGACGTTTTTGCCCTGCCATTGCACGCCCCAGCGCCTCCCCTGGAGTCATGATCGCCCATGGTCTTCTACGCGACGCCCTGCCCCTTCACCTTCCGGAAGTCTTGCCATCAAGGAAGGCATGCGGGTACGGGCTGTTGGGAGCGGTGTTTGGCCGAGACCACGGTAGCCGGGCTGAAGGCGTGCTCGAAGAGGTCGGCGAGAGGCTCCTTGATGCGGTCGTAGGGGAGCAGTTGGCACTGGCTCAGGTAGGTGTCCACCGCTCGAGCCTGGGTTCCGTATTGGGTGGGCCGGGGAACGTCCGGCGGGAAAGGGGCCTTGGACACTTCCCCGCAGTGGGGGTAGGATTTGCGTTCCGCCCGGTGCTCGGTCGCCTCCAGCCGGCTGGCGGGGTGGGCGAAGCCGTCGCGGGAAGGCGGCCGGACATCAGGAACTCCGCTACCATCCGCTCGACGCTGTCGGATGACTTGGGCAACACGGCCATGGTGGAGAAGACGTTGACCACGGGGTTGTTGATCCACCGGTGCAGTAGGGGCACATCGGAAGCTTCCAAGCTTCTGATTCCCACCGTTGGCCCTGCGACAAAGGGAGAGACCTGCATTGTCAGATGCTCCTCGCCACCGGCGCCGAAAGTGCTGCGCATGCCACCGCAGCGGTTAGCGCGCCGAGCAGCAGGACGGTCATCCCCGGTCCCGGTCCCGCCATAAGCGCGCCGACCAGAGTGAAGCCCAGGGGTTGAACTGCGGCCGTGAGCCCGTTCATCAGTCCGAACACCCTGCCAAGGCGATCAGCGGGGACAAGTTCCTGGAGAATCACCCGGCCTGCCACGGAAGCGACAGCCATGCCCAATCCCATCGCCGCGACGCAGGCAAGAGCAGTCAGATACGTGCGCGCGAACGCCAGGGAAGCGTAGGCCAGGCCCGTCCACACGATAGCTCCCAGCGCTCGCGGTGCCTTCCGACCTCCGGCGCGAACGGTCGCGGTGAGTAGCGTACCGACGAGAACTCCCGCCGGCAGAACTGACTGCAGCCCACCGTAGTGAACCGCGGTCAGTCCCAGCACATCGCGAGTGAGCACCGGCAGGACGATGAACACCGGCATGACCAGGAGATTCAGCAACACCGTGAACCCCATCAGCAGGGTCACAAGGGACTCGCCCCTGAGGTACCGCGCAACCTCGACCATCCGCTCCGTCACATTGGACAAGACAGGTCGCTGCCGCGCTGCTCCCGGAGCCCGCATAGCCGGAAGTCGAGCGGCAGCAATCGCGCTCAGGATGTACACGGCGCCCACCAGGGCCATTGCCCCATGCAGCCCCGCTGTGCCGATGAGCAAGCCTCCGGCTACAGGTCCGCCGACGCTAGCTGTGGCCTGGATTGCCTGGAAGCCGGAATTCACCCGGGTGAGGTTCTCCCTGCGGGTCAACTGGGGGATCAGGGCATCCACGGACGGGGTGAACAAGCTCTGACACACTGCGAGGAGAGCGCCGCCCACGATCAGCGCTTCCGCGCGAAGCGACCCGAACCACGCCAGTAACCCGATGGCCAAGGCGAGGCAGGCTCGGGTCAGAGAACTCACCCACATTACGTGCCTCCGGTTGTAGTGATCGGCGAGAAGCCCGCCTGCCGGCGCGCCGATGGCGTAGAGGGCGGTCCGCACGGTGGCGAAGGCGGCCAGTGCCCACGGGGAGCCGGTTGCGATGTAAAGCCACCAAGGGAATGTGGTGCCGCTCACTGCGTCGGCAAACACCGCGGCGCCCATGGAACCGAGGAGGGCAGCCACAGGCGGCCCTTTCACCAGGGGCGTGGTCTGCTTCCCATTTGCCATTGCCTGGTTCGTACTCACAGGATATGCACCGGGGGACGATCCGCCGCCGACAGGTCTTTAAGCAGCCGTTCTCGGGAAAACCGGTCATTGAGAAACTGCGGGTACGCCTTCTGGAAGAAGGGGAACTCACACAGCCACGCGGTGTGGTCTTGCCTGGTTACGAGAGCCAACCATCTGCACCCGCCGCCACAGACGGGAACGAAGGCACACTGCTTACACCTCTCCCATGGCTCCAAGTTCATCATGATGGCAACGTACTGAGAGGACGGCGGCTTCCCGTTGCCATCCCCCTTGGAGAGCAGCGAACAGCCCGCCAGGCCCACACAGGGGAAGACCTGCCCAGAGGGGCCAACCACTGAAGCCGAAAGGTAGATGGCTCCGCAGGGCATGTACTCGGGGAATACCTCTACGGGGTAGCCGCGAGCGTGCATCTCGTGCCACAACGATGCAAGCCTGTGCGCCTTGGTGTCTGGGTCCCAAACGTACTGGTTCCAGTCTAACAAGGGGCGCGCCGTGGGCTGGATCGGACTCACATACAGCAACTGAATGCGGCTCCGGATGTTGCTGGTTGTCAGGTAGTCCAGGAACTCTGGTACACGGCTGTAGTTGTGCTCATCAACGTTTACGCGCACAGAGATCCGTAAGACCTCAGAGGCGCGCTCGATGTTCCCCATGATGACGGCCCAGGTTCCCTCGCCATCTGGGAGGCGCCTCCGGGCATCGTGCACCTCCTGCGGACCGTCAACTGGCACTTGAACCCGGGTGATCCCCATGGACGCAAGACCGTTTGTCGTCAGCTGTTGCCTCAGTTCCAGCCCAAACCGCTGCTCGAGAGCCATGGCACCACCGGCCAGCCAGCCAATTGCCTCAAGATTGTGCAAGGGCTCGCCACCGAAGTAGTCGATGCTCAGGCGCCTCGTGCCATGGGTCTCGATGAAAAGTCGTTCCCAAAGCAGCAAGCACACCTCACATTGCAGTCGGTCGTCACAAGCGGCACGGTTTCGAGCGACATGTCGGTTTCCTTGATGGCCCCGCACTGAATGTCCCGAGACAACGCAGCTCAAACGACCGCGACTGCCTGGGTGAGAGTGTTACATAGCAGGACCGTGTCTATCTCTGGGTGTTCGCCGACACAGAGGGTGTAGGCCGACAGACGCAACTTCATAGTCCGGTCACCATCTTTCCCGGCACTCTAGTTCTTGGCACATCCAGGAACTCCTTCCCAGGACTGGCACCGCACTATCGCAACATTTCGGCACTCGCCGAGTGACTGTTCAGCCCGTCGCAGCAAAATCCAGTAGGGTGCTTCGTCTGCCCCCCAGAATCCCTCCTTCCCGCAGTGTAGGTACGCACAGTTTCCCGTTTCCGGGATAGCGGGGAGGGACGGGCCAGTTTTTCGGCGACGGTTCGCAGAGAAGTATTGCCTGGCGCCATGCGTGGGGAGACTCCCGGCATTCACCCCCGGCGGGGAGGCGATGGCCGGTTCAAGGGGCACGGGGTTCGAGGACCGGCTGACCCTGGCAGCCGGGCTCGAGCGCCGCCAGGACCGAGTGGCCCCGCTTGCGCACGGTCGAGCGGATCTGGTCCTTCGTCTCCTCTGTCGGCGAAAAGCTCCTTGATGCGGTCGTAGGGGAGCAGTTGGCACTGGCTCAGGTAGGTGTCCACCGCTCGAACCCGGGTTCCGTACTGGGTGGGCCGGGGAACGTCCGGCGGGAAAAGGGGCACTGGACACTTCCCCGCAGTGGGGGCAGGATTTGCGTTCCCTTCGGTGCTCGGTCGCCTCCAGCCGGCTGGCGGGGTGGGCGAGGCCGTCGCGGGAGGGCGGCGGGTGGCGATTGCGGCTGTTCCGGCCCAGCCTTTGCTTCAAGGTTTCCACCCGTGCCCGCAGAGCGGCGTTTTCCGTCTCCAGTTCCGCCACCCGGGCTTCCAAGCGGGCAACGGTGGCCAGGACTTGTTCAATCGGCTCGACAACCGCCTCCGGCCCGGCAGCATACAACGCCAGGATTTCCTCCCGGTTCACCCGCGCAACACCTCCCGGAAGTCCCGCCGGAGCGGATAGAGACAGGTGTCCTTGGTGGGCAGGTGGAAGGTGCGACGACGGTCGTTCCGACTGCGGCCCGTGGTCTCCCCGGCCCGCCTCCCGCCGGCGGCCCGGTAGCAGGTCCCGCGAAAGCGGGTCCGGTCAACAAAGGTCTTTAGCAGGCAGATGGGACGGCCACACTTCAGTTGCCAGTCCGCCGATAGCCGCCGGACCACGTGGACCAGGAGACCTTCCTGCGGCATCCGGTCCCGGGACCGCCGCCGGCGCGTGCTCTTGCGGGCGTGGCGGTTTGTCAGTCCCGCCCTGGCCGGTATCCGGCGCACACTCCGGGCCGATACCCTGACCCGGTGCCTCTCGGCCAGGAGTTCGGCGACATGCTCACGGGTGGCGTCCTTCAGCAGGCCACCCGCCAGGCCTGCCACGCCTTGTGCTGTCACTCTCCTCTTGAGGCGTTTGACTTGGCTTTCGCTTAGGCTCCAAAACTCGGCTTCCTGCCGCACCGTCAGCTGTCCGTTCACCACCCGCTCCATGATGTAGACTCTCCGCGATTCCCTCTGCGACAACCGGATCTCTCTCCTCATCATGGTGACACTATCACAGTCCGCCCCCACACTTACCTTCTCCGCTTGACGGGGGAGAGTGACCGGCCTATACTCGAGTTGAATACAGGTCTTCGGGGCAGGGTGAGGAGGTACCACCTCCAATTCCCGACCGGCGGTGATGCCCCCCAGCGGGGACGAGCCCGTCAGCCCCAGCGGTTGAGCCGGTGCGAATCCGGAGCCGACGGTTAGAGTCCGATTGGGAGAAGACGCCGGCGCTTGCGAACATGCTTGCCATCCGATCATGGCGGAGCATCCTGCCGTGCGCCCTGCCTTCCCTCCCCGGGACCGGAAGGAGGCGCTTGCCATGAAATCCTCTCCCGCCCGTCGCTTGACGCAGGCCGCCCTGTTCACCGCACTGGTGACGGCGGTCACGATGGCCGTCAACGTGCCCGTCCCCGCGACCCAGGGCATCATCAATGTGGGCGACAGCATGATCTTCACCGCCGCCCTGCTCGCCGGACCACGCCTGGGGCTGTTCGCCGGCGGCGTCGGCTCGGCCCTGGCCAACCTGCTGCTGGGCATGAGCATCTGGGCACCTTGGACGCTGGTCATCAAGGGATTGGAAGGCTTCATCGTGGGCTCGCTCGGCCATCGCGCTTTCCGCGCCTCGGGGAAGATCACGCCGGCGGTGCTGGCGGCGGTAGTGATCGGGGGCCTGTGGATGGTCTTCGGTTACTTCCTGGCGGGTTCCTTCCTGTTCGGCTACCGGGCGGCGCTGGTGGAGTTCCCCGGCAACCTGCTCCAGGCGGGAGGGAGTGCGCTGATCGCCATCCCGCTCGTCCATGCCTTGCGCCGGGTCGAACTATTGACTTGAGCGGCAGCCCCCTTCAGGAGGTCGTATCGCCAGGGGAGGGATGCTGGGCGGCAGCCACGTCCTCCGCCTCGAGGCGGCATGGGCAATCGTAGTAAGCTGCTCCCAGGCCGATGTCGGTCAAGCGGTCGGGGGTCAGGATATTCGCGCAACTCCGGCCCACCCGGCCGCCGGAGTAGATCACCAGCGTGTCGGGATTGAGACCCCGCATCGGCTTGACCCGGCAGGCCAGTCGGCCCCAGGGCGAGACCACGCTGATCCCCGCGCCCGGACGCAGGGCGAGTTGTCTGGCGACCCGATCGTTCACGAGCACCACCGGAGCACCTTCCGGCGGCTGCCCCAGAGCGGTCTGTACGTGGTCGTAGAATTGCGAGTGGATGCTCAACCGGTGCTGGGGAGTGATGAGCCGGAAGGGGAAACGGGTATCCGCCGGACGGTCGGGAAGTGGGCTATACCCGGGGCCGATCAGTTCCATCTTCCCGCTGGCGGTGAGGAATCTCCCATCCTGCCATGGTACCAGAGGGGCCGCCGGATGGCGCGCGGACCGGCCGCGCAGGCTGTCGGGGCCGAGCCCCCACGCCGCCAGGGGGCGCAGGGCCTCCTCGATCCACTCCCGGGGGGACCTTCGGGACCCGAAACCATCGCCCAGCCCCAGTCGATCGGCCAGGCCGGCATAGATCTCCAGATCCGAGCGGCAGCCCGGGGCGGGATCCACCGCCTGCTCGCCGTAGGTGACGTAGTTGTGCCAGGCGCAGGCATAGACATCTTCTCCCTCGAAGCTGGTGGCGGCTGGGAGCACGAGGTCGGCCAATTCCGCCGTGTCGGTGAGTTCGAAATCGACTACGGCCAAGAAGTCGAGGGATAGCAGGGCTTTTACTGCCGCCGAGGTCTGCGGGAGCTGCGCTGCGGGGTTGGCCCGCGCCACGATGCCGACGCTGATCCGTGGGTCGTCGAGTTCAGGGAGTATCCGGCCGAGCTTGACTCGAGGTACTCTCCGGTGCGGCGCCGGAAGCCCGCCAAGCTCAGCAAAACTCGAAGCCGCGAATCGGGTGGCGTAGGCGACCCCCCCCCCGGGCACCCCGATGTTGCCGGTGAGGGCGGCCAGGGCGTCGATGGCCCTCACGGCGGCCCCGCCTGTCGGATGGCGCTGCAAGCCGTACCCCAGCAGGATCGCCGCCGGCGCGCGCCGGGCATACTCGCAGGCCAACTCCCGGATGACGGTGGCTCGCAAGCCGGTGACCGCCTCGGCGCGTTCGGGAGGGTAGTCACCGCATAGCCGCCGGTAGTCGTCGAAGCCGCGGACTCGCGAGCCCAGAAAGCCCTCGTCCACCATCCCCGCCTCGATCACCGCCTGGCCCATGGCCAGAGCCAGGGCAAGATCGGAACCGGGGCGGGGCGCTAGATGCAGGTCGGCCTGGGCGGCGGTACGCGTCGCCACGGGATCGATGACGACCACCCGCGCGCCGCCGTCCCGAGCCTTCTGCACGAAGGGCCACAGATGGACATTGGTGTCGAGGGGATTCCGTCCCCATATCAACAAGAAACGGCTATTGGCGTGATCGGTAGGGTCGTGGGCCAGGTTGTCGCCGAAGTCGGCCTCCTGGGCGGCCAGGCCGGCTGACCAGCACAGGCTTCCCGCAGGCACGGTGATGGGCCCGAACAGGTTCCAGAAGCGCCGGTCCAGCCCTTTCAGCAGCCCCAGGGAGCCCGCATCCGTGTAACTCAGGATCGACTCTGATCCCGTCTCCCGGCGAGCCTTCGCGATGCGCTCCGCGAGTTCGTCGAGGGCGGCATCCCAGCCGACTTCCCGCCACCCGTTTCCGCTCCGGCGAATCGGAGTACGGAGCCGCCGCGGGGAACGGTGCCGTTCGAGGTAGTACTGAGCCTTGGGGCACAAGAAGCCGCGGGTGATCTCGTGGTCGGAGACTCCCCTGACCGCCCGAACCTCGCCGCCGGCAACTTCCACCAGCCAGGCGCAGCCATCCCAGCAGTTCATCGGACAGGCAGTGTGGACGAGCCGCGTCGACTTCCTCACCCAGCAACATCCTCCATCATGCGACCGGCGGTCGCGTTCAACGCGTGATCGCGTCGGTGTCGGCGCCCGTCCCCTCGCCCGCCGCCAGCTTGACGATCAGCCGATTGGGGACGCAGATCAGGCTGCCGGGACGGGCGAGCCAGTGGGCATGCCACCCTGCGTCCGGACAATCGGAACTGGCGATCCGCACCCGCCCGTCCCGGATCTCCACCACGGCCGGACCGCGCGGCCCCTCGAGTTCGATCCACCGATCCTCATCCAACCGGAAAGCCCGCGGCGCCTGGTCGCCGACGGTGATCACTACCTCCGCCCCCACCGGGACCGGCCGCAGGGCAATCCCCAGCCAGGCGCCGAGGGCGACTGCCGAGAGCACTACCAGGAGGACGCCATCCCCCCGAGTCAGGCGGAATGCCAATTCGCCAACCCTCCCATCCGCGCCACGATGATCCGCCGGCAGCAGCCGGCGGTGGCCCCGCCGACCGCGGCCCCCACCACTGCTCCGAGCAGCGCTGGATAGATATAGTCCGCCGCGCCGAGCGGCTGCCCCATCAGCCAGCCCGCCATCACCAGTCGGGCCAGGCTGTGAGCTACCCCGCCGGCGACTCCCGCGCGCAGGAGATTGCCGCGACCGGCCTCCCCCCGCCCGGCGGCCAGCATGGCCAGGACGGCGGCGACGCTCCCGGACAGGCCGAGCGCATGGTTGACCGAGAGGAAACTGCCCATGAGGAGGTGCCCGAACATCACGCGGGCCACGGCCAGGAACAGGGCGTCGCCGGGACCGCCGAGCACCAAGGCGAGCATCGTCGCCAGGTTGGCGAGCCCAGGCTTGGCCCCGGGCACGAGGTGACTCAAGGGCAAGGCGTACTCCAGCGCGTATATGGCTGAGCCGATCGCTCCCAGGAGTGCCAGCCGCGTGAGACGGCTCACCCCGGTCGCGCCGGCGATTCGACCTCTCCGGCCCATCCCGGACCTCCCCGCCGCGGTGCGCATCACCCGTCCCCTATATCATATCACGATAACACCATGGGCCGGACCGGCACAGGCCAGGCCGGCATCAAGGTTAGTACTGGTATAGCATCACACCATAGGCGCCCGGCCCCACATTGGCGGCGATGGCGGGTCCGGTCTCGGCGATGACGACCTCCTCGAACTTGAAGAGCTTCTCGAGTTTCTCCTTGAGCCGCGAAGCCTGTTCCTCAGCCTCGGCATGGATGATCCCGAGCGCCGCCCGCTGCCCGCGGTCCAGCCCCTCGTGCACCAGTTCTACCAGCCGGTCCAGGACGCGCTGGCCGCCGAGCACCTTCTCCAGCGGTTCGATCACCCCGTCCACCACCGTGAGGATGGGCTTGACCCGAAGCATGCCGCCCAGCCAAGCCTGAGCCCTGCCCACCCGGCCGTTGCGGGCGAGATACTCGAGGGTATCGACGACGATCAACGTCCGCATTCGCGAACCGACCCGCGCGACCGTCGCCAGGATCTCCTGCTTGCCCTTGCCGGCCAGCGCCTCCCGAGCCGCCGCCAGCACCATCCACCCCTGCCCCATGGAGCCCAGCTGCGAATCATACACCTCGATATCCCGGTCCGCCAGCATGGATCTGGCAACCATGGCCGACTGGTAGGTCCCGCTCATCCGGGAAGATACGTGGATGGACACGACGGAACTGCCATCCTTCGTCGCTTCCTCGTAGACCTCCAGGAAGGCCCCCGGCGGAGGCTGGGAAGTCTTGGGGGGCGTCTTGGCCAGCGGCAGCCGCCGCATGAACTCCTGGACGCTGATCTCCACGCGGTCCCGGTATTGCTCCACCCCGAAGTGGACCAATGCGGGCACCACGGTGATGCGATGTTGCTCGATCAGGCGCTCTGGCAGATCGCATACGCTGTCAGTGACGATCTTGACCGCCGTCTTCGCCGGAGCCGATTGGCTGGACATGCGCCGCCCTCCCTCGACAGATTTCTTGCCGGCGATCCATTCCCCCAGACAAGGGGCGGTCCCTTGGCAGCGCCTGGGGCACGCGGTCTCAAAGCCTCAAGGGGCGCGATGGGCCAGCCGGGCTCTCTCAAGGTGTTCGGGACATACGAGGAGGTCAAGGCAAGTCAACGCGACCGCCCGAGCCGCCTTGATCAGCGGCCGCCGCACGGCGGGCGAACCGGCGAGGGTCGCGAAGTCCGAGGTGTGCGTGGCCACCGGCAGGTCGCCCACCGCGAAGTAGGCGTGTAACGCGGGCACCACCTTACTCACGTTGCCCATGTCCGTGGAACCGCCGCCGCCCCCCGCCGGTTCGGGTTTCAACCCGGAAACCTGCAGATTGGCCCCCATCAGGCGAGCCAATACGGGGTTCGGCCGCATTTCGTGATAGCTATGGCTGAACCGGCGAAAGCATACGCTCGTCCCCGTGGCCCGGGCGGCCGCCCGGGCCAGGTCACGTAGTCTGGTAGACGCGTATTCGAGTCCCGCGGCGTCAGGGCTGCGGATGTAGAGGCGCGCTACCGCCCGGTGGGGTATCGTCCCCGGGTGCGTGCCCCCATGGGTGATGATGCCGTGGATCTGCACTGACGGACCCGACCGCAGCCGCAGGGCGTTCAGTCCGTTGAAGGTCAGGATGAGCGCCTCCAGGGCGCTGGCTCCGTCCCCGGCGGCCAGGGCGGCCAGGGCCGCCTTACCCCGGAAGGACACCTCCAGGGCCTCGCGGCCGTGGGACGGGGAAGCCACTACCGTCCGGCTCGAAGGATGTAGGAGCAGCGCCGCATCCACGCAAGCGAAGGCGCCTCGCTCGAGCAAGACCACCTTGCCGCCTGCCCCCTCCACGCCGCCTTCCTCGGCGGGCGTCCCCAGCACGATCACCCGTCCGGCCAACTGGCCGGCCACGGCGGCCAGACCCACCGCGGCGCCAACCGCAACCGCGGCAATCAGGTTGTGTCCACATCCGTGGCCGATGTCGGGCAACGCGTCATACTCCGCCAGCAGAGCTATGGCCGGTCGCTCGGGAACGCCGGGGAAGACTGCGCGGAGGGCGGTCGGCATACCGGCATACGGCCGGTCGACCGCGTACCCGTACTCGCTCAGCACCTCCGCCACCCAGGCGGAAGCCTTCACTTCCTGGTAGCCAAGCTCGGGGTGGCCGTGGATTCTCTCGCTGAGGGCGATGATAGCCGAGCGGGCACGCCGGATCGCTTCCACCACCCGCGCCGCCAGACGCTCTCGCATCGCTCGTCTACCTAGCCCGGGCGCAGGAACCGGCCATACCAGCCGAGGATGGAGGCACTCCAGAAGAGGGCCGCCACCGCCCCGGCGGCGAGGAAAGGACCGAAAGGTATCGGATCCCGCCGGCGTTTCCGACCGGCAGCCAGCAAGACGATGCCGGCCAGCCCTCCCGCCAGGAACGCGACGGCCAGCGCCGCCCCGATAGCCGGCCAACCCAGGAAGGCTCCCATCAGAGCGCCTAGTTTGACATCGCCGCCACCCATGCCGCCGCCGCTGACCAAGGCTAACAGCAAGAGCGTCCCTCCGCCGGCGGCCATGCCCAGCGCCGCCGTCACCGGTCCTGCGGGGCCAAGAGTCATGAGGGTGAGGCCCACGATGGTCCCGGAGACGGTGATCCGATTGGGGATGATCCCCGTCTCGAGGTCGGTGAAGCAGGCGACGATGAGGAGCGAAAGGAAAACCGCTGCCTGAAATGCGGCCAGGCCAGGCCCCCAACGCGCCACCGCCACCCCAAAACCTGCCGCCGTCGCCAGTTCCACGATCGGGTAGCGCAGCGCAATTCCCTTCCCGCAGGACCGGCATTGCCCCCGCAGCCAAAGATAGGACAGCACGGGAACCAGGTCGATCGGCCGCAAGGATGTCCCGCAGGCAGGGCATCGCGATGGCGGGAAGACCACGCTGGTCCGGAGGGGCAGGCGGTGGATGCACACATTCAGGAAACTGCCGACGCACAGCCCTGCTATCGCCGCCAGCACTACCGGCGGGTTCATCGCCGATCCCGCCGCCGCGGCTCGGCGGGGACGAGTCCCCTGGCCTGCAGCTTCCGGAGTAACGCCCGCTCGGCGAGGCGCACCAGCCGGGTCCAGCCCAGGTCCCTCGAGCATGCGGGCACGACGAGTATGGTGTGGCAGCCTTGCCGCCGGCCGCCCAGGATATCGGTGAAGATCTGGTCGCCGACCACCGCCGTCTGGCCGGGCGCGGTGCTCATCAGCCTCATGGCGGCACGGAAAGCCCGGCCGGCTGGCTTGGCGGCGCTTGCCGTGCCGTGGATCCCCAGGAAGCGGCTGAACAGCCTCACCCGACGGCCCGTGTGATTCGACACGATGTGGCAGCGCATGCCTGACCGCTGCGCGGCTTCGATCCAGCCGGCCAACTCGGGTGTGGGCAGGCCGTGCTTCCACGGTGCGAGCGTATTATCCAGATCCAGGATGAGACCGCGAACGCCCCGGGCCGCCAGCTCCGCAGGGTCGATGTCCAGTGTTGAGCCGTAGTACTCGTGGGGAGCCAGTTTCCCCAGCCAGTACTCGAAGGTCCATGGTCGCGCCAAGCCGAGTCTCCCTCCGGCAACTACCCGCCATTATAGCACAATCGCCGGCGGCGGCAGGATCCGTCCCTGGATGCGCCTAAGTCTCCCCGCAATGGGCGACCTGGTCTTCCGAACCAACTCGAGCCGAACCCCGCGCCTCGGTACTTGCCTTTTTCTGCACGGAGCGGGCGGTTCCTCCCTGACCTGGCTGAGTCAGTTACGGTCGCTCCCGTCCGGCTGGGCAGGATTGGCACCGGACTTGCCTGCACCGGAGGCGGTCACCGGGGTAGGCGACTACGCGGCGCTGGTCGAAGCGGCCCTGCCGGCGACAGGTCCTCGACTGGTGGTGATCGGCCACTCGCTGGGCGGAGCGATAGCGATGGCCATTGCCTTGCGCCGGAAGCTGCGCCTGCATGGACTGGTGCTGGCGGGGACGGCGGCCCGCTTCCGCATCGACCCATGCGTTCGGGACCGCTTTCTCGCCGGGGAACACGGACTGGCATTCGGACCCGCCGCCTCCCCTGCGCTGGTCCGGGCAAGTCTTCGGGAGTGGCGAAAGCGCGATGCGGCATCGATCGGTGCCGCATTCGCCCTGGCCGCCGGCCATGACGTCCGCGGCCTCCTCGGAGAGGTGAGACTGCCTGCGCTGGTGGTGGGCGGGTCGGCCGACCGACTGACTCCGCCCCATCTGGTACGAGAACTCGCCGAGAGCATACCCGGTTCCCGACTGATCATGCTGGATGGAACCGGGCACATGCTGATGCTCGAACAACCCTCAAGACTGGCCGCCCTGATCCGCGAGTTCCTCGAGGCGATCATCGCCGCCACCGCGGGTGGCGAGTCAGCCGCCCGGCCTAGGAGTTCCCCGACCACTCCCGGCACAGCTTGCTGAGGGCCTTCTTCTCGATCCGCGACACGTACGACCGGGAGATTCCCAGGAAACGCGCGATCTCGCGCTGGGTACGCTTGACCCCGCTCTCGAGCCCGTACCGGAGTTCCAGGATCATCCGTTCGCGTGTGCCTAGCTTGGCAAGCCTGGACCGCAGCAGTTGGGCGTCGAGATCCGCCCCGACGCGGTCGGGGATGGGATCGTCCTCGGTGCGGAGGATGTCGAGGAACGTCATTTCGTTGCCCTCGCGGTCGATGCCGATCGGATCGTACAAGGAGATCTCGGCCCGGACCCGTTTCAGCGTTCGCAGGTGCATCAGGATCTCGTTCTCGATGCATCGAGCACAGAATGTGGCCAGGCGCGTCCCCTTTTCCGGGTCGAAATTGACTATGCCCTTGATCAGGCCCACCGTGCCGATAGAGATGAGATCCTCGGGATCCTGGCCGGTGTTGTCGAACTTCTTCACGATGTGCGCGACCAATCGCAGATTGCGCTCGATCAGCACGTTACGGGCGACCTCGTCCCCCTGGGCCAGGCGCTGCAGAAAGCACCGTTCGTCTTCCTCCGCCAGCGGATGCGGGAAGACGTTTCCGCCGGCCAAGTAGCCGGTAACCAAGCCGGCCCCGGGGAACGCCCCTGCCAGGCCAGGAACCACCATCGTCGCCCTCCCGTCCGCATCTTGCCTGCGACCATACAGTATAGGGACGGAGGCCGGGGCCCGGTGCATGTCCGCTCAAGCACCGGGATAGGGAAATTCGGCCAACCATGGGTAGCAGCGGCCTACCGCCCCCTCGCGGCTCCCGCGCCCTGTGGTGCCCCGAAAGGCATGGGGATCTCGCCGGGAATTCCGGAAGGAAAACCGCCCTACATGACGAAATATGCAGCCACATTCCGCCCCGAGGCGACACCTAGCTGCGTGGCGGATGAATCGGCGGGAGGGGGCGGGGAGATGCGTGCGCTGAAAGGTCGGGCCGTACTGGCGGCTATCCTGGTGTTCGCGCTGGCACTGGGCACGGGGGGGTGTCCCCGGCGCGATCCTCAGGCGGACAAGCTCGTGATCGCCGTTAGCGCGGAACTCGACGGCATGGATATCCAGCAGGTCTACACCGCCAACATCGTGCAGGAAATGATCAGTGCGGCGCCGGTCGTCTTCGATCTGAACAACGAGCAACTGGTGCCCAACGTGGCCGAGTCGATCAGCTTCTCGCCTGACGGCAAGTCCATCATCATGGTGTTCCCCGACGACCTGAGGTTCGCCGACGGCGATCCCGTGACCGGCGCGGACATCAAGGCGGCCTACGAGCGGTATATCGAGATCTCCCCTTACAGCGGTGACTGGGGCGAACTGGAACGGATCGATGTGGACGGGCAGCAGGTCACCCTGGTGTTCAAGACCCCTCCCGCGTACTTCCTGGCCGTGCTGGCTTCGATGTACTCCGGCATCGTCGATGTCGAGCTGGCCAGGAGCGTCGGCAATGAGGCTTTCAACCGGCAGGCGGTGGGGATCGGGCCCTACCTGCTCACCGAGTGGGTACCCGGCTCCCACGCCACCTTCCAGCGCAATCCCCACTGGCGCAGCTTCAAGCCGTTCGTGCGCAACCGGGGCCCCTGGAAGTTCGAGACGGTGACGGTGCGGATCATCCCCGACGGGCTCACCCGCCTCAGCGAACTGGAGGCAGGGAACGTGGACTTGGCGGCGATCGCCCCCGAGCACCGCCGCCGGGTGGCGGAAAATGAAGACCTCGTGCTACTGGAGGCCCCCGACGCCGGTCAGACCTATCTGCGGTTCAACCTGCACCGGGCGCCCTTCGCCGACCGCCGTTTCCGGGAGGCGCTCGCCTACGCCGTCAACCGCGATGAACTCAACCTGGCGCTCGACGACGCGGTCGGGCCGATCTGGGGGCTACTGTCCCCCGCTCAGCTCGCCTTCTCGGCCGAGACGGAAGCCGAACTCAAAGCCAATCGCCCGCATGATCCCGAACGGGCCAGGCAATTGCTGGCCGAACTGGGTTACGCGGACGCGAACGGCGATGGCATCCTGGACAAGGACGGGGTGCCGCTCAGGATCACCCTGCTCTCCACCGTCGGGGTGCACGCCCAGGAGATGGCCGCGCCCGTATTGCAGCGCCAGTTCCAGCTGGTGGGGGTCGACGTCGCCATCGAGGAGCAGGGCCGGCCCTACGTGCGAGAGCGGGTTCGGGCCAACGACTATGACATTTCCCTGGCCGCGTGGGCCTGGATCGATCCCGACATCTGGTATTTCTCGTTCCACTCCAGCCAGCCCAACCCGATCTGGACCAGCCCGGAGGCCGACCGGCTCCTCGAGCAGGGCCGCGTGCTGATGAATATGGCGGAGCGGACCGCCAACTACGCCGAGTTGTCGAGGCGGGTCGCCGAGGAAGTACCGATCATCTCCCTGTTCTACACCTACGTGTACACCGCCCATCGGCGCAACTTGCGCGGGCTGCACGTGGCGGTGGACGGGGCTATCCACTACGAGGACGCCAGCAAGTAGGGGCGGGTTCTAACCCTATGGCGGGGGGGGGCGGAGGGAATGCTGGATTACACGGTCAGGCGCCTCGGCGTGGGCGTGCTGACGGTGATCGCGGTCACGGTGGTGTTGTTCGGGATCATGCAGCTGATGCCGGGGGATGCCATCCGCCTGATCGCCGATCCCGACCGCATCCCCCCGGAGCGCATCGAGGAGTTGCGCCGCCAGTGGGGTCTCGATCGACCGGCCCATGTCCAGTACTTCTATTGGCTGGGCAACCTGCTCCAGGGTGAACTCGGGCACTCCATCGTCACCGGCCAAGAGGTCGGCGTCCTCATCGCCAGCCGGTTGCCCTTCACGCTACTACTGGCCGTGACCTCAATGGCCCTGCACTATGCCATAGCCGTCCCCCTGGGACTGGTGGCGGCAGTCCGGTCCGGGTCCAAACTCGACCACGGGATCATAGTGACCACGACCATCTTCTGGTCCATACCCGGCTTCTGGCTGGGGATCTTGCTCATGCTGCTGCTGTCCGTCCATCTCCGCTGGTTCCCGATTTCCGGTTATCAGGGCCTGAGTTCGATGGTCGTGCCGGTGATGACCCTGACCCTGCCGCCGCTGGGCGGGACCGTGCGCCTCACCCGGGCGGAGGTGCTGGACACCATCCGGGCCTCGTTCGTATTGACCGCCCACGCCAAGGGGCTCGGCCGCCTGTCGGTCCATCTGCGCCATGTGCTGAGGAACGCCCTGATCCCGGTCACGGTGATGTTCTTCCTCGGCTTGCCCTGGGTCGTCGGCGGCGCGGTCATCATCGAGAACATCTTCGCCTGGCCGGGCATGGGCCGCCTCCTGTGGATGTCCATTACCAACCAGGACCTGCCGGTGGTCCAGGGGATCATGATCATGATCGCGGTGCTGACGGTGGTGTGCAACGTCATCGGCGACGTGGTCTCCGGCCTGCTCGACCCGCGCATCCGCATCGCCCTCGAGGAAGCAGGCGGCCGATGAAGGACGCCTCGCCGCTCCGCCTGGCCCTGAGGAACGGCCAGTTCGTGGCCGGCGCGGTCATCTTCCTCAGCGTGTTGCTGGTGGCCGCCTTCGCCGATCAACTGGCCCCGCGCGCTTACGACGCCATGGACCTCCCCCATCGGCTGTCCCCGCCCGGACCGGGGTACCCCCTGGGGACCGACGAATTCGGTCGGTGCCTGACGAGCCGCGTCATCCATGGGGCCAGGATCGCGCTGCGGGTGGGCTTGATCGTGGTCACGGTCGAGAGCGTCATCGGGGTGACGCTCGGCCTGGTCGCCGGGTACTACGGCGGGTGGGCCGATCGGGTCATCTCCTTCGCGACCGACGTTACCTGGTCGCTGCCGCCCATCGTGCTCGCCCTGGCGATCGTCACCGTGCTCGGGCCGAGCCTGAATAACGTGATGATCGCCATCGCCGCCGTCAGCTGGGGGGGATACGCCCGGCTGATCCGCGCCAAGACGCAGGGACTCAAGAACACGCCCTTCGTGGAAGCTGCGCAGGCCGTGGGAGAAAGCAACTTCTCGGTCATGTTCCGCTACATCCTGCCCAACACCCTGGGGGTGATCATGGTGCTGGGGACGCTCTCGCTGCCGGGTGCCATCCTCTCGACCACCGCCCTGAGCTTCCTGGGACTCGGTTCCCAGCCGCCTTCCCCGGACTGGGGCGTGATCCTGAACCGGGGGCTTCGCCACCTGCACGAAGCGCCATGGGTCTCCATCTTCCCCGGGCTGGGCCTGGTATGGACGGCGCTGGGCTTCAACCTCCTCGGGGAAGGTCTCCGCGACCTGCTCGATCCCCAGTTGAAGGCGTGAGGTCCATGAGCCTGTCCGCTACTCCCGAACTCCTGCGGGTGGAGGAGTTGACGGTCGTTTACGAGACCGGACGCGGGACGGTCCGGGCGGTGAATGATGTGAGTCTTCAGGTGGACCGCGGTGAAGTACTGGCCCTGGTGGGCGAGTCGGGATGCGGCAAGTCCACGGTGGCCCTGGCGATCATGCGCCTGGTGCCACCCCCGGGGAAGATCGCCGGCGGCAAGGTCGGGCTGGAAGGGCAGGATCTGCTCCGCTTGCCCGAGGCGGCGCTGGTAGGCATCCGCGGCAAGCGGATCGCCATGATCTTTCAGAACCCGCTGGTATCCCTCAACCCCGTGTACCGCGCAGGCTCCCAGGTGAAAGAGGCGATCGCGCTGGACCAGGCGGCGCGCCTGGATGCCTGGCGCAAGGCGGTGGACATCATGGGCCAGGTACGGATCCCCGACGCCGCCGAACGCGCGCTGAGCTACCCTCATGAATTGAGCGGCGGCATGCGGCAGCGGGTGATGACGGGGATGATGATCTCCCGCTCGCCTGACCTCTTGATTGCGGACGAACCGACCACGGCCCTGGACGTGACCATCCAGGCGCAGGTCCTTGAGCTGTTGCTCGACCTGCGCCGGCGCAACCGGATGTCGCTGTTGATCATCACTCACAACCTCGGGGTGGTGGCCGAGATCGCCGACCGCGTCGCGGTGATGTACGCCGGGAACATCGTCGAACAAGCCGGTGTATTCGACCTGTACGAGCGTCCGCTTCATCCATACTCCCGGCTGCTCTTGCGGGCGTTGCCGCGGCTGGCCAAGGGCGAGGGGCGGCTCGAGACGATCCCCGGGAATGTCCCCAACCTGGTCGACACCATAGCCGGTTGCGCCTTTCATCCGCGTTGCCCACAGCGCCTGCCGGTATGCGCGGTCACCGTCCCCAAGGCCCGACCGGCGGGCCCTGCGCGCCAGGTAGCCTGCCACCTGCTGGAGGCTACCTCGCCATGACGCCACTGCTCGCGCTCGAAGCGGTCAAGAAGTACTTCCCCCTCCGACGAGGGCTGTTCAGCCGCGCCATCCGGCACATACGGGCGGTGGACGGCGTCTCCCTGACCATAGCCCAGGGCGAGGCTTTCGGGCTGGTGGGCGAGAGCGGGAGCGGCAAGACGACCCTGGCTCGCCTGATCCCCCGCCTGACGCGGGCCACGGGCGGCAGAGTGGTATTCGCGGGGCAGGACATGGCCCGCGCCGGCGGCCGAGAACTCACTGGCTTGCGCCGGGAGATGGGCATCGTCTTTCAGGATCCGGCATCCTCGCTCAATCCTCGGGCCACGCTGCGCAAGTCGATCCTGCGGCCGCTCGAGTTGCAGGGAATCCGCGGCTTCGAGGCGCGCGAGCGGCTGGACGCAACGGTAGCCCTGGTTAACCTGGGAGCCGAGGTCCTGGACCGCTATCCTCATCAGTTGAGCGGCGGCCAGCAGCAGCGGGCGAGTATCGCCCGGGCAATCATCCTTCGACCGCGGCTGCTCATCCTCGACGAGCCGACTTCCGCCCTCGATGTGTCCGTTCAGGCCCAGATCCTCAACCTCCTGCAAGACTTGCAGGAGGAGATCGGCTTGACCTACCTGGTGATCACCCACAACCTGGCCGTCGTGCGCTATATGAGCGACCGGATCGGGGTGATGTATCTCGGCAAACTGGTCGAGATGGCGCCGGCCGCGATGCTTCACGCCCGGCCGCTCCACCCGTACACCGCCGCCCTGCTGTCAGCTTCGCCCCCGGCCGACCCGCGCCTTCGTGACCGCAAACGGTATCCGCTCGCCGGGGACCCTCCCAGCTTGATCGCGCCCCCGCCCGGTTGCCGTCTCCATCCCCGCTGCCCGGCCGCCATCGAGCGCTGCCGGCACGAAGAGCCGCAACTGGTCGAGGCGGGCGAGGGCCGCCACGTAGCCTGCCATCTCTGGGAGGAGCTGAACCTGGCGGCGGCAGCCGGAGTCGATCGGCCACCATCGGTTGCGGATCGATAGCGCGTTCAGGAACGGAGTGATACCCATGCTGGACATCAAGATCACCGGAGCACGGATCTACGATGGTTCCGGCAACGCCTGGTTCCCCGCCGATATCGGCATCCAGGCGGACCGGATCGCCGTCCTTGGCGATCTGGCCGCCGCCGAGGCCCGGCGGACTATCGATGCGGCCCGGCTGGCCGTGTGCCCCGGCTTCATCGACATCCACTCGCATAGCGATCGCACGTTGCTCACTCACCCCCTGGGGATTGCCGGTCTGCTGCAGGGCATCACCACCCAGGTGGGAGGGAACTGCGGCCATTCGCCGGGGCCGGTCGAGGACTCCGGTGCCGCCGTCGCCGAGGAGCTGCGGGAGGCGGGAGGAGAAGACCCCGGGCTGCGGTGGTCGAGTTTCGCCGAGCACCTGGAGTGCCTGGAAAAGGTGGGGATCGGCAACAACTTGGCTATGCTGGTGGGACATGGGAGCATCCGCCGGCGGGTCATGGGTCCGGAGGGTAAGGGCGGAGAGCGGCCGCACCCGACGACCGCGGAACTCGAGGCGATGAGCCGGGAGCTGGCGGAGGCGTTGGAAGCCGGAGCTTTCGGCCTGTCCACGGGACTGGAGTATCCCCCGGGCCGCAATGCCCGCGCCGCGGAACTCATTGCCTTGTGCCGGGTGGTGGCGGCTCACGACGGTCTCTACTCCAGCCACCTCCGGAGCGAGGGCCAGGCTCCGGGCTGCGAATGGTTCGGAGCGGTCGTGGAAGCTTTGGAGACGGGCCGGTCAGCCGGGGTCCGGGTCAACATCTCTCACCTCAAGGCCGATCAGCGGGCAGCCTGGTGGAAGGCGCCAGGGGTGCTGCGATTGCTGGAGGATGCCCGGCGGCGCGGGCTCACCGTCACCGCCGACGTGTATCCCTACCCCTACGCGGCCACCGGCTATCTGTACCAGGTAATGCCCCCCGACCTGATACGGGAGGGTCGGGCGGGACTCGTGGCAAGGCTGGGGGACGCGGCCGCCCGGCGGGAGGTGCGCCGCCTGCTCGAAGCCGGCGTCCCCGGCTGGACCAACCCGGCCGTGAGCTTCGGCTGGGGGGCGATCGGCATCGTCGAGACGTCCAGTCCGGCTGACCAGGGGAAATCGGTGGAAGACCTCGCGATCGAGCGCAATGCCGACCCGCTCGATGTGTGCCTCGACCTGTTGGTGGCGGATGGGGGCCGCACTCGATCCTCGGTGGGCGTGATGGACGAGGACAACATCCGCCGGAACCTCCAGCACCCGCTCACAATGGTTTCGACCGACGGCGCCACGGTAGACAGTTTCCCCGCCGCCCCACCCGGCGGCGAGCCGCCCGCCAAGCTGCATCCGCGGTCCGTCAGCACTTACCCGCGCCTCCTGGGCCGGTACGTCCGGGAGGGACGGGCGCTGGCGTGGGCGGAGGCGATCCGCAAGAGCACATCGTTGCCGGCAAGCGTGGCCGGCATCCCCGGCAGGGGACGGATCCGCCCGGGCTTCTTCGCGGACCTGGTGGTCTTCGACCCGGATACAATCTGCGAGACGGCCACCTTCGCCGACCCCCATCGCCATCCCACGGGCATCTCCTGGGTCCTGGTGAACGGCCGGCTGGCGGTCGACGGCGGCGTGCCGACGCGGGTCCGCGCGGGCAGGGTACTCCGGCGCGGCGGCTGAACGCAATCCATCCCGGCACCGGCATCTGAGGAGGCGGAGCAGAGTTGGAGGACGGACTGCACCTCGAGCGGAAGATCGACGCGATCGTGGGCGAATACGTGGATCCCGAAGGGCCGGGGCTGTCGGTGCTGGTAGGCCGGGATGACCGCGTCCTGGTGCACAAGGGATACGGACGCGCGGACGTGGCCGGGGGACAAGCCATCACTCCCCGCTCCCGCTTTGTGATCGGCTCGGTCACCAAGCAGTTCACCGCCGGGGCGTTGATGCTGCTCCGCCACCGGGGCCGGCTGACCTATGACGATCCGGCGGCCCGCTGGCTGCCTGGACTGCCCGACTGGGCGGCCCGGGTCACCCTCCGCCAGTTGCTGCACCACACGGGCGGAGTCCGCGAGTACCTCGACGAGCAGTGGTGGAAGGAGGCCGCGGAGGGCAAGTACCCCGACCTGAGTTCCTTGCTGGAGCATATCGCCGGCCTCGGCGACCTGGAATTCGAGCCGGGAACCCGCTGGCGATACTCCAACTCCGGCTACGTGTTGCTGGGCGCCGTGGTCGAGCGGGCAAGCGGACAGACCTTCGCTTCATTCCTGCGGGATAATGTCTTCGTACCCCTCGGCATGGATCACACGTTGGTGGGCGAGAGCGATGAACGGCCGGCGGGCCTGGCTACCGGCTACCGCTATCGCGGCAAGGACGACTACGAGCCCGCCCCCTGGCACTTCGCGGTGATCGGCTGGGCCGACGGCAACGTCATCTCCACCACCGGCGACCTATTTCGTTGGAGCCAGAGCCTGTACACGTCGCGGCTTCTGCCCCTTGCGGTCCTGGCCGAGGCCATCGTGCCCTGCCGGCCCCTGGACCCGGCGTTCTCCCGTTACGGCTTCGGCCAGCTGATGAGCGAGCGCCGGGGTGTCCGCGAGGTGCACCATGGCGGCGGCACGCTGGGCTTCGTCTCGGCCCTGAATCGCTTCCCCGATGAACGCCTGACGATCGTCCTGCTATCCAATGCCGCCGGCATCGAGTTGGCGGACATCACCGGGCGGGTGGCCGAGGCTTGCCTGGGAGACCGGCTGGCACCGTTGGCCGCCGCCTCCCTCGCTCCCGGCGACCTCGAGGAGAAGCGGGGCGTCTATCTGGGAACTCCCCGCGGGGAAGTGGTCCGGGTGACCGTACGCAGTTCGACCGGGGGCGGTCTGGAGGCGGCAGTGGAGCACGGCGAGGAGTCCGCCGGCGAGCCGGCTGTCACCAGGTGGCATCGTCTCCTGCCCGTGAGCCGCGACCTGTTCCTCATGAACCCGCATGCCGACGTGTATCTGTCCTTCATCCGGGAAGGGACCAGGGTGGCGGGCGCCCGCCTGCTCGCGGGCGGGGCGGTTCAGGAGTTCTTGCGGCAGGACACCTAACGGAAGCCCGCGCCGTACTTCCGGACATTCCGCTCGTGCGCGGCAAGGGTGAGGGCGAAGGCGTGCGACCCATCGCCGCGGGCGACGAAGAACAGGTACTTCACATCGGCCGGATGCAGGGCCGCCTGGAGAGAGGCCCTGCCGGGGGCGGCGATGGGTCCGGGAGGGAGGCCGTCCTGCCGGTAGGTATTATAGGGGGAAGGGGAGTCGAGATCCCGGTAGAACAAGGGTTCCTGGGGCTCCTTGTCCAGGGCGTACCGGACGGTAGCGCAGGACTCGAGGCGCATCCTCCGCCGGAGGCGGTTATGGAACACTGCGGCCACGACGGGCCGCTCCGCCGCTACCTGCGCTTCCCGCTCGATGATCGAGGCCAGCGTGACCACCTGGTGGACGGTCAGGCCGAGTTCGCCCGCCCTTTCTTTGAAGAGCAGGTCGACTTCATCATCGAAACGCCGGCGCATGGCTTGCAGGATCGCTCGCTCGGATATGCCTCTAGGGAAGAAGTAGGTATCGGGAAACAGATACCCCTCCAGCGACCAGCGGATGCGGGGATCCTCGGGCAGCCAGACCGGCCGCAGCCCGAGGTCCTCAAGTAGTCCCTGGAAGGTCGCCAGGTCGCCCCACCCGCTATCGGCCAGCAATTGGATGACGAGTGCGGCCGTGAGCCCTTCGGGGATGGTGACGGCGTGCAGCGCAACCTCGCCGCGCACCAGGCGCGACACTACCTCGGTCATGCTCATGCCCGGCCCGAGGCTGTACTCCCCTGCCTGAACCCGGGCATCGGCGCCGGACATCCTCAAGAAGAGCCGGAAGAACAACTGATCGCGGATGATGCCGGCCTCCTCCAGCCGATCCGCGATCTGCCTGGACGATGCGCCGTTGGGGATGGTGATCATCGCTACATCATCCGATCCGGGAGCCACCGGACCGCTCACCATGGCCGCCCCCAGCCCCACGAGCAAGGCAGTGGCCAGCAACGCCGGGAGCAGGCCGCTTAACGGCCTGCTCCGCAACGCGTTCCTCAATGTCCAGCGGGTCTCAGTTATCTTCCTCGTCCTCGGGGAGGACCGCTTCTTCATCCAAGATCTCTTCCCACGCCTGGACGACTCGTTCCCACTCATCGTCATCCTCGATCTGGACCAGGATGTCGTTGCCGTCCGGATCGGTCTCCACCCGCAGGACTACCGTACCATCCTCATCTTCGTCATCATCGTCCTCATCATCGCCATCATCCAGAACGTCTTCCGCCTCTCCCGCCGGCATGAGGATGGCATAGCGCTTCCCCTCGAGTTCCAGCATATCGACGAGTTCGAATTCGTGCTCTTCGCCGTCCTCGTCGGTCAACACGATGATCCCTTCCATCTCCTCCGGTCCCTCTGGCACGGCTCCCACCCCGATCGTCTCGCAGTGTCCCCATCTTATCCGCCCGCGCGTCGGCAAGTCAAGTTTGGCCGGTACAGCCCGGTTCCGGTGGTCCAGGTAAGCCTGCAGTAGCAGGCACGCCGCCGTCTGGTCGATCAGCCCGCGCCGGCGAGAGCGGCTGACATCGCCTTCGATCAGCCGGCGCTCGGCTTCACGGGTGGTCAGTCGCTCATCCCAGGTATCTACGGGCAATCCCCATTCGGCCCGAAGCCGATCGGCGAAGTCCAGGGCCCGTCGGGCCTGCCGTCCGCCGCTGCCATCCAGATTGAGGGGCAGCCCCACCACGATCCGGTCGGCGCCGGCCTTGCGGACAGTGTCCGCCAGGCGCTGGAGGTCGAGCGATAGCTTCTCCCGCCGCAGCACGCCGTAGGGCAAGGCGATCTTCCCCGTCGCGTCGCTGAGCGCCAGCCCGACATGCACGTCGCCGAGGTCGATGGCGAGTACCCGGCCGGCCATCTTCAGACTACCCGGAGGCAGAAGCCCGGACATGCCGCGCCGCAGTAGCCGCAGAGTATACAGCGCGCGGGATCGGCCGCCGGACCGTGCTCGGTCATGGCCATTGCATCCTGCGGACATGCCGCCTGGCAGCGGCCGCAGCGGTCGCAATCCTCTTCCACTTGGACGCGCCGAGCTACCCGGCCCAGGCGGGTGGCAACTTCCGCCGGAACGGGATTGCCCTGCATCACCGCGCAGTTGGCCTCGAGTTCGCTCCGATCCTTCATCCCGACCGCCACTGCGTCGACGCCCGGCAGGTCGCGTACGAAGGCGAGCGCCGCCTCGGACTCATGCCGCAGTAATCCTCCCGCGAGCGCCTTCATGGCATATACACCCTTCCCTCGGTCATGAGCCCGGCGGATTGCCCGGAGCATGGCCGCGAGATCTCCATCCCTGATTCCCCGACCCGCCCGGTTGACCAACGGATGGATCACCTCCACCAGCGGGTGGTCAACCGCGGCCTCGACCGCCGGCACATGGTGCGAGGAGATGCCGACTGCCCGCACGCGCCCCCGCTCTCGCTCGGCGGCAAGCAACTCCAGGGCATCACGGTGGCCCGCCAGCGTGGCGGCCGACTCCTGCTCGTGGAGGAGGAACAAGTCCACCCGGTCGACTCCGAGTTCATCGAGCGCCTGCTCAAGGCTGCGGCGCATGTCGTCTCGGCTGTAGGCATAGCTCTTGGCCGCCAGTACCAGGGGGCCTTGAACCGCCCGGGCCAGCCGGCCGAGATAGGGGTAGGTACCGTAAGTCTCGGCGCTGTCGTAGAAGTTGATACCCCGGACGAACGCCGCCTCCAGCAACGCCTCCCCTTCCGCCAGCGACAACCGGCCCTGGAGCGGGCCGATGGCCAGCGTGCCGAAACACAACCGGGAGACGCGGATGCCTGTATTCCCCAGCAAGCGGCATTCCATGGCTCAGTTCAGGAGCGCCGGCGAAACGCGCCCCTCAAGAACACGACCAGGACCATCCCGGCCGCGAAACCGCCGATATGAGCCCACCACGCCACCATTTGGCCAACGTGCTCCAAGGCCCCCAGAGCGCCGATGCCGCTGATGAGTTGGAGGATGAGCCAGAGCCCGAGGAAAAAGCCAGCCGGAATCTGGGTCAGGTGCAGGAAGAAACCGAGCGGCACCAGGGCCAGGACACGCGCCCGCGGGAAACTTAGCAGGTAGGCTCCGAGCACCCCGGCGACCGCGCCGCTGGCCCCGATGGCCGGCCGGTCGGACAGGGGATTAGCCAGGGTGTGCGCCAGGCTGGCGAGCATGCCGCACAGGAGGTAGAAAGCGAGATACCGGGCGCGGCCAAGCCGGTCCTCGATATTGTCTCCGAACACCCAGAGGTACAGCATGTTGCCCCCCACATGCATCCAGCCGCCATGTACGAACATGGCTGTCGTCAAGGGTGGGAGGACAGCGGTCGCCGCCGTGATGGGTGCTGACCAGTCAACGGCCGCCAGGCTGGCGGGAACGAAGCCGTACCGGAATACGAACCGCATCGCCTCCCCCGGCGACAGGGTCAGCATGTAGAGCCACACCGCCAGGTTGATCAGGATGATCGCCACGTTGACCGCCGGGAAAGTACGGGAACGCGTGCTATCTCGCAATGGTATCATGACACCGCTTCCCCTTCCGGCGCTGTGGCTTGCCGCTCACTCCTAGTCTTCCTCAACGTACTTGCGGACGAGTTCCTCGAGGAGGTCATCCCGCTCCACTTTCCTGACCAAGTTCCGGGCGCCCTGGTGGCTGGTTATGTAAGCGGGATCGCCCGACAGGAGATAGCCGACGATCTGATTGATGGGGTTGTAGCCTTTCTGCTTCAAGGCCCGGTATACCTGAAGTAAGATCGCGCGGGCCTGGCCCTCTTCGTCCGCTCGGATCCGGTACGTCATGGTCCGGTCTTGCTCGTTTTCGGTCACGCCCACCGCCCCCGAGTCCAGAATCGGCCCGGCAACCCGCCGGCGTCACGTGGACGCAGGGGATTTCCCGGCAGCCTCTAGCATCCGCCTTGCCTCCGCCGCCCCTATAGCCAGCGCGCGTTCAACCCTGTCGGGACGCGACCCGCCAGCCTGGGCAAGGTCGGGCCGCCCGCCGCCGCCCCCCCCGATCTCCTCGGCCAGGGAGGCAACCAGGCGCGAAGCGTTCACGCCCCGCTTTACGAGGTCAGGAGTGACCGCCGCCATCACCTGCACCCGTTCTTCATTCCGTGCGGCCAGCAAGGCAACCCCCGAACCCACCCGTTCCCTGAGCACGTCCCCGATCGCCCGCAGGGCCTCCGCCCCCTCGAGCGCGGCTAGACCCGTCACCAGGCGACTATCCCCTATCCGTACCGCACTCTCGAGCAGCCGGTCCGCCTCGTGGACGACCAGACGTCTTTGGCTCTCCGCCAACTCCCGCTCCCGCGCCCGCAGGCGCTCCAGCAAGTCGTCCAGCCGGACCAGCAGGTCCTCCGGAGGCGCGCTCAGTCGGGCCGCCGCATCCGCCAACCGGGTCTCGATCCGGGCGAGGCGCTCCAAAATTGCCGTGCCCGTCACGGCCTCGATCCGCCGGAGTCCCGAACCGATGCCCGTCTCGGTCAAAATCTTGAAGAGTCCTACCTCTCCCGTCCTCCGCACGTGGGTTCCCCCGCACAACTCGGAGCCAACCTCGCCAACCTTGACGACACGCACGGTCTCACCGTACTTTTCCCCGAAGAGGGCAACGGCTCCTTCCCCCACGGCCTGCTGATAGCTTGATTGATGCCACTCGACCGGGAGATCGTCGAAGATCCATTCGTTGACCAGCGCTTGGATTCTCGCCAGTCCCTCCGCCGTCACCGGCTGCAGGTGGGTGAAGTCGAATCGGAGATGGTCCGCGGCAACAAGCGATCCGGCCTGAGCCACATGCCCCCCGAGTACGACGCGGAGCGCCGCATGGAGCAGGTGGGTCGCGGTGTGGTTACGGGCCACGTCCTTGCGGTATGTGGGTTCGATTACCGCCTGCACCTCGATCCCGGGGCGAAGACGGCCGCACAGCACCTCCCCACCGTGAAGGACCCGGCCGTCGGCGTGGCGGCGTACAGTAGTGATGGCTACCTCGAGACCATCCCCCCGGAGATGGCCGCGGTCGGCCACCTGCCCCCCCGCCTCCGCATAGAAGGGAGTGCGATCCAGGACCACTTCTACTCGAGTGCCGGCACCGGCCTCGTCCGTCGGCCTCGCCCCCGCCAGGACCGCCAACACCTCAGCTCGATCTTCCCCGGTCGCGTACCCGACGAACTCGGTAGCCGGGGTGTCGGACAATACGGCTCTCAGCCTCGCCGCCGTCTCTTCATCATCACCGGCCCGGGCGGCCCGGGCGCGATCGCGCTGGCGGGCCATGGCCGCCTCGAACCCCGTCTCGTCCACGGTCATGCCCTGCTCCTCGGCTATGTCCCGGGTCAGATCGAGGGGAAACCCGAAGGTGTCGTGGAGGATGAAGGCATCCTCCCCGGCCAGTTCGCCCCGTCCCCCTCTGGCGGCCGCCTTCACCAGTTCCTCTGCCCGCCGGAGTCCCTGGGCCAGCGTCCCATGAAAGCGATCCTCTTCCTGCTCGATCGCGCAGCGGATGAACTCTTCCCGTTCCAACAACTCAGGATAGGCGCGCCCCATGGTCTCGACGACCACCGGCACCAACACGTGCAGTGACGGTCCTTTCGCGCCCATCACTCGGGCAAACCGCGAGGCCCGACGCAGGATCCGCCGGAGCACGTAACCGCGCCCCTCGTTGCCGGGGATGACGCCATCGCCAATCAGGAAGGTGCAGGCACGGACATGGTCGGCTATGACTCGAAAGGCGAACCCACCCGGCCCCGAATCGTAGGGGCGTCCCGCTTGAGCGGCCAAGCGGTCGATGATCGGCGAGAACAGGTCGGTCTGGTAATTGGACGGCACGCCCTGAAGCACTGACGCAACCCGTTCCAGCCCCATCCCCGTATCGACGCTGGGCCGGGGCAAGCGGGTCATCCGGCCGCCCGCATCCCGCTCGAACTGCATGAAGACCAGGTTCCATATTTCCAGCCATCGATCGCAGTCACAGGCACCCACGCCGCAGTCAGGCCGGCCGCATCCCGTCTCCCGACCGCGATCGAAGACCAGTTCCGAACACGGGCCGCAGGGCCCCGTCTCCCCCATTGCCCAGAAGTTGTCCTTCTCTCCGAGCCGAACGATCCGTTCAGCGGGGACGCCGGCTATCCTCCGCCAGAGATCGAACGCTTCGTCGTCCTCCCGGAATACCGTGGGCCATATTCGACGGGCATCGAGTCCGAGCTGGCGGGTGACGAACTCCCACGCATAGGCAATGGCGTCTTCCTTGAAGTAGTCGCCGAACGAGAAATTCCCCAGCATCTCGAAGAACGTGTGGTGACGGGCGGTGCGACCTACCTGGTCGAGGTCGTTGTGCTTGCCCCCGGCTCGAACGCACTTCTGAGCGGTTACCGCCCGCCGGTAAGGTCGCGCTTCCCGCCCGAGGAACACGTCCTTGAACTGCACCATGCCGGCGTTGGTGAACAAGAGGGTGGGGTCGCCCGCGGGCACCAGCGACGAACTAGCCACACGGCTATGGCCGTTGGCTTCGAAGTACTCGATGAAGCGCTCGCGAATCTGGTTGCCCGTCACCAACCCGCCCACCTCCGGCAAGCAAAAAACCCGCCGCGGCACCAGGGTCGGCCGCGTGGCGAGAGGCTATCTCGCCTGGATTATACTCCGGACCGCGGAGGCGGTCAACGGCGTGAATAATCAGACCGGGTCCGCGAACAGCAGGAACCGGCCCGCCACGGCGCGTATACGTGATCCCATTCGGACGTACGGGCGGGTTCATAAGCCGCCCGTACACGGCCCCGCCCGTGGTCGCGACCGTTACTCCGTCTTTCCAGCAACGGGAGGATGCAACCATGTCACTCGTGAGCGCCACCCGGTATCTCGACAGCCTGAGAGGACTCAAGCGAGACATCTACATCCTCGGGCACAAGATCGAAGATGTGATCGACCACCCCATGGTGAGGCCATCGCTGAACGCCGTTGCTGAAACCTATGCGCTCGCGCATGACCCGCAGTTCCAAGCCCTTTTCACTGCCAGGTCCAACCTCACCGGGAATCTGGTAAACCGCTTCTGCCATCTGCACCAGAGCACGACCGACCTGATCAACAAGGTCAAGCTGCTGAGGGTCCTGGGGCAGAGGACCGCGTCCTGCTTTCAGCGGTGCGTGGGCATGGACGCGCTCAACGCGGTCGATACCGTCACCTTCGAGATGGACCAGGCCCTGGGCACGGGCTATAACAGCAGATTCAGGGACTACCTCGCCTACGTGCAGGACGACGATTTGGTGGTCGCCGGCGCCATGACCGACCCCAAGGGCGACCGGTCCCTCCGGCCGTCCGCGCTCCCCGATCCCGACCTGTACCTGCACATAGTCGAGAAGTCCGCCGGCGGCATCGTGGTGAGGGGGGCCAAAGCCCATCAGACCGGGATCCTGAGTTCCCACGAAGTGCTGGTGATGCCCACCGTCACCATGGACGAGGAGGACAGGGACTACGCGGTCTGTTTCGCCGTACCCACCGACACTGAGGGGATGCTATACATCTACGGCCGCCAGTCCTGCGATACCCGCAAACTTGAGGGCGGAGAAATCGACGTCGGCAACGCGAGGTACGGCGGGCACGAGGCACTTGTCGTGTTCGAGGACGTGTTCGTCCCCTGGGACAGGGTGTTCATGTGCGGCGAGTACCGGTTTTCGGGCACCCTGGTCGAGAGGTTCGCGGGCTACCATCGACAGAGCTACGGCGGGTGCAAGGCCGGGGTCGGCGACGTGCTCATCGGCGCTGCGGCCACCATGGCCGACTACAACGGCTGCGCTCGGGCGTCCCACATCCGGGAGAAGCTCATCGAGATGGTGCACCTCAACGAAACCCTGTATGCCTGCGGCATCGCTTGCTCGTGCGAAGGGAAGGCGACGGCGTCGGGCACCTATTTGGTCGACTTGCTGCTAGCGAACGTGTGCAAGCAGAACGTGACCCGGTTCCCTTACGAGATCGCCAGGTTGGCCGAGGACATCGCGGGAGGCCTGATGGTCACCATGCCCTCGGAGGGGGATCTCCGGAACCCGGAGATCGGCCGCTTGATCGACAAGTACCTGTGTGGAGTCAAGGGAGTGCCGACCGAGCATCGCATGCGGATGCTCCGCCTCATCGAGAATCTGACCCTGGGGACGGCCGCGGTCGGCTACCGCACCGAGTCCTTGCACGGCGCGGGTTCGCCGCAAGCGCAACGGATCATGATCGACCGGCAGTCGGATATCGCGGCCAAGAAGCGGTTGGCCAAGGTGATCGCCGGCATCGAACGGGAGGCTTAGCCGCGGCTCCCCGCCCGCCACCAGCGATGAAGGTACAAGAGCAATACCTTCGCCACCGCCGCCACCGGCACCGCCAAGAGGACCCCCGGAACTCCCGCCAGCCGTGCTCCGGCCAGTACGGCGAAGATGACCAGGACGGGATGGAGCCCGACCGATCCGCCCACCACCCGTGGCTGGATGACGGCCGTCTCCAGTTGTTGAATGGCCGTTAGCGCGATAACCGTCTTCACCGCCAGCCCGGGCGACTCGGCCATCGCCAGTATGACGGCGGGTATGGCCCCGAGGATCGGGCCGAGATAAGGTATGACGTTGGTCACGCCGATGAACAACCCCAGGAGCAGGGCAAAATCCAGACCAAGCGCGAACAAGGCTAAGGCGGACACGAGTCCGGTCATCCCCGCTATTAGCAGTTGACTGCGGACGAAAGCGCCGAGGACGCCATCGATCTCCCGCAGCAATCCCAGTACCTCCGCTCGCGCGCGGCCGGAAATCAGGTCGAGGACGGACACCTTCAAGCGGTCGATATCCCGCAAGAGGTAAAAGGCAATGACCGGCGCCAGGATCAGGCTGAAGGCGGTCGTGACCACCACCCCCAATCCCGCCAAGGCGACCTCCACCCCCTGGACCAACGTCCGTTCGAGGTCGCGCAGTCCCTGGTCGATGGCTTGGCGGGCCGCCTCCGGCAGCGGGGTGCGGGTGTACCCCGCTTCGAGTCGAGCCAGCAGGGTCTCCAGGGTCCAGATCAGGCGGGGCAGATCGGCGGCGAGTTCAGTGAGCTGGGCCAACAGCTGGGGTATGAGGAACAGCAGGAGGCCGGCGGTCCCCCCTCCCAGGGTGAGGTAGATGACGACCAGAGCCGCGAGTCGGGACAATCCCCTGCCGACCAGCCAGCGGATGATCGGGTCCAGGAGGTAAGCGATGGCCAGCGCCAACCCGAAAGGGGGCAAGACGGACCGGACTTGATATGCCAGGAAAGCCAAGCCCCCCGCCAGCACAATCCAGATGAGCCGGCGGGGGGCAGACCCTACCACTGTCTTCTAGGACGTGACCTGGTCGATGGCCTGATCGACTTCCTGTTGAGCGCGACTGAAGACCCGACCCGCCCGGCTGCGCAGCCCTTGACGGAACCGGGCCAACCCCGCCCGCGTCTCCGACTTCAGCTGCGGGTTAACCACGAAAACCGCCGCCACTCCCACCAACACGCCGAAGACCATCCCGCGCCAGAAAGAACCTCCGCTCATCAGCCTACGCCTCCTTGGCTCAACCGGGCCGGACCCGGGACGTGGGTCACCTCTTTCCAGAGGATCAAATCACCCTCGTCCCCAACCCGGAACAGCTGCCAGCCCCGGTCAGTTGACTCGAACTCGATGCAGCACTCCCGGCAGTAGTACTGGCCGCCTCCCAGACACCCTACCCCCCTGGCCCCGCAGGCAGGACAGATCCACATCCGCTTCACCGGCCCCCGCTTGCCCATCGCCGTCGCGCGCACCGGAAGTAGCTTGTCCGTCTGCTCGTCTCACCATTCCCGCTCGTCGCGCCGATGCGCGGCGTGGATGGTCCCGCCACCCACCAGCATTTCTCCCTGGTAAAAGACCGCCGCTTGTCCGGGAGCCACCGCTCGCGCCGGCGCGTGGAACAGGACTTCCACGGCCGGTCCCTGCTCGCGCTCCGGCACCGGGGCGGGTCGGATGGTGGCGGCCAGTTCCTCCCCGCCGTAGCGCACCTTGACCGTGACCGGCGTGGGGCCGGTCAGTTCGGCGAAGGGCAGGAAGTTGGCCCTGACAGCAGTCAGACGGGAGCACTCCAGATCGCGACGGCTTCCGACGATAACGGCATCCGCCGCCCGATCGAGGCCGACCACGTACAGCGGGTGGGGCCAGGTCACGCCAATCCCCCGGCGCTGGCCGATCGTGTACCGGGGCATCCCTTGGTGCAGGCCGAGCCGGCGACCGTCCACATGGTAGATGGGGCCGGGATGCAGGCAAGCGGGATGCCGCTGCCGCAACAGTTCCACATAGCCTCCTGGCCCGACGAAACAAATCTCCTGGCTGTCTGGTTTGGCCGCAACCCGCAGACCCAGGGCGGCAGCCAGCCGCCGTACGTCGCGTTTTTCTAGGCTGCCCAGCGGCCATAGCAGCCGGTCCAGGGCAGCTTGGCCCAGCCCATACAGGACGTAGGTCTGATCTTTGTTCGTGTCCCGGGCCCGGAATAGCACGCGACGACCGGTGCCGGGGTCGCTGCCCGGCCGGGCGTAATGGCCGGTCGCCACCCTCTGTGCGTTCAACGCCCGAGCGCGCTCCAGCAAGATGCCGAATTTGATGTGCTCATTGCAGAGAATACAGGGGTTGGGGGTGAGTCCGGAAGCGTAGTCCGCCAGGAACGGCTCGATGACTCGCGCCTCGAAGGCTTCGGTCAAGTTCAGCACGTAGTGGGGAATGCCAAGCCGCTCCGCCACTCGCCGGGCATCCTCGACGGCCGCCAGCGAACAGCAACCGCCCTCCGCCGGCTCCGGCCCGTGCCAGAGCTTGAGGGTGACGCCCAGGACATCCCAACCCTGGTCGACCAGCAAGGCTGCCGCTACCGAGCTGTCGACCCCGCCGCTCATGGCGACCACTACCCGCCGATCCCCGCTGTCACTCATAGTTTACATGGCCGTCAGCCATCGCGCCCTTCATCGTCGCGTACAGCATACCGCGAGCTGCCTTGCCGGTCAAAGCATGGCCGAACTTTCCTCTCAACCGCGATCCTTCCAGATACTTGCCGGCAGCGTCCCGTATACAGGCATTCCAGCCCGGCCAGATTATTGGCGGCAAGCGCGCTAGCCAAGCACGGAGGGAGGTGTCAAGAAAATGCCCCAGCTGACGCAGACGGAAGTCTGGTTCCTTGACGAGGCCATCAAGAGCAATCGGTTGCTCATATCCAAGCTGAGCGCTTACACGCACATGACGTCCGATCCGCAACTCCGGCAACTATGCCAGGACTGCCTTCACACCCATCAGCGGCACTTCAGCATGCTGGCCAGCCAAATCCGATGAACTGAGAGGATGATACCGAACATGGGAATGATTCAACCGGGGACCGGAATTCTGAACGACCGGGACATCGCCCAGGACCTGCTCACCAGCGAGAAGTACGTCACCGGGCTGCTGGGCACCGGGACGCTCGAGGCTTCCAACCCTCAGGTCCGCCAGACGCTGTCCCAGGTCCACAACGAGACGGAGTCCTCCAGCCGGAGGGTTTTCGACTACCTCAACTCTCGGGGCTGGTACAACCCGAGGGTGGCCGATCCGCAAGCGGTGAGCGACTTGCGCCGGACGGTCGATGAGGCCAGCCGGGACATCCATCGCTCCTTCAGCGTGAGCGGGCCGGGTCCCGTGCCCGGTTACGGAGCACAGCCAGGGTACGGCGGCTATCAGGCAAGCAGCTTCGCCGGCCAGCTCCCCTCGTGGGCCTACCAGGACCCCTATCGTCGCGAGGATCGGGGGTATGGTGGGTACCAGGCAGGTGGGTATGGCGGCTACGGCACATCGCCCGCAGGCGGTTCGGGCGCAGGCGGTTCGGGATACCAGGCCGGCGGTTACGGAGGCTCCCTCCCGTCTTGGGCTCACCAGGAACCACCCCGGCGCGAGGATCGTGGCAGCTACCAGGGATACGGCACCCGCTACTCCTGACCGAGTTGCGGCGCCAGGGGCGGGGGTCGAAGCGGCTCCCGCCCTAGCCGGCGGGCTTGGCCCGGGACCGATAATCCTCGATTGCCTTGTGCAGCGCGTCAGCGGCCAAGTTCGAGCAGTGCAGCTTGGCCGGCGGCAGGCCGCCGAGAGCGGTAGCGACCTGACGGTTATTGACGGCCATCGCCTCCTCGAGCGTCTTGCCCTTGACCATCTCGGTGACGATGCTGGAAGTAGCTATCGCCGCCCCGCAGCCGAAGGTCATGAACTTGATGTCGGCGATGCGGCCGTCCTTCACCTTGATCTCCATCTTCATCACGTCGCCGCAGACGGGATTGCCCACCCGCCCCACGCCGTCGGGGTCCTCGATCTCGCCGACGTTCCGGGGGTTGAAGAAATGCTCCATGACCTTGTCCGTGTAGGCGCTGGCCTCCGCCATCAGCTCATCCCTCCAGGGAAGTACCACCGGCACGCGGGCCGCCGCCGGCGCGTTCCGCGTACAGGGGAGACATCTTGCGCAAGCGATCGATTGCCGGACCGAGCACGCTCAGCACGTACTCGATGTCCGGAGCGGCCGTCCCGCGGCCCACTGAGAAACGCACGGACCCCTGCGCCAGGTCGTGCGGCAACCCCATGGCAACCAGCACGTGGGAAGGTTCAAGCGCCCCGGACGTGCACGCGGAACCGCTGGAAGCGGCGATGCCCTTGCTGTCCAGGGCAAGCAGGATCGACTCCCCTTCCACGTAGCGAAAACAGAAGTTCGCGTTGTTAGGCAGACGGTCGACCGGATGGCCGTTCAGCACGACGTCGGAAATGGTCTCGCCGATCCCCCGGATGAGCTGGTCGCGTACCGCCGCCATCGAGCGGGCCCGATCCGCCAATTCCCGCTGCATGATCTCCGCCGCCATCCCCAGCCCGACGATGCCGGGTACGTTCTCGGTTCCGGGACGCCGCCGCCGCTCATGGCCGCCCCCATACATCAGCGGGGCCAAGCGGATGCCTCGCCGGACATACAGGGCGCCGATCCCCTTGGGCCCATAGACCTTGTGCCCGGAGATGCTCATGAGGTCCACGTTGAGGGCGCCCACGTCCAGCGGCAGCTGTCCGAAAGCCTGGACCGCGTCGCTGTGCAGCAGTACGCCCCGCTCGCGACAGAGCGCCCCAATCTCCGCCAGGGGCTGGATGGTCCCCACTTCGTTGTTGGCCGCCATGATGCTCACCAGGATGGTATCCTTGCGGATCGCGGCCGCCACGTCCTCCGGCCTCACCCGTCCCTGGGCGTCCACCGGGAGGTAGGTCACGGCGAAACTTTCCGTCTCCAGGGCCTCGCAGGTGTGGAGCACGGCGTGGTGCTCGATCTGGCTGGTGATGATGTGACCCGATCCCGCGCGCCGGGCGACGCCCCGGATGGCCAGGTTATCGGCCTCGGTGCCCCCGCTGGTGAAGACGATCGCTTCCGGTTCGGCCGCCATGGCCCGGGCCACCCGTTCCCTGGCCTGATCCACCGCCGAACGGGCCCGCCGCCCGAACCGGTGCAGACTGGACGGGTTGCCGTAGGCGGTCACGAGGTGTTCGTGCACCGCCTGGGCTACCTCGGGAAGGACCGGGGTAGTGGCCGCATGGTCAAGATAGACTTCGCGCATGGTCATCGACTCCTCCCGTGAACGGCTCCGACGCCGCCTCCTGGCACAGGTCGGCGAGGCTGATCGAGTCCAGCAACTCCACCATGCGATCGCGCAGGCGGCTCCATATCCCGCGGGTCACGCAACCATCCGTCCTGGCGCAGGCCAGGGGATTGGCCACGCAGGCCACCGGTGATATCGGGCCCTCCACGACCCGCAGGATGTCACCGACGCTGATCGCTCCCGGCGGACGGCCGAGCGTATAGCCGCCCTGGGCGCCCCGCACGCTCCGCACCAGGCCGGCCCGCCGCAGCGGTGCCATGAGCTGTTCGAGGTACCGCTCGGAGAGGCCCTGGTGCTCCGCGATCTGCTTGAGCGGGACGGCTTCGGCCGACCGCCGGCAGGCCAGATCGAACATGGCCATCACCGCATATCGCCCCCGGGTCGTGACCCGCATCGGCCGCCCCTCACCTAATCCCTACTGAAACGCTCGGGTTTCCCTTGAGCAATAGTAGCAGACGGCGTCAACCGCGTCAATGGCCTCGGACATGGCCTCGGACATGGCGCTTGCGCCCGAGCTATGGTAGTATGGTGCAGGCGCCCTGGGGCGCGAGACGGGAGGTATGGGTAAGTGCATGCGGCGAAACGGGTGAATGAGGCTGGCAGCGCGGTGAGTGATGAAGTCAGGACGCAGCACTTCAAGGTAGTGTTTTCCGCCGGCTGGCATCAGGAAGCACTTCGCGCCGACCTGCCGCGCGAGTGCCGGGACTGCCAGACGTCTTGCCAGTCGGCCTGCAAGACCTCCTGCACGGTAAGCAATCAATCCTGCCCGCTGGACGATGCCGTCTAGGCTGGCCCCACGGGTACACCGGTTTGAACTGCACGGGGTGAGGCTGGCCTTCGACGCCGGCAGCGGGACGCTGTTGGAGCTGGACGAGGCAGCCTGGCGGGTGTTGGGCGGTTATCTCGAGCGGGGACTCGAGCCGGCAGCCCCATCCCCTCTCGTTACCACGCGCGGCGAGCCGGTCGAGAGCCGCGGTGATGCCGCCGCGGAAGCGGCCTGGCGGGAAATGGATCGCCTGCGCGAGTCGGGAGCATTGTTTTCAGCCACTCCGCTAACGCCGCGCCTGGAACCGGTCTTGAAGGCGCTTTGCCTTCACGTCGCCCATCGTTGCCAGATGACTTGTGCTTACTGCTTCGCTTCCGGGGGCCACTACGGCGGGACCGCCGGTTCCGGCCTCATGACCCCGGCCACCGCTCGAACGGCAATCGACTTCCTGCTGGGATCCAGTCCCGGTGTCCGGCGATGGGCGGTCGACTTCTTCGGCGGCGAACCGCTGCTCAACTGGCCGGCGGTGAAGGAGACCGTCCTCTATGCCGAGCGGCAGGCTTCCGCGGTAGGTGGACGGGTGCACTTCACCCTCACCACCAACGGACTCGCGCTTACCCCCACCAGGCTGGCATTCCTCAACCAACACGCCGTGAGCCTGATCATCAGCCTGGACGGGCGGCCCGCAGTGCACAACGCCTTGCGCCGAACGGCATCCGGGCGACCCACCTGGACCAAGGCAGCGAAAGCCGCCCGACTTGCCACGTCCACCCGACCGGCGGGCGAGAGCGGCTTGGCGGCAGGCCCCACCCCCTGGGTACGCGGCACGTTCACTCGGCGGAACCTCGACTTCGCCCAGGACGCCCTGTTCCTCTTCCGTCTCGGTTTCCCGCAGGTCTCTCTGGAACCGGTGTGTGGCGGGCCCGCCGAACTCGCCCTGCGGCCCGAGGATATCCCAGTGCTGGCCGGCCAGTATGAGCTGTTGGCCGGCGAGTGCGCCGCCAACGGCTACCGCTTCTACCACTTTGAGCTTGACCTGAGCGGCGGGCCATGCGCGAGCCGCCGAATCGCCGCCTGCGGGGCGGGCAGCGAGTACCTCACCGTGACGCCGGAAGGCGACCTGTACGCCTGCCACCAGTTGGTGGGCCACGCTGGTTTCCGGGTAGGCGATGTCCGGCACGGCATCACCCGGCCGGAGATCGGCCGGAGGTTCCTCGAGGCAAGCGTCGCTTCCGGGCCGTGCAGCGGGTGTTGGGCGCGGTTTCTGTGCGGGGGAGGTTGCCGGGCAGCCGCCTTTTTTGAGCACGGCGAGGTGGGGAATCCTCCGTCGCTCGAGTGCGCCCTGCAGAAGAAGCGCTGGGAGTGCGCCCTGTGGCTGGCCGCGCAGCGCCGCCGCTAGTGCAGAAGTCGAACTCATGTGAAATCTCTTGGATGGTCTTGACCTCGCCGCACAGTTTTAATGTGTTCAAGGCAGACCGTCCTGCCAGTAGGAGGTGGTGAAGTATGGCTAAGGCTGGCGGTTACATGACCAGGCTGCTGGAAGAGGTGAAGTCGCTTTCCGAAGAGAGGATTAAGGCGGTGGCTGACTTTGCTGCCTATCTCAAGGAAAGGGAAGAGTGGGAGGCAACAGCGGAAATCCTGGGGAACGAGGAACTCGCGCAGCAGGTGAAGCGGTCTCGGAACGCCTGGACTGAGAGCAGGGGAGAAGAGTTCGTCTCCCTCGAGGAGCTGAAGGCGAAGCTGAATGTATGAACTGGTCTTGAGCCGGGAAGCGGGCAAGTGCCTGGAAAGAGCTACCCCGGGAACAAGGCGGCGAATCATCCGGGCGCTGGAGCGCGTGAAAGCCGATCCCCTGAAGGGGAAGAGGCTTCGGGGCGAACTGGTGGGGCTGTTTAGCCTGCACATTGGGGGGATTGCGTGCCGTCTACATGGTGGACGCCGAGGCGCAAAAGGTTTGACTCCGTTAGCCTTCTCCAACGCCCGGGAACAGACGCGCTCCTCAGAGCACAAGGACGGGCCGGTAGTCACGCAGGATGATTTCGGCGGCTTCATCGCCGAGTTCTACGACATCCTCCACGCCAGCCTTCGCGACATTGAATCATACATCGGGTACGCGGGTACGCGCACAAGTTTGGGCCGGGGATCCTCGAGTTGGGGCTGAAGTGGACCGCGTGATCCCGCAAGAGCGCAGTGGCGATGGACTCCTGCGGCTGGCGGAGGCCGCGTGCGCACTGACGTTCTACTTCCCTGGCGAGATGGTCCGCCCCGCGCGATGCCTTGTGCAGCCAGAGCCCCTCGGGGCACCTCAGCCGGCACCGGTAATCCGGTCCCCCAGACGCTCCCGGACGGCCCGGGAAGCCCGCAGCGCCCCGTAGACCCGCAGGCTCTCGATGGCGGCGTCCGCCAGTTCCGCGTCCACGTCTTCGGGAATGATGGCCAAGCCTACAATGGTATACTTGCGCCGTGTCCCGGCCCTCACCAACTCCTTCAATTCCCGCCGGTCGATGCAGGCGATGCCGACCGTGGAGCTGTGAGCATCCACAAACCGGTCCACCTGGTTCTCGTTGAGTTCCAGTTGTCTCCGCACCGCGCTGCGCACGAAGTCGGTCCGGTTGGCGTAGAAACCCTGCGCCACCAGGACATCCATCTTGCCCAGATCCACCGGGCTGAGGTTGAACGTGGCTTTCTCGGTCTGCTCCATCTCATTGTCCTCCAGTAGCCATCCTATTACCTTCTCATCACCATCCTACCGGAAGGAAGCCTCCGCGTCAAGACGAACATATTCCCAAACATTGCTTGGGCATGGCGGGTATGATGAACCCGAGATATCCTGCGGGCATGTCCTACTTCTGCTTCAGGAGTGAAGTCACACTCATGGTCACGGCCGCACCGGCAACGATCGCCGTGGCCGTGACTACCATGGCGAGCGCAACCCTGCAGTGGGCTCTAGCCGGCTTGCATCACTTTCACGCGGACATACAGCCGCTCATTGGGGTCGAATTCCTCCCCCAGTACGGCTGTGACATTGCCGGATAGCGCGGCCTTCTTCTTGAGGCGCTGCGCCAGCTGGTATGCAATGCCGCGCCGCAGGTAACCGAGGTCATCCCCCTGCGGGTTGAGCACCAGGATTGCATGGGGGTCGTGCGGGTTGTTCTTCTGCCAGATCAGGGTTACCGGCTCGCCCGGCGAAAGGTCGTCCAGCCGCTCCAAGCGCCCGCCGTACCGCAGGCCTACCACGCGGGTGATGAACTCATCGGCGCCCTTGTAGAAGTCCCCTACCTTTCCCGCGTCATCGCCCAGGACGGCGCCCCAGAAGAACCCGAGTTCTCCGCCGAAAGGCTTCCCAAAGGCACCGTGCTGTTCTTCGGCGGCCGCATTCAGGAGACCGCCCAGGGGCGCGAATTGCCGAATCAACGCGACCTCGGCCGTCCCCCACCGGGAAGTCGTCCCCAGCAACCGCACGGCCGCAGCGAACGCCCCCTTCCGGATGAGGTCGATGCCGCCCAGGAGCGCCGGCAGGTGAGTCTCGTCGCCGGAGTAGGCGTCGAGCGCCCCTACGGCCACCAGTTCTTTCAGTAATCCCTTCATGCGGTCGTCCTCCCGTCATGCTCGTGGCTTGCTCGCCTTCTCAGTATCCCGGTATCATCGTATCGCGTCGCTCCGTCACATAGTGACGGCCGACCGATGGCCAAGCATGTTTTTTGCGTGGTGTTGGTAGGGGCGGGTTCCGAACCCGCCCCTACGCCGAAAGGGTCTCCGCCTGCCCTGCCGCGAAAAATGGGGCCTGGCGTCCTCATGCCCCGTGGTATCCCGAGGCCCATGGTGGTCTCTTCAGAACACCTGAGACGGGGATCGTTCAGCGGTCTTCCCCGGAAGGCGTGTCGGGCGCTTCGGGGCGGTGAGGGGGCCGTTGCAACAGCTCGCGCTCCCGTCCCTGGTCGCTGGGCTGGTAGTAGGGGGTGCGCAGTCCCTCGGGCAGGTACTGCTGGGCCACCCGGTGGCCCGGATGATCGTGCGGATACAGGTATCCCTCGCCGTGACCGAGGCGGGCGGCACCCGGATAAGAGGTATCCCGCAGGTGCGGCGGCACGGCGGGCGAGCGCAACTCGCGCACATCCGCCTCCGCCCGGCCGAGGGCGACGTAGCAGGCGTTGCTCTTGGGGACGGCGGCCACGTATACCGTCGCGTGGGCGAGGGGGATCCGACCCTCCGGCAGGCCCAGGAACTCGACGGCCTGGAAGGCGGCCACGGCGACGACCAGGGCCATCGGGTCGGCGTTGCCCACATCCTCGGAAGCGGCGACCACCAGCCGGCGGGCCGGGATCCGCGGGTCCTCGCCCGCCTCCAGCAGCCTGGCCAGCCAGTAGAGGGCGGCATCGGGATCGGTCCCCCGCAGGCTCTTGATGTAGGCGGATAATAGATCGTAGTGCTCGTCGCCCGTCCCATGGTGGTATAGCAGGCGTCGCTGCGCGGCTTCGGCCACTGCCTCCCGGCCGATGCGGCGGATGCCGTCCGGTCCCGGCTCCACGCTACTGGCGGCCAGCTCGAGGACGTTGAGGGCGGCGCGGGCGTCTCCTCCGGCCTGGGCCACCAGGTAGTCGCAGGCGTCCGGCTCCAGTTCCACCCGCCGCGAACCCAGCCCGCGAACCGGGTCGGCCAGGGCGCGGCGCACGATGGTCGCGACCTGTTCGTCGGCGAGCGGCTGCAGGCGGAACAGCCGGCATCGCGACAGGAGGGCAGCGTTGACCGCGAAGAAAGGATTCTCGGTGGTCGAACCGATGAGAGTGACCGTGCCGTCCTCCACCGCCGGCAACAGTGCGTCCTGCTGCGCGCGGTTGAAGCGGTGGATCTCGTCGATGATCAGGATAGTCCGGCGGCCGTGCCGGCCCAGGCTCTCGCGGGCGGCTTCGATGATGCGGCGGACGTCGGCTACCCCGGCGGTCACCGCGCTCAATTGCTCGCAATGGTGGGCGGTGCGGCTGGCCACGATATGGGCGAGGGTGGTCTTGCCGCTGCCCGGCGGGCCATGGAGGATGAGGGAGGGAACCCGGTCTTCGGCGATCGCCGTGTGCAAGAGGCGGCCTGCTCCCAGGATGTCTTCCTGCCCGAGGAACTCCTCAAGCGTCCCAGGCCGCATGCGGGCGGCAAGCGGGGCTTCCCGCCGCAGGCGCTCCCGGTCGGGGGCGTCAAACAGCCCTCCGTCGCTCACGCCGATCCGTTCCCTCGGGCCACCGCGGCGATGGCGGCCGCGGCGTAGTCCACGTCATCCCGCGATACGTCCTTGTGGGTGACCAGCCGGACCCGCTGGGCATCCATGAAGCCCGCCTTCACTCCCCGAGCGGCCAGTGCGGAGCAGAATCCGGCTGCGGGCCGCCTCGTCTCCAGCATCACCATGTTGGTGTCCACCTCCGCCGGTCGGACGGCGATGCCGGGGATGTCGACCAGGGCGGCGGCCAGTCGCCGGGCATGTTCATGATCTTCGGCCAGCCGATCGACCATGTCTCGGAGGGCGATCAGCCCGGCCGCGGCGATGACCCCCGCCTGGCGCATGGCCCCGCCCAGCACCTTGCGGGCCTTGCGAGCACGCTGCACCCACTCTCCCGGGCCGGCCAGGACGGAGCCCACCGGCGCTCCCAGCCCCTTGGACAAGCAGAACATCACCGAATCAGGGCTGGCGGCGATACGGGCGGCCGGGACTCCCTGGGCGACGGCCGCGTTGAAGATCCGGGCGCCATCGAGATGGACGGGGCACCCGGCGGCATGGGCCGCCGCCGTGACGGCGTCCAGTCGATCCAGCGGCCATACCGCGCCGCCCGCCCGGTTGTGGGTGTTCTCCAGACATACCAGGCCCGTGCGGGGGAAGTGGAGATTGGCGGGGCGGACGGCGGCCGTCACCGCTTCCGGATCGAGGACACCCCGGCGCCCGGGAATGGGCCACACTTGCACCCCGGCCAACAGGGCCAGTCCGCCGGCCTCGTACCAGTAGATGTGGGCATCGCGTTCCACGATGACCTCATCGCCCCGGGCGGTGTGGGTCAGGACGGCGGCCTGATTGGCCATGGTGCCGCTCGGGAGGAAGACCGCCGCCTCCTTGCCGAGCATCGCGGCCGCCAACTCCTCAAGGGCATTGACCGTGGGGTCCTCGCCGTATACGTCGTCCCCCACCTCCGCGGCGGCCATCGCCCGGCGCATATCGGCGGTGGGTGAAGTCACGGTGTCCGAACGCAGGTCAACTATGCGCAAGCCGGTACCCCCTTTTCGAGGGGTGCCCTTCGTCAGGGGACCGCAAGGCACCTGCGACGATGCGCCCCCAAAAGCAAAACCCCGCTGTGTCGTGAATGCGGTGGTTTTTGAACCTGCTCTCAGCAGGTGGGTACCCTCCTGGCGGCTTTGGCCTACCTGAAACGCCTGGCGGCGCAGGCCTGGCCTCCGCCCCCAGAGACCGGGTTCCCTCGTTGACGGTGTTGGCTCAAAACTTCAACCGCAACCTCACGAACACAGCAGGGCTATTCTGTTATGACACTATTCGTGCAGGAGCCTTCAAGCTGATGATAGCACGGCGAACGTGCCGGCGCAACTGCCTCGTTGCTGTCAACATTCGTCAAGCGGTCCAATCTCCAACCGCAATTCGCGAAGCTGGTGGAGATCGACGGCGGATGGCGCGCCGGTCAACAGGCAAGCGGCCCGGGCCGTCTTAGGAAAAGCGATCACGTCCCGGACACTGCCCGCGCCGGCCAGCAACATGACCAGCCGATCCAGCCCGAGGGCGATGCCGGCATGGGGCGGGGCGCCGTACTCCAGCGCCTCGAGGAAGAACCCGAAGCGCCGTTCCGCCTCCGCGGGGGATAGCCCCAGGATGTGCAGTATCTTCTCCTGAACGGCGCGCACATGAAGGCGCACGCTCCCGCTGCCCAGTTCCACCCCGTTGACCACCAGGTCATAGTGATCGGCGCGGACCGATGTCGGGTCCGATTCCAGGAGGTGGGCATCGCCGGGCAAGGGAGAGGTGAAGGGATGGTGGACGGCTGCCAACTGGCCTGCATCCTCGTCCCACTCGAGCAGCGGAAATTCGGTCACCCAGAGGAAACGCCAACTGCCCGCATCCGACAGCTCGAGGCGGCGGCCGAGTTCGGAGCGCAACCAGCCCAGTGAAGCGGCCACCGCCGGCAGAGAACCGGCAGCCAGGAACAGCCCATCGCCGGGCATCCCCGCCAGCCGGTCCCGAAGGGCATTGATGAGCCCCGGCCCCAGGTGTCGGACCAGCGGCGAGCGCGGGCCTGCCTCCTCCAGCATGATCCAGAAGAGGTCTGCCTCGCGACGGGCGAACTCGCCTCCGAGTTCGTCGAGTTCCTTCCGGCTCAGCGTCGCCCCCCGCGGCGCCCGCAAGCCGCGGACGCGGCCGCCCGCGGCGATGGCGCGCGCGAAGGGAGGGAAGGCCGCGGCCGCCGCGAGGTCGGTCACGTCGACCATCTCCAGGGGTACGCGCAGGTCCGGCTTGTCGGTACCGTACCGTTCCATGGCCTGCCCGTAGGTGAGGCGAGGGAATGGCGTCGCGACCCGACAGCCCAGGGTGCGCTCCAGGAGATGCGCCATCATCTCTTCTACCAGCGACATCACCTCGGAAGCGCCGGCAAAGGACAGCTCCAGGTCGAGCTGGGTGAACTCGGGCTGGCGATCGGCCCGAAGGTCCTCGTCGCGGAAACAGCGGGCGAGCTGGAAATACCGCTCCAATCCCGCGACCATGAGCAGTTGTTTGAATAGCTGGGGAGACTGCGGGAGGGCGAAGAAGGAGCCCGGCGCCAACCGGCTGGGCACCAGGTAGTCCCGGGCCCCCTCGGGGGTGCTGCGGGTCAGCGCCGGCGTCTCCACCTCGACGAAGTCCCGGTCATGCAGGAATTCGCGGATGGCCCGCGCTGCTCGATCGCGCAGGCGCAATCGCTCGGCCATATCCGGCCGGCGCAGGTCAAGATAGCGATAGCGCAGGCGGATCGCTTCGTCGGCGCCCACTTCCTCCTGGATGGAAAACGGCGGTGTCCGCGACCGGTTGAGGACGGTCAGTTGGTCCAGGTGCACCTCGACCTGGCCGGTGCTCACCCGGGGATTGACCATCGCGGGGGGACGGGCGCGCACGCGGCCGCGAACGCTGATCACATCCTCGGCGTGGAGCGTCCGCGCCTCCGGCAGCGTTTCCGGGGCGACAACCACCTGTACCAGGCCGGAAGCGTCCCGAACGTCGATGAACAACACGCCGCCGTGATCGCGGTGCCGGGAAACCCATCCGCACAGCCCCACATCCTGACCGATCAAGGCGGAAGTCACACGGCCGCAGCCGTGCGTCCGGCCGAAACCCGCCTCTGCCGCCATCAATCCTTCCTCCCCGCCAGTTGCCGGACGGTCTCCACCAGTCGATCCAGGGCCACGGGGTATTCGCTGCCATCGCCCATGTCCCGGAGACAGCCCATACCCGCCTCGATCTCGCGCTGACCGAGCACCAGCGAGAAAGCGGCACCCAGGCGCGATGCGTTCTTCAACTGAGACTTGAGACTCCGCGCTCCGAAGTCGATGGTCGTCGCCACCCCGGCGCACCGCGCGCCGGCAACAAGGGTGAGGGCCTGGTCGCGGACCTCCTCGCCGGCTACCGCGAGGAACAGCTCGGGACGATAGGCCGAAGGCGTACCATCTCCGAACCGCTCGGTGAGGTCAAGTACCCGTTCGAGTCCCATCCCAAAACCGACACCGGGAGTCGGGGGCCCGCCGAGGATCTCCACCAACCCGTCATAGCGACCGCCCCCGCACAGCGCATGCTGGCTTCCCGCCTCGCGGTGCACCAGCTCGAACACGGTCCGCGTGTAGTAATCCAACCCCCGGACGAGGGAGGAGTCAATCTCCAGCGGCAGCCCGAGGACACTGAGTTGCCGCCGCACGGCTCCGAAGTGCTCTCGGCATTGGTCGCAGAGCCCGTCCAGCGTCCGCGGCGCCCCGCTCAAGGCCTGGCGGCACGTTTCGACCTTACAGTCCAGGATGCGCAGGGGGTTGCGGCCTTGGCGCGCCCGGCAGTCCTCGCAGAGTTCGGGCAAGATCGGGTCGATGAAAGCCCGTAAGGCGTCGCGATAGGCGGGGCGACAGACAGGACAGCCGATGCTGTTCAGGCGGACGGTCAGATCGGCGATGCTCTCCCGGCGTAAATACTCGACCGCCAGGGAGATCACTTCGACATCGGCCCCCGGTTCGGGAGCGCCGAACAACTCGATGCCCATCTGGGTGTGTTGCCGATAGCGCCCGGATTGCGGGCGCTCATAGCGGAACATCGGCCCGATGTAAGCCAGTTTGACCGGTTGCGGGCCCTTGTGCAGACCGTTCTCGAGGTAGGCGCGGGCCGCCGGGGCGGTGCCTTCCGGGCGCAGGGCGAGCAGCCTGCCCGAGCGGTCACTGAAACTATACAGCTCCTTGACCACAATGTCGCTGGTCTCGCCGACCGTGTGCTGGAATAACTCGGCGTGCTCGAACAACGGCAGCAAGATCTCGGGGTATCCGAACAGCCGGCAGACTTCTCGAAACCGCTCCTCGCGCGAGCGCCAGCGTTCGCTGCGCGGAGGCAGCACGTCGGTCGTGCCCCGGGGCCGGACTAGAGACATCCCGCGTCATGCCCCTTTCCATGGTCCTCGTTACATTCTATCGATGCCATTTCCGACCGTCAACCGGTGCGCGATCTCCCCTCCAGCTAGAGGAATTGCGGCCCTGGCATGGAAGAGATGCCTGCAGTCACTTCGGGGAGGGAAAAGCCGGGTGCCGCGACCCCGACGCCATAACCCCATGCCGGTCCTGGTGTGGTCCAGCCTGTCCATCCTCACCCTTGGCATGATCGCCCTCCTGCTCATCAGCTTCAGTCCCCCCAGTCTCGGCCTGCTGTTCGAGGAATATCCGGACAACCGGGTGCATGCCTTCGCCAACCTGCAGCTGGCCGGAAAGTATCTGCGCCTGGATGTCGCCGAGGGCCGGATCATACCCGTACTCAGGGCCGGTCAGGTGGGAGGGGCGGTGATCCTCGGCCGGGGGAGTTACCGCGTGGAGTTGCCGCCGGAAGCGGCGGCCCAGTTCACGGCCCTCACCGGCCTCGAGACCCTGGAGGACGGCATTCGAGCTGTCTACCTACCCCTCGACTACCAGGGTCTGCAGGACTTGAAGGCCATGGCCGGGGCGCAGGCAGTGGAGGACCTGGCTGCGGTAGAAACGGCGAGAGCAGTCCTGGCACGCAACCGCGACGATCCCGGCTTGCTCCGGGTCTTTGGCGTCTTTCGCCGCTTCGCCGCCGGACCCAAGTCCCTCACCCGCATCGAGGGCTACGGATACCCTGAGGTATATTACAGCGAGGGGCTGCGGGTCGAACTGGTGGTGCCTTCCCTGGGGCCGGAGGGCCACTTCCGACTCGATCCCCCCCCCGAGCAGCCGGGAGGATTCTTCGCCACTCCGGTCACGCCACCGCTGTCCTGGCCGGTCGCGGGGGGCGTGTTCGCCATCGGGGTCTTATTGCTGCTGGCAGCGGTCTTCGCCCTGACCGCCGAACTCGATCCCGCGGCCGCGCACCCGCCGGCAGGACGCGGGACGCTCCTGATCTTACTCGCCGGCCTGCCACTCCTGGAGATAGGTGCAAGATCGTTCCTGCCTCCCACGGTCTGGGCGGAGCTTGGCATCTACCTGGTGTTGGCCGTCGCCACCTTACGGTACGCCCGGTACGCCGGCTGGCCCCTGTCTTACCTGGGACTGCACGGCCGGCGACTCCCTCGGGCCCTACTTGCGGGATCGATCCTCGGGACGGCCATGGTCCTGGGCGCGGCGCTGGCCATGCCGCGCGGCTTTCAGGCCTTGGGGTTTGCGCGCTTCCTCAGCGTGAGTGCAGGGGCCGTCTTCATTGGGGGAGTGCTGCCGGAAATCTACTACCGCGGACTGGTCCAGAATGCGCTCGAACGGTACACGGGCGGCGGCGTGGCCGTCCTGGTCACCGCCTACATCGCGGCCATATCTCGGGCCGTCCCCTTGCTGCTCACCGGCGTACCCTTCAGCGCGATCCGCTGGATCGAACTCGCGGTGACTACGCCCGCCGCCTTCCTGATCGCGGGCTACCTGTACCATCGTACTCGCAGCCTGGCCGGGTCGGCCACGCTCCAGGGACTCCTGGCCCTGCTGCCGCAGATCCTGCGCTTCTAGTCGCGGAGGAAAGGATTGGAGCGCCGTTCTTGCCCAATGCTGGTCGCCTCGCCGTGACCGGGCAAGACGCGCACCCCGTCGCCCAGGGGCAACAACCTGTCGCGAATACTGGCCAGTAGGTCCTCCCAGCAGCCGCCGGAGAGGTCGGTCCGGCCGACCGAACCGGCGAACAGCGTGTCCCCGGTGAAGAGCAGGTCGTCGCCCACCAGGAAGCACGCGCTCCCCGCCGTGTGGCCGGGAGTGAGGAGCACCCGCAGGACGATCCCCCCGATGGCGACGGTATCGCCGTCGGCTAACAGCCTATCGGCCGGCGGCCCGCCCGAGCCAGGGACGAGCAACCCGGCAAGCTGCCGCCCGGGACTGGTCAACATCGGCGCGTCCGGAGCGGCGATGAGGATGGGGGCGCCGGTGGCTTGCTTGACCGCGCCGTTGGCCCCGACGTGGTCGAGGTGGCCGTGGGTGTTGAGGATGTACTCGATCGTGAAGCCCGCTTCAGCGGCCGTCCCCAGGATGCGGCTGGCGTTCCCGCCGGGATCGATCACCGCAAGGCGCCTGGAGGTCTCGCAGCCCAGGAGATAGCAGTTCGCGGCAAAGGGGCCGACGGGAAAGCCTTTACAGAACACGGCGTTCACCTTTTCACTCCTTCAGAATGCCCGCTCCGAGTCCATGAGGATGGTGACCGGGCCATCGTTGACCAGCGACACCTGCATCCGGGCGCCGTACTCGCCGGCGACCACGTGCAGACCTTGATCCCGCAGCGTGGCGATATACCGGGCGTAGAGTTCCTCCCCTCGCTCGCGGGCGGCGGCCCGGCTGAAGCCAGGCCGGAGTCCCCGCCACACCTCTCCGTACAGGGTGAACTGGGAGACTACCAGGACTTCGCCGCCCACATCCAGGGCCGACCGGTTGAGCTTGCCCCCATCATCATCGAATATGCGCAGCCTGGCGGTGCGCTCGGCCAGAACATCGGCATCCGCCGGTCCATCTCCCGCGCCGACCCCGAGCAGGACTACCAGGCCGGCGCCGATCGCGCTGACCCGCCGGCCCTCCGAGTCAACCGCAGCGCCGCTCACCCTTTGCACTACCACCCTCAGCTGCGTCCACCACCCCGATCCGCGGTCGGCGCTCAGCCGCTCCGGGTAGTCACCCGCCCGACACTATACACGTCCCTGACCCGGGACAATCGTTCCGTCAGGTATTTGAGATGACCGAGATCGCGTATTTCCATCACCAGGTCGATGATGGCCACCCGATTCACATCCGCTCGAGCATTGACTGAGTTCACATTGGTTCGCGTGTCGGCGATGGCGTTGAGGACATCGGACAGCAAACCGGGCCGGTCGAACGCCCTTATCTCGAGTTCGGCCGGGAAGGTCCCGCCGGTGGCCGAATCCCACGCAACCTCGATCAGCCTCGCCTCCTCGCCCCGGAAGTGGGCCAGGCTGGGACAATCCCTCCGGTGCACGGAGACTCCCCGGCCCCGGGTCACATACCCGATTATAGGATCGCCGCGCACGGGGTTGCAGCATCTTGCGAACCGCAGCAGGATGTTGTCCACGCCCTTCACCCGAACTCCCTGAGTGGGCCGGCCATAGCCCGACCAGGGTTTCATGTCCGGTGCCGCCGCCCGTTCCGCGATCAGTTCCTGGGGGAGCTTCTCCTGCTGGGCCAGGGCTTCGCGGAGTTTCTGGGCCACGAAATTGGGCGTGAGCGACCCCGCCCCGACTCCAGCCCACAGGTCGTCCACGCCCGTCAGATTGAGATGTTGCCGGATGGCATCCAGGACCTGATTGCGCAGGCCGGCCGGATAGGCGTCGGGATCCACCCCGTGCCGCCTGAGTTCGCGGTCGACCAACTCCCGGCCCCGGGCGACGTTGCTCTGCCATGCTTCCCGTTTGAACCAGTTGCGGATGCGCGAACGCGCGGAACTGGTCTTGGCCAGGTTAAGCCAGTCCCAGCTAGGACCAGTCGCTTTCCGCGAAGTGAGGATCTCGACGATGTCGCCGTTATTGAGCTGATAGTGTAGAGGGGCGATCCGGCCGTTTACCTTCGCCCCGATGCAGCGGTGCCCCACGTCCGTGTGGATACGGTAGGCGAAATCGATGGGCGTGGCACCGGCTGGCAACTCGATGATATCACTCCGGGGGGTGAATACGTATACCACGTCCGCCAGGAGGTCCGTCTTCAGCGCTTCCAGGAACTCCTGGGGATCCCTCAGGTCCTGCTGCCACTCGAGGGTCTGACGCAGCCAGGCAAGCCTCTCCTCGAAGCCCTTGTCACCGGCGCGCTCGCCCTCCTTGTACCGCCAGTGGGCGGCGATGCCGTACTCGGCCGTCTGATGCATCTCCCAGGTGCGGATCTGGATCTCTACCGGCTCGCCCTCCGGGCCCACCACCGTCGTGTGCAAGGACTTGTACATGTTGGGCTTGGGGGAAGCGATGAAGTCTTTGACTCTCCCCGGCAGAGGTTTCCACAAGGCGTGTACCACTCCGAGTATCCCGTAGCAGTCTCGCTCCGCCCCGGTGATGATCCGGATGGCGATCAAGTCGTAGATGTCCCCGAAGTCTCGCCCCTGCTCATACATCTTCCGGTATATGCTGTAGAAGTGCTTGGCTCTGCCCTGGATGTCGGCGTGGAGCCCCTCGGCGGCCAGTCGTTCCTTGATGACGGCGATGGCCTGCGCGATAATGGCTTCGCGTTCGCCGCGGCGCCTGGCTACCAGGTCCACGATCTCGTAATAGCGGGTCGGATCGAGATGGTGCAGGGCGAGGTCCTCGAGTTCCATCTTCATCCGGTTGATGCCGAGCCGATGGGCGAGCGGCGCGAAGATCTCGATCGTCTCCTCGGCGATGCGGCGGCGGGCGGCGGGCTCGAGGCAATTGAGCGTCCGGAGGTTGTGCAGGCGGTCGGCCAGCTTGATCAGGATGACCCGGATGTCCCGGGCCATGGCCAGGAACATCTTCCGTAAGTTCTCCACCTGCTCGTCTTCGGTGGCCCGCAACTCCAGCCGGGAGAGACGGGTCACCCCGTCCACGAGTTGCGCCACCTCGTCGCCGAACGCCTCCTGGACGGCCTCCAAGGTCACCGCCGTATCCTCGACCACATCGTGGAGGAGCGCCGCCCCGATGACCGTCGTGTCCAGTTCCAGCTCGGCGAGAATGTGAGCTACGGCCAGCGGGTGCTCGATGAAAGCATCGCCGGACACCCGGCGTTGCCCCTGGTGGGCCCCGCCGGCGAAAGCGTACGCGCGCTCGATTAGCGCGGTGTCCGCACCGGGGCTCGCGGCCAGCACCTTCTCCTTCAGACTTGCCAGGTCCTGGCCCATGGCCCGATCAGAACTGGATCAGGGAGGTGACCTCGTAGCCCTTGAGGCGCTCCCGTCCATTGAGATAGGCTAGTTCGATCAGGAAGCCAACGCCCACCACCGCCACGCCCAGCCGGCGGACGAGATCCAGGGTGGCGACCACCGTGCCGCCGGTGGCGAGGAGATCGTCGACCACCAAGACCCTCCGGCTCCCTTCCAGCGAGTCGAGGTGGATCTCGAGGGCATCCTGCCCGTATTCCAGGAGGTACTCCCCGCGCAGGGTCCGCGCGGGAAGCTTGCCCGGCTTGCGCACGGGGACGAACCCGGCGCCGAGTTCGTAAGCCACGGTGGCCCCCACGATGAAGCCCCGGGCTTCCGGGCCCACCACCATGTCGACCCCCCGATCCCGGTAGACGGCAGCCAGTGAACGGATGGCCTGCCGCCAGGCCGGCCCATCCCGCAAGAGCGTAGTGATGTCGCGGAACCGGATCCCCGGCTTGGGGAAGTCGGGGATCTCCCGGATCATGGTCCTAAGATCCACTTCCATCGGTCAGTTCCCTCCGATCGCCGCCTGGAATATCGAAATCCCGTACGGCCAGCGTGAGCGACTCCCGTCCATTCCAGCGCTCGACTAGCGGCGTGAAAGCCAGATCCAAGCGCGGCGCTCCGGCCAACCGATTCAGGCTGCCACCCATACGGAAGGCCATGGCCCGCAAGGAACCCGCTCCCCGGCCCAGGGTCAGTCGCAGATGGGCGCCATCCTGCCCCACCGCCCGGCAGTCGACCACGGGGGCGCCCCGGAGCACCAGAAGAGGCGGCGGATTTCCCTGACCGCAGGGTTCGAGTAGTTCCAGGTCGCGGAGCAGTTGGCCGTCGAGTTCCCCCACCGCCACCTCCGTGTCAACGATCATCCGCGGCATGCGGCCGCCCGGCGTCAGGCGACCGCCGACCACCTCTTGCATTCGCCCCGCGAATTCGGGCACACGGTCAGCCTCGAGGCTCAGGCCGGCCGCACCCGGGTGCCCGCCGTAGGTCTCGAGCAGGTCATGGCAGGCGCGTAGGGCATCCAGAATGTCCAGGCCGGGCAGCCCCCGCGCCGATCCCCGGGCCTTGCCCCCCTCGATCGTGAGCAGCACCGCCGGCAGGCGGTGACGCTCCACCAAACGGGCGGCCCCGATGCCCAGAACCCCGGTAGGCCATCCGGCGCGAGCCAGCACGAGACAAGCGCCGCCGGCGCCGGCAGCCACCATGTCCCCGGCCTCCCTCACGATCTGCGCCTCTAGAGAACGTCGCGTCCGGTTGAACTCCTCCAGTTGTCCGGCAAGGGCACGGGCGCGTCCATCATCTCGAGTCAGCAGGATCTCGGCGGCGACTTCCGCGCGGCCCACGCGTCCCGCGGCGTTGAGCCGGGGTCCCAACCCATAGACCACCCTTTCCGCCGTGACCTCCCCGGACGTCCTACCGCTTGCCGCGAGCAACTGCCGCAGGCCCGGACGTGAGGTGTCGCGGAGGGCAACCAAGCCGCGCCTTACCAGGAGCCGGTTTTCGCCCAGCAGCGGGACCGCATCGGCTATGGTCCCAACGGCCGCCAAGTCCAAGTGTTCCTCCCACTCCCCGCCCGGGAGCATAGCTTGGGCCAACTTGAGGGCAACCCCCACTCCCGCAAGTTGCTTGAAGGGATAGTCACACCCCTCCCGCAAGGGGTTGAGCACGGCGAACGCCGGGGGCGCGCAGGGGCCCGGAGCGTGGTGGTCGGTGATCACCAGGTCCATGCCAAGCTCTGCTGCCAACTCCGCCTCGGCGATCGCGGTGATGCCGCAGTCCACCGTCACCACCAGTCGGGTGCCCCGGGCCGCCAGGTCCCGCAGGACCGTGCCTTTCAGACCGTAGCCCTCTTCGAGTCGATCGGGGACGTAGTATTCCACGTTGGCTCCCCGCCGGCGCAGGCAGTCGACCAGCAACGCCATGCCGGTCAGGCCGTCGGCATCGTAGTCCCCGTATACGACCACCGGTTCCGCCTGGCGGATCGCCCGCTCGATCCGTTCCACCGCCCGACCCATGTCCGCCATAGCCATGGGGTCCGGCAGGTCGCCGCCCGCCGACAGGAAAGCGCGCGCCTCCTGCGGCCCGGTCATGCCTCGACCGACCAGCACGGCGGCCAGAACTCGACTTACCCCCAGTTCCGTGCCCAGCAAGTCAACCCGCTCGGGGTCGGGCCGGCCGACGATCCATTCCGCGTGCAATGCTGAAGGAGTCACGACTGCTCAGTCTCCGCTCCGCCGTCGGCCTTTGCCGACCGCACCCCCGCCAGTTCCGCCTGCAGGGAGGCAAGTTGCTCCTGAAGGCGGCGGTTCTCTCCCGCCAGCCGCTCCCGTTCCCGCCGCTCCCCCCCCAGCCGGACGCCTAATCCCACCTGGCGCATCACGCCGGCCATGCCGCCCACCAGCGCTCCCGCCGCGGCCACGCCAAGCAGGACGAGCGCCAGCGGCAGGTTCGCCGCCCAAACGAGGAAACGGACGGGCACGGCTTGGGCATTCTGAATGGCGAACAAGGCCACCAGGAAGGCCGCCAGGAGGATTGCACCGAGAGCCAACGGCTACCTACCCCCATGCGTTGCTGAGTCACTTATCAATTAGCCGCGGCGGGGGTCACCTCCTTCCGGTGGTTCCGGCGGGAGGTGAGTTCCACCCAGAGGTAGAAGGACAAGATATGCAGACGTTTGAGGAAGTGTTCAGCGAGGCTTATGAAGCCATCTTCCCCGCGCGGCCCAGCCAGCAAGCGTTGCTGGCGCGGCTGGCCGACCGGCTGCCCGTGACCAGATGGCTGGAAGTGGGTTGCGGGACGGGCAAGCATGCCCGTTTTCTCGCCGCCCGGGGGATGCGGGTGACGGCCATGGATCGGGATCCGCTCATGATCCGCCTGGCCGGCCAGGCAGCTCGCCGCGAGGATCTCCGGATCGACTTCCGAGTCGGGGACATGACTGACCCCGCGACCTATCGAGGATTGGCGGGCCGTTTCGGAGGCGCTTCCTGCCTGGGCAATTCCCTGGCCTATGCGGTCGGTCCCGGCGCCTTCGATGCCACCGTGGCGTACATCGGACGTTCGCTCGCCTCCGGCGGCATATTCCTCGCGCAGACGGTCAACTTCGATCGTACCGGGTCGCTACACTCCTTCCCACCCTTGACCGTCCCTTTCTCCGGCATGGTGTTTCACCGCCGCTACCGGGAACGGACCGATGGGCTGATCGACTTCGAACTCGAGCTGGTGCCGGAGGGCGGCGGTCCCTCCCTGCGGACCAGCCATACTATCCGGCGGATGACCATGACCGATCTGGAAGGAGCTGTGCAAGCAGCGAAGCTGCGAGTCATGGCCCGGTGGGGAGATTTCGACCAGCGCTCGTGGACACCCCTGGCGCCCACCACCATCCTGCTCGCCGGGCGTTGACCGCTCCGCCCGGAAGCCTGGATGCGGGCTCAACGCCCGGGCACGGCCGTCTCTTGCCGGGCGATCTCCGCCAGTCGCTCGCGCTGGATCTCCTCCACCACGTGTAGGCTGGCACGGCCCTCGCGGGCCAGTTCCTCCAGGAAGCGTCGATTCGGCTCAAGGCCGATGCAGGCAAAGCGGATCTTCCGGCGGGCCACCAAACGGGCGGCCTCAACTGCATCCGCCAGGGAGTTCATCGTCCACTTGGGCACTGTTGGTATGCCGTCGGTGATCAGGAGGAGCAGCGGCCTCCGGGTCCGGGCATGCTCGAGGTAGTCCGTTGCGGTGACCAGGGCGGTGGCCAGCGGCGTCAGGCCCTGGGCACGGACGTTTTTCAGGCCGACCTCGATCCGCCCATAGCTGCGGGTGAACGGTACCTGTACCGTCGCGTCCCGCTCCTGGAAAGCGATCACCGCCAGCCGGTCCCGCCGGGACAGCAAGAGGTGCTGGGCCAGATGACGAGCTGCCCGGAGCCGAGCGCCGGCCATACTGGCGCTGGCATCGATCAACAGGCATATGTCGAGCTTCTCGGCTTTCCGCCGCCGATAGGCCCGGACATCCTCCCTGCACAGACGGGCGCCCCCCTCAGTCAGCCGCCGGACCGTCGCGGCGATCATCGTTTCGGGGACGGCCAGGCTCGGGAGCCAGGCTCGCTCGGGCACCGGTGCTGCCAGGCTGTAGCCGGGACGCCGGTCCCAGACCTGCACCGGCGGCCGGCCCGGATCGCCCAATTCGGCGGGCGAGATGGTCATCCGGCGGAGCAACTTGCGCAGACCCAGTTCGATCTCGCGACGGTGAGTCCGCACGTACTCGTATAGCCGCGACCCCTCATCCGTCAAGCGGTATTCCCGCCGATCGGAGACGATGAGCCCCAGTGCCTCCAGTCGCTCGAGCCACCGGCCGGAATTGGGCAGCCGTTTCAGCCTGCCGGGTGGGGACGTCCTGCCATGCTCCCCCTTGACCGCTTCCAGGAACTCCTCGAGTTCGGCGACGCTGCCGATGTCGTCGCTCAGATCCATTGCCGTCTGGAGTTGAACCTGTCGCTGGACCTGCAGGTCAGCCGGAGGACTGTCCCGCCCCAACAAGAAAGAGTCGGAGTGGCTCGTGTAAGGGGTGAAATCGGCTTCGCCCCGCTGTCCCCCGCGGACGCACCGCACTGCTTCGACCTTGCGGATGTCGTGGCCCTGCCGCTCGATCTCTTCCTCGGCGGCCGCCACCATGTAGAATAGCAGCGGAAGTTGTGTGTCCTGCAGTTTGAGGGCCAGATGAACATGGTTCAGGTGCGCTCGCCGCAGGGACTCCCTGCGCCCGTAGGCCAGGGAACCGGACAGGCGTCCGCCTCCCGTTCCCGTCTGCAGGTCCACGTGGTCGGCCAACCGGCGGCCGCCCGGCGGCATTCCCATGCCATCCGACCACGCAAAGTCGCGGCAGTAACGATCGACGGCCTTGAGGAGCGCACGCCCCATCCCGCGGTGATCGACCTCGGCCACCTGGTGAAAGATGTCGACATGCAGGATCTCCCCCGGACGCTCCCGGCGATAGAAAATCTGGCCGGCGTCTCCGTCCATGACGACTTGGACCTCGCCGGGTCGAGCGGGAGAGATGGTATGGAGGCGCGCGCTGGCGACGGTGGTGTGGCCGAGACGCGCCCCCAGACCCCGGGTGATGGCTCCCGCCACATCGCGACTCCCTTCGCGAATCGCGTCCAGCTGGCGGTCGCTGAACTGACCGCTGATGCCGAGTCCGCCGAAGGTCGACTCCACTTTCATCCGGGAGCGTCGGGAAGCCGCAACATCTCATCCGGTGCCAGATCGACGAGCGGGCGGGCGATGGCCGGCGGAGCGAATGGTGCCATCCCCCGAGGATCGGCGGGGCCTTCCGGCATGCGATCGCCGGCCTTACCGGCGTCTCCGCCCTCCCGCCCCCTGAACGATGTCGAATTGCCGTGACCGGCCCGCCCGAGGCCGCGTATCCGGCCGGAACCGGCGCGCCCTTCCCCGCTTGCGCCGCCGGCCGCCTTGTCCGTCCCGGGCCAGAAGCGGCTCAGCAGATTTCCCCAGGACCGGACGACTCCCGATCCGGAGAGGGCACCGGCTGCGCGCTGCTTGCCGGAGGGAGGCGAGGCGCCCACCGCCTCCTTCGGACCCTCATCCCCCGGAGGCAGATCGCGCTCGGCCCGGTTTGACCACTCCTCCAGGTGCTTCATCGCCTCGGTTATAGTCGCAAGATCGGCACGGTGGCGCAGGGCGATGGCCGTGACCGCCAGCACATCCGCCAGGGTCACCTCGTCTCGAGCCTCCAGCGCGGCGTGAACTCTGGCCCCAAGCTGGATGGCCTCCACCGCCCGCAAGCTCTCCAGGTTGAAGTCCACATACAGGCCGGCTAGAAGGCGTTGCAGGGTCCGGGGCAGCTCCACTCGGCCGAGATTCTCCAGCACTCCTTGCCAGCAGTCCGCGTTGGCGATGAGGGCCGGCGGGCGGGCTACCGCGTCAACTCGTTGCGCAAGGATCTCCGCCACCACTTCCGGGCGGGAAGGCCGACTCATGGCGATTACGAAGTCGAACCGGTCGGATAGCTGCTTGCGGATGTCTTCCAGCGGCCCGGGATCCTCATCCGGATTGGATGCCGCCCATACCGAGATGGATAGCGGCACTTCCACGCGGGGGAGACCCGTTTCTTCTACCTGGATGCGGCCGGGCTTGGTGCCCATCACATCGAGGAGCACATCCGCCAGTTCCGGAGCCGTATCCGCCAGGCGGTTGATCTCGTCCACGAAGATGATCCCGCGATTGGCCTGAGGGATGGACCCCGGCAACAGAGTTGCCCGAGGGTTGACGGCATCGGTCAGACCGGCGAGGTCTACGCTGCCGACCACCGTTCCCACCTTTGCCGAATGGGATATCTCGATGAAGGGCATGGGGATCCATTCCGTCGCTCCCTCCCAGCCGCGAGCATGGTCGGGGCAGTGCGGCCGCCGGGGGTCGCAGTTGTACAGACAGCTCTTGACTCGCTCGATCTGCGGCAAAGCGGGCCGAGTGGCGCGGAGGATGGTGGTCTTGCCCGTGCCGCGAAGTCCCTCGGCATGAAGGTGAAGCGGCCATCCCGCGAGCGTGGACAGGACGGACATCTCCACCGCCCGCAACAGCGCTGCATTGCCATCGTGTCGAACCAGGCTCGGTGAGAGTCTCAAGGGTCGTCCACCCCTTCGCATCCGCCAGACCCTATTCTCTCCCCGGCGACGAGGCAAGCATTCTCCGAGTCCGCGTACCCCTGGGCGCGGCCGGCACCGCTCCCGCAAGGATCATTCCCAGGGTAGCCAGCAGTTCCAGATCGATCGGACGGGCCGGCGGAGCCTCGGCAAACACGTGCCGGGAGGTACGCGGCGGATAGGGACAGTCGTTCATGGCCCGCTCCAAGACGGTTTGCTTGTCAACGGCGATCTCCGCCCGGCGGGACCGCACCTGAACCAGGGGCCCGCGATAGTCTACGAGGTAGACCGGGGTTATCCGGTATCCCAGGGCGGTGAGCGCCCGCACCCGATGGTGTCCGTCCAGGATCACCAGGCTGGCCTGGTCGACCAGGACCGGCTGGCGCAGACAGCCGTCGCGACCGATCGCTCGGGTCAACCGGATCAGGCGGCCGGTTTCGGTCTGCTCGTGGGCGCGAAGGGCCGCGGCCTCCAGCAGAGCGAGCTTGAACATGCCCCCATCACCTCCCCGGCACCTGCGGCAGCGCCGCCCGCGCTCGTTCCCCGTCTTCCGGCGAGTACTCGCACTCCTCGAGCCTGCCGTCAAGGTACGTCTCGTAAGCGGCCAGGTCGAAGTGGCCGTGGCCGCTGAGACCCAGCAGGATACACGGCGCTTGCCCCTTGGGGACGGCTTCCTCCGCCAGGGCGATGGCCACCTGGATGGCATGGGCGGATTCCGGGGCCGGCAGGATGCCTTCGCAGCGGGTGAAGCGCGCGGCGGCGGCGAAGGCCGCCCGCTGCCCCACGGCGCGGGCGGTGACGAGCCCGCGTTCGAGCATGGCGCTGACCAGGGGCGCCGCGCCGTGATAGCGCAATCCGCCCGCGTGGATGGCGGGCGGCACGAAGCGATGGCCGAGGGTGTGCATGCGGACGATCGGCGCCAATCCCGCCGTGTCGCCGTAGTCATACGCATACACTCCCCGGGTGAGGCTGGGACAGGCGGCCGGCTCGGCGGCGATCGCTTCCGGGGCCGGGCGCTCCAGCCCCAGAAAGGGGAAGGCCAGTCCGGCGAAATTGCTGCCGCCTCCGAAGCAACCCACGATGTAATCCGGCCGCTCGCCCGCCAGCGCCATCTGGGCGCGGGCTTCCAGGCCGATCACCGTCTGGTGCAGCAGGACGTGGTTCAACACGCTCCCCAGGGCGTAGCAGGTACTGCCATCAGCCATCGCCTGCTCCACCGCTTCACTGATGGCGATGCCGAGGCTGCCGGGAGAATCCGGATCCTGCTCCCGGATGGCGCGTCCGGCCGCCGTCCGGTCGCTGGGACTGGCGATCACCTCGGCACCGTAAGCCCGCATGAGCGTCTTGCGGTATGGTTTCTGCACGTAACTGACTCGAACCATGTATACCTCGCAGTCGAGCCCGAATAGCGAAGCGGCGAAGGCGAGCGCCGATCCCCACTGCCCCGCGCCGGTTTCGGTAGTGAGTCGCCGGGTCCCGTCCCGGCGGTTGTAGTAGGCCTGGGGCACGGCGGTATTGGGTTTGTGGCTGCCGGTGGGGCTCACCCCCTCGTATTTGTAGTAGATCCGCGCCGCGGTCCCCAGATCTCTTTCCAGCCGGACCGCCCGGAACAGGGGCGTGGGCCGCCACCGCCGATACACGTCCAGCACCTCACCGGGAATATCGAGGAAGCGCTCGCCGCTCACCTCCTGCTCGATCAGCGAGGGCGGAAAGAGAGCGGAAAGGTCGGCCGGCCCAAGCGGTTGGAGCGTGCGCGGATGCAGGGGCGGATCGGGCCGGAACGGTAAATCCGCCGCCAGGTTGTACCAACAGGCCGGCAACTCCTCGGCCGGCAACGGAAACGTGAATCGCTGCTCACCCATCCTCGATCCCTCCCTCAGTAATGACAAAAACCCGCCCCTCGCTGGGACGGGTTTCTGGCCGTGATGCCACCCCGCTTGAAGACCGGTTCGGATCCGTCTTCCGCCGGTCGTGCTCCCGGGTACGGGGCTCCTCAGACGGATCAAAGCCCGTATACCCTATCTCGCTAACGGGAGATCCCGGCGGGTCCTACTCGGATGATGCCTTTTGGCCCGCAGCTCCCGGGACCATTCGCCCCTCTCGCCGGCGCCGGGCTCCCACCATCCCCGGCTCGCTTGGTCGGCACGAAAGCGGCTACTCTTCCCGGTCATGGCCGATGGTCTTGAGTTGTTGGCCATACTTTACACGGCGCGCGGGATGTCGTCAATCCCCCCTGCGGACGGCTGTGGACGGCAAAGCCCGTTGAGGATAGGAGCCTGGGTGATCCACTGCGAGGTGAGGTGAACCCATTCCGCGGCTGGTGCTCCCGGCCCGGGTAGGGGCGGGTTCCGAACCCGCCCCTGCATCCGAGTGAGTCTCGGCCGTACATCGCCGCAGCATGGGAAGATGGCGGTTGACAAGCAGTAGCCTGCCAGGTACAATTCAGTTTGGCAGCACGTACAGGTGCGAATACCGAGGGGAGTGGCCTTGGCCTACGCGCAAGTGGTCAGTCTGGTCGTCTTCATCATCGCTTATGCTCTCGCCCTGACTCGTAAGGTGAAGCTGGCCTACATCGCGTTGGCCGGTGCCGGCGTCCTGATCGCGCTGGACGTGGTTCCCTGGCGAATCGCCCTCTTCGAGTTGATCGACCTGGACGTGTTGGCGATCTACGCGGGATTCCTGCTGGTATCGAGTGCCTTCAGCGAGAGCGGCGTACCCCGGGTGCTCGCCGTCAACGTCCTCCGCCGTGTCCATAGCGAGAAGTACGCCCTGCTCATCCTGTGCAGCATCACCGCCCTGGTCTCGGCCTTCATGCACAACGTCGGGGCCGTGCTGATCATGGCCCCGGTTGCGATCGAGCTGGCCCGGATAACCCGGAGCAACCTGTTCCCCTACCTCGTCGGCCTGGCCATAAGCTCCAACGCTGTGACCACGGTGACCATGGTGGCCGATCCCCCCGCGCTGATCTTGGCCGTGGACATGGGGATGGGGTTCTTCGATTTCTTCTGGTACCAGGGTCGTCCGGGCCTCGGCACCCTCAGTATTGCCGGGGTGGCCGTGGCCCTGCTCTGGCTGCTGGTCCCCTTCCGGCACCTGAACGCGCGCTTCGACCTGCCGTCCGCCCCTCCCCGCGCGCGCTACGGGGCGGCCCTCCTGTTCGGCGGCGGCGTGGTAGCGTTGGCCTTTGCCCCCCAACTCGGCATCCGCATCGGGCTGATCGGGCTGGCCGTCGGCCTGCTGGCCCTCCTCCTCGAAGCTCGGCGGGCGGGCGACCTGCTCCGCGAGTTCGACTGGGATTCCTTCCTGTTCATAACCGGCACTTTCGTGCTGGTCGGCTCGCTGGAGACGACCGGCCTCCTCGAACGCTTGGCCGGGCTGATCGCCGCGTCGGGGCTCCGCAGCCCGGTCGCCCTCACCGGTTTCTTCGTATGGATATCGGTCGCCGTATCGGCGGTGGTGGACAACGTCCCTTACACCATCCTGATGATCCCCGTGGTGCGGATGGTGGCGGCGCAGGTGGGCATCTCCGCCATCCCCCTGCTTTACGGCATGGTGGTGGGCACGGGATCGGGGGGCAACATCACCCCCGTCGGCGCCACCGCTAACGTCTTCGCCTGCGGCATACTGGAGAAGCAGGGGTACACGGTGCGGACCTTGGACTTCATGAAACTCAGTGTGCCCTTCACCCTGATCACGGTGGCGGCGATCCATCTGCTGCTCTGGCTGGTCTGGCTATGACCACTGGGAGGTGTCGATCTTGAGCGGACGCCGGGGTTGGGTCATCTTCGTCTTGGCCGCGCTCGCCGGCGGGCTGCTGGTGGGTCTCTTGCCGGCCGGACCGGCCGAGGCCTTTGAACCGCCGCTCGAGCCGGCGGTCCGCACCCGGGCCCGGGTGCTGGAGGTAATGGACGACGAGGAAGTCCAGGAGGGCGCCTGGGGACTGCCGATGCGCCGGCAGACGGTGACCTTGCGCATCCTGGGCGGCCGCTATCGGGATGAGACCTTCACCGTCCACAACTACCTTTCCGGACAACCCGCCTACGACCTGGTGCTCACTCCCGGCGACACGGTGCTGGTGAGCATCGAGGAAGGCGATGCCGAGGGACCCGCGGTCTTCATCGAGGATTTCGCCCGGGACACATATCTGTATGGGCTGACGGGATTGTTCGCCGTGAGTCTGGTGGCGATGGGAGGGCGCAAGGGGCTGAAAGCCCTGCTCGCCCTGGCCCTCACCATCCTGGCCGTGTTCTTCCTGCTGCTGCCGCGGCTCCTGACGGGTTCTCCTCCGGTCGCCACCACCGTCGTGCTGTGCGCGCTGATCACCCTGGCGACCATGGTGATGGTGGCGGGTCCCAATCGGAAGGCGTTGGCCGCCACGCTCGGGACGACCGGGGGGTTGGCGGTGGCGGGAGTACTCGCCATGTACGGCGGCACCCTGGCCCAGTTGATGGGCATGAGCGCCCAGGAAGCCCAGTTCCTGTACTTCGTGGATGACTTGCAGCTCGACTTCCGCGGCCTCCTGTTTTCGGGCATGATCCTGGGGGCGCTGGGGGCGATCATGGACGTGGCGATGTCCATCGCCTCCGCCATCGAGGAAGTCCGCCGGGCCAACCCCGCCCTCGGTCCCATGGCCCTGTTCCGTTCGGGGATGAACGTGGGCCGGGATGTCATGGGCACCATGGCCAACACCCTCATCCTGGCCTATACCGGCGGCGCCCTGCCGCTCTTGCTGCTGCTCATGGTGCATGACGCCAGCCTGATCAAGGTGCTGAACCTCGACCTCATCGCCACGGAGGTGGTGCGCGCCCTGGCGGGGAGCATCGGCGTCGTGCTGTGCGTGCCCATCACCGCCGGGCTGGCCAGCGTGGTTTTCTCTCCCGCGGCCAAGCGCAAGATAGCGCGGACCAGGTCCGCCGCCCGCCGGGCCTGACGATCATTGCTGCGTGGTCCAGCTAGGGGCGGGTTCCGAACCCGCCCCTAAGGCGCGCGGTCTCCCGCCGCCTGCCGTGTTCATGCCCCGGGATGCCCTGAGGGGGATGGGAGTCTAGTCAGGCCGGCGGCACCTCAACCGTCAGGTTCGCGGCCAGGAAATGAAGGAAAGTCCCGGTTACCGGGCGTCCTAGCAAGGCGGCGGCCGCCCGCGCGTACATCCGGACCTGGAATGAGTGGCTACCGGCCGCCGCGGCCTCCGTCCCGGCGACCACCCGGTCGGTCTTGAAATCCAAGATCAGCAGGCCATCGGGCTCTTCGAGGATGAGATCGATGACGCCCTGCACCAACACCCGCTCACCCGCCGCCTGCTCCCGCGGCATGTCCGGATAGACCTCAGCGGCCGGCAGCGCCAGGGTGAAGGGCACCTCGCGGCGCGCGTGGGCCGGATCCCTGAGCACCCGCCGCCCCAGGGGACCGGCGAAGAAGCGGGCAATCGCCTCCACATCCACCAGCCCAACCTGGGGCCGCGCGATCAGCTCGCGCCGAAGCATGTCCCCCATTTGCCGCCGGATCCCCGGCCCATCCAGGGGGGCGGCGAGATCGAGATGGCGCAGTACCAGGTGCGTGGCCGTCCCCGCCTCCACCCCGCCGCCGACGGCGGCGGTGGCGGCGACGGACGGCTCTTCCTCCCCCTCCCAGCCGCGGCCCTTCAGTTCACTTACCGACCGCTTGGCGGCGTGGCGGGCGAGGGCTTGCCGGGGATAGCGCCAGGTAAAGGCATGGCGGAACCGCTCTTGCAGGGCCGGGTCGGGTCGAAGGGTCGCCGGGACGGCAGCCTTACCGGCGGGGAGGGAGGCTTTGTCCCGCGACGGAGGCGCCGGCGGGGAGACCAGCCGGAAGCGGGAAGGTTCCGGCCGGGGCAGGCAGTCCTCAGCGGGCAATAAGCCGAGGTCGGGATGGCGGGCCAAAGCCGGGCCAAGCCAATCGAGGGCCGTCGATACCCCGGCCAGCAAGCCATCCGGCAGGGGCGCCTCCCGGTGTCCCGTCGCTGCCGCGGCCCACCGCGCCAGACTTCGCTCGCGATCGCGCACGGTGCCGATGAGGAACAGGCGTTCCCGCGCCCGGGTCATGGCCACGTACAGGATCCGGAGTTCTTCGGCGAGATCCTCGAGGCGCAGGCGGCCCATGACCGCCTGCTGCGCCAAACTCGGATACATGACCCCCAGTTCCTGGTCGACCACTGCGGGGCCGAGGCCCATTCGCCGGTGATAGGCCAGATGAGGATCGGCTGCCCTCCCGTGCAACCGGCGGCCGAGTCCGGCCAGAAATACCACGGGGAACTCCAGGCCCTTGGCCCCGTGAACGCTCATGACCCGGACGGCGTCCTCATCGCCTTCGAGGGCGCCAGCCTCTCCCAGATCGAGTCCGGCCTCCTCGATGCCTTCCAGTAAACGGAGGAACCCCACCAGGCCGCGGGAAGCGCCTCGATCGAAGGCGCGCGCCCGATCTTGCAGGGCTTTCAGATTGGCCTGGCGTTGCGCCCCCGCCGGCATGGCGCCGACGCGATCGTAGTAGCCCGTCTCCCGATACACGGCGGCGATCAGGTCGCCCACCGGGCGCCGTCGGGCCATGGTTCGCCAGCGATCGAGCCGGCTCCTGAACTCGCGGGTCCGCGAGTCGGCGCTGGCGAAGAACGCTTCCGAAAGCCCGGCCGTCGAACTCATGCTGATGGCGGCCAGCTCGGCAGGGTTCATCCCCCCTACCGGCGACAGCAGTACGCCGGCCAGGGGCAGGTCTTGCAGGGGGTTGTCGATCAAGCGGAGCAGGGACAGCATCACCTTGACCTCGGCCGCGTCTGCATACCCGGTCGCCAATTCGCCCCATGCCGGGACACCCTCGAGCCGGAGGACGTCCAGGAGCTGGTTGGCCTGGCCGCGGGTTGCGCGCAACAGCACGGCCATATCCCGATACTCGGGACGCCTGAGTCCCCCGGTGACGGGATCGGGCACCATTAGCCCCGGGGGATCGGCGTGGACCAGGGAACGGATACGTTCGGCGATGATCCGCGCCTCTTCCTCGATCGCTTCTCCCGGCTCCTCCGGATCTCCTCCCGCCTCGTCATCTTCCGGCACTCCTTCATCCCCGGCCGCATCGCGGTCTCCCGCGCGTTCCACGAGGTGCACCTCAACCTCCTCCCCTTCCATCGCCGGCGGGCGGGAGGGCGCCAGTTCCACCTCGGGGCCATAGACCAGTTCCGCCACCCCCTCGGTGAAGAGCTGTCGGAACAGGAAGTTGACGGCATGGATGATGGCGGGCCGGCTGCGGAAGTTGGCCGACAGGTGGAGGCGGCGGCATCCCGGGCGCCGAGGATAGTCGTGGTAGCGGGCGAGAAACAGCGCCGGCTCGGCCATGCGGAAACGGTAGATGCTCTGCTTGACGTCCCCCACCAGGAACAGGTTGGGGGACGGGTCGTCGCCGCTCCGGGACAGGTGCTCGATGAGACGTTCTTGCAGGGGGTTGATGTCCTGGAACTCGTCCACGAAGACTTCCTCGAACCGCTCGCGTAGCCGAGCGGAAACCCCGGCGCCGCCTTCCAGGAGGTTGAGGCAATGCCGCTCCAGATCGCTATAGTCCAGCATGAGCCGGGACGCCTTGGCCCGGGCATAGGCCCGGTCCAACTCCATCACCAGCCCGACCAGGAGCGCCATCCGCAGGGCCAGGCCCCGGAGTTCCGCCAGCAAGTCCCCGGGCGGGCGCTCGAGGCACACCTTGGCCTCTTCCAGCAGCGTGTGGGCTTCGCGGCGCATGGTTGACACCCGGTCCTTGATCGCCGCATCGACCTCGCCGCGATGGGGAGGCATTCGGTCGGGATGCAGGCCGGCGGTCAGGGCGGCGGCCGCGGTCCATCCCCTGCCCAGCGCCGCGGCCAGGCGCCGCGCATCAGCCGCGCCGCCAAGCAGGGTCTCGCGCCATGCCCCGGGCCCCCCCGGCCGCGCGGCCAGACCGGCCGCGCCCTCCAGCAAGCCGGCCGCCCGGTCGAGATTGATCCGCAAGATGCGGCCGGCCGCCGTTGCCCACGGCAGCTGGTCCAGCGGGAGATCGCCAGGCAATCGGAAGGCGCCGGCCGCCCGTTCGAGCCAGTCTTCCGGATCGCTCTGGCTAACCGCGAACGCATGCAACTCCAGCACCGCCCGGCGCAAGGGTTCATCGCCGCGGGGCCCGGCGAAGCTCTCGGCGAGGTCCAGGAAGTCGGACGCCCCGTCGCGATAGCGGTCTTCGAGCAACGCGGCCAGCGTTTCCCGGCGAAGGGCGACCGCCTCCTCCTCGCCGGCCACCCGGAAAGCCGGGTCGAGGTCGGTCAAATAGAAATACTTGCGGAGCAGCCGCAGGCACATAGCATGCAAGGTGGAAATCCAGGCCTGATCCACCATGGCGGCTTGCCGCCGCAACGACGGCCGGGCTGCGGCGAGATCCGCCAGCGTCTCGCGGATCCGTACCCGCAACTCCCGAGCCGCCGCCTCGGTGAAGGTCACGATCAGCAGGCGGTCGACCCCCGCCGGGCGCGAGCCGGCGGTGAGTCGCCGGAGCACCCGCTCGACCAGGACGGCGGTCTTGCCCGCCCCTGCTCCCGCCGATACCAGGAGGCTCGATCCGGACGCCTCAATGACGGCCCGCTGCTCGGCCGTCCACTCCACCGCTCATCCCCTCCTCGGCCAGTTCCGTCCAACTCCCCCGCAGCCGGGCGACGCGGTGGGCGTCGCCGAGCAAGCGATCAAACCCACATACCGATCGATAGTCACAACGCTGGCACGCGCCGTCCGCGCCCAGACGGAAGGGCCGCCGGCCGACCTCTCCGGCCGCCATCCGCTCGCCCAGCGCGCCGATGCGATGGCGCACGGCGGAGAGCAGTCCCCCCCAGCTTTCCCGGTCCAGGGCCGCCGCGCCCTCGCGCGGGAGCCCGTCGCGGCGCAGCGGAACCCGAACCAGGTAGCCGGGGGGCGAATCCCCCTGGCCTGCATCCATCAGCCGGATGGCTTCCGGTTCCGCCAGCGCCAGCCCGGTCAGGCGGAACTCGGCCAGACGCGCCGCTTCGGCTTCCGCGGGCGAAAGCGGGCGCGACCGGCGCAAGAAACCAGCCAGCAGGGGCGAGTAGAAGGCCCCCGCCACGGTCGCTTTCCCCCCGCCGGCCAGCTGCTCGGCGCTCTCGTCGACCGCGAGGAGATAGCACAGTAACTGCAGGTCGACTCCGGCCGCGACCGCCGCGGGGCTGAGGCGGCGCACGGTCGATTTGTGGTCGATCACCCGCAGGTAACTGCCGGCCGCCCCCCTGGCCATGTCCACCTGGTCGATCCGGCCCTCGAGTTCCAGGCGCGCACCGCCACCGAGGCGCCACTCGAGTACGGGCAGCGCGCGTCCCCTACCGAACGCCAGTTCCCGGGCAACGGGCCGGAACGCGCTCCTCCGCCCGTGCAGGGCCAGCATGCCCACCACCCGCCGGAAAGATCGGGCCAGCAGGCGGGCGGTGAACCGGGAGTAGGGCGACATCGCCTCCCGGCCCCGGGCCGTCGCCGCCAGCACGTCCACCGCCAATTGCTCTCTGGCCGCGCTCGCCTCCGGCGACCAATCCACTCCCTGGCGGTCCATCGCCTCGAGCAGGCTGCTGACCGCGGCGTGCAGCCAGATGCCGATATCTTGCGGCTCCAGTTCCCGCCGGCTCGGCTCGCGCAGTCCCAGCCCGTACCGGAGGAAATGGGCGTGGGGACAGGCGGCGAACAGTTCGAGTTGGGTCACACCGGCCCGAATGGGGTCGCCATAGATCGCGGCGACCAGTTCGCGGGGCAACGATGGCGATGCGGTCTCTCCGGAAGGTCTCCGGCCCTCCCCGGCTGCGACCGGCGCCTCCGCATCGCCTCCGCGCCCGCGGAACCAGTGATCTAGCTGAGCCCAGAAGGGCTCGAGCAGGTGGCCGGCGCCGGCGCGGCGGAGCGCCCGGGCTAGCCCGGCCCGGGCCGCCCGCTCATCGGCCAGCCAGTCCTCGGGACCGCCGTCAGTCGGGCACAGGCCGGGGAAAAGGGCGCGCACGCGATATACGAGGCCGGAAGGAGCGAGGGCCTTGCCATTAGTGGCCCGGCAAGACCAGCTCACCCACAGCCGCTCGGAAGGACGGGTCAGGGCGATGTAGCCGAGGTACCCCTCGCGCAGCGCTCGCCGGCAGCTGCTTGGCGCCAGTCCCAGCCCCTCGGCTTCGAGCAATTCGCGTTCGTCGTCGTCGAAGATGGGATCCTCGGCGGCCGGACGCGGGAATTCCCCATCATTTACGCCAAGTACCATAGCTATTCGCACGTCGGGGACCCGCGAGCGGTCAACCTGGCCGACGAGCACCTGGTCGAGGGCCGGCGGCACCATGCCGATCCGGATCGCGGCCAGGCCCGTCTCCAGGATCTCCGGCAACGCTGCCGGCTCCAGGGGTTGATCTCCCAGCCCCGAAGCCAGTTCGTCCAGGACGCCTACCACCGACGACCATATCTGGGCGCCTTCCTGAACCCCTTCCACCCAGCCCTCGGCCAGGGCTTCCGCTTGCCAGGTTTCGAGCCGGCGCTGCACCTCGAGTTCACCGAGGAAGGTCCGGAAGTGACCCGCCCACTCGGCCGCGGAGAGCGTCTTGCCGCCCGTGCTGGCCAGCAGGGACTCAAGGGCGCCCAGGGCCGGCCGTCGCATATCCTCTGGCAGCGAGTCCATGCCCGGCCACCCCCCGCCTCCGGTCGTCCACCTGCGGAGACGGTTCTCCAGCCGGTCGACCTGGTCGCGGGGCAGGGGGAGCAGATCGGTCTTGAGGTAACGGAGTACGGGAGCTGTTCTCCAGCCGCCGGCCACGATCTCGGCGGCGGAGCGGACGAGTTCGACCAGGGGATGGTGGGTCGCCGGACGCCGCTCGTCCAGGAAGTAGGGGATGCCGTGGTCATCCAGCGGGGCCAGGTGATCGCGGTACGACCCCACGTCCCGGACCATGATAGCCGCATCCCGCCACCGGTAGCCTTCGTCCCGCGCCAGTCGTATCAGTTCCCGGGCCGCCATTTCCACTTCCGTCTGCCGGTCGGCGGCCTGGACGAGGCGAATGGCCCGGGGAAGACGAGGGAAAGCGCCGGCCGTCGGCGGCCGCTCGTAATGTCGTTCCAGGAAGTCGAGTTCGCCTCCCGGGGGAAAGCGCCGCGGCCCCCCAGTCAGCATGAGCGGCGCATCCTGAGAGACGCCGGCCGCCAGCGCCCGGGAGGTCAACCGCAGGTGGGTGTCGCGGGTGGGGAAGAAGACGTCGGCATCCTCTAGAGGGGCATTGAGTCCGGCAGGATCGAGACACAGGCTGAGGTGGACGCGCCGGGCCACCCGGAACAGCCCGTCCAACATCAGGTATTCCTGGGGGGTGAACCCGGCGAATCCGTCCACCCAGACCTCGACGCCCTGGATAGCCCCCGACCGGGGCAGGCAGGGAGCGGCCAGGCTCAGCAACTCATCCGGGTCCAGGAACTTGTCGGCCAGATACTCCTCATAGGCCCGCGCCAGGAAGATCAGGTCCGCCAGCTTGGCCGCGAGGCCGGGGGGGCCGCCGCCCCGATCGGCCAGCCGCCGTGCCGCCGCCTCGAGCCGGTCCGCATCTACGGCGTACGCCCGCAATTCGGCGAGGGTGCCGGCAAGCTGTTCGACGAATCCTCGCCGCCTGGCGGTCCGGGCGAACAACCCGAGCCTGGCCCGATGGCGGTGCAACAGCGACCGGACCGCCATCAGCCGCCCCACTTCCGTCAGGCGGGGCCGGGCGGCACCCCCGACTTCCTCCAGCACCCGGGCGGCAAGACGCCGGAAGCCCAGAACCTGAAGGCGGAGAAAACCCTGCATGTCCGGGGCTGCGGCGAGTTCGCGCTCCATCTGAAAACTGAACTGCTCGGGTACCAGGAGCAGCAAGGGATGTCCCCGGGGATCCCGCCGCAACTCGGCCAGGATCGCCTCCCGGCAGGCGTGGGTCTTGCCGGTACCAGCCCGGCCGAGGATGAACTGCAGCCGGCAATTCAATCGGCATCCGCTCCGCCTTCCGGGTCGACATGGACCAGCACGTCGGCCACTCCCGGCACTCGTTCCATCACCGCCCGGCGGGCGGCGTTGGCGATCGCGTGGCCTCCCGCCACCGTCAACCCGGGGTCCACTCCAATCTTCAGATCCACGAGCACCTCCGGGCCGACGTGTCGGGCCCGGACAGAATTCACCCGCAGGATGCCCGGCACCTGCCCGGCGGCTCCACCTATCGCCTGGACCAACTCGGGGTGGTCGAATTTATCCATCAGTTCATCGGCAAAGCGGCGCAGCAAGGTCCAACCGAGTCGGACCACCATGGCGGCCACGATGACGCCGGCAAGCGGATCGAGCACGAGCAGCCCCGCCCGGGCCCCCAGCACCCCCGCCAGGGCCACCAGGGATGACAGGGAATCGGCGCGCTGGTCCCAGGCTCCGGCCAGCAGGGCGTCGCTGGCAATGCGGCGGGCAGCGCGCAACTGATAGCGGAACATCGCCTCCTTGACGACAAGGGACAGGAGCAACGCCCCGAGGGCGGCGGCACCCGGCTCGGCGAGCCCCTCCGGCCGCCAGGCCTTCCCCAGGGCCCATAGCCCCAGGTTGGCCCCGGCGAGGATGAGCAGCACGGCCACGATCTTGCCGGCAATGCTCTCCGCCTTGCCATGACCATAGGGGTGGCAAGCGTCGGCAGGCCGGCCGGCGATACGGAAACCCACGAGGATGACGCCGGCGGCCAACACGTCGGCCAGGGAATGGGCGGCATCCACCAGCAACACCTGGCTGCCGGCGGCCGTGCCTGCCGCGGCCTTGACCGCGGCCAGCGACAGGTTGGCGGTGATCCCGAGCCATCCGACCCGCTCACCGATGGCCGTCCTCGCCGGCACCCTGGCACCACCCTCCGAAAAACACAAAACCCGCGGGCATCACGAGTCCCGCGGGTCGCCCGCTGCCCTGGGCCGTAGCCCGGGCCCGGCACCCCGGGCGGCAGCCTCACCGGCTCTTCCGCCCGTCGCCTGTTCTCGGGAGCATCATATCACGGGCGCCGGCCACCGGCAATGGCTAGCGCGACCGGGCCGGCACCGCCTTCTGGGTCCGCCGGGCCTGCCGGGCTTGCTCGTCGCGCTCGCGCCAGGAACACCAGAGGGGCGCGGCCAGGAAGATCGACGAGTAGGTGCCCACGGCGATGCCGATGATCAGCGCCAGGGCGAAGTCCTGGGTGGTCTTGCCGCCGAAGAGGTAGATCGCCGCCAGCGCCACCAGCGTGGTCCCGGAGGTGTTCAGGCACCGGGGAAGGCTCTGCTGGATGCTGCGGTTGACCACCGCCGGCAGCCCTTCCTTCCGCCAGTCCTTGAGATGCTCGCGAACCCGGTCGTACACGACGATGGTCGCGTTGATCGAGTAGCCGACCACGGTTAGCACCGCCGCCACGAACGGCGCCGACACATCCAGGCGCAGCAGCGACGAGGCGCCGAGCACGATCGCCACATCGTGCAGCAAGGCTAGCACGCCGGTAATCCCGAACCGCCACTCGAAGCGCAGCGCGATGTAAGCGATCATGCCGATTGCCGCCAGGCCAAGGGCCAGCAGCGAGGCATCGAGCAACTCGCGGCCGATGATCGGCGAGACCACGTCCACGGACACGGGGCGAAACCCGCCCAGTCGCTCCTGCAAGCCGGCAAACACGCGATCCCGGGTAGGCTCATCGATCGGCGGCGTGCGCACCAGGACGTTTCGGGCATCCTCTCCCGCCATCTGCACCATGGCCCCGCCCAGGCCGAAGGGTTCGAGGGCCGCCCGGACGCCGGCGGGGGTTACCGGTCTCTCGAAACTCAGATCGAGCAACATGCCGCCGGTGAAGTCGATCCCCAGGTTGAGCCCGATGGTGGCCACCGAAATCAAAGATACTACGATCATCGCCAGCGAGGCGCCGAACCAGATCCGGCGGGTGCCCATGAAGTCAAACTGCCGGTTCCTGAACATGCTTTACCCTCCCTCCCGGCCGGTCACACGCCGAAGAAGAATTTCGTGGCGCGCAACAGGTCCGCCCGCACGAGCAGCCCGAGCGCCTGGCGGGTGAGGACCACCGCCGTGAACATGCTGGTCATGATGCCCAGGGAGAGGGTCACGGCAAAGCCCCGGACCCGGTCAGCCCCCAGGTAGAACAAGACCGCGGCGGCAATCAGCGTGGTCACGTTGCCGTCGAGGATCGCGGGCAACGCCCGGTTGAACCCGGAATCGATCGCCGAGCGCAGCGTCTTGCCGAGGCGCAACTCCTCCCGGATGCGCTCGAAGATGATGACCTGGGCATCCACCGCCATGCCCACCGACAGGATGAGGCCGGCGATGCCGGGCAAGGTGAGGGCGGCGTTCACCGCCGCCAGCAGCCCGAGCAAGAGCAGCACGTAGGCGACTAGCATCACGTTGGCGACCAGCCCGGCGCCCCGGTAGTACAGGACCATGTAGGCGGCGACCAGGGCCACACCTATGGCCGCGGCCCGGCCGCTGCGTTCCACGGAATCCTGGCCGAGGGTGGCGCTGACCGAACGGGTCTCGATCACCTTGAGTTCCACCGGCAGGGCGCCGGAGTTGAGGACGATGGCGACCTCATTGGCCTCCGCGAGCGAGGCGTAGCCCGATATCTCGGCGTTGCCGCCGGGGATGTGGTCCTGAACGATCGGCGACTGTACTACCTCTCCATCGAGGACGATGTGGATGGGCCGGCCGATCAGCCGGGCGGTCGCGTCGCCGAAGCGCTGGGTCCCCTCCGGGTTGAGCGAGAGCAGCACCACATTGCGTCCGGCCTCGATGGCCGCCCGGGCCTCGACCAGGTGGGCGCCGGTGACGATGGCCGTGTAGGGCTGGCCGGCTTCCCGCAAGCTGAGGGCCTCATCATCCAGGAACTCCAGCAGCGCCGTCCGCCCGATCACGCCCAGGGCCTTGTCCGGGTCACCCAGGCCGGGCAAACCGACGATGATCCGATCCTCTCCCTTGAGCTGGACGGTGGTATCGCCCACGCCCAACTCGTCCACGCGGAAGCGGATGATCTCCACCGCTTTGCGCATGTCCTCCAGGGTGACCGGTTCCCCGGGGGTGGCCACCCCCTCCAACACGACGTACACGCCACCCCGGAGGTCCATGCCCTGGGGAATGTCCGCCAGGATCGGGCGCTCGAAGCCGAAATACCACGCCGCCCCGAACACCGCCACCACCAGGGCGAAGAAAGTAACCGCGCTCTTACCGCGTGTCCCCATGACCAGCCCTCCCGCCGATATCCGGCACCAGGAGCCAACTCCGATTATATCACACCTCGGGGCCGGATTCACGGTAGATAGTGCCTCAGAGCAGCCTGTGTTCGTTTATGGCCAACTCGAACCGGCACCCCAGGAAGTCGGCGGCCTTGCGGCACAGTGACATCCGGCCGAGGAAGATCTCGAAGTAGTTCATCACCGAAGCCAATCGATTGTCGACCTTCAGCTCCAGCGTCACGGTGCGCCGCCGCCCGTCCACCCGCAAGAACGAATGCTCCACGGCGTGGTTCACCCGGTCATGGATGTCAAAGCAGTTCGGGTCCGGGTTGCGCACCCGGGAGCGGTGGACGTCGGATTTGTCGGCCAGGAACAGCGCCGCCGACAGGTTGCTCACCGGCTCGCACTCGTCGCCGTGGTTGCCGATCGCCCCCACGACGGCGGCCGTCTCCTCGGGGGCCATCCCCAGCCGCCGCAGGACTCCGAGAGCCAGCAAGGCGCCGATCTGTTCATGGCCCTCACGGGCAATCACATTGCCGATGTCGTGCAAATACCCGCCGATCGACCCCAGTTCGACCTCCCGCTCCGGGAAGCCCAGGTGGGTCAAGACGCTGGCGGCGATGCTGGCCACCAGCCCCGCGTGGCGACGCCCGTGCTCGGTGAAACCCAGGACCACCAGGAACTCGTCCGCGCGATCCAGGTAGGCCGCGACCTCGGGATCCCGCTTCACCAGTTCGAGGGTGACCGGCCGGTCGCCGGACGCCGGCGTCAACCGGACAGGCCCAGGCGGCGCTTCAGTTCATCGCTGTTCACCAGTCCGACAATCCTCTGCTTTTCCTGGCCGCCCTCGAACAGCACCAGGGTGGGGATGCTCTGAACTGCGTACTTGCGCTGCGTCGCCGGGTTTTCATCGGTGTTGAGTTTCAGGACCTTGATGCGATCGCCGTGCTCGGCCGCAAATGCCTCGAGTTGGGGCGCCAACATCCGGCAAGGAGGGCACCAGGGAGCCCAGAAATCCACCAGCACCGGCCCTTTCGCCTCCAGCACCTCCGCCGCGAAGCTCGCATCCGTCACCGCCTGCAGGCTTCCCATATCCGTCCGACCTCCCTGAAGTCAAGCTCAGTCCCCGGTCAGGTACTTCTCGGCGGCCATGGCCGCCACCGCCCCGTCGGCGACTGCGGTAGCCACCTGGCGGAGGGGCTTGCCGCGGACATCGCCCGCAGCGAACAGGCCGGGGAAGGAAGTAGCCGTGTCCTCAGCTGCCCGCAGGTGACCGCGCGCGTCCAGGTCCACCTGGCCGCCGAGGAAGCCGGTCACCGGGGCGATACCCACGTAGACGAAGACGCCCTCCGCCGGGAGTCGCGACTCGCCCTGCAGGTCCCTCAGCCTTATGCCCTCCACCTGGTCGCCGCCCTCCACGGCGATCACCTCGGCGCTCCAGCGAAATCGAATGCGGGGATGGGCCAGCGCCCTTCGCTGCAGCACTTCCGAGGCCCGCAGGCGGTCGCGGCGATGGATCACCGTGACGCTGCGGGCGAAGCGCGTGAGGCACAGCGCCTCCTCCACCGCCGAGTCCCCTCCGCCCACGACGGCGATATCCTTGTCCCGGAAGAAGGGCCCGTCGCAGGTGGCGCAGTAGGACACGCCGCGGCCGAGGAACTCCCGCTCGCCGGGCACTCCCAGGCGCAGCGGCGTCGCGCCGGAGGCCACGATGACCGCCCGGGCGGCCACCTCGCCGCCGGTGGTCGCCACCTGGATGAGCGCCCCGTCGCGGCGAATGGCCGAGGCCGCGACGGCCCGAAACTCCGCCCCGTACTCGCGCGCCTGTTCGTCCAGGCGCTGGGCCAGCTCGGGGCCGCCGATCCCGCCGGGGAAACCGGGAAAGTTCTCGATCCGGTCGATCAGGGTCAGCTTGCCCCCGGGGAGGCCCGGCTCGAGCACGAGCGGCGCCATGCCGAACCGGCCCGCATAGATCGCCGCCGCCAGCCCGGCGGGGCCGCCGCCTACCACCACCACGTTCCTCGCTTCCGCGTTCATATGGCCTCCTGCTTCTCGGGGAGAGTCCCCTGCTCCTCCCGGCGCGCCCGCCCTCGCTCCCGCGCGCGGCGACGGGCATCGATGCGACTCTCGCGGAGGACGGCCGCGTGGGCGCCAAGTTCCAGGGAGTCGTCCAACAGCCGGAGCCCGGCCATGCCATACCGCCGCTCAAGTGCGAGGTGGAGCAGATGATCGGCAAACCACGGATTAGCCGGCAAGACCGGGCCATGCAGGTAGGTGCCAAAAGCATTCCGGCATACTGCCCCTTCCGTGCCGTCCCGGCCGTTATTCCCGTACCCCCGGATCACGCGGCCCAGGGGCGTCACTCCCGGCCCCAGGAAGGTTCGGCCGGCATGGTTCTCGAACCCGGCCAGCACCCTCCCCTCCTCCCCCACCGCCACCGCGATGTGGCCGACCAGCCGCCCGAGGCCCGGCTCCGTGGCCAAGTCGAAGATGCCCGCGCCGGGGAAGGTCTCGCCGCCGGCCGTCGTGTAGCTGTTGCCCAGTAGCTGGTACGAGCCGCATACCGCGAGCACGCACAGTCCCTCTTCCACCGCGGCCCGCAGCCCGCACCCGAGCGGCCCAGCGAGATCCCGGGCCACCAACCGCTGTTCCCGATCTTGCCCCCCGCCCAGGACGACGAGGTCGAGGTCGGCGAAATCCACCGGGTCACCCGGACCGGCCTCGGTGATGATTGGCTTGACCTCGTGCCAGCGGCATCTTGCCCGCAAGGCCAGGAGATTGCCCCGATCCCCATAGAGGTTCATCAGTTCGGGATACAGGTGGAGGATGCGCAGCTCTTGAAAGCTCATCTCAGCCCTCCCAGTAGTGGCCCACCCGGCCATGGCGGCGCAGGGTTTCCCTGATCCCCAGCATGGCCGTGTACGTCGGCAGGATATACAGCCGGCCGCCCGGTGGCGTTCGGGCGACCGCCCGCTCGAGGGCCTCGCCGAGTTCGGGATGGACGATGAGCCCGGTCTGATCGAGGCCGGCGTACTTCAGCCGCACCGCCATCGCTTCAGCGCGCGTGCCGGCCACCGTCACCCGCAGCGACCCAGTCGCCGCCACCAGGCGCTCGAAATCCACGTCCCAGATCCATGACACGTCGGTGCCGTCGGCATAGCGGTTGTTCACGGCGATCAGCAGATCGCGGGCGTCCCCCTGGGCCAGCAGCGTCCGGATGACCTCATTGAACCCGGCCGGATTCTTCACCAGCACCAGCAGGAGCTGCCGTCCCTCGAAAGTCAGCCGTTCCATACGGCCGAAAGAGGCGGTGAAGGTCCGGAGACCTTCCTCCACGGCCGCCCAGGGCAAGTCCAGGACTTCGGCGCAGGCTACTGCGGCCAGAGCATTATACACGTTGTAAATTCCCGGCAGCGGCAGCCGGAGTTGCCGCACGCCCCAGGGAGTGCGCACCGTCAACAGGGCGTCCCCGTCCATACTGCCGGGGACGCTCGACAACACGGAAACTTCGGTTGGCGGCCGACCCCCCCCGCACTCCCGGCAGGACCAGTGCCCGAGGTGGCCGTAACTGACCATCTCGTAGGCGAGCGGAACTTCGCAGCGCGAGCAGTACCGAATCTCGCGCACCGGATGGCGTTCAAGTCCGTCCGCTTCGATTTCGAGCCCATAGTACACCACGGAGCGGGCCATGCCGGCCAGCCCGGCCGCCAGCGGGTCGTCCGCGTTCAACAGGGCCCGGCCACCGTCCCCCAGCAAGCTGAGGCCCTGACCTACCTTCGCCACCGCGTGATCGAGTTCGCCGAAGCGATCGAGTTGGTCCCGAAAGAAGTTAGTGACTACCACCGCCCGAACGGGCAACTGGCGAACAGCTTCCGGCATCGCCGCTTCGTCCACTTCCAGCACGCCGGTGTCACCGCGCGGTCGGCCCCGCAAGTCGCAGTCCTGAAGATAGGCGGAGGCGATGCCATAAATGAGGTTGGCGCCGGTAGCATTATGGATGACCCGGTGGCCGGCCCGGCGCAACATGCCGGCGATCATAGCCGCCGTCGTCGTCTTGCCGTTGGTCCCGGTGACCAGCACCGCTCCTCCCGGGCAGCTCTCGGCTATCCGCCGAAGGACTTCGGGAGATAGGGCAAGGGCAGCCCGTCCGGGCAGGCTCGAGCCCCCGCGCCCGACCACGCGGCAAAGCCGGACCAGTAGTTTGGCGGCGATTACCGCCAGCCTAAACCGCAGCAGGGTCAGCATTCAAGAGGTGGTGCCGCCACATTTGCAGTCACCGCAATATCCGTAAAACCGGAGGCTGTGATCGACCACTTCGAAACCGGTCTCCCGGGCGGCGGCCGCCTCGAGTTCCTCGAGGCCGTCCGGATGGAACTCCTGGATGCACCCGCACCGCAGGCAGATGAGGTGGTGATGGAAGTGCCCGGACTCCGGCAGACTGAGTTCGTAGTGACTGCGGCCCGCCTCGAAGTCAACTTGCCGGAGGATGCCGAGTTCGGCGAGCAAGTCCAGCGTCCGATACACGGTGGCCAGACCGATCTCGGGATGGCTGCGGCGGATGCGCACGAAGACGTCATCGGCGCTGAGGTGGTCCTGGGGGCGATCGAGGAACAGGCGCACGATGGCCTCCCGCTGGGGAGTGAGCCGGTGCTCCCGGCTGGCCAGCCGCTCCTTTATGTCGATCAGCCGCGCCTTCATGCCCGTGCCTCCTCGCAGCGTCAGTATACCGTCGGCCCGCGAACACTGTCAATCGACGAGCGCAGCGCCCACCCTAAAGAAAGCTGCCGCCGCGGCCGATAGCTATCCCGAAAGCCAAACCGCGCCGGGCAAACGGCCCGGCAAGAGAGGAGGAACATAGACTCAATGCGGATCAACACTAACATCGAAGCGATCAACGCCCACCGGAACCTGACGGTGACCGGCGGCAACCTCACCCGGAGCATGGAGAAGCTGTCGTCCGGCTTGCGGATCAACCGCGCGGCCGATGATGCCGCGGGACTGGCCATATCCGAGAAGATGCGCGGCCAGGTCCGGGGCACCAACCAGGCCGTCCGCAACGCCCAGGACGGAGTCAGCCTGCTCAAGACGGCGGAAGGCGCGCTGAATGAGACCCACTCCATCCTGCAGCGGATGCGCGAGCTGAGCTTGCAGGCCGCCAACGGCACTCTGTCCACGGGAGACCGCCAGGCCATCGGTCAGGAACTCGTCCACCTCCGGGATGAGATCACCCGGATCGCCACCTCCACCGAGTTCAACACCCGGAGGGTCCTCGACGGGACCTTCACCACCACCTTCCAGATCGGCCCCAACTCCGGCCAGACGCTGACCGTGGCCCTGGCCAACTCCCAGGCCACCGCCATCGGCGCCGTCACGGGACCGCCGGCGGTCGCCAGCCTGGATGCGGCGGTGACCGCGTTCAACCCGGCCGACCCCCTGACTGCCCAGACGCTGATCCAGTCGATCGATCAGGCGACCATGGACGTGTCGGCCAACCGGTCGGCGGCGGGTGCCCTGCAGAACCGGCTGGATCATACCATCGCCAACCTGTCAGTCGGCGCCGAGAACCTCGCCGCCGCCGAGTCGCGGATCCGCGACGTGGACATGGCGGTGGAGATGGTCAACTTCACCAAGCTCCAGATCCTGCAGCAAGCGGGTACCGCCGTATTGGCCCAGGCCAACATGGCGCCCCAAGCGGTCCTCCGGCTCCTCGGCTAGTCCGGAATCCGGGCGGGAGGGGTGCTCCTCCCGCCCGGCCGCCTCCGGGATTTCGCCTTGACGGGACAGACGCGAGGTGATGAGCAGTGGCCCGGTTCACCGTGTCCGGACTGGCGAGCAACCTCGACTGGCAAGCTATGGTCGCCGAGATCATGCGGGCGGAACGCGCCGGGCTGAACCGGATCGTCGACCGGCAGGCTCGGGTCGACCGCCAGGACGGGGCCTGGACCGACCTCGCCGCGCGGCTGAGCGAAGTCCGCACCCGGGCGGACGCCCTGCAGGTACCCGGGTTATTCACCGGCCACCGGGCCGAGAGTTCGGCCCCCTCCCTGGTGGAGGCAACGGCCGGGGCGGGTGCGGCGGCGGCGACTCATCAGCTCCGCGTGCAAAGCCTGGCAGCCCAGCATCGCGTCATCTCGATCGCTCACGCCAGCGTCGACGCTGCCCTGGGCTTGACGGGCAGCTTCCAGCTCAACGGCCGGGAAGTCGTAGTGGGCGCCCAGCATAGCCTCACCGATCTGGTCTCGCTGGTCCGTACGGCGGATGCGGGGGTGCAGGCGGCAGCCGTGACCGCGTCTCCCGGCGAGCACTACCTGGTCCTGACCGCGTCCCACAGCGGCACCGCCCATGCCATCAGCTTGGCGGATGGAGCGGGCGGCGTCGCCGCCGCCCTCGGACTGCTCACGCCGGCGGGGGTCCCGAACACCCTGACGGCGGCGGCCGATGCCGTGTTCGAACTCAACGGGCTCACCCTGACCCGGAGCGCTAACCGGATCGACGATGCCGTGGCCGGCCTGACGTTGGAGCTGCGAGGCGCCGGCCCGGATACGGTCCAGATTCGCGTCGTACCCGACCCGGAATCGAGCCAGGCCGCGGTGGAAGGTTTCGTGGCCGCGTATAACGCCGCCCTCCGCAATCTGCGGGCGGCGATCGCAAGGGACGGGACGCTGGCGGGCGATGCGCAGGCCATCCGGCTGCAGCAGCGCCTCCGTAACCTCATGAGTTCGGCGGCTGAAGGTGATCTCCAGCTCTGGCAGGTGGGGATCACCTTCGCCGCCGACCGCTCCGGCGAACTGGTACTGGACGCCGGACGGTTTCTGGACGCCGTTCGGACTAACCCGGATGGCGTCCAGGCCCTACTTTCCGGGCGGGCACTGGCCATGGAAGATTTCCTCGGCGCCATCCTTCGCCCCGGGGATGGACTGGTGCCCGCCCGTGACCGGACTTTCGACGAACAAAGAGCGTCCCTGGACCGGGAACTCAGGCGGGCCGAAGACCGGCTGGCGGCGCAGGAACGCCTGTTGACCATGCGGTTCCTGGCCATGGAACGGATGATATCCGGTCTGGCCCGGCAGAGCAACGCGCTGGCCGTGCCGCTCGACCGGTTGATGGGAGGCGAAACCCGGCGATGACTCAGGATGCCGCCGGTTACCTGCAAGCTGCCCGGCGCTATCGGGAGATGGACATGTTGAGCGCCCGGCCGGAGGTGCTGCTCTCCCGGCTCCTGGCGCGGGCGGTCAGTCGCGCTGAACTGGGCGCTCGGGCGATCGACGCCGGCAACTGGGTGGAGGTTGCCCAGTCCCTCGGCTCGGTACAGGCCATCGTTGCCGAACTCCGCGAGTCCCTTGATCCGGCGGGCGGAGAGGTGGCCGCCAATCTCGACCAGCTTTACATTTTCTGCCAGGAAGAACTGCTGCGGGGAGCGTCGCGCAAGGATGGGGACGCGGTAAGGAATGCCGCCCGCATCCTCGCGGAACTGCACGCAGCCTGGAGCCAAATGCTAGAACGACAGGGGGGAGTCGGGTGAGCGAACTCAGCTGGAATCTTCGACAACTGCTGGCAGTCACCCGGGAACTGGAGCGATGTCTTGCCGACCCGCGCTGCGAACCGGATGCGCGCTTGCTGGAAGCTCGCGCGTTGCTGGTCGATCACCTCCGCGAGCGAGTGGACGCGCTCGGCGGCTCTTGGACCCCGGCGGTCTCGTCGGATCTCATGGATCTCGCCGGCGAGTTGGCCGAGGCCGATCGGCAACTCCGTAGGACGGCGGCGCTGCGGCTTGAGTTGATGAGTCAGGCCGTCACCAACCTGCGCCAACAACGTTCGGCCATCCTGGCCTATCTTGGCCGATCCGGCGGCAGCCACGCCAATCCCTATCGCCTGACCAAGGCGGCCAGATGAGCGCCTGCCGCCTCGCTTGCTATCGCCGCCAGTTGGTGCGCGTCCAGCGCCGCGACTAGACGGGGTTCGCTGAAGGACGCAGGGGCGGGTTCGGGACCCGCCCCTGCGTCCTTCCGGTAGCAGGTATCCGCGGGCAGTAGCGCGAAGCATACTGTGCTTTTCGGGAGGCGATGTAGTGGCGGCCGACGAGAAGACCAAGATCATCCGCCAACGGTCCGAGCCGGTGCGCGACATGTTGGTTGCCGTACACGACGCGCTCCGAGAGAAGGGCTACAACCCGGTGGGCCAACTGGCCTCTTACCTCCTTACCGGCGACCCCGCCTACATCACCAGCCACCGCAATGCACGAGCGCTCATCCGCGCCCTCGAGCGCGACGCCATCCTGGAGGCGGTACTCCAGCATTACCTGGAGGGGAAGTCCACCTGATCGGCCGCCCATGGCGGGCTGAAGCGGCTCGAGCCTACCGGCGGCGGTTCACCGCGCAGGCACTGCACGTGGCCGGCGCCGCCGGCCGGTGCTGGGTGATGGCTGCCCGGCGCTTCGGCGGGCGGCTCGGCTTGGGTGTCTTGCTGATCCCCGCGGGCGCAGCGTTTGCCCCCGAGTCCCTCGAGCGAATGGCGGCGGTGGCGGTTGCCGCCGCAGTCGCTATGGCCGCTGGGCTGGCCGGGGCCGTCCTGGCGAGGGACTCACGGGTGGCGACCGCGCCCGGACTCCCGCCCACCCATCCCCTCATCGCCCTCGCGGCAGGTCTCGCCCTCCTGGCCGTCGCCATCGCCGGCGCCCATCGGCTCGCCCCGGGCCAGGCCGGCTTCGCATTGCTCGCCGCTGGCATGATCGCCGTGGGACTCGGAGAACCTCGCCCCTTTGCCGCAGCCCACCTGCTCTGGGCGGCGGCGCCGGCTTCCCTGGTGGGCCTGGGCTGGGCGGCCGCCGGGGGCGGCGGTCAGTTGCCGGGGGCGATCCTCGCGTGGGCAGTACTGGGGCAGCTCGGCCAGGGTCTCGTCTGGACCGCCGGCGGGGGGACCAGTCCGCGCCTCTTCCCCTGGGCCGGCTCCACTCTGGGACGCATGCTGGAACTCGCCAGTCCCTTCGCTCTACTCGGACTAATCGGTCCGCTTGGACTGGGGGCCGCTTTCCTGGCCGGGCTGGCGGTCGCCGGCCTGCTGGTCTCGCTCGGCCAGGCGTGGCCGGCTCACACTACGGCCGGCCAGACCGCTTCCGCCGCGGGAGCCGCCCTCGGCCGGCTGGCGATCGCGGCCGCCGTCCTGCTGGATCGCGCCGACTGGCTGCCATGAGAGCGCGCCTCGCCGGTCAACGATAATCGATCTTCACCTGCTTGCCATGTCGCCGCAAGCTGCGCGCGATATCCTGGACGATCTGGCCCTTCAGGGCCAACTCCACCGGGACATCGGGGCTCTGGTGGGCGGGGTTGATGGCCCGCCCGACGATGAAACAGATCTGGTCGGCTGCGAGCAGCAGTCTGGCGAGGCGGGAAGCGGCATCATGCCCGCTATCGGGTTCGGGCCGCGGCTTGCGGAGGGAAAGCAACTCGCGTACCCGGAACAGGGTCAGCATCCCCTCGGTCACCAGGTCGACACCCTGGATCTTCGCCAGCGGTGGCACCCGGGCATACAGGGAGTCGAGGTCGACTTCGATGGGGACGCCCAGTTCCCGCGCCACGAGGTTACCGGTGGTACCCCCGCACACTACCCGGTACCCCTCGGCAGCCATGAGCCCCGCCACCACCGGCCGGTCCTGGGCGGGGTCCTGGGGGGGCCCTACCAGCGCAGTCAGTTTGCGGGCGAGGCGTACCCGGAGACAGACGATGCTGGCATCGTCCCCTGGCTTGCCCCCATACAGCTTCGTGCATAGCGCGGCCACCTGGTCCGCCAGTTCCTGCGCCGAGCAGCCGGTGGCCTGGGTCCGCCTCACAAACTGATCGACCCGGTCGTGGCCCCAGCCGAGATTCCAGAGGCCGCCAATCCCGGCATGCAACACCCCGTCGGTGATCAACACCGCCCAGTCCCCGTCGCCCAGGCGGAGCACAGCTTCCCTGATCACCCGCTCGCCCACCGTGCGCTCTATCCGCTGGGTGGGAAGGCGGTCTCCTCCCCGCCCGAGGATGGCGGCCGGGTTGTCGTACTCGGCCAGATAGGCCGCACCATCGTGGCTGACCTCGAGCAAGGTGAAAGTGCTATAGGCGAGTTGGCGCACGCGGCATACCGGCAAGGTCTCGGCCAGGGTGGCGATGACCTCATCGATGCTGGCACCCTTGCGGAGCATGGTAGATGCCATGTGGGTGGTGACCGACGCGAGGATGCTGGCCTTGACCCCGCTCCCCAGCCCGTCGGATACGACGGCCAGCGTCGACCGGCCGGTCCGGGTGACGGCCACGCTGTCGCCGCACAACTCCTCGCCGTGCTTGATGAGCTGGCTGTATCCGACCTCGATGATGTATCGCCGGGGGCTCACTCCGTAGACGACCCTTCCTCGATGACCCGGATGAGCTTCGTCAGCAACACCTTGGTCTCGGCGGTCGTCTCGCCCAGCAGGCCGGCGATCTCCTGAGCCACCTTCATCTGCTTGTTCATGACGTCCTGGGCGCGGGCGACCGTCGCCGAACGCACGGCTGCAGCCTTCTCCCGCTGCCTTTCCCCCGCCGTGACGTCGGTGAAGATCCCCACCACGATCTCGTGTTCGGGGACGTAGAAGATGGTCTGCTGGGCGATCAGGTCCTGAGGAGGCTGGGAGACGCGACCGCTCACCGTCTGCCGGCTGCTCACGGCCTCCCGGAAAGGCCGAGGATCGGTCAAGCGGGAGACGTGCTCGCCGGGAGCGGGGGGGGCGGCGCCGGCCGGCGAGAACATGCGGCAGGCAGCCACGTTGACCTCGATGATCCGCAACTCGGCGTCGGTCACCACCACCCCGCTGGGCATGGCATCCAGCACCACGTTGGCCACGGACTCGGCCTTGGCCCGCATATAGGGGATGCACATCTCCAGTTCGGCGTAGCCCTGGTGGACGGCTACCGCCTTGCTGCGGCAGGAATCGAACCCGCAGGCTCCGCAGTTCAACTCGTCGGCGGGCGTCACCTTGCCGATGCGGGCCAGGATGGCGCGGATGGCCGCCTCCCCGGGCACCGGGCGGACGGGCCGCCGGTCGCCATGCGACTGGAGTAGTTCAATCGCGGGCACCGCCGCCGGCTCTTCGCCGGCCGCGGCCCGGCGGGCATGGAAGGCGAGCACTCTCCGCCGCCGGTCCAGGAGGTCGCCCGTCCCCACCGCCTGGGGACCGCCGACACATCCACCGTCGCAAGCCAGCATCTCGATCAAGCCCGGCGCCGGCCGAGCCGACGGCGCCTCGGCCAGCGCCCGGATCAACTCGACACAGCGGTCGAGCCCCGTCACCACCGCCACCGACTCCGCCAGGGAGTCGGTGCTGAGGCCGGCCGTCTTGAGCAATCCGCCGTCGAGCGGGAACAGCCGGGCGATGCCGGCGGCCGGCGGGTCAAAGCCGGACCGGTCCACGGTTGCCGCTACCTGGCCCTCTCGAACCAGCCCCGCCTCCTCCCACATGTCCCAGAGTTCTCGGAAGGTGAGGACGGCGGCCAAGTCGTCCGGGGCGACTTGGGCCGCCTCCCGCTTCTTGGCGATGCAGGGGCCCACGAACACGACCCGCAGCGCCGGGTTCGCCGCGCGCAGCATCCGCGCGTGGGCGACCATGGGCGACACCACCGGCGCGAGATAGGGCAGGACCTCGGGATGGTGTCGCTCCAGCAGGTTGACGACCACCGGACAACTGGAGGTGATCAGGGGGCGATCATCGCCGGCCCGCCGGCGGTGGGCCGCCGCGACCAGGCCCGCTCCCGCCGCCGTCTCGTGGACCTCGCCGAATCCGAGCGCACGCAGCAAGCCGGGGATGACTTCCGGATCCAGGGGCAGAGCACCGGCGAAGGACGGGGCAAGGCTGGCAGCGACGGTTTGACCTCCGGCCAGCAAGTCTCGCACCTGCTGCCGGTCATCGCGCACCCGCTTGGCGCGCTGCGGGCAGGCCAGGACGCAGCGGCCGTCCAGGATGCAGCGCTCGTCGTCCACCTTGGCATGGAGGTGGCTGCCGCCCGGGTCGGCGCGAAAGCCGATGGCGTGCACCGGGCAGGACCGCAGACACCGGTAGCAGTCGCGGCACTTCGCCTCGCTGGTGGTGATGATCCCGGTCACGGGCTGCCCTCACCTCCCGTGCCTGCGAGCTTCGCCAGCACCTCCCGGGCAAACAAGGCGGGCACCTGCTCGGGGAACACCCCCCGATGCAGCTGCGGCCCGATGCGAATGGTCACTCCCTGGGTGCAACTCTCCATGCAGAAGCTGCCCCGCAGGGTGACCTCCGCCTTGATCCCGTGCCGTTCCACCAGTTCCTGGAGGATGCGGATCACCGCTTCCGCTCCGCGCAGGAAGCAGGAACTACCCACGCAGACCTCGATCCCGATCACGCACGGCTCCTCTCGGGTGCCAGCCGGGGCTCAACGATGGTCCGCACCAGCTCCCGCGGAGAAGCGGGTGCGACTCCGGTGAGGATCGTGTCCCCCGCCCGGACCGACACTCCCCGATCGCAGTTCTCCAGACAGAAGGTGGCGCTGATGCTCACCTTGTCTTCGAGTCCTGCTTCCCTCACGCCCTTCAGCAATCCTTCCAGGACGGTATGGGCCCCCCGCAAGTAGCACCCCGTCCCCACGCATACCGAGATGCTGAGGGCGCCGGCCGGCGCTTCCAGGATAGGATGAGCGTCCTTGCCGACCAGCCGCTGGCGGGGCGCGTAGTGGGTATGCAGCAAGGCGTGGGCTTGATCGCTGCCGGGATGCCCGAGGTGGCTCCCATATAGCTCCCGTACAAACGGGTTATGGGAAGCGATGCGCAGTTGCAGGGAGCGATCGATCCGATACAGACCCCGCTGGCGAGCGGAGCGATCCCCTCGATTGCCCCGGGGCTGACCGGCACCGCCGATGCACCCACCCGGGCAGGCCATGACTTCGATCAAATGATAGTTGAGGCGCCCCTCCCGGATCCCCCGGAGGACCTCTCCGGCCGCGCCCAGCCCGTGGACCACCGCCAGCTTGAGGACGGCATCGCCTGCGCGGACTTCCGTCTCCCGGACTCGTTCCTCCCCCCGCAAGGCCTGGAACTCCAGTTGCGGCGGCTGGGGGAGTCCCGCCGCATCCAGCGCTACCCTCAGTACCGCCTCGGTAACGCCGCCGCTCGCCCCGAAGATGACGCCGCCCCCGGTGGTCATGCCCAGGGGATTGTCCGCCGCCTCCGGCTCGAGTTCCGAGAATACGATGCCGGCCTCGCGGATCAGTTGGGCGGCCTCGACGGTAGACAGCACCCAGTCGACATCTCCGGCATGCTCGGGCCGATGGGCCTCGAACTTCTTGGCGCTGCACGGCATGATGGACACGACTCGCACCCGCGGCGACTCGGCATCGTGCGTCAGCTTCTTGACGAGCGCGCCCAGCATCTGCTGGGGTGACTTGCAGGTGGACAGGTTCCCCAGGAACTCGGGGAAATACTGCTCGCAGTACTTCACCCAGGCAGGACAACAGGAAGTCAGGTGAGGGAACGGGCCGCCCCGCTCGAGCCGTCCCTGGAACTCATGGGCCTCCTCGACGGTGGTCAGGTCGGCGGTGAACACCGTGTCGTACACCCGGTCAAAGCCAACCCTCCGGAGGGCGGTTACCACCAGTCCGGTGCCATCCTCCCCCGCCGGCAAGCCGAAGACCTCGCCCAGGGCCACCCGTACCGCGGGGGCCAGTTGCGCGACCACCACCAGTTCCGGGTCGTGCAAGGCCTCCCATACCGGTTCCACGTCGGAACGCACGGTGATGGCGGCCGTCGGACATACCGCGGCACACTGCCCGCAGTTGACGCAATCCACCTCCGCCAGGTCCCGCCCGAAGGCGGGGATCACCGTCGTACGCGAGCCGCGATAGGCGAAATCGAGGACCCCTAGCCCCTGAACCTCGCGGCACATGCGCACGCAGTCGCCGCACAGGATGCACTTGTTGGGGTCGCGCACCAGGGAAAGCCCCGACTGGTCGAGGGGCACATCCTCCTGCCGCTGACCGAGGCTGCTCTCGCGAACGCCCAGCCGCTGGCAGAGTTCATGCAGGCGGCAAGCGGTCCCCTTGGAGCAGGTTGCGCAATCCAATCGGTGGTTGGCCAACAGCAACTCGAGGATCGTCCGGCGCAGCCGGCGCAGCCGCCGACCGTCGGTCCGAACCGCCATGCCCGCTTCCGGGCTGGTCGAACAGGAAGCCATCAGCCCCCGGCCCTCCACCTCCACCAGACACAGGCGGCACGCCCCGTACACGCTCAGTTCCGAGTGGTAACAGAAAGACGGGATGTCGATCCCCTGCCGGCGCGCGGTCTCGAGCAGGCTGTCGCCGTCGTAGTAAGGGACCTCCCTGCCGTTCAAGGTGATTTTGCCGGCTGGATTGCTCATGACCCGACCTCCCCGTCGTCAATGCTCCTGGTTATGGCCTCGAATTTACAGCGGTCAACGCAAGCGCCGCATCGAGTGCACCGGGCGGGATCGATGACATGGGGCTGCCGGCGTTCGCCGGTGATCGCCTGCGTGGCGCATACCTTGACGCAAGCCCCGCATCCGTTGCAGCGTTCGGCCAGGATCCGGAAGTCGAGCAGGTCGCGGCACACGCCGGCAGGGCAGCGTTTATCGCGGATGTGGGCCAGGTACTCGTCCCGGAAGTAGCGCAAGGTCGTGACCACCGGGTTGGAGGCGGTCTTGCCCAGCCCGCAAAGCGACCCGTCCGTCACCACCGTGGCGAGACTCTCGAGTCTTTCAAGGTCGCCCAGGTCCGCCCGGCCCGCCGTCATCTTGTCGAGGAGTTCCAGCATCCTCCTCGTGCCCTCGCGGCACGGCACGCACTTGCCGCAGGATTCCTCCTGGACGAAGTTCATGAAATAACGGGCCATTTCCACCATACAAGTCCCGTCGTCCACCACCACCAGGCCGCCGGAACCGACCATCGCGCCGGCCGCCTTGAGCGACTCGTAGTCCAGGGGCAAATCGAGGTGCTGGGTGGTCAGACATCCGCCCGACGGTCCCCCGATCTGCACCGCCTTGAAAGGGCGCGGCCGCCGCATACCGCCGCCGATGTCGAATACGACCTGCCGCAGGGGAGTGCCCATGGCGATCTCGATCAGCCCGGTCCGCGCCACCTGGCCGGCAAGGGCGAAAGTCTTGGTTCCCGGGCTCTTCTCCGTCCCGAATTGGCGGAACGCCCGGGCTCCCTCGTGCACGATGAAGGGGACACAGGCCAGGGTCTCCACGTTGTTGATCACCGTCGGCTGCCCCCAGAGGCCGGAGGTAGCGGGGAAAGGCGGGCGCGGCCGGGGCATGCCCCGCTGGCCCTCGATCGACGCCAGCAGCGCCGTTTCCTCGCCGCACACGAAGGCGCCCGCCCCCTCCTTGATATGAACCTGCAAGGAGAAATCCGACCCGAGGATCCGCTCGCCCAGGAGACCGTAGGCGACGCCCTGTTTTATCGCCCGGCGGAGCCGGCGGACGGCCAGCGGGTACTCGGCCCGTACGTATACGTAAGCTTCTTCGGCGCCCACCGCGTAACCGGCCAGGGCGATCCCCTCCAGCACCCGGTGGGGGTCGCCTTCCAGCAGGCTGCGATCCATGAAGGCTCCCGGATCGCCCTCGTCGGCGTTGCATACGATGTACTTGGGACTGCCGGTTGCCTTCCGGCAGGCGGCCCACTTGGTTCCGGTGGGGAATCCTCCTCCACCCCGGCCGCGAAGGCCCGAGGCGCTCACCTCGGCTATGACCTGTTCCGGGGTCAGCTCAAACAGGGCACGGCCCAGCGCCGCGTAACCCCCGAAGGCCAGATACTCGCGGATGTCCTCCGAGTCGAGCCGGCCGCAGGTCGCCAGGGCAATCTTGTTCTGGGGCCGATAGAAAGCGATGTTGGGTTCGTCCAGCACGGGTTGAGCATCTCCCGGCTCCCGGTGCAGGAGGCGGGTGACGATCTGGCCTCGCTCCACCGTCTCCGCCACGATCTCGACCGCGTCCTCCGGCCGGACCTTGGCGTACACGATCCGCCCCGGTTCGAGCACCACGAGGGGACCGATCTGACAGTAGCCGTGGCAGCCGGCCTTGATGAGACCCGCCTCGCCCGGCCCGGCCGGCTGGGGACGCCCGCAGGGCGAGATGGCCGGCGGGACCGTGCCCGCCGGGCTTGCCCGGCGCTCGGCCAGTATATCCAATTCCGCGCGAAGACCCCGCGCGTCCAGGGCATCGCGCAAGGCGGCGTACACCTCGCGGGCCCCGTTCGCCACGCAAGCCGTCTCCATGCACACCAGCAGCCGGACCTTCTGGCCGATCACCGCGGCCCGAAAGCGTTCCATCGCCCGGTCCAGGCCTGCGCGGCTACGGATGTACGGCCCTACGGCCGGCATGGGCGCCCCGGAGACCTGCTCGTCCACCGCTCCCCCCAGCGGGGTTGCCGCGTCCGGAGCAGGCCCGGTCTCGTCGGCCAGCCGCCGCATGAGGGCGGTGGCTTCCTCGGGAGTCAGTTCGCCATATACCTCGCGGTCATTCACCATGACCACCGGGGCGAGGCCGCACGCCCCGACGCACGCCACCCGCTCGACGGTGAACTTCAGGTCGGGCGTGGTGCCCGGACCATCCGGCTTCAGCCCGACCGCCTCGCGAACGGCGAAGCTGACCCTCTCCGAGCCGCGAACATGGCAGGCGGTGCCGTCGCACACCTTGATCACGTAGCGGCCCCGGGGGCTCATCGTGAACTGGGAATAGAAGGTGGCTACCCCGAAGACGGCTGATGGGGAGATGTCCAGGGCGTTGGCCACATAGCTCATGGCCTCCTCGGGAAGGTAGCGGTACTCCGCCTGGACGTCCTGGAGGATGGGCACCAGGTTGCTGACTTTTCCTCCGTAGCGGGCGATGATCTGATTGAGCCGTTCGATCTTGCCCAACGGCTGGGTCTGGACGAGTTGCGTCACTCGGGCATCCGCTCCCGCAGCATCAGATTTCGAACTCTCTCCCCTCGGCATCCGCCTGAGGTGGAGACACGATCCAGATACCCTGGGCCGCGATAGGACCAGGGTTGGATAACCCCTGCGGCCGGTCGAGCACCAGGTGAGCCACGTCGCCGGCGCGCAGCCGCAGCCAGCGGTGGCCGAGGTCGAGTTCAAGTTCGCCCGCGGTCAAGTACATCAGGTCCTCCCGCTCGTGCTCGAACATCACCTGGCGGTGGACGGCCCCCGGCTCCAGATCGAAGGCCAGGACCTGCATCCGCTTGCTGCGCTGGCCGAGGAAGGGGAGCACCTGTATCGTCACCCCCGCCTCGCCGGTGACCAGGCGGCGGCGCCCGGCATGGCGGACCACCATCCAGGACTCGGGGATTTCCTCGCCCAGCAACACCGCCACGCTGGTGCCCAGTGCCCGGGCCAGGCTCTTCAAGGTCGAATGGGACGGATCCACCTTGCCCTGCTCGAGCTGATAGATGAAACTCGGCGACACGCCGCACTGGCCGGCCACGTCGCGCACCCGGATCTGACCATTGGTGCGCAGCCGGCGGAGCCGCTCGCCGAGCTTGCTCGGTCCTGCGCCTGAATCCGTGAAAGCGTTCACGATTCCAGTTTAGCCTGCTGGTTGGGACCCGTCAAGTGCTGATTCACACTCGTACATCGACGCCCCAGAGCCTGCACGTCCCGGGAGGATCTCCAGGAAACGGGGGAGAATGCTTGGCGGTCGAAGAGGACGAGGGGGGATGGCGTTGGTCGAGGCGACGGGCGCCGGCGAACGGCAGTCAGCCTTCATCACCGTGTCCGGCCGACCGCTGGAAGGATGCTACGGACCGGCTATAGCCCGCGAACAGGAATATGACCGGGAACTCGGCGACCCCGGCGAGTATCCTTACACCCGGGGCATCCATCCCACGATGTACCGGGGCCGGCTGTGGACGATGCGGCAGTTTGCCGGCTTCGGCACGGCTGAAGATTCGAATGCCCGCTATCGCTTCCTGCTCGAACAGGGCCAGACCGGCTTGTCGGTTGCCTTCGACTTCCCCACCCTGCTGGGATACGACTCCGATCACCCCCGCAGCGAGGGGGAAGTGGGCAGACTGGGCGTAGCTATAGACACGCTAGCGGACATGGAAGTCCTGTTCGAGGGGATACCCCTGGATCGGGTCAGCACCTCCATGACCATCAACGCCCCCGCCGCCATCCTCTGGGCCATGTACATCGCGGTGGCGGAGAAGCAGGGCGTGCCCCGGGACCGGATAACCGGCACCATCCAGAACGACATCCTGAAGGAGTACATGGCTCAGAAGACGTTCGTCTTCCCCCCGCGACCCTCCCTGCGGCTGGTGGTGGATACGTTCGCCTTCGGCGCTGAGGAGGCACCGCGCTGGAACACCATCAGCATCAGCGGCTACCACATCCGCGAGGCCGGGGCGACCGCCGCCCAGGAACTGGCCTTCACCCTGGCCAGCGGCCGCGAATACGTGCGGGCCGGCATCGCCGCGGGTCTGGACGTCGACGAGTTCGCCCCTCGCCTGTCCTTCTTCTTCAATTCCCATGTGGACTTCCTCGAGGAGATCGCCAAGTTCCGCGCCGCCCGCCGCATCTGGGCCCGGGAGATGCGGGAGCGCTTCGGGGCCGTCAACCCCCGGTCCTGGATGCTCCGCTTTCACACTCAGACCGCCGGGTGCTCGCTGACCGCCCAGCAACCCGAGAACAACATCGTGCGCACCACCCTCCAGGCGCTCGCGGCGGTACTCGGCGGCACCCAGTCGCTTCACACCAACTCGATGGATGAGGCATTGGCCCTGCCGAGCGAGGATGCCGTCCGGCTGGCCCTTCGTACCCAGCAAGTGATCGCCCTGGAGAGCGGGGTCGCCAACACCGCCGACCCGCTCGGCGGATCGTATTGCCTCGAAACCCTGACCCGACAGCTCGAGCAGGAGGCCCGGGATTATTTCGACCGCATCGATCGACTGGGAGGAGTGGTCGCCGCCATCGAACTCGGCTTCTTCCAGCGGGAGATCGCCGACTCCGCTTACCGTCATCAGCGCCGGGTGGAGGCGGGCGAGCTGGCGGTGGTCGGCGTCAACTGCCACGCCGGCGGGCCGCCGCCCGCCATCAACCTGTTGCGGGTGAACCCCGGGACGGAGAAACACCAGGTGGAACGGCTGCAAGCAGTCAGATGCAACCGGGATGAGCGGGCGGTCGAGCGAGCGCTGCGCGATGTCCGCGACGCCGCGCGGGGTTCCGACAACCTGATGTACCCCCTGTTGGAGGCGGTCCGCGCCTATGCCACGCTGGGGGAGATGATGGGCGTGCTGCGGGAGGAGTTCGGGGAGTACCGCGAGGAGGCCATCTTCTAGCCTATGGACAGGATAATCCGGGTCATGGTCGCAAAACCGGGGCTGGACAGCCACGATCGCGGCGCCAAGGTAGTCGCCCGCGCCTACCGCGATGCCGGCATGGAGGTCGTATACACGGGGCTCCACCAGACCTCCGAACAGATCGCCGAGGCGGCGGTGCAGGAGGATGTGGACGTCCTTGCGGTGAGCATCCTCTCGGGCGCCCACAGCGTGCTGCTACCCCGGATCATCGGCAGCTTGCGCGAGCGGGGCGGGGGCGGCATCCTGGTGCTGGCAGGCGGGGTCATCCCCGAAGCGGACGTGCCGGCCTTGCTCGAAGCCGGGGTCGCACGGGTTTTCGGGCCGGGCAGCCGCCTGGATACGATCGTGGAGTTCACCCGCGAACTGGCCGGGGGCAGGATCTGAACGATGGACCTGGTCTCGCGCCTCCTGGCCGGTGACCCCGCAGCGCTGGCCCGTGCCATAACGCTGGTCGAACGCGATCGCCCGGCGCCGCGCGATCTCCTCGCCGCCATCCATCCCCATACGGGGAGGGCCCGGGTGATCGGCGTCACCGGCCCGCCGGGAGTGGGCAAGTCCACGCTGGTCGACCAGCTCGCGATCTCCTTCCGCCAGCCCCATGCGCTGGTCGGCGTACTGGCGGTGGACCCGAGCAGCCCTTTTACCGGCGGGGCCATCCTGGGCGACCGGGTGCGAATGGCCCGGAGTTCCGCCGATCCCGGGATCTTCATCCGCAGCCTGGCAACCAGGGGACAACTCGGCGGGCTGTCGCAGGCCACCGGCGACGCCATCCGCTTGATGGATGCATCGGGGAGGAGCCTCATCCTGGTAGAAACGGTCGGCGCCGGCCAGGCCGAGGTGGACATCATGAACCACGCGCACACGGTACTGGTGGTGCTGGCCCCGGGGCTAGGGGATGACGTGCAGGCGATCAAGGCCGGGATCCTGGAGATCGGCCACGTGTTCGCCGTGAACAAGGCGGACCGGGACGGCGCCGACCGGACGGCGGCTGAACTCGAAATGATGTTGGAGATGGCGCCGGACTGCCGCGCCGGCGGGTGGCGGCCTCCGGTGGTCCGCACCGTCGCCCGTGACGGGCGAGGCATCCCCGAACTCGTACGGAAGCTTGACGAGCACTGGGATTGCCGGCAATCAGAACTCGATGGGTGGTGCCGGCGGCAGGCGGCCGCCGAGCTTTCGGAAACGGTCGAAGCGATGGCCGGGAGCCGCCTGCGGGAGTGGGCGGCGAAGTCGGGGATGTGGGAGGAGGTACTGGACGCGATAGTGGGAAGACGACTTGACCCCCGACGGGGCGCGGAAACCCTGTTGTCGCATTACCTGGATTCCCGCCCGGGAGAAGACGCGGGCAGCCCGACCGGCTGTTGGACCGGGAGGAGGAGGAACACTTGAGGTACGCGATTGCCGAGGAGCACGAGCAGGTACGCCAGACCGCGCGGCAGTTTGCCGAACGCGAACTGGCCCCGCGCGCTGCCGAAATCGATCATGAGGGCCGATTCCCCTGGGAGAATGTCGACGTGCTTCGCAAGTACGGCTACCTCGGCATGAACTTGCCGGAGCCGTTCGGCGGCGGCGGGATGGACATGCTCAGCCACACCCTCGTGGTGGAGGAAGTCAGCCGGGTGTGCGCTTCCACGGCGGTGATCCTGGGCGTCCACAACGTCCTGTTTGGCGAAACCCTGAGTCGCTGGTGCCGGGACCCGGTGCGGGGCGAGGTCATGCCCGGCGTAGCAACCGGCGAGCGGCTTGGGGCCTTCGCGCTGACCGAGCCCCAGGCGGGTTCGGACGCCGGAGCAGTGGCGACGACGGCGGTACGCGAAGGTGACGATTACGTGCTGAATGGCCGCAAGACCTTCATCACCAACGCCGGCATCGCCCACTGGTACATCGTGTGCGCGACCATGGACCGCGCCCGGGGAGCCCGGGGCATCACCGCTTTCCTCGTAGAGAAAGACCAGCCGGGGCTCAGCTTCGGCAAACCCGAGGACAAGATGGGCATCCGGGGATCCCAGACCGCCGATGTGATCCTCGAAGGAGTACGGGTGCCGGTCGTGCGCCGGCTGGGAGAGGAAGGCGAGGGCTTCAAGCTGGCCATGGCCGCCCTCGACCATGGCCGCATCGGCATCGCCGCGCAGGCCCTCGGCATCGCCCAGGCTGCCCTGGATGCGTCGGTCGCGTACGCCAAGCAACGCGTGCAATTCGGGAAACCGATTGCCGAGTTGCAGGCGATTCAGTGGATGATTGCCGAGATGACCGCAGATGTGGAAGCGGCGCGTCTCCTGACCTATCGTGCCGCCGAACTGGCCGAGCAACCGGGCCGCCACTCCGCAACCTTCGCCATGGCCAAGCTATTCGCCTCGGCGGCCGCGATGAAGCACACGGTCAACGCGGTCCAGATTCACGGCGGTTACGGCTACATGCGCGAGTACAAGGTGGAGCGGTTCATGCGCGACGCCAAGATCACCGAGATCTACGAGGGCACCTCGGAGGTCATGAAGCTCGTCATCGCCCAAAGCGCCCTCCGCTGAACCCTGGGGCGGGGTGGCGCCGCCGACACCCCGCCCTCCTCCTGCCGCCCGACTCTCATCGCCGGTACGGCTGTTCCCGCAAGCGGTCCTGAAGCCCCCGCGCCGCTGCCTTGGCCGACCAGTAACGGTTGCCCGCCGGCACGAAGCTGGCCGGCGTCACCATCGGCCTGGCCAGCAACGCGACGGCGGACTCGGGGACGGGTTCCTCCCGGGCCAGTGCGGCCGCGGCCAGTTCGAGCGCTTGCTCCACATGCCCCAACCGCGCGTCTCTCTGCCCGAGCGGCCGGCCCCCCAACATGCCCCCCAGGCCCATGGCCATCCCCCCGAGCCACCGGAAACGGCAGGCGGCGGCAAACCGCCGCGATATGGCCAGGGCCACATCGGCGTGGTGCGCCTCGGGGAATCCGCAATTGACGATGGCGACGAAGCCGGGTGCCCGCTCGGCCCCCCCGTCCCGGCGGCGGGCCTCCGCCATCGCCACCATGGCCCGAGTGACCGGCGCCGGCGCTGAATCGACGTACAAGGGGAAAGACAAGATCAGCAGATCGGCGGCGCCGACGGCAGACACCGCCCTGTCGCTGGTAGGGGCGGGTTCGGAACCCGCCCCTACGGCGTATGCGGCGTTGGGTGGCAGGTCCTCCAGGAAATGAGTGCACCCGGTCACGCCGTGTTCGGCCAGCCGCGCGAGGAGATACCCCCCGAGGGAGGCGGAGGTGCTACGCGCCCGGCGCGGGCTGCCCACCAGCAGCAAGGCGCGGCGAAGACCGCTCATGCGCCCACCCCCATCTGACGCAGCAGCCCCGTCAACTCCGTCGCGACCTCTTCCCAGCGGTCGGACTCGACCAGCACGGCGGAGCCCGTCATCGAACACTGGAAGTTCCGCGCGTTACGCACTACCAGCCGCCGGAACAGGTCGGCTTCCCCCTCGTCCGGCCGGGCCTGCACGCCCACCGCGGCCAGCCGCCACGCATACGGGTAGCGCCGGGCATGGAGGACCTCGCCCGCCTGCAAGACGAAGAAAGGCAGGATGTTACCGATCGACCGGTCCAGAGCCTGCTTGAGTTCCGCCGAGTAACCGCCGAACACCACCGGGGTCAATCCGAGCAGCAGGTCGGCTCCCACCATGAGCCTGGCCACCTCGCGCGCCTCGTCATCGATCACGCATATGCCCGGCGAGTGGATCCAGCACCCGAAACACCCCCGGCAACCGGCGATCTTCGACTCCCGGAGTGCCACCCGGTCAACCTCCCAGCCTGCGGCGGTCAGGAGCGCATCGAGGTGGCGTTCCACCGAGTCGAGATAGCTCTCACCTTCCGGCGCCCCGTTCAGCAGCAGCGCGCGCAAGGAACACCTCCCTCGAGCATGCCGTCGAGCCGTATCCACCGGTTGAAGGGGAGCTTCACCAGGCGGCACCGATCGCCCAGGTCTCGCTCTACGGCCGTGAGGTCTACCGGCTCCAGGAAGACCGGGTGATCGTGATGTACGAGGACCAGTACCCTGGTCCGGATCCGCTCCTGCACGGCCCGGATCAGGTCGCGCTCATCCAGGATACAGTTGACGGGTTGTTTGCTGACCGGATCGCGTACCGGTCCGCCGACATTCACCACGGCAACCGCGACCGCCAGTTCCGGCACGCCCGCAAGCTCCGTATCGCCGCTGAAGTACACATCCCGGCCATCGCCCCGCACTATGAAGGACAGCATCGGGCCCCCGCACGGCATCACGCCCCACCGATCCGGCCGGCCTTCAAAGCGCGCGGCCGCCTGCCGGCCCGCCTCGCCGGTCAGCCAGTGGATACCTTCATGGGCCTTGACGACCAGCCCCGGATGAACCTCCATCCATTCACCAGGCAGGATGGCCGTGGCAGCCGCACCCGCCGCCGGGAAGTGGCGACGAATCGTCGCGATCACATCGGGGCTACCGATGAACCGGGGCCGCGGACCCTCGGCGAGCTTTCGCACCGTCTCCAGATCGAAGTGGTCGAAATGGCCATGGGTTATCAGCACGGCATCCGGCCGGAACTCCTCGAGGTAAGTCCCAAACGTGGGAGCGTTCCGGTTGGGTTGAAACCACGGTCCGTATTCATCCGGCGTGGAGAAAGCGGGATCGACCACGAGCACCTGACCTGCCAGGCGCAGGCTGACCGATGGACCGCCATGCCATGCCAACTCCATACCCCAGCCCCTCCCCGCTCCAGGCCACGGTGCCCGCCAATGGGCCCTTTCCTGCCACCAGCCTAACCGTCTCGGGTACTGCCGTCAAGATCGCGGCCGCCGGCTTGGGGAGGGTCGCCCCTGGGTCCGAGTTGTTGATACAATTTTTGGCGCCGACAGCCGACATTTTTCTCAAACAATGCAGGGTATGGCGAGAGCGACGGCGAACGACGCGCGGGAAGCAGTCTCTAGACATCAGCAGCGCCAATTCAAGTGGGGCCATCCCGGACGCCGTGCCGGGGATCGGTTCCGGGCAGGGGCGGGTTCAGGATCAAGAACTGGACCCGGGGGCGGCGGAGACCCGTGCCCGAATCCCTGATCGTCCGGCCCGGCGTCCAGGTGGTCCCACTTCCCATTCAGGGTGAGGAAGTGGCACGCAAGGAGAAAGCAGCAGGCGGAGTGGTGTTTCGGGCAACCGACCGGGGTTGGGAGTTCCTGTTGGTCCTCGACCGTTTCGGCTGCTGGACTTTGCCCAAAGGCAGGGTGGAGCCGGACGAAACCGCCGCCCAGACGGCCCTGCGCGAGATCGAGGAGGAGACGGGGGTCGCCGGGCGGCTGTGCGGTCTTCTGGGTAGCGTGTGCTACCCGCTTGAGGGGACGGATGACGGCGACGCAACCAAGGAAGTCACCTACTTCCTCGTGGAAGCCTCGCCGGGCGAGGCGCACCCCCAGCCGGGGGAAGTGACGGACCTTCGCTGGTGCGCGGGGGAAACCGCGCTCGCCCAATGTGACTACCCCAACAATCGCCCAATCCTCAATCGGGCCTTGGCGCAGCTCACCGGTAGTCAGGACCAATGACCACCAGCACCTGAACCCCGCGCCTGCCCCCAACCGTCGTCGGCCGGCTATCTCACCCTTGGCAAGACGACCTTCATGAGGAACAGCACTGCCCCGAGCATTATGAGGATCCTCAACATGATGGCCCGCCGCAGCCCGCCGAGCGACGGCCGATCCGTTCGCCGCATCTCAACGCCACCTGCCGTCATGGGTTATGGCCGCCCGGGCATCACCCCCCGGCTGCCCGGACCCTATCCCCGCGGGACTTCGACCGCTGACCCGATTCTCCTGCGACGGGATGGGTCGGCCCAATCACCCGCGACGCGGCGGGCCGGCCTGCAGGTAACGGGACGGAAGCCTCCGGCCGAGGGCTGCTTCCAGCAGCGCAGAACTGCTCCTGACGCGGTCGAGGTCGACACCGGTAGCTATGCCCATGCCGTGCAGCATGTACAGCAGGTCCTCGGTGGCCAGGTTGCCCATTGCGCCGGGAGCGAAGGGACACCCGCCCAGACCCCCGGCCGAGGCATCGATGGTCGTTACGCCTAGTTCAAGCGACGCCAGTACGTTGGCCAGGGCTGTCCCCCGGGTATCGTGGAAGTGCACCCCCAGCCGCCCGGAAGGGATCTCCAGCAGTAACAGCTCCAGCAAGCGGCGGACCTCGCCCGGCGTCGCGGCGCCCACGGTGTCGGCCAGCGATATTTCCTGACAGCCCATGTCGACGAGTTCCTGGGCGACACGGAGGACGCCCGCGGGGTCCACCGGTCCGTCGTACGGGCACCACCAGCCCGTAGAGAGGTAGCCGCGCACGCGGAGATCTGACCGCCGGGCAGCGGCCACTAGATCGCGGCACGTTCGCAGGGACTCGCCTACCGTCATCCCGGTGTTCGCGCGGGTGAAAGCATCCGACACCGCGGTGAAAACCGCTACGGCCCGTACTCCGGCGGCCAGCGCCCGCTCGAGGCCGCGACGGTTGGGCGCCAGGGCCATGTAGGTGAGGCCGTCGCGGGGCCGCAAGCGTTTCAGGACTTCTTCGGTGTCGGCCATCTGGGGCACGAGATCCGGCCGAACGAAGGAGCCGACCTCGATCGTGCGGAGTCCGGCGTCGGCAAGCTGCTCGATGAACGCCACCTTGGCCTCCAGAGGTATGCTCTCCGGTTCATTCTGCAAGCCGTCGCGCGGGCCGACCTCCACCACCCGAACCCGCGGGGGAAGGCGTCCGGGGGCCGGCATCAGATCAGCGTCCATCGGCATCTTCCGTCGTTCTCTCCACCTCCACCACGACGGCGCCACTCTCGACTTGTGTCCCCGGCTCGGTGACGCGAATTACCATCCCGGGCCGGACCGCGCGTACCAGGTGCTCCATCTTCATGGCCTCGACCACGCAGAGCGGATCGCCCGCGTTGACCGTCTGGCCAGGGCGGACCAGCATCCGGCTTACCACGCCGGGCATGGGCGCGCGCAGGTCGCCCTCGACGATCGGGGCACGCGCCTCCCTCGACCCCGCCCTCCCGAGTTCAAACTCATAGGTCTGTCCCTTCACATGCAGCAGGGTCCGCGAGCCATCCATGACCCAGTGAACCTGCAAGTTCCGACCGTTGCAGGTGGCGGCCAGGAGGCCGGGCGCCACCGGGCGTACGCTGAGGACGACCTCGCAGTCGCCGACGCGGGCGGTAGCGGCAGGACCTTCCCGCTCGATCACATAGGGCACGGACTGACTGCCGGAGACCAGCACGCCGCGAGTATCGCTCACGATGGCCTCCAGCCGCGCAGGCAGTCCCAGGGATCGGCGAAAGCCGGGCTCGCGGCGATGGCGCCGGCGCGACGGCGGCGGGAGGAGCCGGGAGCGTGGCGATTCGACTCCAGCAACGTCGCCGCCACCGCCAGGACCTCGGGCGGCGGCGCGGGCGGCCGCCAGTCGCCCAGGTGATCCGGCAGGAATTGCGTCGATAGGTCGCCCGCCGCGAAAGCAGGGTGCTCCACGATCGCCCGGAGATACAGGAGGTTGGTCCGGGGGCCGAGGATCACATATTCCCTCAGGGCCTGGGCCATACGGCGGATGGCGGCGGATCGCGTCGGCGCCCACGCAATGACCTTGCTCAGAATCGGATCGTAGTGCACGGGGATGTCCTGACCCGCGCGAATGCCGGAGTCCACGCGCACCCCCGGCAGTTGCGGTTCGTGCAAGTGCAACACCCGGCCGGGGGAAGGCGCGAAACCCGCCTCGGGGTCCTCGGCGTACACGCGGCACTCGACGGCCCACCCCCGCAGGGAGACGTCATCCTGGCGCAAGTCGAGGACTTCGCCCGCCGCCACGCGGATCTGCGCCTGCACGAGGTCCACCCCGGCCACCAGTTCGGTCACCGGGTGTTCCACCTGCAGGCGGGTGTTGACCTCGAGGAAGTGGAAGCTCCGGCGGTCATCCACCAGGAACTCGACCGTCCCCGCGTTCACGTAGCCTGCGGCCCGGGCCACGCGTACCGCGGCTTCGCCGAGGGCGGCGCGAAATGGGTCATCGGCCAGAGGCGACGGCGACTCCTCGACCACTTTCTGATGCCGGCGCTGGACGCTGCATTCTCGCTCACCCAGATGGACGATGTTGCCGTGCGCGTCGGCGAGGATCTGGACCTCGATGTGCCGAGGCCGTTCGATCAGCTTCTCGATCAGCAAAGTGTCATCGCCGAAGGCGGCGGCCGCCTCGCGCCTCGCGCCCTGCGCCTGGATCTCGAGGTCGGCGGCGTCCCGCACGGTCCGCATACCCTTGCCGCCGCCACCCGCCGCTGCCTTCAAGAGCACCGGTAACCCTAGCCGGAGGGCCGCCTCGCGCAGAGCCCCCTCCGCGCTGCCGGGGTCATCCACCCCGGGCACGATGGGCACGCCTACTGCCGCTGCCAGTCGCCGGGCCCGTGACTTGTCGCCCAGCGCCCGGATGACCGCGGGGGGCGGACCGATGAAGGTGAGGTCGGCCTCGCCGCACGCGGCGGCGAAGTCCGGGTTCTCGGACAGGAAACCGTAGCCGGGATGGACGGCCTGCGCTCCCGTGCGCCGGGCGGCCTCCACCACGCGGCCGATGTGCAGATAGGACTGCGCCGGCTCCGGCGGCCCCAGGAGCACCGCTTCGTCGGCGAGGAGCATATGGGGCGCCAGGGCATCCGCCTCGGAGTACACGGCTACGGTCGCGATCCCCAGCTCCCGGCAGGCGCGGATGATGCGCACCGCGATCTCGCCGCGGTTGGCGACCAGGATCTTGGTGAAGTCTACGGCGCCCATCGGGGTCTCCGCTTCTGCAGCAGCGCCTGGATGCCCTCTCGGGCTTCCGAGCCGGCGCGCACCTCGGCGATCACTTCCACCGTATGTTGCCGGGCGGCCGCCCACGACATGCCCGGCACCGCGCGAAACAGCGCTTTCACCCGGGCGAGGGCCTGCGGGCCTCCCCCCAGCAGCTGCTCGCCCCACTGCCGCGCCATGGCATCCGGATCGTCAGCCGCCTCGTTGATGAGGCCCATCTCCCGGGCCCGGGTCGCGCCGAATCGTTCGCCGGTGAGGGCCACGCGCAGCAACTGGTGGGGGGCAACCTTTCGTAGCAAGTAAGGGAAGATCATGGCCGGCACCAGCCCGAGCCGCACCTCGGCCAGCCCGAACACCGCGTCCGGTGCGGCCACCGCCAGATCGCATGCCGCCGCCAACCCCATGCCTCCGGCAAGACATGTCCCATGGACCCGGGCGATGACCGGCTTCGGGCAGGTTGCGATGGCCTCCAGCGCGGCGGCCAGGCGGGCCGCGTCGGCCCGGTTCTCCTCGGGTGACAGGTCGACCGCCGCCTGCATCCACTTCAGGTCCGCACCGGCGCAGAAGGATGGTCCCTCGCCCGCCAGCACTACATACCGGACCGCCTCGAGTCCCGCCGCTTCGCGGAAGGCCTGGTCTATCGCGGCGATCAACTCGGCATTCAGGGCGTTGTGCACCCGCGGCCTGCACAGGGTAACGGTCATCCGCGGGCCGTCGATGCTGCAGCGCAGTATCTCGTCCATCGTCACATCCGGTAGACGCCCGGCTTCATGCGCTCGATGGGGCCGTTCATCGCCGCCGACAGGGCGAGGGCCAGGACATCGCGGGTCTTGGCCGGGTCGATGATCCCGTCATCCCACAACCGGGCCGTGCTGTAGTACGGGCTGCCTTCCGCTTCGTACTTGTCGAGGATAGGTCGCACGATCGCCTCTTCCTCCCCGGGAGAGAGTGCCTTGCCCTCGCGGGACAACTGCTCGCGCTTCACGGTCGCCAGGACCCCGGCGGCTTGTTCGGGGCCCATGACGCTGATGCGGGCGTTCGGCCACATGAAGAGGAAGCGAGGCTCGTAAGCGCGGCCGCACATGGCGTAGTTTCCGGCTCCGTAAGACCCGCCGATGACCACGGTGAACCGCGGGACATTGCAGGTGGATACGGCGTGGACCATCTTGGCGCCCGCGCGCGCTATCCCTGCCGCCTCGTATTGGCGGCCCACCATGAACCCGGTGATGTTCTGCAGGAACACGATGGGGATGCCTCGCTGGCCGCACAGCTCGATGAAGTGCGCACCCTTCTCCGCGCTATCCACGAACAGCACCCCGTTATTGGCCACGATGCCGGCCAGCATGCCCTGGATGCGAGCGAAGCCGCAGACCAGCGTCGTCCCGTACATCGCCTTGAATTCGGCAAGGCGGCTCCCATCCACGATGCGGGCGATCACTTCCCTCACATCATAGGGGGTGCGCAGGTCCACCGGGACGATCCCGTACAACTCCTCCGCGGGGTAGGCGGGGTCCTCCGACTCGGCGATGTCGAGGTCCCATTGCTTGCGATGGTTCAGGGTGGCCACGATGTCCCGCGCGATCTGAAGGGCCTGGCGGTCGTCCTGGGCACAGTGGTCCACCACCCCCGACCGGCGCGCGTGCACGTCGGCCCCGCCCAGTTCTTCCGCCGTGACGTCCTCCCCGGTGGCAGCCTTCACGAGGGGTGGCCCGCCCAGGAAGATAGTGCCGGTCCCCTTGACGATCACCGCCTCGTCGCTCATGGCCGGGACGTATGCCCCGCCCGCCGTACATGACCCCATGACCGCCGCTAACTGGGGAATCCCTGCCGCCGACAGCCGGGCCTGGTTGTAGAAGATGCGGCCGAAGTGGTCCCGGTCGGGGAACACCTCGGCCTGCAGCGGGAGGAAGGCGCCCCCGGAGTCCACCAGGTAGATGCAGGGCAGACGGTTGGCGAGGGCGATCTCCTGGGCGCGCACGTGCTTCTTCACCGTCATCGGGTAGTACGTGCCGCCCTTGACGGTCGCGTCATTGGCGACCACGACGCACTCGGTCCCCGCCGCGCGACCGATGCCGGTGACGATCCCCGCGGCCGGCGCCTCGCCATCGTACATGGCCCATGCCGCCAGCGCCGATAGCTCCAGGAACGGCGAACCGGTATCCAGCAGCCCGTCGATGCGCTCGCGGGCGGTCATCTTCCCCAGCGACCGGTGCCGGGCGAGCGCCCGTTCGCCGCCGCCCGCTCGCACAAGCTCCAGTCGGTGCCGCAATTCTTCGGCCAGTGCTTGGTGATAGCGGCGACCGGCCAGGTACTCTTCACTACGGGTGGATACCCTGGACGCGATCGTTTCCATTCGCCCGTCGTGCCCCTTCCCCCAGGACGAGTCGGTCGCCCCGCATTCTGAAAGTTCGAGGTGGGACGCTGCAGACCGGTGCCCCTTTCTTGCCATCTCCCCGCAATTCCTCCTTGATGGTCGGCGCAGGTAAGCGGCTGTTCTGACTTTTCCTTTCCGCGGGAAGCAGCGAGACAGGATTCGGACCTGTCTGGGCGGAACTGGTCGGGCGCCGGCCTGGCGGCGATGGGTATCCGGGGAGGTTCGCCGGTCCGCCATGCTCGCTCTGGAGGTGGCCGCCGTGGATTTCGCGCTCGATGAAGAGCACCTGATGATCCGCAGGACGGTAAGGGAGTTCGTCGATCGCGAGGTGGCGCCCTCCGCCGCGAGCTGGGAAGAGGAGGGCCGCCTGCCACCGCACATCTTCGACCGCATGCGCGAACTGGACCTCTTCGGCCTACCGTTCCCCGAGGACTACGGCGGAGTGGGTTCGGACTACCTGGCCTATGCTCTGGCCGTGGAAGAGATCGGTCGCGCCTCCGCCTCCCTGGGGATAACCTATGCCGCCCACGTTTCCCTGGGGGCATCCCCTTTCTACCGGTTCGGCTCCGAGGAGCAGAGACGCCGCTGGCTGCTCCCTTGCGCCCGGGGTGAGATGTTGGCCGCCTTCGCCCTGACCGAACCCAATGCCGGCTCCGATGCCGGGGCGATCGAGACCCGGGCGATCCGCGACGGCGACCACTGGGTGATCGACGGGTCCAAGTGCTTCATCACCAACGGCTCGCTGGCCGGCGTGGTGGTGATCGCCGCCGTCACCGATCGGGGGGCGGGGAGTCGGGGTATATCCAACCTCGTGGTACCCGCCGGTACCTCCGGCTTCCGCGTCGGTTCGGGCTACCACAAGCTCGGGCTCAGAGCCTCCGACACCGTGGAACTCTCCTTCCAGGACTGCCGGGTGCCGGCCGACCACCTGCTGGGCAACCCCGGCGATGGCTTCCGGCAGTTCCTCGCGATCCTGGACGGGGGCCGGATCAGCATCGCCGCCCTGTCGGTCGGGATCGCTCAGGCATGCCTTGACGCAGCGCTCAGCTATGCCCGCGGGCGAGTCCAGTTCGGCAAACCCATCTCCAGCTTCCAGGCCATCCAGTTCAAGCTGGCGGACATGGCCACCGAAGTGGAACTGGCCCGCCTGGCTACCTGGCGGGCGGCTTGGCTGAAGGATCAGGGTCTTCCCTTCACCCGGGAGGCGGCCATGGCCAAACTATACGCCTCGGAAGCCTGCGTCCGCGCAGCCCTGGAGGCGGTGCAGATCCATGGCGGCTATGGCTATGTGCAGGAATATCCGGTGGAGCGGTACCTGCGGGACTCCAAACTGATGACCATCGGCGAAGGGACTTCCGAGATCCAGCGGCTGGTCATTGCCCGGCAACTGGGCTGTTAGCCGCCGGTCCGGGGGCGGAGCTGGCGCCGGGCGGCCTTGCCGGCATCTGGCGCCGTTTTGCTGGCGGACCCGCATACCCCTCAGGACACCACGGGGCACCGAGACGGCAGGCCGCCTCTTCGGGGTATGGAGCCTCAATGAAGCGGGAAGTGACTGCTATTGCGCTTTTCCTGGCCGGCCAGCGCGCGCAGTTGGCCGGTCAGCTTTCTGGCCAGCAGGGTCCGTACGATGATAGCAGAAACAACAACCTTCAAGATGTCGCTTGGTATGAACGGGCTGACAGCCGCCAGTGCGCTGGGAAGCGTCGCTCCGGTGACATGGGCAAACTGCAGCACGCCGGGAATGTAGATCACCACAATTCCGCCAAGAACCATGGAAAACAAAAGATAAGGCGTTGAAGGTTGTGGGCTTCTCTCGAGCAACTTGCCTATCACGTAGGCGCCGGCGACGAAACCAAACAGAAAGCCGCCGGTCGGACCGATCAGCACATCGAGTCCCGCCCGGGCAAAGGCAAATACCGGCAGCCCGATCGCTCCCAACAGGAGATAGACTGATTGGCTGAAGGCGCCGAGTCTTGCCCCTAACAGCGCTCCCGCAAGCATTACCGCCAGAGTCTGCCCGGTAATCGGCACGGGAATGAAGCCCACGGGGATGGCGATCTGGGCCATGACCGCCGTCAACCCGGCAAAGAGGGCTACCAACACCATTTCGCGTGCCGACAATCTCACCGGCGTTCATCCTCCCCAGTATCTGACAGGAAGGGCATGGCCCTGGCACGTACGGACACGCGCTGCTGCAACAAAAGCGACGGGGCCGCCCAGGAGACCGACGCCTTCCTGGCGACCCCTTCCCAAGTAGGCTACACTGCCTACCGCTTGACCCGAGCTATGATGAAGGTCGTAACCCTGTTTGGCTGGTCGGAGTGGGCGGATTTGAACCGCCGGCCTCCTGGTCCCGAACCAGGCGCTCTACCAAGCTGAGCCACACCCCGGCCTCAATTCGTGCCGTTTCCGGCCTCCTTCACGATAGCACAAGCAGGCTGCGAAATCAACCCGCTCGGTCCGGCCACCACGGCCGACCGCAGGCCGGTCTGCCGGTGGTTGACTTCGCATAGCCATTCAGTGATCCGGTGCCCGACTCGGGGAGGCGGCCAGCGTTGGAGTCGGCAATTGCCAAGCAGGTAGCGGCGTTCATGTTCGGCGCGGTGGGACAGGAAGGAGTGCCCAAACACTGCCTCCCCGAGGCAACCGGCTGGCTGGTCCAAGTGGAGACCAGGGAGAGGACCGACGGAGACCTGGAGTGGGTGTCCGTCTACGAGTTGCGCCTGGATCACGCGATGAATGTGATCGGCTGCCGCCGCGCGTCGGTACGGCAGGAGGCGGCTGCCGCCCCATCAGCGCCAGAAGCGCCCGCACCCGTCAGCGCTCCACCCGTCGCGGTGACGCCGCCCAACTTCATCAGCGAGACACCGCCCTACCCTCCGGTTACCAGACTCTCGACCAGCCGGGAAGCGCCCGCGCGCCTGCCCCGCCCCTTACCGGATCGACCCGTACCCCGGCCGCCGCGCATCAGCTATCGGCGTTAGCGGCTCCTGCCATCCCCTGCCGCCAAGGCTTGTCCAGTTGCCGGCAGCGTGGTATCCTGTTGGCGTGCACACCAGATTTAGCTGCGCTTTCCTGGCCCGGGCCCAGGACCTGTTTCGGCCGTCCTTGAAGATGTCGCGACCGAGCGCCCTCTTCGGAGTGACCCTCGGCCATTTCCTGGTCGACTTCTGCATGGGCTGGCTCGCCCCCACCCTTCCCTTCGTCACCCGAGGGCTTGGCCTGGGACTCGCGCCGGCCGGAGTCATAGCGGGGCTGGTGAGCATCGTCGCCTCGTTCACCCAGCCGGCGCTCGGATGGGTCGGAGACCGCCTGAGTTCCCCAGGCTCATGGATGGCGGCCAGCGTGATCTGGACGGCGGCCTTCACCGCCGCTCTGGGATTGGCGGCCGACTTCCCTTCCTTGGCCTTTGCCGCCGCGCTGGGCGCCCTGGGGTCGGCGTTCTTCCACCCGCTGGGGTCGGCCGGCACCGTCCGCCTCTACCCGGAGCACAAGGGCAAGGCCATGTCCCTGTATTCGGCGAGCGGCAGCCTGGGCTTTGCCCTGGCCCCTCTGGTGGCCGTGCCGCTGGTGATGGCCGGGGGACGGACTGGATGGCTCTCGCTGGCGCCTGTCGGGCTGCTGGGCGCGATGGCCATCCGCCGGCTCGTGGGAAGATCGGTCCCGAGTCCGGACCCACGACTGCGGACTGCCCCCAGCTATCAGCTCGCCAGCGTCCGGGCCGGCTACCGCTGCCTCGGACTACTGCAGGTCACGGTGGCCCTGCGCTCCTGGGTGCTGGGCGCCTTCGCGACGTATCTGGCCTGGCACCTCGTTGAATCGGGCACGCCGCCACCGCTGGCGGCAGCCCTCCTCTCGGCGTTCCTGCTGGCGGGGGTCGGCGGCGGCTTGGCCGGGGGAGCATTGGCCGACCGGCATGGCGTCCTGCCCGTGCTGTGGTGGTCAGGCGTGGCGGCGATGGTGACCCTGGGGGCGTTCCTGAGGCTGGGCGGTCCGGTCGGGGTTGCCGGGTTGCTGCTGGCGGGGGCGGCGCTTCAGGCGGCCTTCCCCGGATCCCTGGTGCTGGCCCAGGAACTCCTGCCCGGCCGGGCAGCGTTGGCCTCGGGGATGATCGGCATGACCGGTGGGCTGAGCGGCTTGGGCGTGGCCCTCACCGGATGGCTGGCCGACGTCTGGACCATGGAGAGGGCGCTCACCGCCACCACCCTCGCGCTGGTGCCGGCCATCTTACTCATATCAGTCTTGCAACGAGAGGTTCTCCCCCGCCCCTCAAGAGCGGAGGCGGCCGGAGACCCGGTCAGAGAGGAGACGCAGTAGTGCGCGAACTATGGGACATTTTCCTGGCCATGGCGCGGGCAGGAGTCCTGGGCTTTGGCGGGGGACCTTCCTTCATCCCCCTCGTCAAACTGGAAGTCGTCGACAACTTCGGGTGGCTGACTGCGGATGACTTCGTCCAAGTCCTCGCCATGGGCAACGCCTTGCCGGGGCCGATCGCGACCAAGATGGCGGCCTTCGTCGGCTATCGGGTTGCCGGCATCCCCGGGGCCGTCGCCGGCCTGGCCGGAATGGTCTTGCCCTCGGCCGTGGCCATGCTGCTCCTCTATCGGCTGTACCTCGCATTTCAGGCCCATCCGGCCGTCGGCGGCATGCTGCGGGCAATCCGTCCCGTGATCATCGTGCTCCTCGGTCTCATGATCGCCGATCTCGTGCCGCGCACGGTGGACGGGGTGAGCATCTTCATAGGCGCGGCCAGCTTGATCCTCATCCACGCAGCCGGCGTTCATCCCGCGCTGGTGGTTGCCGGCGCGCTGCTCTTTGGCGCAATAGTCCTGCGGTGACGTAGGGGCGGGTTCGGAATCCGCCCCTGCAAAAAAACTTTTTTGCCTGAGGTGTGTCAATGGCCTGTGAAAATGTCACCCTTTTGAGGTCTCATGAGGACCGTGATTCTGTCACCCCCTGAGACGGTGAAGTGGACCGTGATTGTGTCACGCCGGGGTGGCTTCAGACCTCGAGGACCGACTGCCAGTGCC
>DATIKW010000028.1:0-87506 GCA_035477115.1 Bacillota bacterium | reverse complement strand
GCCCCGATCGCCAATGCCGGCGAAACCAGATCCGTTTCTGACCACCAGCAATGCGGCGGATTGGCGACCGCGGCGGTCGCCGCCTGCTGCCTGTCCAGCTCTCAGTCCCGCGATCATCCGATCTGCCAGTCGACCTGAACTCTCTTCGAAGGCCGTCGCCATGGCCGGGACCACGCCGGGCCCCGCCAGGATGTTCCCCTGGCAGCAGTAGTGAGTGCCTACTTGGTGTCCCGCCCAGTCAACGCATTCGGTGCCCGTCCATGCTGCTACGCTTCCCATGCGATCAACCACAGCAACCTGGCGGACGTCCCGGGTGGCACCCTCCTCCGCTACCAGTCGCTCGATCACCCCGTCCGCTGGCAAGCCGGAACTCAGCAACTCCAAGCCTTGGCGCCCATGGTCGGGATGGAACCATGCCTGCGTGGCTAGCGCACCAACCCCCGCTCGGGCATGGGGCACAGCAGCACCCACGGCAAAATAGCGCGACTGCACCGCCACCCCCCACTCTTCCGCCTGAAGATCGGCGGCAACAATGGAGAAGGTGCTTGGAATGGGAATTCGACCGCCGTTCACCTGATCACTCCCTATCTCGGCGTCACCGTGCGCTATTGGTGGTATTCCTTCACATCCAGCGCATCCCGGATACCGTCTCCCAGCAAGTTGAACCCCCACGTAGTGAGGAAAATGAGCAGGCCGGGTATCGTCGCGACCCAAGGTGCCCGGCGCAATACGTCCCGCCCTACATTGAGCATGGCGCCCCAGGTAACTGCCGCAGGGTCTCCTAGGCCCAAGAAGCCAAGGGACGCTTCCGTAAGGATGGCATAGGCGACGTAAATGGTAGCCGTGACGATCAGGCACGGAACGGTGTTAGGCAGCACATGACGCAAGATGACCCGCAAGTCCTGGCCGCCTACCGCCCGGGCCGCCTCCACGAAGAGTTCCTCACGCAAAGCCAACACTTCACTGCGCACGATGCGCGCCACGTAGGGCCAGGTGAACAACCCGATGATGACGGAAGTCAACCAGACCGCACGGATAACGAAGATGGCCGTAGCCAGAATGATCAGGAACAGGATGGGTGTCACCAGGATGACATCCGTGAGACGCATCAACAGCATGTCGACTCGACCGCCGAAGTACCCCGCCAGCAAGCCTATGGTTGTCCCGATAGCCATTGCCAAGCCGACGGCTATGCCCGCGACAACGAGTGCACTGCGGGTTCCCCAGATGACGAAACTGAGGATATCACGGCCCATAAGGTCGGTACCGAACCAATGGGGATAGCCCGGCGGGCGCAGTTCTTGTCCGAAGAACAACCGCGTGGGCGAGTAGGGCGAGATCAGCGGGGCGAGGACCGCCGTGACAATGACGATCAGCACGATCGCGGCGCCAACCATGCCCGAGCGGCTGCGTTGCAGTCGGCGCAACCTCAGTGCCCACCAGTTAGCGCCAGATGAATTCCGGTGGCAACGTAAAGTCGTCATCTCAGCTTCACCCGTGGATCAAGGAGGACGTAGACGACATCCGTGACCAGCGTTGCGACCAACATGCTCACGGCCAGCAGCATATAGATGCCCATCAACGTCGGGTAATCGCGCTGCAGGGCCATCGCAACCGTCAGTCGGCCAATCCCCGGCCAGGCGAACACCGTCTCTACCAGCACCGCTCCGCTCAGGACGTATCCCAAATTCAGTCCAACCACCGTTGTCAAGGGGAGCATCGCATTGCGCAGGCCATGCCGGTATATGACCACACGCTCATTCAGTCCTTTCGCTCGGGCGGTCCGAACATAGTCCTGTTTGAGAACATCCAACATGCTGGATCGCGTCAGCCTGAACAAGAACGTGGACTGGTTCAACGCCAGCACGGTCACCGGCAGTATCATGTGCCTCAGTTGGTCGACCAACACTGCCCACGGGGTGGCAAAGTCCACCCCAACAGTCCGAGCACCGGAAGATGGTACCAGCCCAAGAGTGAGCGAGAACACCCAGATGAGGACCAGACCGAGCCAGAATCCCGGCATGGAGTATCCGAACAAGGATACGCCCGACGTGATGGTATCAGCCCAACTCCGGTGCCGGACCGCCGCCAGGACCCCCATGGGTATGGCGAGAGTGATGGCCAGCACTTGAGCCGTCAACATCAGCCGAAGGGTCTCGCCAAAACGTGCCCCTATGATGTCGACGACAGACTGATTCGAAATATAGGAGAAGCCAAGATCTCCCCGCACCAGCCGGACAACCCAGTGCCAGAACTGGACTAATACAGGCTGGTCCAACCCGTAACGCTCGCGGATGGATTGGATCACCTCATCGGTCACATGCACTGCTCCCCCGAGCATGATGTGAATTGGGTCGCCGGGAGCAAGATGCATCAAGATGAACACGAGTAGGGCTATCCCACACAACAACGGGACCATGACCAGCAACCGTCGGCTCAGATACAGAAGTGAACTCGGCATGCCGACGCCCCACCTCTTCCGAAGAGTCCCCGCCGAACACCCCGGGCGGAGTGGCCTGCATTCATGCCATTCCGCCCGTGTAACACATACCGATTCAGCAGCCGCCCTAGGTGGTACTCTGGACTACCCGACGCCGCCCGGCGGCGAGCACCAGCCAGGTCAGGATGGCCCCGGCCGCTATACCAGCGATGAACCCGGTCACGGTGAACGCGGGTGCCGGAGGATCCTCCAGGTACTCGAACCGATATCCAGCCTCTTCCATCAGTGCGCGTGCGCGATCCAAGTCGTGGGGGATCGCACCTGAGTTGAACTGCTCGTTGTATGCCCAGGTCACTTGAACGGGGACGGGGCCTGCTCCGTGAGCACCCATCCCGTGCAAGACATTGTCGATGATATGCTGGCGCGGCAAGGCGTAGGATATGGCCCAGCGCACCTTGACATTGTTGAGCACCGGGTGATTCATGTTGAACCCAATGCCGTTGAACCCCGGATGCAGGTAGGTCAAGACCTCGAGGTTGGGCACACCCTTGAGCCTCTCCACCTCTGCCGGAGGCACTGATTGATAGTGAACGATATCTACCTCGCCCTTTTCGGCTGCCATGATGGCAGTGGCGCGCTCGGGGATGATGCGGAAGAACCAGCGGTCAACGAATGGCTTGGCGCCATGGTAGTATGGACTGGCTTCCAGTTCGATGTATTCGTCCTTGGCCCAACTGACCATGCGATAGGGGCCGGTGCCGATGGGCAATCGGCCATCCGCCCCCGTATTCATCCAGTGCCTGACCCACTCCGATCTCGGCACTTGGCCCCAGATATGGTAGGGAGCGATCCCGAACTCCCCGGCGAACGTCAGCGTGGATAGGAGCGGGGCGAAAGGTTCTTCGAGATGAAGGACCACCGTGTAATCGTCGACAATCTGCACCGCGTCGGGCCGGACCTCAAGATCACCCAGTGCGGTCGCCACGATAGCATAACGCACCGAGCCCGTATCCTTGGCCCGATGTGCGTCAATCGTCATTTTCACGTCTCGCGCCGTGAGAGGCGTCCCGTCGTGAAAGCGCACATCCCGTCGCAGCCTGAAAGTGATTCGGCGGCCGTCCGGCGACACTTCGAACGATTCGGCAACGTCCGGTGCGAAGGACAGGGCGCCGGTGCTGGGATCCTTGTGGACCCGGATTAGCGGGTTGTATAGACCTTCGCTCACGATAATCGTCCAAGTGTCCTTGGGGAGGATGGGCCCGATGTTCTTCACATCGGCACCCATTTGGAAGATCAGTTGCGTGTCATCAGCCTCGGTCTTTCCAGCAATGCGCACATCGGACAGTCTGCGAAGCGTCTCGATGGGCTCGAAGTTCTCGACCGCTTCATCCAGGAGGTAGGCGAACTTCGGAATGTACAGAAATGCATAGGGATGGTCGTTGAAGATCTCCTCCTGCATGCGCCGGTAGAGTTCCCCTCTTACCTCAAGGTCGAACGTCCGCTCCGCCGCTTCGATTAGCGCATCAACTCTCCCGCTATTGTAGCCGTAGGGCTGAAAGCCGGCAGGGCTGTTAGCCTCGGAGTGCCAGACCGATCGTGGGTTCACGTCAGCCACATCGTATATCCAGTAGCAGATGTGGAGATCCCAACCGCCCTCATCGAAAGTCTTCTGCGCACCACCGAAGAAGATGCGATCGAGGAGGGTGCCCCACTCGTAGGTATGAAGCCTCACGTCAATGCCGATTTTGGCGAGTTCCGCCTGGGTGATCTTCGCTATCGCGGCGTCCGTGGGATCGTCGGAACGATAGACGAGATTCAGGGTGAAGAACGTCCGCTCGGGCGCGTCCTGCGCCAGTGCACCTGCCAGTGGTACTCCGATGGCTAACGTCCAGATCAACAAGAGAGTCAACACGCGGGTCTTCCGGCCCATGCCCCACCTCTCCCCCCAAAAGTCTGACATTGCCGCAATCTTGGTCCTTCGTGCCATTCCTCGTTGCCGCGGCGTCATTGACCGAAAGACGCTGGCATCCACCCACTTACGGTTCAGGCAGGTCAGTCATTCGCTGTGAGCCGACCTCCTTCCTTGTCGCACACCGTGCGCCATTGGCGCTGCCTCGTCACCCGGGATCCAGAGGGCTGTCAGTCACTTCCCCGCTAGGGTGGCGTCTCGGAGCCGCCATGTTCAGAGCGTTTCCGATGTAGAGTCACCTCCGGCATCGCCAATTCAGGTTTGAGAAGGGAGGTCAGTCCACCCGATACTTCATCTCCAGGGACTGGAGTTCTTTTAGCCCAACGAGTTCGTTGAACTGATGGAAAGTGAGCATCCCTTTGACAAGGCCGGCCGTAGTCCCGGTCTTCTTTAACTCAGACATGGCCTCGAATATGGCACCAGCAGCGGCGTAGAGCGAGGACGACGGGTAGATTACGAGGTTATAGCCCATCTTCTGAAGCTCGTCTACCGGCAAGAGAGGGGTCTTCCCATGCTCTACCATATTGGCCATGAGCGGGGCATTGATGGTCTCGCGGACCAGTTTCAGCTCATCTATGCTCTGAGGTGCCTCTACGAATATGAGGTCCGCGCCAGCAACTGCCGCCATCTTCGCTCTTGATAGTGCCTCCTTTAGGCCGTAAACCGCCCTCGCATCAGTCCTAGCAATGATCAGGAAATCAGGGTCAGTCTTGGTGTCAACCGCAGCCTCGATCTTCTTGACCCACTCTCGCGCGTCGACCAGCTGTTTTCCTTCCATGTGGCCACAGCGCTTCGGCATCACCTGGTCTTCCAGGTGAATGGCGGCGACCCCGGCCCTCTCGTATTCCTGGATCGTGCGCCGGACGTTCAGGGGATTTCCGTATCCGGTGTCTCCGTCGGCCACGACCGGGACACTCACGGCCTGAGCGATTCTGGCCGCGTGGTTAGCCATCTCCGTCAGCGTCAGGAGCCCGTAGTCGGGGGCACCCAGAAGATCCGCCGATGCGCCGTATCCCGTCATGTATACCGCCGGGAAGCCCACTTGCTCAATAATCTTCGCCGACAGCGGGTTGAAGGCGCCCGGTGCGACGACAATTTTCCCGCTCCTGATGCCTTGCTTCAGCTTTGTGGTCTTCTTCACTTGGGGCCCTTGCCTCCTCGCGGGACCAAGATCACGCCTCTTGAGATATCGCCGCCAACTTCCACCCTGCAATGAACCTCCAGCAATGCCATCCAGTGTCTGGCCACCGTCACCGCCACCTCGCGCTTGGCCTTGCCGAATCCGAACACCTCTTGGGACCACGCGGCAGCCTTCCTGCTTGCTCAGTCCCTTGCCGAACTCCCGCCACCACCCGAGACTCCAACTATGCTAGACCCCTCAGCGCCTCGCCTCCAACTCCTTGCGAACGTACGCGGTCAGCCCGCCTGCGGCGATTATCTGCTGCATAAAAGGGGGATAAGGCGGCACCCGGTACACTCGCCCGGTGCACACGCGGACAACGGTGCCTTGGGACAGGTCCACATCTAGCTCCTCGCCCGCGGTGACCTCACGTGCCAGTTCGGGACACTCCAGCAACGGCAACCCGAGGTTGATCGAGTTACGGAAGAAGATGCCGGCAAAGGATACCGCAATCACGCAGTGTATCCCTGCGGCCTTGATGGCCAGGGGAGCATGCTCGCGCGAACTCCCGCAGCCGAAGTTGTCCAAGCCGACCAGGATGTCGCCCGGGGTGGCTTCGGTGGCGAACCTGGGGTCTAGACTCTCCAGGCAGTGCGCCCTAAGGAACTCCGGATCTTGGCTGGTGAGGTAGCGAGTGGCGATGATGGCATCGGTGTCGACGTGGGCCCCAAACTTCCAAACCCGTCCGCGATGAGTTTGCGCGATATGGGTCATGACAGCACCTCCTCCGGGTGGGCTATGCAACCCTTGATGGCGGTCGCGGCCGCAACGGCCGGCCCAGCCAGGTATACCTCGCTGGTCGGATGTCCCATACGTCCGACGAAATTGCGGTTGGTCGTCGCCAAGGCACGCTCACCCTCAGCCAGCACACCCATATGGCATCCGGCGCAAGGGCCGCAGGTGGGAGTGGAGACGGCCGCGCCGCTGGTGACGAAAACCTCAAGCAGGCCGGTGCGTAGCGCTTCGAGGTAAACCCTCTGGGTGGCAGGGATCACAATCAGCCGAATATCGGAGCGGATTTTCCGCCCGCGCAGGATGGCGGCCGCGACCTGGAGGTCCTCCAGATACCCATTAGTGCAGGAGCCGATCACGACCTGGTCGACGGGCACCCCGGCCACTTGGCTTACCGGTCGGACATTACCGGGCGAGGCAGGACAGGCCACCTGCGGCTCAAGACTGGAGACATCCCACTGGAAAGTACGTGCGGGCCGGGCATCCGCATCAGCGACGGGCACCTGCAGCGGGCCTTGAAACCGCCCGGTGAGGTAGGCGATGGTGGTCGCGTCCGGGGCGATGATACCCGTCATGGCCCCGGCTTCGACGGCCATGTTACAGATGGTCAGGCGCGCGTTTACGGGCAACCCGGCGATGGTCTCGCCCGCAAACTCCATGGCCAGGTAAGTTGCGCCGTCAGTGCCGATTTGGCCGATGGTGAAGAGGATGAGGTCTTTGCCGCCTACCCAAGGCGGTAGGCTACCGTGGTAGGTGAACCGGAAAGTCTCCGGCACCTTGAGCCATACCTGTCCGGTGGCCATGACCGCAGCCAGGTCGGTGCTGCCCACCCCCGTAGCGAAAGCCCCTAGAGCCCCGTAGGTGCACGTGTGGGAGTCAGCGCCGACCACTAACTGACCGGGGCCAACCAGCCCCTCCTCCGGCAGCAAGGCGTGCTCGATGCCCATCCGGCCCACCTCGAAGTAGTGGGTGATCTGCTGTTGCCGGGCGAAGTCCCGCAGCAGCTTGGCCTGGGAAGCCGCGAGGATATCCTTGTTGGGCACGTAATGGTCCGGCACTAGCACGATCTTGTCGCGGTCAAAGACCCGATCCGCTCCCATGCGGTGGAACTCGCGAATGGCCAAGGCACCACTCAGGTCGTTTGCCAGCGCTAGATCGACACGGGCCCACACGAAATCACCCGGCACCACCTCGTCGCGGCCTGCCGCCCGAGCCAGGATCTTCTCCGCCAGGTTCATTCCCACTGCCATCATCCTTCCCGCTTGAAGTGTGCGACCACCGGCCGCCGCTGATTAGAGACCACGGCCACCAAGCCAGCCAGCGCCGACAGCGCGATCCAGACATCGTTTCTCGGCAGGCCGATGAAGCCGGCCGAGAACAAGCACGCGGCCAGCAGCGCCAGCCGCTCGAGCGGCGCCAGGCGAGTTCTCCAGTGGTTGACGGAGAACACCGTCAAGCTGAAGAACAGGAGAGCGCTGGCCGTGATCTCCGCTATGGCAACGGCAGGCGTCTCATAATCCAGCAGGATCCCGGGCGCATAGATGAAGCAGAAAGGCAGTATCACGCTGACGAAGGCCGCCTTGAACACTTCTACCGCACTGCGCCAGTAGTTGCTACCGGCGATCTTGCAGGCAACGAGGAGGCCGAGCCCGACCGGCGGGGTGAGATGGGCGATGAATGCGTAGAACAGCGGGAACAAGTGGGCTTGGAGTACGGGTATCCCCTGCCGGATGAGCAAGGGGGAGAGCACGGTAGCCACGATGACATAGGCAGCCGGAGTGGGTACGCCTGTCCCGAGGATCAGGCTGATCAGCACCGTGGCTACAAGTAACAGGAACACGCTGTCACCCGCCAATCTGCCGAAGACGACACTCAGGTCCAAGGTCAGGCCGGTGACCTCCAGGGCACCCACGAAGATGCCGATCACGGCCAAGAGTACGCTTATTTCTGCGCCCGATTTGACTCCCTGACTGAGCGTGTCTATCACCTTGGCCCAGTCTAGGCGGTCTTTCCTACGGACGGCAGCAGAAAGCAACCCCCCTCCAACCGCGGCGATGGTGGCCCAGAAGATCACGGCCATGAGGGAGTACCCCTCCAGCATGAGGACCGCCAGCACGGCCAATGGCGTGATGAAGAGCAAAGCGTCCATCGCTGTTTCTCTCATGTTCACCCGGGAGTTGGCGGGCGTGGGCGTGATGCTGTTTCTGGCCGCGTTAAGCTCACAGTAGAGGAACACCGCTAGGAAGTACAGGAGGGCTGGCACTAAGGCGGCCCTCGCAATGTCTATGTAGGGGATCCCGGTGTAGGCGGCCATGACGAAAACCGTCGCCCCCATGACCGGCGGCAGAAACTGCCCGCCGTTGGAGGCGGCCGTCTCGATCGCGGCTGCCTGTTCGGGAGTATAACCCTCCTTCATCATCATGGGAATGGTGAAGGAACCGGTTATGGTCACGTTGGCCACGGTGCTTCCGGTTATCGAGCCCAGCAAAGCGCTGCTGATCACGGCCATCGCAGCTGCCCCACTGCGGACCCGGGCAGCCACGAGGCTGCCGAGTTGGAACACGAACCGTAGTCCGCCGAAGGCGTGCAATGTGGAGCCGAAGAGAATGAACAGGAATAGGTAGTTGGCAGAAATACCGAGCAGGCTGCCGTAGAGACCCCAAGGCGATGTCACGTCCGCAGCGAGCAGGGTGATCGCCCGCTGGATGGATACGGCTGGCGCCCGCCATATGCCGGGCAGAAACCGACCGTACAGGACATATAAGCAGCCGACCGCAGCCAGCAAGGGGAAGGTCATGCCGAAACTCTGGCGGGACAGGATCACGGCGACGATGACGGCAATCACGCCGAAGACTAGGGCGACCGTAGGGGGGCGGCTTGGATTCGCCAGGATGGTGCGGTAGTCTACGAAGAAGTAAGCGGTTACAGCCACAGCCGCCAGCAGGAGACAGACCAGCCAGCCGACCACCAGCTTGGAGTGAGGACTCTCGCGTAACCTCCCCATCAACAGCACGACCATGGCGAACCCGAGGTGCACAATGCCGTGGATGGCGGGTTCGTAGGGGATTGCCCGGATGTAGTAGAGTTGGTAGGCGGCGAACAACAAGGCCAGGACAGAATGCACGGTACCCAGGGGTCCGCGGACCGCCTCACCTTTTATAGTCCCAGAATTCATTATCATCTTTCCTGCCCCCTCTCCCTCGCCTTCTTGCTTCTTCGGTCCCTTTCGGCGACCGCCAACCTGAGTTGCGGCGGCCGGGCAGCCGCGCGAGTGGCCTGCCCGGCCGCCGGCAACCGGGGTCAGGGGTCAGTGAAGTGCTTCAGCGTAATCCCTTTCTCATCGTAGAACCTGAGGGCTCCCGGGTGATAGTTCGCACGTCGCTCGGCATCTGTTCTCCAGAACGACCGTGCGACGAAGTCGGGGACTATGCCCCTGCCTACTGCGTGGTAGGCCGCGAATTCGTTCCGCGAGGCAGCTTCGTACAGGATTCGGGTGACCTCGTAGACGACGTCTTCAGGAACCTCGATACCTGCGGCCCAGTAGAGAGGGGTGGAGATGTAAACCAGTGGTTCGGTCTGCGTCGGGCCCAGGCGCCCGGCTGGGATGACCATCCCCAGTGGGGGCAGGGTATGCTCTCCCACAAAGGGCTCCATGGTGCCGGCCAGTGCGATCTGGGCTAGATTGCGCTCGACGTTGCCCTGATTGGGGAAGTACAGGGTGCCGCGGGCGCTGAGTTCCATCATGCTTGAACTCAGGACATGTTCGTCGGGCCAAATCATATCGACCGGCAGTACGCCCACAGGGGCCGCACCATCCCGCAATGCGTCACGCCTGGCCGATACGCCACCGTGTAGCAGGCGGTAGTTCTCGACCCCGGCCACCCTGAGCCAATTGTCAAAGATCCAGCCGTACCCGTAGGGTAGATCACGGGACAGCACGACCGTCTTGCCCTCAAAGTCGGCCAAGGTCTTGATGGCGGGATCTAGAGTGACCCACACGTCATCCAGAAAGCCCAGGCTCGCGACCTTGAGTGGGAAGTGCTGTCCCTCGCCCCATGCCGTCACCCCCGGGATCATGGTCACGTTCAGGTGCGTGGCCCGCCTGTCCTTCTCTGCAACTAGCAGCCGGGTGTTATCGGCGACCCCGGCGGTAGCCACCACTTCGGCCGTGACCCACTCGGACCGCTCGTTGATGAAGGTGGCGAGAGCATGGGAGAGGACGAACCATGTGTCACCCGGCCTCCCGGCGGTGATGCCGAGGTGGAACTTCTCCCTCGGCTCGGGCTCGGGCTCGGCCTCTCTTCGGGGACAGCCGAGAACCGAGAAAGTGATCAGTACGCTCAGGATCACGCCCACGGCTATGAACAACTTCGACTTGCCCTTCATTCCCGCATCCCCCTTGTTCCTTGATTACCCTACTCTGTCCGCCGTTACGGCAAATCTAACCGGTCACCCGATATCTCCCACCTCCCCGGGATAGGTCTCTCGCAGGACTAGACCACTCCATCAGCTGCCAGTTGCCTCAGTTCCTCCGCTGACAGCCCCAACAAGGTGCTGTAAACCTCCGCGTTGTGTGCACCGAGGTCCGGCCCACTCCACCGGATCCCGCCCGGGCTTTCGCTGAGCTTGGGGACCAGCCCCGGCATCTTCACGGGCCCCCATTCCTTGTCGTCCACCTCAACGATCATCTGGCGCGCGATGAAGTGGGAATCCCTGACCATGTCGGCTACGGAGTAGATCGGTCCAGCCGGAACGCCAGCCGCATCAAGGATCGTTAGCAACTCGTTCTCGGTGTGCCTCCGAGTCCACTCGCTTATGATGTTGTCCAAGACCTCCTGGTGGCGGCCACGGGCCAGATGGTCCCTGAACCGTTCATCCTCAGCGAGTTCCGTCTGCCCCATCGCCTGCGCCAGGCGGCGGAACACCGTGTCGGCGTTCCCTCCGATCACGATCCACTTGCCGTCGGCAGTCTCGTACGTGTTGGAGGGAGCTAAGCCGGGGAGGATGGTACCCGATCGCTCACGGATCTGGCCGGTCTTGTCATACTCGGGCAAGATGGATTCCATTAGGGCGAATACCGCCTCGTATAGCGCAACATCGACTACTTGGCCGACGCCGGTTCCGACTACGTCACGATGATAGACCGCGTACATAGCGCCGATGACGCCGAACATGGCGGCCACCGCGTCGCCGAGGGCGACCCCCACGCGAACCGGGGGCCGGTCGGGATAGCCGGTGACGTACCGGATCCCGCCCATCGCCTCGGCCACGGAGCCAAAGCCGGCCCTGTCCTTGCCCGGGCCGGTCTGGCCAAAGCCCGACACCCGGACGAGGATCAGACCCGGGTTGATCCGGCTCAGTTCCTGGTACCCAAGATTCCACTTCTCTAGCGTACCGGGGCGGAAGTTCTCGACTACGATATCAAAGTGCTTGACCAGATCTTTGAGGATCTGCTGGCCCCGGGGATCCCTGAGGTTGAGGGTGATACACTTCTTGCCCCGGGACTGCACGGTCCACCATAACGACCGTTGCCCCTTGACAGCAGTGCCCCAGAGGCGCATGGGGTCTCCATCATTGGGCGGCTCGATCTTCACCACATCCGCGCCGAAATCGGCCATCAGTCTGGTGGCAAATGGTCCGGCTATCAAAGTACCCAGTTCGAGTACTTTGAGCCCGGTCAAGGGCGCTGGCCTCATAGCACATCTCTCCTTCACTCTTCCTTCGGATGCAGATCCCACCTGGTGCCGGCCCTGGCAACCTGGCCCGGAAGAGCATGGCCCACCGACTGCTCGAGTTCACCGGCGAGGCTTATGAGTTCCCTGAGGCCGATGCCGGTGGCGATGTTCATACCCTCGAGCATGTGCACGAGGTCCTCGGTGCAGATGTTGCCGGTTGCCCCGGGCGCGAACGGGCAACCACCGAGACCGCCAAGGCAACTATCGAATGAAGTCACGCCGGCGGCTAGCCCGGCCAAAACGTTGGCAAGCCCGAGTCCTCGCGTATTGTGGAAGTGCAAGGTGAGGTCAAGCTCCGGCCACACCTCGGCAAATTTCCGGCACACGCCGTAAACCTGGTCAGGTACGGCCATTCCCGTCGTATCGGCAAGTGTCAGCGCATTGACACTCAGCGCCCGGAAGTGCTCCGCCAAACCTAGCACCTTGTCTCTGGGAACCTCCCCCTCGTAGGGGCACCCAAAGGCCGTCGCGATGCTGACACCTACCCGAGTCCTGGTCCCGGCCGTTTCGACTACCGCCCGGATCTGTTCGAGGGACTGCTCGACTCTCATGCCGAGGTTCTTCTGGTTGTGGGTGGTGGATGCGGAGACCACGACATTCAACTCGTCAATGCCGCAAGCGATGGCCCGTCCCGCTCCCTTCAGGTTGGGAACCAGGGCCGAGTAGACGACGCCTTGCAGGCGGTTGATGCCCCGCACCACTTGCTCCGCGTCCGCCAACTGGGGCACAGCCTTCGGGCTGACGAAGGCGGTGGTCTCGATTTTCCGTACGCCAAGCTCGGCCAGCCGGTTGATGAGGCTGATCTTGTACGCCGTAGGGAGAAACTGCCGCTCGTTCTGGAATCCATCCCGCGCCACCACCTCGTTCACCCGGGCTGTCCGCGGCAAGGATAGCATGAGTTCATTCACCTCCCGTCACCTCTCACCCAACCCGTCAACGTTCCGTAACTCATTCAGCACGAACTCGGCCTCGTTCTCCACGTGCCTCTGAGCCGCCCGGCCGGCACTCATCGCGTCGCCCTGAGCCATCAACACAGCTATCGCTTCGTGTTCGTCCACTGCCAGCGACAGGCGGCTATTTTTCGTTAGCCTCCGGTAGCGCTCGATCCGGTCCCACGTTTCCTGCAGCAGCTTGAGGAGGTAACCGTTGCCGCTAGCACGGCAGACTTCGGTATGGAATTCCCACCCATGCTCTAGGACGCGGTCGACCGTGGGTGAAAACCGCCACTCCCGTGTGCTCTTCACGATCTCCTGGATCTTGGCCAGGCCCTTGGAGTCGACTGCCCTGGTCGCCTCCCGGACTGCCAGTTCTTCGAGAAAGGCCCGTACGGAGTAAAGTTCTTTCACCTCCACGGCCGACAAAAGGGTGACAACCACTCCCCCCTTGACGAGTCTCTGTACAAAACCTTCCTGTTCGAGCTTGCGAACTGCCTCCCGCAGCGGCGTACGGGAGATGTTCAACTCCTGTGCGATCTGCCCCTCGAGCAGCCGCCTGCCGGGTGGCATCTCGCCCGTCAGGATCAATCCCCTGAGCAAGCGGTAGGCTTCCTCCGTAATAAGCACCGACCTCGTCCTGAGATCATGCTGCACGGGAAACATAGTACATCCTCCGGGAAGTTGATTTGCATGCTGTATACGGCATGCACGGTGAGAATCCTCCCATGAGTCGAAACTTTCCACACTAGCTCCGGTGAATTGGGGAGTCCACGTCATGGTGCGCAAGGTAAGTCGAGGTAGGTCGAATGGTCTTGCGTAGGGCGAATGGCGCCGGCGAAAGCGATCAAGACCTTGCAGAACCTAACTTGCCGACGCCATGCAGACCCGGGCGGGCCCAGCAGCCGGACCCCGTCACACCAGTCAGGCGGCGCTCAGCGTGAGTAGTCGCTGGGGGCTCATGGCCAGCAGGCGGTTGACTCCAGTTGCGGTGTCGGGCCGGTCAAGACGCACGACCCATGGCCTGTCTTGCGCAGCCACGGCAATCGCCTGCGATGCGTTTTCCGGGGGGAATCGGGCGGCAATTCTCGTCGTAGGTCATGTCGCTGAGCATGATGCTCCGGACCACACTCACCCCGATGATAGACTCCGGTTCAGCCACACCGCATCATTACCCTTGCCCAGATATTCCGGGAATACCGCCAACCGAGAATACCCGAGTCGCTCGTAGAAACGGATGCCATCATCGTTCCAGGACGCGGTCTGGACACAAACCTGGCCGATGCCAAACTCGCGAAGCTCTGCTTCAATGGCGGTGACCAACTGAGTGCCCACACCCCGCCCTCTGGCACCAGGTGCAACGACGAGATAATCGATCATGGCGACATTGTCCCAGTAGGGGTGAGTTGATGCGCAGAACCCGATCAGCGTGCCGGTGTGGTCAACCGCTACCTTGGCGGTCAAACGCCGTCCGGGGTATGCAGCCAGTTCCTGTCTCGCGTCGTCGGAGGAGTCACTGATAATCTCCCTGGTAACGGCGACGACTTCGTCGAAGTCGGTGCAGGGCGAATAATCACGAAGCAGGATCTCTTCGCTCATCTCAACCATTGCCCGCAGCGATACTGGTTTCGGCCATAGCGGTATTCTGGTGGGCCATGAAGGACTCGAACCTTCCACCCGCGGTTTAAAAGACCGCCGCTCTACCGGATGAGCTAATGGCCCACACGCTCACTGGTTGGGGCGGTTGGATTCGAACCAACGATGGCGGCTCCAAAGGCCGCTGCCTTACCGCTTGGCTACGCCCCAACAAAAATTGGGGTGAATGAGGGGATTTGAACCCCCGACCCCCAGGGCCACAACCTGGTGCTCTAACCGCTGAGCTACATCCACCGCCGTTAGCTAATTTGGCGCGCCTGGCAGGACTCGAACCTGCGGCCCCGGACTTAGAAGGACCGTGCTCTGTCCACCTGAGCTACAGGCGCGTATCTGGAGCGGGAGATGGGAATCGAACCCACGTGGCTGCCTTGGAAGGGCAGGGCTCTACCATTGAGCTACTCCCGCTCACCAGCACGTTTCAGTATAGCATGGCACGATCGCCGCCGTCAAAAGGCTCTGGTCGGGGCGCCGGGATTTGAACCCGGGACCTCCTGCTCCCAAAGCAGGCGCGCTGCCAAACTGCGCTACGCCCCGCAAGCTGCGTATCCAATCGTGGTGCGCCTTCAGTATAGGTCGGGCATGGGGGCGAAGTCAACGGATGGCCGCGGGAGTCAGTGTCGGTCCCTGGCGGCAAGGAGCGAGGGGATGCCAAGGGTCCGCCGTGACCCGACCGGACCACGGCGGACCCTTGGCGGCGTTGACCTGGGCGCTAGTGGGACCGCTGGCCCCAGCCCGGGCTATCCTGACGCTCGCCGGGGCGATCACCGGCGTAGGAACTGCCTTCAGCCCGGATGGGTCCCCCAAACACAGGAGCCGGAGAGTGCGGGAATCCGCCGACATCGGTGCTGGCCCGCTCGCCCCACCGCGGATCGTGCCCCGCGAAGGAATGGGGGATGCGATGCCCGCCCTCCACCTGGCGGTGCTGGCTCAAGAAGTGGCCAACCTGTCCCTGCTCAGCGTTGGGCACCTGGTACCAGCCGTGGCGATGGCTCGTCCGAAACACCTCGTCGCTCATATTCAGGGTGGATGTCAGGAGATGCTCCAAGGTCCTGCGTAAGGACGGGTCGGCGGCCTCCTCGGTCGCCATGTGGTACATGTGGGACAGGTTCTTGCAGCTATCGAGACAGTCCATGGTGATGGTGCGGTCGGAAATGTGATTCCCGCTTGGATTGGGTTGCACGGCGCGGCCTCCCTCCATCAAGAATGGCGCACGCCGTGCGGGCCGCCTGGGCCGCCGGTCATGCGCTGGATCTCGCCGATCAAGGTGTTGTAGTTGCTGATGTGCCTGGCAACGTGCTCGTTGCAGAGGCGCCGGACGTCCGGATCCTGAGTCCGATCGGCGAAGAAGGCCAGCTTCTCCGCCACGGTGGCTTCAGCCCGGCACAGTTCTCCCACGTCCAGTAGCTCGCGCTGGGAGATATTGGAGTAGTGGTGCACCTGGGACCCCCCTCGTGTGGAAATCGGTTCGTCCCTTATTATTGGGCAACGCGGGGGGATTTAGTCGGGTTTTTCTCCGCGCGGTTGCGGCTCCAGCGGGATGATCACGGCGCGGGGGGCAGGTTTCAAGGTGAGGATGGCGAAAGTGCGGCGCCGATCCGCCGCGGTGGAGCGGGTCGGACTGCCGGGGTTGATGAAGAGGATTCCTTGCTCCTCGAAGATCGTTGGCAAATGGGTGTGACCGAAGACGACCACGTCCACAGCGAGTTCGACGGCTCTGCGTACCAGGGGATGATAAGTGCGCTTGACGCGGAACTGATGGCCGTGGGTCACCAGGATGCGCCGGTCCCTGGCGCGGAAGATTTCTTCCTCGGGGCCCGCAACCATGAGGTCGCAGTTGCCGGTGACCGCCTTGACGTTCACCCGAAGGTTCTGGCCCAGTTTCAGACCATCCGCATAGTGGTCGCCCGCATGGAGCAGGAGGTCAATCGCGTCGCCAGTGGCAAGCGCCTGCTGGACGGCTTGGATCTGGCCGTGCGTGTCTGAGACCAGGGCTATCCGCATCCGCGCGTCCCCTCGATCGCCTCCGGTTCGGACTCAAGAAAGCGCCTCAGCGCCCCCAACGCCCGGCCCCGGTGGCTCAGACGATCCTTGTCCTCCTGGGCGAGTTCCGCCAAGGTAAGACCGTGCGCGGGCACCAGGAACAAGGGATCATAGCCAAAACCGTTCCGTCCTCGCGCCCGCTCGGTTATGGTTCCCTCGCAAGCCCCCTCGAAGTGGCGAAGCCGCCCGTCAGGCCAGGCCAAGGCCAGACAACACCGGAACACCGCCCGGCGATCGGCGGCCCCTTGTAGTGCCTCGAGCAGCCGCCGATTGTTTTCCATGCTGGACGCGCCAGGGCCGGCCCAGCTATCGGAATGCACCCCGGGGGCGCCGGCCAGCCAGGCTACTTCCAGACCGGAGTCATCCGCCAGGGCGAGTTGGTCCGTCCGGCACGCCCACCACTGGGCCTTGGCCGTCGCATTCTCCCGATAGCTGGAGCCTGTCTCCGGCGGGAAGGGCACGGATGGGAAGGAAGAGGGAGTGAGCAACTCGATAGTCCCACTCCGACTCGGCGGTTCCAGCCCGCGGAGTAGCTCGGCCAACTTCCCGGGATTGCCGGTCGCCAGTACCAGTGCGCGGGGCAACGCGCTACCCTCCTCCTCGGAGCCAGGTCTCCAGACCGGGTATCCCGGCCAGAGCTTCGCGTTGGCGGGCGAGCAGTCCCGAGATGCCCGCTCGCGCCAGAGCGATGAGTTCGTGCAGTTGCCCTAACTCGAAGGGGCCTGCCTCGCCGGTACCCTGGATCTCGACCAGCCGCCCGCCGCCGGTCATGACCACGTTCAGGTCAACGGCGGCGGCGGCATCTTCAAGATACGCGAGATCCAGCAGCAATTGCCCATTCACTACGCCGGCGCTGACCGCGGCCACCAGGTCCCGCAGCGGCCATTGGTCGATGCGCCCTTCACTGCGCAGCCGGGCCAAGGCTTCGGCGAGGGCGACACAGGCGGCGCTGACCGCCGCCGTCCGCGTACCCCCATCGGCCTGCAGGACATCACAGTCAATCCATAGCGTCCGCTCGCCTAACCGGTCGCGATCGACCACCGCCCTCAGTGACCGTCCGATGAGTCGCTGGATTTCGTAGATCCGGCCGGATGGGCGCCCGGCGTTCCCTTGCCGGGGTTGTCTTTCAACCGTGGCGCGCGGGAGCATGCCGTACTCCGCCGTAACCCAACCGCGTCCGCTGCCCCGCAGGAAAGCTGGCACTCGCTCTTCAACGGAAGCGGTGCAGATGACCTGCGTGTCGCCGAGGACAATTAGCGCCGAACCCTCGGGGTGCTTGAGCACACTCCGGTTGATGCAGCATGGCCTGAGCACATCCGGTCCCCGTCCATCCGGCCGAATCGCCGACACCCCCGATTCAAGTCAGGCAGATCATAGCAAGCTGGCACCCGCTCCGTCAACGACCTGCAACCACCGACCCCCTCATTGTGCACCTCTGGGGGAGGGCTGCCGTACTATGGGGGTGTCGCGTGAGACAGGGGGGACCGCAGGTGCTGATCGGCGTGGAACTGGTGCCCGAGAAGGCCATCGCCATGGCTGCGGGGGATCAGCTTCGGACCTGGTTGACGGTGGATGGTGCCTTGGTGGAAGATTCTGAGGGGATGGATGAGTACCAGGACACCGCCTGCTTTCTTGCAGGTCATCGGCTTGCCGCCACGGGACGCAGGAGGCGCTTTCGCATTGACCGGTTTCCGATCGGTCTCGGGGCGTACGAGACAGAACCCGCCCGGCCCGTGCCCTGCCGGCTGAAGGCAGGATCCACCGTCCGGCTCGAGAGTGAGGTGTCCAATAGCATCCTCCTGGATCCCGGCTTATACCTCGACTACATCGGCGTGAGGATCCTCGGAACCGGGGTTGAAGACCAGGTGTTCCCGCTCCGGCGTCCCGATGTCAAGATTGACTGGCCCGGGCGAGGTCGGATTTGCATCGACCTCAGTCCCCTCCTCGGGCCGGCTATGGCCCCGCCGGGGAGAGAGGACTCCTCAGAACGCCCAGGCGCGCCCGCCGAATAGGGCGCGCCCGGCACCTTCATCGTCTTGCGTCGCCGACCAGCCTATATTACCAGCGGCGTCAGCGCGATGGCCAAGAGGGCGGCGGTGGCGATCCTCAACACGATGCCGACGATTGCCGCCTCCAGTGCTTCGCGCTCGGTCAAGTCGGAGATCCCCGCCCATATTGTGGGGATCTGACCCAGCACGACGCTGAGCGGGAACCCGGAAGCCGCCAGGACGAACGATCCTACCACCAGCCGCGGATCGAGTTCGGCGGCGGTCTTTACGAGGTTGCCCATGGCAACGGTGGGGGAGGCCAGGATGGCGACTATGCCCGTCTCAGGGTCGATGCGCAGGGCCGACAGTCCTGCCACCAGAGCGTTGTTGATGGGCTGCCAGATACCCATGTACTCCAGAGCGCCGATGAAAGCGAACACCACGGCCACGGCGGGGATGATCAGGAGGAACAGGAGTTCCGCGCCTTCCTTGGCACCGCCGAAGATGGTCGGCAGCGCACCCTTTGTGGTCGGGGTGAAACGCGGTATCTCCGCAAGGGTGACGGCCTTGGTGTTCCGGTAGATGGTGTGCTTCAATATGAACGGCATGACTACCAGTGGTGCGAATACCCCCAACAGGATGACGGGGAACGCACTGATTCCCGCTGCCGTCATGGCGATCAGCCCGAGCATGAAGGTGGAGAAGGACTGCTGGGACTGCACCATGGTGGCGATGGCGATCTTCTGCTCGTCGCGGGTGGCGCCGGCGTTCTTCAGCACCGGACCGGCGATGCGCCCGGCGGCGTTGATGTCGCCCAGGATGTTGTAGACTCCGGGAATGACGACCGCCGAATGGATGCCCATCCGCCCCACTATCGGCACGAACAACCGCATCAAGGCGTCGGTGAGCCCGAGTCTCTCGAGAATCCGTCCGGTCATGACGCTCACGATGATGGCCGTGCCCACCAGTCCGGTGAGAAAGACGGTGGCGACGATGGGGAGCGCCCTCCTGAACATGGCGTCAAAGAGCCCGCCCATCCACTGCGGGCCAACCAGTAAGCCGAGCATGAGGAGGATGAGGACTCCCATCCCGATGTACTCGGTGGTATGCCAGGTGCGCCTCTGGAGATCCTTGTTGGACACGCGCGTACCTCCCCGGTAGCTAGGATTTACTTGCTCGGGTCAAGCGGCCTGTGCATGCCGCCGCCAAGTGACGGGCCGTCCCTCCTCCCTACGTTTTTTTCACCAGGTACTGGTCCGCCATCCGGCTCGCGTACTGGCGAATGGACTCGTTCCCCGTGTCCTCAAGTCTGGTCGCCGAGACCCGCTCGCGAAGCACGAAGTACTCCACCTCGGGCAGCAGGTCGCGCAGGGCGTAGGACAGGGGCAGCCAATTCTCGAAAATCTCCACGGCGTGGGAATTGCCGACCACGAAGTGCATCCCCAGTTCGCGTGCTTTGGCGACGAGGGCATGGTCCACGGGCACGCGGCTGATGGTGGCCAGGACGGTGGTGGCTTCGGGATGCTCGGCTTTGGCCCGCTCGAGGTGCTCGACGGTGAAGCCGGTGTGGGGGAAGATGTGGAGGACCGTCCCCACCTGGCTGTTCGGGTCACCGGCCAGGACTTTCGCCCGCACCGCCACCGATGTTTCCCATATCTCGCGCACCCGGCGGATATCCCGTTCGGCGTCCAGCAGGCGCTCCTCTTCCTCGTAGTTCATGAACCGGGCCAGCCTCTCCACCATGTCGCCGAGCCGGTTCACGTCCTCCAGCGGCTTGCCTACAAACAGGATGTTTCCGGGAATGCCGCCATAGGCCACGTCCACGCGGAAGGCCCGGTGGCCGTGCAAGTAGGGAATCCCGGGGTGCAGGCCATGGAAAGCCTCGTGAAGTTCGATCGCAGCGATGCGGTACAGACCGAGGTAGTTGCGGAGAGGCACTCCGCCCGAGTTGGCGGCGTCAGCGATGGGGTGGTGGGCCACCACCAGGTCGATGCCGAGCGCGGAGGCCAGCTCAATGCCGCTCTCGGTCAACGTCATCAGCATGCCCGCCTTGCGAACAGGCCAGCTTGGGTCGCCGAACACCAGACCCGGGGTCTCGACGATCGCCTTGCCGGGAATGTGAGAGGACTTGCTGACCACGAACGGGTTCTTCCCGCTCGAGATGTCTGACGGCCCTTTGACCACTCGGCCACCGGTGATCCTATCCAGTGCCTCCAGTACGTCCTGAACGGTACGCATTTACCCACGCTTCCTTTCTGCCCGATGTTGCTCCGGACCGCTCGCGCCGTGATCTGTCGCTGCTTATGCTCAGCAGTGATGAGCAACGGGTCCGACAAGGAACGCCCGGAACACACGGCCGGGCTTACCGCAGAATGATTCGTGGTCTTTGGTCAAAACCCTCCATCTTCTCCGTCATACCCGCCAAGCCGGTGGAGGCACCACCGAGCTGCCCGGTCACCGGTTCAAGAAGACCGCGCCGTCGATGAAGACCTTGCGGATCCCTTCGGGGTCAGTGAAGTCAAGGCCCGGGACCCCGTCAGCCAATATGAGGTCTGCAGGCCGGCCGGGTTCGATCCGACCACCCTCAAGGCCCATGATCTCCGCCGGATTCCGGGTAACCAGGGCCAGAAGGTCGTTGTCGTCCCTTCCCCACTCCCGGAGCAACCGGAAAGCGGGAGCGGCCAAGACCATGAGGTGCTGGGGACCGTACTCAAAGCCCGGCGGCTCGTTGAGCCAATGCGCTCCGGGATGCTTTGGCAGGTAGGCGTCGGAGGCGATGGCCACCCGCACCCCGGCCGCGACCGCCCGGGCAATCTCGTCCGAGGAGTTTGGCGTGCTCCCTGTGCCCCCATGGGGAGTGGCTACCAGGGCCGCTCCTGCTTCAGCCATCCGCCGGGTGAGTTCCGGGGTAAGGCCGTGGGCATGGTGCAGGACGTCGCCTCCGGCGTCAAGGAAGGTCCGAATGGCCCGCTCCCCCTCCACATGTCCTCCCACCTTCTTGCCGGCAGCGTGGAAGACCGCGACGAAGTCCCGGATACGCTCCGTGCCGAAGCACAACTCCCCGGCACGGGGAGCCAGCTCGGGGGGGAGATTGGCACAGGTTGCGGTAACAAAGAGATTCTCTCCGGGAAACTCGGAATGCCGGGCCGCCTCCTCGACCAGGCCGAGGTCAAGTCCGTCCAAGGTCAGAACTTGCCCCGGCCGGACCGAGGCGGTCACCACCAGGGGATCGGTGCCCAGCACGCAGAAGCCTGCCGCCACGCGCACCTTACCGGGAAAGCGTCGCGCGAGGTCGAAGTATACTGCCGTTGGCTGAATTAGATCGGGATGTCCGAGATGGTGTTCGCCGTTGCCTACTATTCCGGCCAGGCGTGATTTGAAGAGGTTGGCCACCCCGGCCATGGCCTGGCCGGCGGGACCTACCCGGTGAACGCCGGCGGTGGCATATTCCATGAGGTGTGAATGGCAATCCACCAGGCCCGGAGCCAGAGTCATCCCCGAGGCGTTCAGCCGTTCCCGGGCTGGTGCGCTGACCAATTCGGGTCCGCCCACGGCTGCAATCAGACCGGCGCGCACCGCTACCGCCCCCCGATCCATGGTCCCTCGGGGCGAAACGGTAATGACCCGCGCGTTGTGGATCACCAAGTCGTACACCTCGTGGTCGCTCCTTTGGACGGTAATTCACCGGACGCAGACGGCTCCGGGAAGATCCCGGAGCCGTCAAACTGGTGGAGGCGCCGCCGAGCTGCCCGGCGGGTCCGCCGGCCCACTCCCAAGAGCTTCTACAGGCTTATCCCTTGCTTTGCTTGTGTCACCCTGCCCGGCTCCCAAGGGAAGGATCCGTTCGGGTCAGGCCGGATGGTTTCCCGACGGGGATGCCGGCCGGCATCTCCCCTACGGTATCCTGCTAGTTTGACGCCCCTTACGGACCCGCAGGCGTGGACCGGAGGGACGTGGCCGCACTAGGCGGCCAGAGCGTATTGCTCGTTGGCTCTTTTGGTTTTTCCAGGTTGATGCGAGGACCTGGGCCCCGGCCTGCTACTCCTGTCAGTGCTGCCGCCGTCGAATCTGATTCGCCCCCAAGACCTCCTCCGGATCGGGTTACCGTGGAATCTCATTTTAGCAGACGAGCCGGCCGCTGGCAATGGGCGGGACGCCCACGGGAACGGGGGGCGATGGTGGCTCGGGCACGGCACCAGGTCATCGTGTCGCGGCCTCCCGCCTGGCGCCGGTGTCGGAATTGCTGTAGACTCAAACCGTAATCGGTAGTCCGGCCGGAGCGCCGACCCTGCCGTCGGCCGTAGAGGGGGGTACGTCGATGGAGAAGTTCACTTTCACCGGCCAACCCAGGCTGAAGCTGCTCACTGATGGCCAGATAGCGATGATCCACGACCACGCCTTGCGTACCCTGGATGCCTGCGGCGTGCAATTCGAGTCGGAGGAGGCCCTGAAGATCCTGAAAGATCATGGTGCCAGGGTCGATTTCGGACGCAAGGTGGCCTGGCTCAAACCGGAACTGGTGCTGGAAGCGATCAGGAGCGCCCCGTCCCACATCCTGCTTCACTCCCGGGACGGGAACCCGGTGGCCGACCTCGGCGGCGACAACGTGTACTTCGATCCTGGCTCGGCCGCCATCCGTTTCCTGGAGTCGGACGGACGTACCATTCGGCCTTCGCATGCCGCCGACCTGGCCGCCATCTCCCTGGTGAATGACGCCCTTCCCCACATAGCCCTCCAATCCACGGCCGTGGTATGCTATGACGTGCCGAAGTCGATCGGCGACAGCTACCGATTGTACCTGCTACTCAAGAACTCCCCCAAGCCGATCATAACCGGGGCGTTCAGCGTCTCGGGCGTCGGTCACATGCGCGATCTGCTGGCGGCGGTGGCGGGCGGCGCCGACGCCCTCCGGGAACGGCCGATGGCGGTGTTCGATGTCTGCCCATCGCCTCCCCTGAAATGGACCCACATCAGTTCCCAGAACATCATCGACTGCGCCCGCAACTGGCTACCGATGGAGACGGTGTCCATGCCCATGCCCGGCGCCGCCTCCCCGGCCACCCTCGCCGGCTCAATCCTCCTGCACACCGTGGAAACGCTCAGTGGCCTCACCCTGGCCCAGTGCGCTTGCCGGGGCGCCCCGGTGGTATACGGTGGGGCTCCGGTCCACTTCGACATGCGGCACGGGACCACGGCGCTCGGCGCGGTGGAGGCGACCATGATCGCCGCCGGCTACGCGCAGATGGGGAAGTTTTATGGCCTGCCCACCCACACCTATGCCTGCTTGAGCGACTCGAAGCTGGTCGACGCCCAGGCCGGCCTCGAGACGGCGATGAGCGCGACCATCGCTCAACTGGCCGGGCTCAATGTCATTTCCGGCCCAGGCATCCTGGAGTTCGTCAGTTGCCTCAGCCTGGAGAAGTTGGTGATCGACAACGAGATCTGCGGGCTGGCCCTGCGCCTTCATCGGGGACTGGACTGCTCGGAAGAAGCCATGGCGGCCGACTTGATCGCCGCGCTCGGACCGGGGGGCAACTACCTGACGGCACGCCATACGGCAGCGTGGTTCCGCCGGGAGTTGCATCTCCCCACCCCGATCATCGACCGTCGCGATCGTAACCGGTGGCAGGCCGAGGGGGGCACCGACAGCTTCCAGCGCGCCCGCTTGCGGGTGAGGGAGATCCTCGACGGCCACCGGCCGGCGCCGCTCGGACCGGATCGGGAGCGGGGCCTCGACCGGGCGGCAACCAAGATCATGGATGAGGCCGGGGTCGCCCACCTGCCGCTGGGGCCGCGGTGACTCTCCCCCGCCCGCCCCTACCACCATCGGCAATCCGTCCCCCGCGTCAGCGGCAATTCGTCCGGCCCGTCTCAACTCCGCTCTTTCAGGGCGCGCTGGATCGCGCGCTGTGCGTCCCTTTCGGCGATGTCGCGCCTCCGGTCGTGAACTTGCTTGCCGCGCGCCAGGGCGAGTTCCACCTTGGCCCGGCCCCCCCGGAAATAAAGGCGCAACGGTATCACCGTATAACCGCGCTGGGTCACCTTGCCCAGGAGCCGCCGGATTTCCGCCTTATGCAAGAGCAGCTTGCGGGTCCGCTTCGGCTCATGGTTGAACTGGTTGGCCTGCTCATAGGGGCTGATATGCAGATTATATAGTTGCGCCTCTCCGCCCTCGAATCGCGCATAGCTGTCGGTAAGACTCGCCCGTCCCAGGCGGAGCGCCTTCACCTCCGAGCCCACCAGGACGAGGCCGGCTTCGACCGTCTCCTCGACGTGGTACTCGTGCCGGGCCTTTCGATTGGTGGCAACCACCTTGATCTCATCGTTCACTGCCGTTCGCTCCCGGCCTCTCAGATGAACAGGTTCGTCCCCGCGGTCTCGCTGGCTTGCAGGTAGGTGGCAACGCCTGCCACTTCGACGCCCTCGGCGAGTTCTTCGCGCCGGATGCCCATCACATCCATGGACATCTGGCAGGCCACCAGGCGTACTCCCGCCGCCTGCGCCTGGCCGATCAGCTCTTCGAGGGACATTACGCCTTTCCTGCGCATGACCCAGCGGATCATCGGCGCGCCGATCCCTCCGAGGTTCATGCGGGAGAGCTTCAGTGCCGAAGGCCCGCGGGGCAACATCGCTCCAAACATGCGGTCGAGGAACGACTTGCGCAGTCCGGCGGCCCGCCGCCGAAGCACGGTGAGCCCCCAGAAGGTGAAGAACATGGTGACCTTCCGGCCCATGACGGCCGCTCCCGTAGCGATGATGAAGGCGGCGATCGCTCGATCCAGGTCGCCGCTGAAGACGATGAGTGTCTTGTCGAGAAGGGGGGCACCGGCGGGACTGGACCCGGGGTCTGACGGGGGCTGCCCCTTGCCCACGATGGCGGCGAACACATCTCCTTCTCTTCTCAAGGCGATCAGGCGGTTGCCCGTACGTTCGCACCAGGCGGCGATGTCGGCCGGGAAGCCGGGATCGGTGGCTTTCACCCGCAAGGTGGCCCCAACCGGCAGGTCCCGTAGCCGGCGGTTGACTTCCAGAATGGGCCCCGGGCATCCCAGCCCGCACGCATCCAGTTCGATCTCGCCTCCGGCCGCCGGCGGCGCGGCGGGTCTGGCCAGCCCGCGGTAGGTACGGTAGCCGCCGCTGAGATTGCGCGCCTTCGAGAAACCGTGCTGCCGTAAGACCCGGCAGGCATTATAGGAGCGCCGGCCCAGCGCGCATACGCAGACTACCTCTTGAGCGGGATCGAGTTCCCCCAGGCGCGAGCGCAACTCGCCGAGCGGGATGTTGACGGAGCCCGGCACGTGCCCGGCCGCGAACTCGGCCGGTTCCGATACGTCAACCACTTGGCGCTCCGGGCGGGCCAGCAGGTCGGCCGCATCCACCACGTCGATGTCGCCGGCCTGAAGGTTCCCGCCCATGAGCCCGGCGACATTCACCGGGTCGCGGGCATGCCCGAAGGGCGGGGCGTAGCTCAGGTCCAGGCGACTCAGGTCGGCGACCCGGCCCCCCAGTTGAATGGCGGTGGCGATCACGTCGATCCGCTTGTCCACGCCCTCGCGTCCCACGGCCTGGGCTCCCAGAATGTCTCCCGCCCCGGAAAACAGGAGTTTCAAGGTGAGGGTCTCAGCTCCGGGGTAATAGGTAGCATGAGAGGCGGAGTGGATGATCACGCTGCGATGGTCGATGCCCGCCCGCTCCAGTTGCTGCCGGTTGAGCCCGGTGAAGCCGGCCGCGAGTTCGAAGACTTTCACGATCGCAGTACCCGCGCTGCCCGAGTACTCCTCACTCCTGCCGGCGATGTTCGCGGCGGCCACTCTCGCCTGCCGGTTGGCGGGTCCGGCCAACGGCAGCAGCACCTTGCGCCCGCTGACCCGGTGTTCCACCTCAATGGCATCGCCGACGGCGAAGATGGCGGGATCGGAGGTCCGCAACTGTCGATCGACGGCTATCCCGCCCATGGGGCCGAGTTCGAGTCCAGCCTTGCGGGCCAGTTCCACTTCCGGGCGCACACCCAGGGCCAGTATGACGAGGCCCGCCTCGAGCCGCCGCCCATCGGCAAGGGTGGCCCGCACCGACTTGCCCGCTTCCTCCAGGGCCGCGACCGCCGACCCCAGTTCCAGGGTGACGCCCTTGGCGCGCAGGTGCTCGTGAAGCGGCCACACCATGTCCGCATCGAGTCCCAGCAGGACCTGGGAGGCCATCTCGACCAGCGTGACCGATAGACCACGGGCGACCAGGTTTTCCGCCATCTCCAGCCCCAGGAAGCCCCCGCCGACGACCAGCGCTGAGGCCGGCCGTTCGTCGGCCAGGAAGGACTGCAGCCGATCGGCGTCGGTCACCGAGCGGAACGCGAACACGCGGGACCCTTCCATCCCCCGGGGACGAATGGGCGCGGCCCCCGGCGACAGCAGCAATCGGTCGTAATGCTCGCGGTAGGTGCGCCCGGCGGCGAGGTCCAGGACTTCCAGCTCATGGTTGCCCCGGTGAATGGCGGCCGCCTCGTGTCCCGTCCGCACGTCTACCGCGAAACGGCGCTGGAAGTCGGCCGGCGTCAACAAGAAGAGGCTTCGCCGATTGGCGATCTTGCCTCCGAGATGGTAGGGCAGCCCGCAGTTAGCGTAAGCGATGTGTTCGCCCCGTTCCAGGATGGTGATGTCCGCGTGTTCATCCAGGCGCCGCAGGCGCGCTGCGGCAGTCGCTCCGCCGGCCACTCCACCGACGATGAGGACTCTCATCCCTCTCGACCTCCTCCTTCTCTCTCTTCTCCCTCGAAAAGGACCGCTACCAGCCGCCGCGCCTCCTCGCTCACTACCCGGTAGAAGACTTCCGATCCCCGGCGATCATCGGCTACAATCCCCACATCCCTGAGCTTGCCCAGGTGCTGCGAGACGGTGGACTGGGGGAGTTCCAGGCATCCCTGGATGTGGGACACGTTCCCCTCTCCCCGTTCCAGGAGCCCCTTGACCATGCACAGCCGCACAGGATGGCCCAGGGTACGTAAGAGGCGGGCACGGCTGGCCACGATATCGGTAATCTGCAGGGTCGGGTCACCTCCATCCGAATATCAGTATATCACGAAACGGCGCTCAAGCCTAGTTAGAAGGTGAACCTCTCGCCGTGGTCGAATGACCAAGCATTGCGGAAGCAGGCGGAGGCAGCATGCGGCTCAGTCGCGACCGGCTTCGCGGTGTACTTGCCGGCAAGGTGGAGGCGATCAGCGGCCAGAAGCTGTCGTCTTGCTACCAGTGCGGCAAGTGTTCCGCCGGCTGCCCTTTAGAGGACGCGATGGACATCCTCCCCCATCGGGTGGTCCGCGACCTGCAGCTCGGTCGAGAGGAAGCGGCCTTGGCCGCCGGCGCCATCTGGCTGTGTGCCGCTTGCCATACCTGCGCCGCCCGGTGCCCCCGGGGCGTTGACCTGTCCAGGATCATGGAGGCTTTGCGGGTGATCCGGCTGCGTCGAGGACTCGGTCCGCCGGGGCAGGCCGATCTGCCGGACGAGGTCCCCCAGCAGTTGGTCGTAAGCTTCTTGCGCAAGTACGTCGGATAGGCGGAGGGTTGAGCTACGCATACGCAGTATCGCTACTTCCCCGGCTGCACGCTCCACGAGCAAGCCCGCGCCTTCGATCTGACAGCCCGCGACAGCGCAGCCCGGCTGGGCATCGCGCTGGTTGAACTCGATAGCTGGCAGTGCTGCGGGGCGGTATTCCCTCTGGCCGGCGACTCCCATATCAACCTGGTGTCCCCCTACCGCGCCTTGGCCGCCGCCCACCGTCTGGAATCCGACCTCGTCACCCTGTGTTCGGGGTGTCTCAACGTCCTGCGGCGGACCAATCGCCGGGTGGCTTCCGACCTCGAACTCGGGGAGAAGCTTCGCGCCGCGGTGGAACTCGACTACCGCGGCGAGCGACGGGTGCGCCACCTGCTCGAAGTACTCCGTGACGATGTCACGTGGGCCGAGGTGCGCGCCCAGGTCGCCCGCCCGCTGACCGGGCTCAAGGTCGCCGCCTATTACGGCTGCCTGCTACTACGTCCGGAGCGGGAGATGGAGTTCGACGACCCCGAATCCCCTTCCATATTGCATGATCTGCTCCGCGCCCTGGGGGCGGAGCCGGTGAGCTATCCGCTGCAGGCGGATTGTTGCGGCGCCTTCGTGTCCTTGCGGGACGATCGGTTCGAGGCCGCCGGCCGGGTGCTGAAGTCGGCGGCGGCGGCGGGAGCCGATCTGGTGGTTACCAGTTGCCCGAGTTGCAACTACAACCTGGACCGCGCCCGCACCGGCCTGCCCGTCGTCTACTTCACCCAGTTGCTGGCGATTGCACTGGGGTTGGACGGGCACTTCGGCGAGGGGATGTCGGACCCCCGCCCGCTGCTGCGCGCAAGATCGCTGCTGTCCGAGGTGAGTTGACTTGCCCAGGATCGGCGCCTTCATCTGCCACTGCGGCCTGAATATAGCGGCGACCGTCGACGTCGAGCGGGTGGCGGCACGGGCACGAGCCATACCGGGCGTGGTCCATGCCGAGACCTACAAGTACTTCTGTTCCCAGCCGGGACAGGAGAAGATCGCGGAAGCCATCCGGTCGTCGCGGCTCGACGGCGTTGTGGTCGCGGCTTGTTCGCCGTCGATGCATGAGGCGACTTTCCGGGAAGCCGCGGCCTTGGCCGGTCTCAATCCGTACCTGGTGCAAATCGCCAATATTCGCGAGCAGTGCAGCTGGGTCCATTCCGACCGCGAGACGGCCACCGTCAAGGCGGCGGCCCTGGTCGCGGCCATGGTGGCCAAGGTCCGCCGGGACCAGCCGCTGGAGCCCATCCGCCTGCCGGTCAATCCGCGGGCGCTGGTGATCGGCGGAGGAGTCGCGGGCATGCAAGCGGCCTGGGACATCGCCGAGGCCGGCCACGCGGTGGTAGTAGTCGAACGCGAACCCAACCTCGGCGGGAGGATGGCTCAGCTTTCGGAGACGTTTCCCACCCTGGATTGCGCATCCTGCATCCTCACCCCCCGCACCGCCGAGGTGGCCCGCCACCCGCGTATCGAGTTGCTTACCTGGAGCGAGGTACGGGAAGTGTCCGGATATGTGGGCAACTTCTCGGTGAAGATTGCCCGCCGGCCGGCCTTCGTCGACTGGGACCGGTGCATCGGCTGCATGCTCTGCCAGGACAAGTGCCCCGCGCCGGCGCCGATTGCCTTCGAGCACGGCATGGGGATGGGCAAGGCGATCGGGGTCAGTTTCCCGCAAGCCGTCCCCAACCGCCCGGTGATCCGACGGGAGTATTGCCGGCGTTTCCAGGGCCGCAAGTGCCAGGTATGCGCGAAGGTGTGCCCGGTCGGCGCGGTGGATTTCGAGCAGGCGGAGAGTTGCCGCGAGGAGAAGGTGGGCGCCATCGTGGTCGCCACCGGCTTCGACGTCATGCCCGCCGCTCACTTCGGTGAATACGGCTACGGGGAATACCCGGATGTCATCGACAGCTTGGCTTTCGAGCGCCTGAATTCATCATCGGGACCCACCGGAGGCGTGATCCGGCGGCCGTCCGACGGCAGGATCCCCCGGGAAGTGGTGTTCATTCAGTGCGCCGGCTCGCGCGACCCCGACCGGGGTAAACCCTACTGCTCCAAGATCTGCTGCATGTATACGGCAAAACACGCTTTCCTGTACCGCCAGAAAGTGCCGGACGGCCAAGCCTACGTCTTCTACATGGACATCCGGGCCGGCGGCAAGGGCTACGAGGAGTTCGTCCAACGGACGGTGGAACAGGCCGGCGCCATGTATCTCCGCGGGCGCGTCGCGCGCGTGTATCCCGAAGACGGCCGCTTGCTGGTCGAAGGCGTGGATACGCTCGCGGGCACAAAGGTGGAGGTGGCGGCGGACCTGGTCGTCCTGGCCACCGCCGTCCTGCCGCGGGAAGGCGCCCGGGATCTGGCCCGGACCCTCAAGATCGCCGCCGACGAACACGGCTTTTACAGCGAAGCTCATCCCAAGCTCCGTCCGGTGGAGACGATGACCAGAGGTATCTTCCTGGCGGGGGCCGCCCAGGCGCCCCGGGACATTGCCGAGACGGTAGCCCAGGCGTCGGCGGCGGCGGCCAAGGCTCTTGGCCTGCTGACCCGCGGGGAACTGGCGGCCGACCCCCTCGTGGCCGAGGTCGATGAAGCTCGATGCTCGGGCTGCCTTGTCTGCCGCCATGTATGTCCTTACCAGGCGATCGAGCCCCGGGAATTGGCGGCGCGCAAGGTCGCCTCGGTCAACCCGGGCTTGTGCCAAGGCTGCGGAGCGTGCGCGGCGATCTGCCGCAGCGGCGCCATGGGACTGCACGGCTTCAGCGACAAGCAAGTCCTTGCGGAAGTGGGGGCCATCTGCCTATGACCGCCCAGCCGAGACTGGTGGGCTTCGCCTGCCGCTGGTGCTCCTACGCGGGGGCCGACCTCGCCGGAACCAGTCGGCTCGAGTACCCGGCCTCCGTCCACCTGATCCGGGTCCCTTGTTCGGGCCGGGTGGACCCTGCTTTCGTGATCCGCGCCTTCCAGCGCGGGGCGGACGGGGTGCTGGTTGCCGGATGCCACCCCGGGGACTGCCACTACGCATCGGGCAACCTGTTCGCCCGGCGGCGGTTCGCGCTGGTCAAGCGATTCCTCGAGTATCTGGGGCTTGAGCCGGAGCGCTTTCGGCTGGAGTGGATCTCGGCAGCCGAAGGGCGGCGTTTCGCGGAAGTGATCCGGGAGATGACGGCCGACCTCGAGCGGCTGGGGCCCAACCGGAAGTTGAGGGAAGACCCGTGACCGATCATCAGGCTGCATTGCGCGATATCGCCGCCAAGTTGCTGGGCGGCGGGCAGGTCGCGACGTTCATTGGTTTCCGGGCGGGGCTCGACCCATCCCGCCCCGTCCCTCATTTTGTCCGAGACGCCTCGGGCGCCGGCGCGCTGGTGATCAACCCCTTCTGCGGCGCCGGTCTCGCCCGTCACGTCCTGGAAGCGCTCGAAGACGGGCCGGTCGGCATCCTGGTCAGGGGGTGCGACGGGTTGGGGCTGGAGCGCCTGATCGCCGACGGCCGGGTGACCCGCGAACGCCTGCACCTGGTCGCCGTCGCCTGCCGGGGGGCGGTCGACCCTGCTCGGGCCCGAGCGATCCTGGGCCGCATCCCCGAGCGGGCGGAAGTCGACGCTCAGTCGGTCGCCCTGATCGCAGGCGAAGAGCGGCGCAGTGTCCCCCGAGACTCATGTCTGCTCGGCCGGTGCCTGAGCTGTGTCGACCCGAGTCCGCGGCTGGCCGATACCTGGCTGGGCGAGCCCCTGCCCTCGGGACAGCGCGACTTCGAAGCGGTGACGCGTATGGAGCGGCAGCCAGCGGAAGCGCGCTATGCGTTCTGGTCCCGCCAGTTTCAGCGGTGCATTCGCTGTTACGCGTGCCGGAATGTCTGTCCCGCCTGCAGTTGCCGTTCCTGCTCGCTTGACGATCCGGAGCTTCAGGAGCGCGCCACCGGCCTGGCGGACCAGTTCGGCTTCCACTTCACCCGTGCCTATCACGTGGCGGGACGTTGCGTGGCCTGCGGCGAGTGCCAGCGCGCCTGCCCGATGAAGGTCCCGCTCAGCCTGCTCAACGAGAAGTTCCTGAAGGACATCCGGGACCTGTTCGGGGTCGCCGACCCCCATCGGCCGTCCGCCACCGAACCGCTGGCCTGCTACCGGCCCGATGATCTCGAGAGTTGTCGGGGGGAGGCGCGATGACGATGAGACTCCTCCCGTCGGAGCGGCTGGCCGAGTTCCGGGAATGCTTGGCAGCCGGGGGGCGGCTCTATGGGCCGGTCGAGGTCGACGGCATCGTCCGGTTCGAGGAACTCGGAGGCCGCCTGCCCGCCATCGAGCCGGGCAATCCCGCCAACTCGCTCAAATCTTTCCTTCATCCTCAGACCGAGGTCGTGTTCGACTTCGAGGGCGGCTATACCGACGTCGCCCTGCGGGTACCGGGCCCCCCGGCGGCCCAGGCGATCTTCGGCGTCCGTCCTTGCGATGCCGTCGCCCTGGAACGGGTGTCGCGGGTGCTGCTCGCCGAACCCTTCGCCGACGAATCGTACCGCCAGCGCCGGGAGATGACGGCCATCCTGACCGTGGCCTGCCGAGAAGCCGGTCCCCACTGCTTTTGCCGCTCGGTAGGGGTGTCCCCGGCGGACGGGCGGGGGTCCGATGTCGTGCTATACCCGGCGGACGACCACTATCTCCTGGAGGCCGTCACCGCCCGGGGACTGAGCGTCTTGCTGTCGGCCGGGGCGCTGCTCGACCCTGCCGGCGACGAGGCCGCGCGGGCGGCCTGCCAGAGCACGCCCGTCCCTCCGGTCAGGGGACTGGAGCGGGAGGACCTCCCCGCACGCCTGGAGGCGGCCCCCTATCATCCGCACTGGGAAGAGTTGGCCCGCCGCTGTCTCGGTTGCGGCGCCTGCACCTTCTTGTGCCCGACCTGTTACTGCTTTGCCATGTTCGACACCGTCCGGGGGACGCGCGGCCGGCGGTCGCGGGGGTGGGACTCCTGCCAATTCAAGGACTACGCGATGATGGCCGGCGGACATGACCCCCTTCCGACCAGGGCGAGCCGCATCCGGCGGCGGTTCCTGCACAAACTGAGCCGCTTCCCGGCCGTCCAGGGGGAATCCGCCTGCGTCGGCTGCGGGCGGTGCGCGGCGGCATGCCCGGTAGGCCTTCACCTGGCCGGTGTCCTCTCCGAACTCGAGGAGGTACTGCGTTGAACCCGCTGGTCCCTCAGGTGGCGACCATTCAGGCGATCCGGGAGGAGACGCCGGATGTTCGCACCTTCACGGTGCGGCCCGACGACGGGCGCTTCCCGCCCTATCGCCCGGGCCAATGCGCGATGCTCTCCCTGTTCGGCGTGGGCGAGTCCATGATCTCCATCACCTCCGCGTGGTCGCCCGAGACGGCACTGGAGTTCAGCGTGAAGCGGGCCGGTCGGGTGACCTCGGCGCTGCACCAGGCGGAACCCGGGCACAAGGTCGGCGTCCGCGGCCCCTACGGCAATTCCTTCCCCGTCGATCGGTGGGTGGGCGGGAATCTGCTCTTCGTAGGGGGAGGCATCGGCCTCGCCCCGCTCCGGTCGGTCATCAACCACTGCCTGGGCAGGCGGGCCGAGTTCGGGCGGGTGGACATCGTGTACGGTGCGCGCTCGCCCCGCGACTTGTGCTTCCGGCAGGAGTTGTTCGAGACTTGGCCCAGCGTGGCCGGCGTAGGCGTGCAGGTCACCGTGGATGCGGCCGATGCTGAATGGCGAGGTCCGGTGGCCCTCGTCCCGCCGTTTCTCGAGGGACTCAAACCGGAGGCGGCGGGGACGGTTGCGGTTACTTGCGGCCCGCCGGTGATGATCCGCTACACGCTTCAGGCCCTGGGACGGCTGGGGTTTCCCGACGACCGGGTGTTCACCACCCTGGAACTGAAAATGCAGTGCGGGGTGGGCAAGTGCGGGCGATGCAGTATCGGCTCGAAGTACGTGTGCATTGACGGGCCGGTATTCTCCGGCGCTGAACTCAAGCAGTTGCCGGCGGAGTACTGAGGTCCTGGGAGGAATCAGGCAATGACTCAACCGGGGCCGGAATTCATCGTGGTCCATATCCTGGGCAAGGCCTACCGGGTTCCGGCGGGACTGACGATTCTCCGGGCCATGGAACATGCCGGCTACCGCCTGGTGCGCGGCGTCGGTTGCCGGGGCGGCTTCTGCGGAGCCTGCGGGACCCTGTACCGCACCCGCAACGACTACCGGATCAAAGTGGGTCTGGCCTGCCAAACCGTTGCCGAACATGACATGTATCTGACACAATTGCCGTTTTACCCGGCCAGCAAGGCGCGGTACGATCTGGACGGCCTCGCACCGAGCCTGGCAACGCTGGTCAGACTTCACCCGGAATTGCCTCGCTGTCTCGGCTGCAATACCTGCACCCGGAGCTGCCCGCAGGGACTGGACGTGATGGACTACATGGCGCGGGCCATGCGGGGCGATATCGCCGGCGCGGCCGACCTGTCTTTCGACTGCATCATGTGCGGCCTGTGCGCCTCCCGATGCCCTGCCGAACAGACTCAGTATAACGTGGCCCTGCTGGCGCGTCGCCTCTATGGCCGGCACCTTGCGCCGAAAGCGGACCACCTCGCCAGGCGGGTCGGGGAAGTGGCGGCCGGCCAGTTCGATGCGGAACTCGACCGCATGACCGGGCTCGACGCGAAAGCCCTGAAAGGGCTGTATGATGCCCGCGACATCGAGGCATGAGGAGGCATGACGCGTGTACCCTGATGAGCTAAGGGAGTCGGCGCTCCGGGTCGCCGCGAGCCGCGAGCGGCGACTCAAGGAGAAGCATCCCCGGCTCGCTCCGGAGGAGAAGGATGCACTGCTGCGCGGCTTCCATCCCGACTTCCGGGAAGACACCCAGCGCCCGGTGACCGTCGGACCCAATTCGGGGGACCGCATGCCGCACGAGCTGGTTGACCTGCTGGAAGCCCGGAGCAGGCTTGACTTGGACGCGGTCTCCCTCGACCGGCCCGCCCTCGAGGCCGACGTGCTCATCATCGGCGGCGGGGGCGCGGGGGCGGCCGCGGCCCTGACGGCGCAGGCGGAGGGCGCCCGGGTCCTGCTCGTAACCAAGCTGCGCCTGGGGGACGCCAACACCATGATGGCCCAGGGAGGGATCCAGGCCGCCATCAGCCCCGTCGACTCGCCGGCGACCCATTACCTGGACGTCATGGGCGGCGGGGGCTACACCAATGACCCCGCGCTGGTTCGAGCCCTGGTCAGTGACGCTCCGGCCGTGATCGCCTGGCTCGAGGAGCTGGGCTGCATGTTCAGCAAGCAGCCGGACGGCACGCTGATGGCCATCCATGGCGGCGGCACGTCCCGCAAGCGCATGCACTTCGCGCGGGATTACACGGGGGCGGAGATCATGCGGACCCTCCGGGACGAAGTCCTGAACCGCGAGGTGCCGGTGGTGGAATTCTGCCCGGCCCTGGAACTCCTCCTGGACGGCCACGGCCGTTGCGGGGGCGCCGTGCTGCAGAATTTCGAGACGGGATCGTTACTGGTGGCGCGCGCCCGGACGGTGATCCTGGCAACCGGAGGGTTCGGGAGGCTCCACGTATCCGGATTCCCCACCACCAACCACTACGGGGCGACCGCCGACGGCCTGGTCATGGCCTACCGGGCCGGGGCCGAGCTATGTTTCCTCGATGCCACGCAATTCCACCCGACGGGGGTAGCCTATCCCGAACAGCTGCTGGGCCAGCTCGTGACGGAGAAAGTACGCGGGGTGGGCGCCCAGCTGGTCAACGGCGAGGGAGAGCAGTTCGTATTCCCGCTCGAGACGCGTGATGCCGTGTCGGCGGCCGTCATCCGCGAGTGCGGCCTCCCCGGCAAGGGCGTCGCGACCCCTACCGGACAGAGAGGGATTTGGCTGGACAGCCCCATGATCGAGTCGATTCACGGCCCGGGCACGGTCCGTCGCGAGTTGCCGGCCATGTTCCGCCAGTACGAGCGGTTCGGCATCGACATGAGCGCAGAGCCCATCCTCATCTACCCGACCCTGCATTACCAGAACGGCGGCATCCGGATGGATCCCTCGGGGAACTGCCCGCGGGTCCCCGGCCTCTACATCGCGGGCGAAGCGGCCGGCGGCATTCACGGCCGGAACCGGCTGATGGGCAACAGCCTGCTCGACATCCTGGTGTTCGGCCGCCGCGCCGGCCGCCACGCGGCAGCGTCCGCCCTGCCGGCGCCGGGACGGCTGACGCTCGAGCATGTGCGCCGGCACAACCGGGAGGTAGAGAAGGCCGGCAAGGGAGGCCGGCTGGCGCCCATGCTCCTCCCCGACTACGTCGGGCGCGAGCCGAGCGCTAGCTGAACGTCATCCCAGACCGAGGTCGGCCGCGCATCCCTGCATGGCTTCGAGGCCGAGGCTGACGAACTCGTCGAGGCTGAGGCCGAGTTCCGTCTCGCAACAGCGGATGACCTCGCGACTCGCTCCCCGCGCGAAGGCCTTTTCGCCGAAGCGGTTGAGGACAAAAGCCGGATCGATGGCGGCCAGGCGGCGGGCCGGGTTGATGAGGGCCGCGGCGACGATCAGGCCGGTGAGCGGGTCCGCGGCGTGCAAGGCGCGGGCGAGCGAGGTAGGCCGAGGCAGGCCATGCCGGCCGTTATGGGCCCGCACCGCCTCGACCAGTTCCGCCGGCAAACCCAGGGCGGCCAGGCGATCGGCACCTACCTGGCTATGGCGGTCGGGTGCATCCCGGGTCTCTTCGTAGTCGATATCGTGGAGGAGTCCGGCCAGCCCCCAGAGGGTTTCGTCCTCGCCCAGCCGCCTGGCGAGCCGCCGCATGACCGCCTCCACGGCGAGCGTGTGCTTGAACAAGTTAGGGTTACTCAATGCTTGCCTGGCCAGATCGTATGCGGCCTGACGGTCCATGCGCGGTCGCCCTCCCTTCCCCTGTCTTCCCATTGCCGGTATCTACCCGAACAGCGGCGCGAATACGAGGGCCACGATGGCCATCAGTTTGATCAGGATGTTCAGCGAAGGCCCCGACGTATCCTTGAAGGGATCGCCCACCGTGTCACCAACCACGGCGGCGGCGTGGATGGGCGTCCCCTTGCCCCCGAACTTGCCGGCCTCGATGGATTTCTTGGCGTTATCCCAGGCGCCGCCCGCGTTGGCCATCATGACCGCCAGCAGGAAACCGGTGACCAGGGTGCCGGCCAGCAAGGCGGCCAAAGCCTCGCGGCCGAGCGCCAATCCGGTGGCGATGGGCACGACCACGGCGATCAGACCCGGCACCACCATCTCCTTGATGGCGGCGCGGGCGGCGATGGCTACCCCGCGCGCGTAATCGGGCCGGGCCTTCCCTTCCATCAAGCCGGGTATTTCCCGCCACTGCCGGCGCACCTCGCCGATCATCTCCGAGGCGGTCCGGCCCACTGCTCGCATGGTCAGGGAACAGAAGATGAACGGGACCATGCCGCCGATGAACAACCCGACGAGGACCACCGGGGTCAGGATATTGACCAGCTCGAGACCCGTCACCGTCGCATAGGCGGACAGGAGGGCCAGGGCGGTGAGGGCCGCCGACCCGATGGCGAAACCCTTGCCGATGGCCGCCGTGGTGTTGCCGAGGGAGTCCAAGGTGTCGGTAACCTTCCGGACCGAGTGGTCCAGACCGGCCATCTGGGCGATGCCGCCGGCGTTGTCGGCTACCGGACCGTAGGCATCCACGGCGACGGTCATGCCGACCGTCGACAACATGCCTACCGCCGCCAGCGCCACCCCGTAGAGGCCTGCGAACTCGTGTGCCGCCAGGACGGCGCCGGCGATCACCAGGACGGGCAGGCCGGTGCTGTTCATGCCCAGGGCCATCCCGGCGATGATGTTCGTGGCCGGGCCGGTCTTTGAGGCCTCGGCTACGCCGTCAACCGGCGGCCGTCCCGCGGACGTATAATACTCGGTGATCAGGCCGATGACTACCCCGGCAAGTAAGCCGGCGGCCACGGCGCCGAAGGGCCCGCTGCCGCCGGTCAACCCGATGGAAAGGAACCAGGAAGCGATGAGCACCAGCCCGGCGCTGGCGAAGGTCCCAACCCGCAGGGCGCGGGCCGGGTCGCCCCGCTCCGCCAGGCGGACGGCGAAAGTGCCCAGGATGGCCGACACCGTGCCGGCCGCTGCCACCAGCACCGGCAAGGCCACCAGGTTGATGGCGGGCACTCCCAGTCCCCGGGCGGCCGCGGCGCCGAGGATCATGGTGGAGACCAGCGAGCCCACGAAGGACTCGAAGAGGTCAGCACCCATGCCGGCCACATCGCCCACGTTGTCGCCCACGTTGTCGGCGATGACCGCCGGGTTGCGCGGGTCGTCCTCGGGTATGCCCGCTTCCACCTTCCCCACGAGGTCCGCCCCGACATCCGCCGCCTTGGTGTAGATGCCGCCGCCCACCCGCGCGAAAAGCGCCACCGAACTCGCCCCAAGGGCAAAACCATTAACAACGGATAATGCGCCCGCGTCGTGCGGGTCGCCAAAGAGGAAGTACACCAGCCCCAGCCCGGCCAGTCCCAGCCCGGCCACCGCCATGCCGGTGACGGCCCCTCCGGAAAAGGCGACCGCCAGCGCCTGCCGCTGGCCTTGCCGGGCGGCGTTGGCCGTACGCACATTGGCGCGGGTGGCGGCCCACATCCCGAGGTACCCGGCGCTCACCGAGGCGAGCGCGCCCAGGACGAAAGCGTAGGCGGTCTCGGGCCGCATCCCCGCCCCTGCCGCGAGCCGTCCGGAGGCGTAGATGGCCGCCGCCGTCACGAGGACGAAGACTGCCAGTACGCGATACTCGGCGAAGAGAAAGGCTCTGGCTCCTTCCTGGATGGCCGCGGCCAACTCCCGCATCCGGTCGTTGCCTTGTTCCCGCCGTAGGATCCCCGAGACGAGATAGCCGGCGAAAGCCAGGGCGGCAAGGCCGGCGGCAGGACCCCACAACATTAAAGCATCGCCCAAGTCGATGTCCCTCCTGGAATTTGCCTCAACTGTGGATGGCGGAGAGGATCAGGGCGGTCAGGAGAAACGCGGTGGCCAAGACCGTGGCGTAACGCGCCAGCGTCTGGTCCATCCCCCGCTTCTTGCCGAAAAGGCGCTCGGCACCGCCTCCGACCGCTCCGCTCAGGCCGGCGCTGCGACCGGACATGAGCAGCACGGCGGCGATGAGGCCGAGGGCGGCAAGCACATGAAAGACGGTGAGGATCGTCGTAAGCACCCGTTCACTCGCTCCTTCCCGGCCCGGATGGCCGGACCATGCGTCAATTCTACCACAGCGCGGACATGCCGGGCAATGCGTACTGGGCCGCGTCGCGGGCGGCTTCCTCGATTGCCAGCAGCCGGTTGTACTTGGCTACCCGCTCGCCGCGGCACGGCGCCCCCGTCTTGATCTGCCCCGCCGCCGTCCCCACCGCCAGGTCGGCGATGAAGGTGTCCTCGGTCTCCCCGGAACGATGGGACACCACCGTCGGATAGCCATTGCTCCGGGCCAGGGCCATGGTCTCCAGGGTTTCGCTGAGGGTTCCGATCTGATTGGGTTTGATGAGTATGGCGTTGGCCGCCCGCCGGGAGAGCCCCTCCTGGAGGCGAACCGGGTTGGTGACGAACAGATCGTCGCCGACCAGCTGCACCCGACGGCCGAGGACCCGGGTCAGTTCCTGCCATCCCTCCCAGTCATCCTCGGCCAACCCGTCTTCCACGGACGCGAGCGCGTAAGTCTCGGCCCAGCTTCGATACAGCCCGATCATCTCGCCGGAGCCGAGATCAGGACGGCCGGTGAGATGGTAGCGGCCATCCCGGTGGAACTCGCTGGCCGCGGCATCGATGGCCAGCCGGACATCGCGACCGGGGATGAGCCCCGCGGCCTCGACGGCCTCGGTCAGCAAGGCCAGGGCCTCCTCGTCGCGGTCCAGGGCGGGAGCGAAGCCGCCTTCATCGCCGACGCCGACCGCCAGGCCGCGGTCGAGCAGTATATCCCGTAGGATGTGGTAAACCTCGACGGACCAGCGCATCGCCTCGGCAAAGGAAGGGGCGCCGACCGGCGCGAGCATGAATTCCTGGATCTGCACCCCGCTGTCGGCGTGGCGGCCGCCGTTGATCACGTTGAGCAGGGGCACGGGCAGCACCACTTCCTGCCGCGGGTTGCCGGCCAACTCGGCGATGTGGCGGTACAGCGGCAATCCTCGCGCCAGGGCGGCGGCCCTTGCCGCCGCCAGCGATATGCCGAGCAGGGCGTTGGCTCCGAGGCGTTCCTTGAGCGGCGTCCCGTCCGCCGCCCGCAACACAGCATCGAGGTCCTGCTGGTCCACGGCATCGCGCCCCGCGACGGCGCGGGCCAGTTCGCCCTGGACCGCGGCCACCGCCCGCACCATGCCCCGTCCCCGGTAGCGGCGAGGGTCGCCGTCCCGCAATTCGCGCGCTTCGTGGCTGCCGGTGGAGGCGCCCGAAGGCACGGCCGCTTTGCCGGCCGATCCGCCCGCCAGTTCGACTTCCACCTCCAGCGTCGGGTGCCCCCGCGAGTCCAGGATCTCTCGGGCCGCCACCCGTCGAATGCTCGTGTTCATCGGCGATCAGTCCTCCTCAGCAGCGAATGCCCGGTCATCTCCGGCGGCACCGGCAATCCCATGATCTCCAGCAGGGTGGGCGCCACGTCGGCCAGGATGCCGTCGGCGAGCGTGGCGCCGGACCGCGAGGCATCGAGCAACATTGCGGGGACGGGGTTGAGCGTGTGTGCCGTATGCGGCCCGCCCGCGGCGGGATCCAGCATCTGCTCGGCATTGCCGTGGTCCGACACGATCAGGGCGGCTCGGAGCGCGGGCAGGATCCGCCCGAGACAGGCGTCTACCGTCTCGACCGCTCGTACGGCGGCCGAAAGTATGCCGGTGTGTCCGACCATGTCCGGGTTGGCGTAGTTGAGGATCACCACATCAGGGGGATCCTGTCCCACTTCCGCCAGGGCGGCGTCCGTCACCTCTCGGGCGCTCATTTCCGGCTGCAGGTCGTACGTAGCCACCCGGGGCGAGGGGATGAGCACCCGCCGTTCCCCGGGGTACGGCGTCTCCCGGCCACCGCTGAAGAAGTAAGTGACGTGAGCGTACTTCTCGGTCTCGGCGATCCGCAACTGGCTGAGCCCCAGCCGGGAAATCCACTCCCCCAACCCATGGGCGGGGCGGGGCAGCGGGGCGAACGCATGCGGCAGCGGGAACTCCTCGTCGTACAGGGTCATGGTGGTGAGTTGCCGCAGTCCGCCCTCGCGGGGGAACGACATGAAATCGGGATCGGCGAGCGCCCTCGACAACTGGCGGGCGCGGTCGGCCCGGAAGTTGAAGCAGATGATGGATTCGGCGGGCGCTATCCCCGTCCCGTCGATGGCGGTGGGGGTGAGGAATTCGTCCGTCTCCCCGCGCGCGTAGCCCTCGGCCAGCGCCGCCCGCGCACTGGCGGCCCGCTCGCCCCGCCCCATGACCATGGCCGCATGGGCCGCCCTGAGTCGATCCCAGCGACCATCACGATCCATCGCCCAGTAACGCCCCATGACGCTGGCGATGGCCCCGATGCCGGCCAGTTCGCCTTCAAGTCGGTCGATGAAGATTCCCGCACTCTGCGGCGGCACGTCCCGTCCGTCCAGGATGGCATGCACCGCCACCCGCGCCACCTTGCGGCGGCGCGCCAACTCGAGCAGGGCGTGAAGGTGGTCTTGATGGCTATGCACGCCGCCGTCCGACACCAGGCCGATCAGGTGCACCACGCATCCAGGCTGGCACGCCTTGCCCAGCACCGGGTTATCGAAAAACTCGCCGGAAGCGATGGAACGGGAGATACGCAGGACATCTTGGACCACCACGCGCCCCGCGCCGAGATTGAGGTGGCCCACATTGGAGTCCCCCATCTGCCCTGGCGCCAGTCCCACGGCCTCGCCCGAGGCCTGGAGCCGGCTCGAGGGAACTCGCCCCCACCAGCGATCGAGGTTCGGGGTAGCGGCCAGAGCCCACGCGTTGCCTTCCCGCCGATCGGAGAGGCCCAGGCCGTCCAGGATGATCAGGCCCACCGGCGAACGCTCAGACATCAAGTCAGGGTGCCGCCTTCACGATGGCGGCAAAGCTATCGGCGTTGAGGCTGGCACCCCCGACCAGCGCACCGTCGATCGCTTCCCGGCGCAGGAAATCGCCCGCGTTACCCGGATTCACGCTCCCGCCATACAGTATTCGGGCCCGACCGGCGGCATCTCCCCACCCCGCGGCCAGGCGGCCCCGGATGTAGTCGGCCATGGCGGCCGCCTCATCGGCGCCGGCGGCAAGGCCGGTGCCTATCGCCCACACCGGCTCGTAGGCGATGGCGACCATGGGCAGAGTTTCCGGGGCAATGCCGGCGAGGGCCGCGGCTAACTGCCCGGCCACCACCGCCTGGGCCCGGCCCTGGTCGCGTTCTGCGGCCCGCTCGCCCACGCAAAGGACGGCCGAGAGTCCGGCAGCCAAGACCGCCCGCAATTTGCGGGCGACGGCGGCGTCGGTCTCGGCGAAGTGCTCCCGGCGCTCGGAGTGCCCCAGGATCGCGTACCGGCATCCCACGTCGTGCAGGAGCCCGGGCGATACTGCTCCGGTGAACGCACCCCGTTCTTCCCAGTGGGCATCCTGCGCCGCCAGGCCTATCGGCGTCCCGCAGATGACGCCCCGTACGGCATAGATGGCGGTGAACGGCGGTGCGATCGCGACCTCCCGGGAGCCCGGATCGCCTACCGCCCGCCGGATTGCGTCCGCCAGGGCGATGGCCTGGACCACCGTACAATGCAGCTTCCAGTTACCCACGATCAGCGGCCGTCTCATGTCATCCTCCGCAAGCAAGCCACGCCCGGCAACTCTCTGCCCTCCAGGAACTCGAGGGTCGCCCCCCCTCCCGTGGACACGTGGCGGATCGCCCCCGTCAATCCCAGCCGTTCCAGCGCGGCCACCGAGTCGCCCCCGCCCACCACGGTGTGCCCCTTGCAGCTTGCGACCGACCTGGCCATGGATTCGGTCCCGCCGGCGAAGGGTTCGATCTCGTACACGCCCAGGGGACCGTTCCAGAATACGGTCGCCGCCGTCTGAACCAGGTCGCCGAAGCGGCGGGCGGTTTCGGGTCCGATGTCGACGACGACCCAGTCCGGCGGCACGTGATCTACCCCCACCACCCGGAAAGCCGCGTCCGGCGCGATAGTGCGAGCCACGACCACATCCACCGGCAGTCCCACCGTCTTCCCCCGGTCCGAGGCCCGGCGCAGGAACCGCGAAGCTTGCTCGAGGGACTCCGCGCCGACCCGGGACGCTCCTATCGACTGACCCGCAGCGGCCAGGAAGGCATTGGCCATCCCCCCGCCCATCAGCAGCGCATCGACCCGATCCAGGAGGCTTGACAGGATGGGTAGCTTGTCCGTCACCTTGCTGCCGCCGAGGACGGCCACATAGGGTCGGGCCGGGTCCTCGAGCAGCTTCCCCAGGGCGGCCAGTTCCCGTTCCATGAGCAGACCCGCCAGGGCGGGCAGATAGGCGGCAATTCCGGCCGTGGACGCGTGGGCGCGGTGAGCCGTGCCGAAGGCGTCGTTCACATAGACATCGGCCAGACCCGCCAGCGCCCGGGCGAAGATGGGATCGTTGGCCTCCTCCTGAGGATAGAAACGCAAGTTTTCGAGCAGGGCGACTTCGCCGCTCTTGAGGCCGGCCACCGCCAGCGCGATCGCAGGTTCAACCACGCCGTCGAATTTGCGGATCTTCAACCCGGTGAGTTGCCCGAGACGCAAGGCAACTCCATCCATTCGCAAGCTGGGATCGGGCTTGCCCGCAGGCCGTCCCAGATGGCTGCACAGGATGGGGATCGCTTTCCGTTCCAGGAGATAGTTGACGGTAGGGATAGCCGCCCGGATCCGGGTATCGTCCGCCGGCGACCCATCCTTGCCCAGCGGCACGTTGAAATCCACCCGGACCAGCGCCCGTTTGTCCCGGACCGGATATTCGGTGATGCTGGCCAGTCTCATGCTCGGAGTCCTTTCTCGGCCAAGAAACGAGTCAGGTCGACCAGGCGGCGCGCATAGGCGGCTTCATTATCGTACCAGGCCACGACCTTGACCATGGGGCCGACGGCCATCGTGGATAGCAGGTCCACGACCGCCGATGCCAGGTTGCCCCGATAGTCCACGGATACCAGAGGGAGGTCGCTGACGGCCAGGTAAGGGTGCAGGTGACCGGCGGCGGCTTGGCGGAAGGCGCCGTTGACCTCCTCCAGGGTTGCCGGCCGCTGCAGGTCAACCACCAGATCCAGCACGGACACGGTGGAGGTTGGCACTCTAAGGGCGAAACCGTTGAGCTTGCCGGCCAACCCGGGCAGCACCTTACCGATGGCAGCCGCGGCTCCCGTGCTGGTGGGCACGATGCTCAGGGCCGCGGCGCGCGCCCGTCGCAGATCGCGATGGGGAGCATCGAGCAGCACCTGGTCGGATGTGTAGGCGTGGACCGTGGTCATGAGGCCGCGCACGATGCCGAAGGACTCATCCAGCACCCTGGCCACGGGCGCCAGGCAGTTGGTCGTGCACGAGGCCATGGAAATCACGTGATGCCGGGCCGGATCGTAGGCGCCCTCGTTGGCGCCCAGCACGACCGTGACGTCCTCCCCTTTGGCCGGCGCGCCCACGATGACTTTCGCCGCGCCCCCTTGCGACCGGTGCCGTAAGGCATGTTCGCCCGAGGTGAACTTGCCCGTCACCTCTATGACCACATCCACCCCGAAATCGCGCCAAGGGATGCGCCCGGGGTCGCGTTCGCTGATCACCCGGCAGGGACGGCCACCCGCGATGAGTCGATCGTCGGCGGCCTGAACGTCCTCCGGGAACAGCCCGTAGTTCGAGTCATACTGCAAGAGATGAGCGAGGGTGGCGGCGTCGGTGAGGTCATTGACCGCCACGACCTCCACGTCGGCGAATTCCCGAGCGGCCCGGAAGAACTGCCGGCCGATGCGGCCGAACCCGTTGATCCCCACACGCGTCATCACTGCGCGCCTCCTGCCGAATCAGTTTGCCGTCACAAACCGCCTGCGGGCGGCCGAGGCGGCCAGTCCCATCTCCTGGCGGTACTTGGTCACGGTGCGCCGGGCCACCCGGACCCCTCGGGTTTGAAGGATGGCCGCCAACTGCCGGTCGCTGAGAGGCCGCAGGCGGTTCTCCCCCTGCGCGAGGTCGCGGATCATCCGTTTCACGCTGCGGGCGGACACCGGCTCGCCCTCGCTACACCCAAGGCCGCTTGAGAAGAAAAAACGCAGCGGGAGCATGCCATGGGATGTGGCGGCGTGCTTATTGGCGACAACGCGACTCACGGTCGACTCATGCACTCCCACCGCGTCAGCCACCTCCCGCATGGTCATCGGCCGCAGGCAACGGATGCCGCGGAGGAAGAAGTCAGGCTGCTGCTCGAGGATCGCCTGGCCGACCCGGTAAAGGGTCAGCCGTCGCTGTTCCAGGCACCGTAGCATCCAGACCGCGGCCTGCAGCCGCTCCTCAAGGTAATGGCGGACTTCGGCGTCGCCCTCCCCCGCTCCTTCCAACCACCGCCGGTAGGTCAAGCTGAGTCGAACCCGGGGGGCCGGCTCCTCTACCAGGACGGCATGCTGAGCGCCCATGCGCTGGAATCTGATGTCGGGTATGATGGGCGAAGGCGGAGGTCCGGCGGCCCATGGCCGTCCGGGACGGGGGTCGAGTCGCCGGATGTGCTCTGCGGCGGCGGCCACCGCTTCCACCCCGACGCCGAGCCTTGCCGCCACCTTTCGCAGCCGGCCGGCGCCCAGGTCTTCCAAGTGTCCCTCGACTACTGCTCTCACCAGCGCATCGCCTTCTCCTAGCTGCAGCGCCAGGCATTCGCGGAGATCCCTGGCGCCGATGCCGGGCTGAAGGGCCTGTATAGCGGCCAGGGCCTGCCGAACCCGCCCGCAGCCGATGCCGAGGTCAGTTGCGGCTTCCTCCAACGACACCCTCAGGTAGCCGTCGTCATCCATGTTCCCCGAGAGGTAGACGGCGGCGCGACGCAACTCCCCGTCCACCATTTCCAGGCACAAGTCCGCCGCAAGTTGTTCGGCGAATCCGGCAGCCCGAGCCGGAGGTTCCGGACGGTCCTCCCGGTCCTCTTCCTCGAGTCCCCGCTCGCGTATGGGCAGGTCCGGCTCCGCCGGCTGATCCTCCTCGACCAATTCCAACATCGGATTGGCCTCTACCTGAGTCTGCACATGGGCGGACAGTTCCATGACATTCAGCTGTAAGGCGGCGATTGCCTGCCGCAACTGGGGGGTCATCGCCAGGCGCTGAGTGGGTCGGACGGTCAGTTCTTGGGTGAGTCGCATCCTCGCTGCGTTCCACCATTCGAGTATGCGATAGGAATTCGTGCTCTTCGACGACTTCTCCTGTTCGCGAGGGTGAGGGCGCCGGCAAAGGGGAATCGAGCAGCGGTCAAGAAAGAAAACAGGTGGAATGGGTCGAAACTCATTGCAGAAGGTGAATTGCGTTGCCTTACTTGGTGATGGTCGGGGCCTACGCTCTCGGCTCCGTGCTGTTCGGCGTCGTGTTCGGCCGCCTCTTCTACGGAGACGACCTGCGGGAACGCGATAACCCCGGCGGCTCGGGGAGTTTCCGCCAGTACGGTCCGGTCGTCGGGATCGCGGTCGGCCTGCTCGACCTGGGCAAAGGCGTCGTCGCCGTGCTGTTGGCCCGCAGCTTCGAGCTGGACGGCTACTCGGTGGCGGCCTGCGCGGCCTTGGTCGTGGCCGGGCACAACTGGCCGCTATGGCACGGCTTCCGCCGGGGCGGCGGCGGCCTGGCGCCGGCGGTCGGAGCGATGGCAGTCCTGGCGCCGGGACAGCTCAAGTGGGCGCTCGCGGCGACCCTGGCGCTCGCTGCTGCCTACCGCTTGACCGGACTGCGGCGGCGGTTCAAGATCGCCGCCTTGCCGGCCGGGTCGATGATCGGGTTGCCACTGCTGGCCTTCCTCGTCTGGCAAGACGGCAACCGGGTCGCCTTTCTGGCTGCGGCCACCATCGCCCTGCTCATCGGCGCCCGCGGACTGGAGATGGCGCGGGAGGGCCCCAGGCGCAGCTCTCAGACTTGAGGTGTCTCCTATCCGGGTCGATTACCATATTCACTCCCGCTTCAGCGTAGACAGCCAATCCAGCCTCGCCCGCTGCTGCCTGGCAGCGCGGCAAGCGGGAATCGAGGAGATCTGTTTCACCGATCACCTCGACGTACACCCGGTGGACCCGGGGTTCGGCTACTTCGATCCGGCCGGCTACTGCCGGGAGGTAACGGCGTTGGCCGGCTTCCCCGGGGTGGGCGTGCGCCTGGGTCTCGAGGTCGGCTTCGACCGGCACAGCCATCCCGATCTGCTCGCCTACCTCGAGGCTCATCCCCTCCCGCTCGATTTCGTGCTCGGCTCGGTGCACGTGGTGGAAGACCGTCTGTTGGATACGTCCCTCTTGTCAGCCGAGGACCTTGAGCCCGCCTTGTGCGCGTATTTCGACGAGGTGGAGGCGGCGGTACGTGCGGCGGCCGGCGGCAGGCTGTTCGACGTCCTCGGTCACCTTGACGTGTTCAAACGCTACCTTCCCGGCGGCCGCGACCGATTCCGCCTGCCCCGGTTCCGGGACCGGATCGACTCCATCCTCGGGCTGGCGGCGGCGGGCGGCGTGGGTCTCGAGATCAACACTTCCGGGCTCCGCCATCGCCTGGGGGAAACGCTCCCGGCGCTGGAGGTCGTGCGGCGCTTTCGGGAACTCGGCGGGGAGGTACTCACCGTGGGCTCGGATAGCCACCGCGAAGGCGATGTGGGCTCCGGCATCGACGCGGCCCTGGATGTCGCCCGGGCGGCCGGCTTCCGCGCCATCACTACCTTCAGGCAGCGGCAACCGGTATGGGTGGACATCGTCTAGCCGCGCCCGGCCTCAGGGGTCGAACTCCACCCGCATCGCCTCGAATACCAGCAGTTCGCCGCCGGTGAGAACATGCCCGTATACCCGGACCCGGGCCGGGGGGTTCCGCGGCAGCAGCAGGCCGGCCGGGGCCAGATCCACAAGGATCCGGGCGCCGTCCGCCCCGGTGAGCTGAAACCAGCAGCCGGTGACGCAGGTCAGGGTGATGCGGCCGGTGATGGCCACGGTGCGGCCCGCCCAGACGGAAGGTTCGGCTACCAGCCGGGCCACCGCGACCTCGTCCACCCGCCCCTCCACCGGGCGGCCGAGCGGTTCCGCCGCCGGAAACAGCCAGGGACGCCCGACGATGAAGAGCGACAAGACGATCGCGCCGAGTAGCGCCAGGCGCACGTTCAGCCCTCCTCACGGATCAGTCCGTCGGTCAGGTTGAGGATCTGGTCGGCCTGACGGGCGATGGCCGGATTGTGGGTCACCACCACCACGGCGAGGCCGGAGGCGCTGAGCCCCCGCAACATCTCTACCACCTGCCGGCCGGTGGCCGTATCCAGGTTGCCGGTGGGCTCGTCGGCGAGTAACAGGGCCGGATGGTTCGCCAGGGCCCGGGCGATGGCGACGCGCTGCATTTCGCCGCCGCTCAACTGCCGGGGCAGGTGCCGGCGGCGATGGGCCAGTCCTACCCGGTCGATGAGTTCATCGGTGCGATCCGCCGCCTGCGCTCCGAACATCCGGGGCAACTGGACGTTCTCGCGCACGGTGAGCGTGGGGATCAGGTGAAACTGCTGAAAGACGAACCCCACTTCCCGGCGGCGAATTCCCACCAGTTCGCGCTCGGAAAGCCCGGCGACTTCCCGGCCGTTCAGGCGGTAGCTGCCGGAGCTTGGCCGGTCGAGACAGCCCAGCAGGTTCAGCAGCGTGGTCTTGCCCGACCCGGAGGCGCCGGCGACGGCGATGAACTGCCCCCGGATCACCCTGAGGTCAGCTCGCCACAACGCGCGGACGGACTCGCTGCCCCGGCGGTATACCTTGGACAGACCTTGAGCCTGGACGATCAGGTCGTCACTCACTGCGGATGGCCTCCATGGGGCTGATCCGCGCGGCCCGCCATGCGGGAGGCAACCCGGCGGCCACCCCCAGGGCGATTGCGGCGCCCAAGCTCGTCACGGCGGCCGGCAGGCTGAAGGCCAGGATATCTCCGGCGGGCGTGAAGGGGATTGCCCGCCGGACGGCTGCGTCAATGGCGCCGGCGACCGCCAACGGCAGCGTCACCCCCAGCAGCCCGCCCGCCAGTCCGAGCAATATGCTCTCCGTCCAGACCAACATGAGAATATCGCCCGCCCCCGCCCCCACCGCCTTCATCATGCCGATCTCCCGCGTACGCTCGAAGATGGCCGTCATGATGGCGTTCAAGATGCCGATTGCCCCGACCAGGATGGCGATGATGGTGACCGAGCGGACCATGGCCTGGGCGGCCCCCATCAGGGTTCGGGCCGTGCCCAGCACCTGGGTCATGGTGATGGCTTGCACGTCCGGAATCGCCTCGACCCCCCGCGCCACCTCGCCGACCGCCTGGAGGTCGTCGAGTTGAATGGCCACCGCCGTCAGTTTGCCGGCGGCTCCGAACAATTCCTGGGCGGTCCCCAGCGGCAAGTAGATGAACTGGTCGTCCTGGGAACCGGTCGGCTCCAGGATGGCGGTCACGATGAACGACCGGCCGCCCAGGGTCAGGGGATCGTCAATCTCCAGTCCCAGCCTGGCCGCCTTGTCCGCCGGCAGGATGGCGGAGAGGGGATCGGGAAACGGCCGGCCGCGGACGACCCACCACGGCTTGAGCGCGAGCCCGACCGCGTCCATCCCCATGACGATGACGGGGCGATCGCCCTCGATCAACTGGTTCATGAATAGGCCGCCGGCCAGGCCGACTCCAGGCAACTGGCGGATGCGATCGAGGTGGGCCTCATCGAGATACCGGCCCCCGACCCCTCCGTGGATGAGCAGCGCCGCGGCCTCGTAAGGGCACCCCTTGGCCACCGCCAGCAATTGCGCCCCGGTGTTGGCCAAAGCTCGCTGCATCCCCTGGTCGAGGCCCCGGTCCAGGGAGAATGAGGTGAAGAGCATGGCAATGCCGAGAGCAACGCCCACGGCGGTCAGGATCGAGCGTACTGGGCGACGAACCAGATTCTTGAAGGCCAGGAGGACCAAGAGTTCCCCCTCCTCCCGGGCCGCATCAGCCCGCCTTGCGTCCCGGGAGGAGTTCGACCAACTGCCCGGCAACCCCTTCGGCCGTGCTCGCACCTCGCTGCTAGTCGTGCCTGAGTGCCTCCACGGGTTCGAGCAAGCTCGCCTGGCGAGCGGGATACACCCCGAAGAACAGTCCGACGGCCACCGCGAACCCGAAGGCGATCAGGATCACGGCCGGCGATAGCACGGCCCTCCATCCCGCCAGGCTGGAGACCAGGACTGACAGGAGCCATCCGAGGCCGATGCCGAGCACGCCGCCGCTGAGACTCAGCAGCACGGCCTCCAGGAGGAACTGCGTACGGATGTCCCGGCGGCGGGCGCCGAGCGCCTTGCGGATGCCGATTTCCCGGGTGCGTTCGCTGACCGAGACCAGCATGATGTTCATGATGCCAATCCCGCCTACCAGCAGCGATATTCCCGCTATCGCCCCCAGGAGCAGGCTGAGGGTCTGGGTGACCTCGCCCATCGTCGCCAACAGCTCGTCCTGGCTCATGATGTTGACGGCCTCCGGCCGGGGAAAGCGCCTTTGATAGATCGCGGTCAGGTGGGCGACCGCCGAGCGCGCATCATCCGCGCTCCTGGCCCGAGCGTAGATCACGTCGATGCGGGTGGTGCCCTGAAGGCGCTGTCCGGCGAGGATGGGTATGTAGACGACGTCGTCCTGATCTTGCCCCATGGCGGCCCCCCGGGAACTGGTCACGCCCACGACTGTGAACGGCTGGCCCCGGATAGAGATGGTTTCCCCCAGTGGATTGACGGTCCCGAACACCTCGCTCGCCACGGTAGGACCGAGCACGGCTACCCGGGTCCGCCGGCTGGACTCGTCGGCGTTCAGGAACCGGCCTATCGCGACCGTGATCTCTCTTATTCGGGCGTAGTCGGCAGTAACGCCCTCGATTTGCGTATCGTGGGAGGTGCCGCGATATTCGACGGGGGAGCGGAAGCTCAGGGAGGGGGTGGCCGCCTCGATGGTGGGCACGCGCTCCATGATCTCCTCGGCCTCGGCCAGGGTGAAAACGCCACCCTCCCGTGGGTTCGGCCGCACGAAGATCACGTGCGCCCCCATAGCTTGAATCTGATCGGTGATGGTCGCGCCCGCACCCTGCCCGACCGATACCAGCGCGGTGACCGCGGCCACGCCGATGATCATCCCGAGCGCGGTGAGCAGCGAACGGAGCTTGTTGGCGCGCAAGCTGCGCCAGGCGACCCGGGTGAACTCCAGGAGCTTCATTCATCCTCACCTCGTTGCGGGATGAGTTCGTCGGCCACGATCCGGCCATCGCGAAGGCGCACCACCCGCTCGGCATGGCGGGCCAAGGTCTCCTCGTGGGTCACCACCACGACGGTGATCCCCTGACGCCAGGATTCCTCGAACAGGCCGACCACCTCGCGGCCCGTCGCCGTATCCAGATTGCCGGTTGGCTCATCGGCGAAGATCACCGACGGCTCGCCCACCAGGCTCCGGGCGATGGCCACGCGCTGCTGCTCGCCTCCCGACAGTTCGGAAGGCAGATGATGCAGGCGATCGGCCAACCCCACCCGGGCCAGGGCTCGCTCGGCCCGCCGTCGCCGTTCGCGGCCCTGGACGCCGCGGTAGACCAGCGGCACCTCGACGTTCTCTATGGCGTCCAGGCGGGGCAGGAGATTGAAGCTCTGGAACACGAACCCCATCCGGCAGTTGCGGAAGTCGGCCAGGGAGTCATCGCCCTTCGTGGTCAGGTCCTCTCCGTCCAGGAAATAGGTGCCGTTGCTCGGGCGATCGAGACACCCCAGGATGTGCATCAGCGTGGACTTCCCCGAGCCGGACGGCCCCATGATCGCCAGGAACTGGCCGCGGGGTATGGTCAGGTCGACCTCGCGCAGGGCGGCGACGGTGACCCGGCGGCCCATCGCATACAGCTTGCTCACGCCTTCCAGTCTGAACACCATCAGCCCCCCCTATCGGCCGGAAGGCTGGTTGGGTGTCTGCCGCTGGCCCATCCCCGGCAGCATCGGCATCGTCCCCCGCAGGCGCAAGAGTTGTTCCTGACCCGCTCCGGCCTCGGCCGCCAGCGCAACCCGATCGCCTTCCTGGAGTCCACCGATCACCTCGACCAGCCGGGTACCGGCGATCCCCACCTCGATCAGACGCGACACTGCCTGGCCATCTATGAGGACTCGCACCGTGCCGGTGTTTCCCCGCACCTGTACCGCCTCCGCCGGGACCACCAGTACGCCTTCCCGCCGGTCAATGGTTATCACCGCCTCGCCGGTCATTCCGCTCCGCAGCGCTCCTTCCGGGTTAGATACGCGGATGGTGACCGCAAAGGTGGTCACGCCGTCGCCGGCGTCGCCCTCGAGAGCGACGCGGATGACCTCTCCGTCGTAGACTGCATCCCCTGCGGCCTCGACCGTGACCTGGACGGGCATGCCCGGACGCACGCCGGCGATGTCCAGTTCGTCAACGTCGATCGCCAGTTCCATGACACTGAGGTCGCTGACCACGGCCAGTTCATCGCCAACTCGCACGGCTTCCCCGGGCGTCGCGGTCATGCGCACCACCGTCCCTGCTGCCAGGCTGACCGCCCGCAAGGCGGCCCGATCTCCGGTCGCCTTCCGCAGTCGGGATCTCGCGACCTCCACCGCCAGTTCCCGTGACTGCCGCGCTTCCTGCAACAGCGTCTCGCTGAAGCCGACCAGCCGCTCCCCGGCCGCTACCACGCTTCCTTCCCGCACGTACACCTGTTCCACCCGGCCATCGGTCATCGCCGTCACTCGGACCGACTCCGGCGCTAGCCCGACGCCCGAACGTTGGATCGTGCCGCCCGCCGTATGAATCCAGGCATCGGCGGTCATGCCGGCTCGTAGGAGTTGCCCGCCGCCCACATCCACCCAGACCGGTGTCACCCAGGTCCGCCCATCGGCCGACGCTACCTGGTAGTCCGCCACCTCCCGGACCCGGCCTTCGAGCGCCCCGCTGAACTCGGCGAACCGCATTTCCACCCGATCGCCCGCCGAAATCTGGACCGCTTCCGCGGGAGTGACGTGGACCTGGAAAACCGACCCCTGGGGCTCGACGATCGCCAGCACCTGGCCTTCCCGGACCGACTCGCCGGGCACGGCCGTCACTTCCCGTACCAGGCCGTCGATCGGCGAGGTCAGATACGGCGAACCTCCGGGTATCTCCGCGAGGAAGTCGCTGAGTTCGCGTTGGGCCCGGATCAGATCCAGTTGTGCCTGGCGTTCGGCGATCTCGAGATCGTCGTTGACCAACTCGACCAGGATATCGCCTTCGGCAACCTGAATCCCTTCCTCGAAGAAGATCCTCTCGACCTTTCCGCCGACTTCCGCTCGCACCACCCGGCGCTCCCCGGGCATGAGCGTCCCCGAGCCGGTCACCGTCAGCTCGACGGTGCCCCGGCGTACCAGGAGTACGACGAGGTCACCGGCGGCTTCCCCGGCCCGGTCCCGTCCGAGCCACCAGACGATCCCGTATATCGACAACCCGGCCATGGCTACGATGAGCAGCATCGCGAGTAGCTTGCGCCGCATGCCAACACCTCCTGCGCCCAATATAATGGCCCGGGGTTGCGGAATGATGAAGAGGTTGTGGAGGATCGGTGACGGGCAGCCCGCGCCGGCGGGGGAGGTCGTCTTCGAACGCACGCGCATTCGCCGTTAGGGGCGGGTTCCGAACCCGCCCCTGCCGACCCCTTGCCCGTTGCTCCCCGAAGTGCTAATATGTAGGACAAAGCCGATGACCGGATCGGGGACCGCGCCTGCAGCGACCCGGCGGGCAGTGTGAGGCCGGGATGCGGCCCCGTCCAACCGGGAGGACCCGGCGATGAGTCGGGCGGGTGGGCCCGTTATGGCCCGATACGAGCGGGCGACCGTCGGGGTCGCCAAGCGGGGTGGCACCGCGGGAGTCTAACCTCCCGTCCCCGGCTGGCTGCCGGGAGCGGGAGGTTTATTAATTGTCGAGGGGGGAGGCGGGAGCGGCATGTTGGACCTGGCGTTCATTCGCGCGAACCCGCAGTTGATCGGTGAGGCCGCGCGCCAGAAGGGGGTTGCCCTGGACCTGGAACGACTGTTGGCCCTGGACGCGGAACGGCGGGGATTACTGGTCCGGATCGAGGGGATGAGGGCGGAACGCAATCGGCGATCGCAGGAAATCCCCGGCTTGAAAGGCGATGAGCGGGCGCAGGCCATTCGCGAGCTGCGCGGGTTGGGGGCGGAACTCGATTCCCTGGAACCGGCCCTCGAGCGCGTTGCCTCCGAACTGGAGGACCTGCTCTTGCGGGTCCCGAGCCCGCCGCATGCCGACGTGCCCCCGGGATTCGACGAGACCGCCAACCGGCTGGTGCGCCGGTGGGGCGATCCCCCCGCTTACGACTTCGCTCCTGCTGACCACCTGACGCTTGGCGAACGCTTGGGGATCATCGACGTGCCCCGCGGCGTCCGGCTGTCCGGATCCCGCCAATACGTATTACGGGGCGATGGCATGCTGCTGGAACGGGCGATACTCAATTTCGCCCTGGACAGCCTGCTGCGGAAAGGCTTCACGCCCCTTTCGGTGCCGATGCTGATCCGGCCGGAGGCCATGCGGGGCACCGGCTACTTCCCCGGGGGGGAGGAGCAGTGCTATGCCATCCCCCGGGATGACCTCTTCCTGATCGGTACCGCCGAGGTGCCGGTCACGGCCTACCACGCGGGAGAGATCCTGGATGCCGGCGACCTGCCGCTCCGCTACGCCGGTTTCTCCGGTTGCTTCCGCCGGGAGGCCGGCGCGGCCGGACGCGATACCGCCGGGGTCTACAGGGTGCATCAGTTCTACAAAGTCGAGCAAGTGGTGATAACCCGGGCCGATCCGGGCGATTCGGAGCGCGAACTCGAACTCATCACCGCCAATGCCGAGGAGCTGTTACAGGCCCTGGAACTCCCTTACCGCGTGGTGGTGGTATGCGCGGGCGAGATGGGACTGGGTCAGGTGAAGAAGTACGACGTGGAGACCTGGATGCCCAGCCGGAACGCCTACTCGGAGACCCACTCCGCGTCCATGTTCCACGACTTTCAAGCCAGGCGGCTGAGAATCCGTTACCGCGAGGCAGGCGGCGAGGTCTACCACTGCCACACCCTGAACAATACGGCGGCGGCGAGCCCCCGGATCCTCATCCCCCTCCTGGAGGTCCACCAACAAGCTGATGGTTCGGTGCGGATCCCCCCACCCCTCCGGCCTTACATGGACGGGCGCGCCTCCATCGGACCTTGAGACCGGGCGCGTTTCCGCAAGAGGCGGATATCCTCGCCGTCGAGCTTCAGCACGAGCGAAGCCCCCATGAGTCGGGAGGCGATGCGGGCGGTATACGCCTCCTCGAGGTCGGTCCAGGACAGGTTGGTCGACACCACCAGGGGGAGGCGGTGGCTCATCCGGTAGTTGATCAGGGCGAACAGCTCCTGCACCGAGAACTCGCTCACCTTCTCGCCGCCGAGGTCATCCAGGATGAGCAGGTCCACCTCGCGCAGCAGGGAGAGGGCTTCCGGGTCGGCGACTTCGAATTTGTAGTAGCGAATTCGGTCGAGCAACTCCGGCAGGGTCAGGTAAATGACGCTTCGACCGGACTGGAGGACGATGTGCGCGATGGCGCTGGACAGGTGAGTCTTGCCGAGTCCCGCTGCCCCCCGGAACACGAGGTTCTCCGTGGCGCGCCCGGAGGCGACCCGCGCCGCGAACGCCCTGCATTCGGCCACCACTTGTTCCATGAACGACCGGAGTTCGGGCGGGTACAGATCGATGCGGAAACTGTCGAAAGTCTGTTCCCGGAGTTCCGGGGGCAGCCCGGACTGGTGGTACAGGTGGTCGATCTCTTCCTGGACCATACAGCGGCACTTCTCATCCGGCCGCAGCCAGCCGCTGTCCCGGCAACTCGGGCAGTTCCACCAGACTTCGAGGTAGTCAGGAGGGATCTGGTTCTGGGAGAAGATGGCTTGCCGCTCTGCCTCCAGTTGTGCGGCCAGCCGGTCGAGGCCGTCGCGGTCGAGGCCGGAGCGGGGCCGGAGCCCCGCCAGCAGCCTGGCCAGATCCAGCGCCACTTTGGCTTTCTCCTGCTGGATAGCCGCCAATCGGGGCAGGGACTCAAAGAGTCTCTCCTCTCTCCTGTCCCTCTCCGCCGACCGCCGGGCGCGCTCTTGTGCCCTTTTCTCCGCCAGCTCGGTGTTTGACCGCGCTTTCCTCGAACTGCTCATAGTAGCCCTCACCTCTGCCGCCGGCTGGTGACCCCGAATTGGCCGCCCGCGCAGGCGGCCTGCGCCGCCGGCCCTTACGGGCTTGCTCTCTCGCGAGATGTTGGTCGACGGACTCGGGCGACTCGAGCCCGGCCGCTCGCCAGTTGGCCAGCACCCGATCGATGTAAGCGAAATTGGGTCGATCGATGTTCACCGTCATGGCACAGGCTTTGAGGATGACCTCGAGCGAGAAACCCCACTCGGTCCATTTGGCGATCATGGCCTGCTCGGCTTCGGTGAGTTTTCGGGCCAAGTTCAGGTAACGGGCGACTCTGGCTGCCAGGTTCGTACGTTCGCGGTGGGCGAGTTCCATGCTCTCCACTCCGGACAGGTCCCGGACGCCCTTATCGTACCAGTCGGAGGCCACCCGGTCCAGATAGGCCAGGTGTTTCTGGCCCCGCCGGTAACACTCCTCTAACAGGGCGCATATCACCTGGTAGTCGAAGCCGTACTCCTCGTTCCAGCGGCGGATGGCCAGGATCTCGGCGTTGCCCAGCGGTCGAGCCAACACGCTCTCGGCGTACTGGAACACGGGACCGAGATCGGCGGGCGATCGGGGAGAGGGCGATAGCACGCCCACTCGATACACGAGGGGATCGGAGGACTGGAGTTCCAGCAGGGGGTGGCCGCCCCACTGAGACTCCTCGAGGGCGTTCAGCCGGTCCATCGCCGCCCGTGAGTCTTCCCCGAGTTCGCGGGCCATGGCGGCGAGATCTACGGTCAGATATTCTCCGGGAGCGGCTTGCGCGAGTACAAGGGCCAGTGTCCGCCACTCCCGGTCGGGAAGCGACTTGATGAGAGCGTGCAGCGATGGGTCGATCAACTGGACCAAAGGGCTAGCCTCCTGAACTCTAGTTCCCTGCGGGCTGCCCGAACCCTTCCCGGCCGGGTCCCTCCGCTCGCCCCCGTCTATCCCAGGAACAGCGCGCGGGCGGTGATGTTGACCTTGAGTACGTTCAGCGCGGTCATATGCTCGACCATGTCCTTGACCCGGCGCTGGGCTGCGACCATCACTTCCGCCAGATCGTAACCGAAACCCACCGCGACCTCGAGCTGAATCGCCACCCCTTCCGGCCGCGGATCGACTTCCACCCGGAGCACCCGGGGGATCGCCTCTCCCGACCGGGCGGACCGCGCGGCGATTGCCGCCACCACCGTATCCTTGACCACGAATCGGCCCAGGGAACTGAAAGTTGGCCGGACCACGGACTTCTCCACGAACTCGCCAGCGTCAACCCCCCGGCGAGGTCGCATCAGGAAGCGTAAGGGATCGACCAGGTACCCGGAGAAACTGCGCTTGACTTCGAGAGTCGGCGCGGGGATCACGTGCCTTCCCAGGTCGCGTCGCACCCGGCGCGCCTTTCGGATATCGGTTGGGCTGGAGACATCCTCAATCGCTACGTACCGTGCGGGCAGAGGCAGCGCGAGCCGCTGGGCGATGCGGTCGACCATCCGCCGCGAAGTCCCGATGATCAGCAGGCGGTTGGGCGCGAGATGCTTGAGTGCTTCGTGGATTTCGCCGGCATGCGCCGGTTCCACGAGCAGGGCCCGCCGGACGGCGGCCACCCGCGTCTCCTCCCGCTTCGAGGATTGGCCGGCGGCGATGCGACCGCCAATGATCAGCAGGCCGTCATCCAATACGGCGTCGGCCGCCAGGTCCTGGGCCACGAGTGACGCCCGATGGCTCTTTCCCGTCCCGCTCGCCCCAACCAGCGCGTAGACTTCCATTGCTCTTACTCCCCGGTGAAAGGCAGAGAGATCCGGCGGAGCTTGGCCAGCGCCTCCCGCGCCGCCGCGCCTTCGAGGATCTGAGGTCGAAATCCGTCGATCAACACGGGTATGACTCGGATCTGCCGGATGCCCGAGGGCAGCAGTTCGATCTCGAGGATCATGCTCTCCGTCTGGATGGGACGTCGCTGGTCCATGATGAAGTTGCCCAGGCTGTAAGCCACTAGACTGCGGTCGAGAATCTCAAACCCCTGTACCGAGTGCGGATGGGAACCCAACACCACGTCCGCACCGGCTTCCACCGCCAGGCGGCCGAGCGCTCGCTGCCGATCGGTGGGGTAGTTGACGTACTCCTCTCCCCAGTGGAAGGCGGCGATCACGAAATCCGCCTCCTGCCTGGCACTGGCGATTGCCCGAGAGAAGACGGGGACGTCCGCCGGGGCTACCCCCGGCAGGTCCTCGGTGGCGAGGAACGTGCGGGGATAGGCGTGGGACCAGAAAATGTGCGCGAAGTCGCTGAACCCGAGGAAGGCCAGGGTGATTTCGCCCGCCCGCACGATTGCCGGGCGTAGCGCTGCATGGATGTCGGCGCCGGCTCCGGTATGGGCCAGGTCGGCCCTTTCCAGCAGGGCCAGCGTTTCCATGAGGAGTTCGCTGTCATAGTCCAGGATATGGTTGTTGGCCAAAGTCAGGACGTCAAAGCCCGAGGCGGCGAGACCGGGCATTACTTCCGGATCGGCGCGAAACCAGATCTCCTTCCCCGGCAGTGGCCGTCCGCCGGTGCCGATCGGCGACTCCAAGTTGGCGAAGGCAACGTCGGCGGCGACTACCCGATCTCGCACCAGATCGAATGGGTAATCCCCCCCGTGGCGCTGGATCAGCCGTCCAACCCCTCTGGCCAGCATGATGTCGCCGACCGCCGCCAACACCACCGGCGGCCCCTCACCCGCCACCGCGAGATGGGCAGCCGGCTCGGTGAGGAACGCCCGGAAGGCCATGACGGCGGGGCGATTGGGGTCATAGCGCAGGACTATCGCCGCCGGCCAGTTCCGAGCCCACTCGAGCGGATAGCGGGGAGCACGGGCCAGGATATCGATCGGCCGGCTCAGCGGATAAGCTCCGGTGGCGAGGTTGGCGTAACTGGGAGCCACACCATCGATGGTCAGGGCCTGAACGGTCGGGCCGAGTTGCTGTGGCTCGAGGAGGGCAATCCAATCCCATCGGGGGGAATAGCCGATCAAGTCGTCCGCCGGGACAAGGCGCAGCGGGAAGCAATCGGGATCGCCCGAACGGTCGGGCGGGATCCCGTCGAGTAGCTTGCGGGCCTCGGCGGCGGTGATGTCCTGCAGGGGGTGGAGGAAGCGGGTGGCGGGAACGCGGGCGGCGTGAAAGCGCACGCCGGGTAGCACCCATTCGGATACTTCCGAACGAGGCCCGGTCGCGCCGTCCATGCGGTAGCCGCCGGCATACAGGATGAAGTCGACCCGCGCCTCCCGCAGCAAATCCCCAGCTTCGTCGGCCTCGCCATGAAGCTCACGGACTCTCAGCTCCAGGTCAGGGCGGGCCCGGGCAAATGCTTCCAGGAGTCGGGTTGCGGCTGGCTCGGGCGCGCCGGTCACCCCGATTATCAGTTCCCGGGGGTCGCGCTCCAGACGGGAGAGTTCGGCAAGCCCGACGGTCACAGCCAATCCCAGGAACACGATGCCGAGGACCACGGTGCCCGCGCGCCTCGGGCGCCTGCTCATGGGGGAGCCGGTGCGCGCCATGGCAGAAACCTCCTGACCAGCATATCTACGAGCAGATCTTCGCGGCCCGGCTCCACTCTCGGGACTCCGCCGACGGACGGTGCGGGCGGGCCGTATACGGCGATCACTTCTCCCCGGACTTGCGGTGCGGGGCAGTCGCCTGCCACCAGGATCCGGGGGACATCGTCGCCCTTGAATCCCTCTCCCAACACGAAATCGATGGGCGCGATCGCTGCAAGATACACGGCGAGTTGGCGCAAGTCCCTCCGCGGTACCTCTGCCCCGATGAAAGCGCTTCCCGGCGTCACCAGGCCGACCGCCGCCGCCCCTGCCCGGCGGAAGCGCCACGTGTCTTTGCCGGGAACGTCCAGCTCGGCGTGTTCGTGGCGAGTGCTCTTGACCGCCCCTACCCGATAGCCCCGCGCTGTCAGCCCGGATAGCAGCTTCTCGAGTAGCGTGGTCTTGCCTCCCCCCGAAGAACCCGTCACCGCCGCCACGGGAATGTGCCGCAGCGCGAGCGCCCGGCAGTAGTCATCCGGGGTGTTGACATTGAAGAAGTCCTCGGGGCGACGGCCGAGACCTATGAGTTCCGCCGGGGCCACCACCCGCACCCGCGCCTGCGGGAAGAAGTCCGCCACCCGGAATCGCCCGGCGTCCAGGCTGGCGCTTATCAAGGGGAGACAGGACCGGTGGTACACGGCGTGAAGCGGTTCGAGGTAGCCGGGTGCGCTCTCGGGGACGACTACCTGAAACCCGCCGGCGGCGCGGCACAATCCCTGAACCAGGTCGGGGTTCAGGAACGGCATGTCGCAGGCCACGACGAATACATAGGGATGGCTGGAGGCGCTGACGGCATCCTGGATGCCCCCCAGCGGTCCCCGCGTTGAGTCAAGGTCGGTGACGGGGCGAACGCCGGCCACCTCCGAAGCAGCGCCTACCACTAGCACCTCGGGGAATAAGCGCAGCAGTTGGACGGCCGCCTGATCCACCAGCGTGGCGTCGCCCCAGGGAAGTCCCGCCTTGGCCCTGCCGAAGCGGCGTCCCTGCCCGCCTGCCAGCACCGCCGCCGAGAAGCCCTCCAGCACCCTAGCCCGCCCCCAGTAGCATCTGCCGGGCCTTCTCCGCCCAGGCGGGGTCAGCCCATAGCCCGCGCCCGATGCCGATCAGGTCGGCCTTGCCCGACCGGACCGCCCGGTCCGCCAGCAGCGGGTCGTTGATCCCGCCCGCGACGAGCACGGGGACAGCTAGGCGGGCACGAATCGACTCCGCCCAAGGCAGGAAATACCCGGCCCCCCCGGTCGACGGCCGCGCGCCGCCGAGGCCGCCTGACACATCCAGGACGTCCACACCCGCGTCGGCGAGCCACCCGGCAACGACCAGGCCTTCCTCGACCTTCAGGCCTGCACCTTGCGACGGATCGAGGTAGTCCGCCAGCCCCAGCCGGTACAGCAGCGGGTAATCGGGTCCCACCCGCGACCGGACCGCCCGGACCGTCTCGAGGGGAAAGCGGGCCCTTCCGGCCAGGGTCTTGCCGTAGTCGTCTTGCCGCTCGTTCGCCAGCGGGGAGAGGAACTGACTCAGCAGGAAGCCGTGCGCTCCATGAAGCTCGATGGCATCGTAACCCGCCTGCACGGCCCTGGCGGCCGCCAGGGCGAAGGCTTCCGTCAGTCCCTCCAGGTCGGCCACGGACATTGAGCGGGGGACTTCCGCTCCTTCGCGGTCAAGGGGCCGGGAAGAAGGGCCAACGGGTTGGGCACCGATCAAGGATGACCGGGCGGCGGCTCCCGCATGGCTGATCTGCAGCGCTATCCTGCCTCCCGCCCGGTGAATGCCGGCCACCAGGGCGGCGTGGGCGGAGATCAGGGCATCACTATCGATCCCCACCTGGCCGGCGGAATGCCGGCCGGCGGCTTGCGCGAAGGCGTGCTCGACCACAACCAGCCCCACCCCTCGGGAAACCCGAGCCAGGTAGTGCCGGAGGTGACGGGCCGTCGGGGCGCCATCGTCCTCGGCCATCCCGGTAGCCATAGGCGGCAGGACGATGCGATTGTCAAGGGCCAGTGACTTGACGGCAAACGGGGAGAAGAGCCCAGGCAAACAGGATACACCTCCTCTATCGCCCTCATTGGGCCGGCCACTCAGTAGTCTCGGCGCAGGACGGACCGGGCGATGAACTCGAGCCTGTCCCGCGCCGGGACGGCCGGTAGCACTGCGAGCGCCGCGCAGGCGCAGCCTACCATCCGGTCGGCGGCGGCCGACGTATAGGCAATGCTCCCTTCGCTCTCCAGTAGGGGCAAGACCCATTCACCACCGTCATCGGGAACGGGGCGCGCCAGGATCATCGCCTGCAGGCGGCGCCTGTCCTCGGCGGAGCAATGGGACATGGCGTGGATCAGGGGCAAGGTGACAATCCCGCGGCGCAGATCCTGGCCGGTGGGTTTGCCAAGAACCGATGGCTCGGCGGTGAAATCGAGCAGGTCATCGACCGCCTGATAAGCCAGGCCCAAGTGGAATCCATAGCGATACAGCGCCTCCTGGTAGCCTGCAGGAGCGTCCCCGGCCAGTGCCGCAAGCCGCGGGCACTGGGCCATCAAGAGCGCAGTTTTCTTCGCGATCCGGTCCCAGTACTCCTGTTCCGTGAGGCCGGGACTTGGACCCCCCGCCAGTTCTTGGGCCTCCACCTCGGCCATGGCTCGCACCGCTCCCGCGAGTCCCCGCAAGATCTCCTGGCTCCCCCACTTGGCAAGCAGCTCGAAAGCTCTGGCGAACAGATAGTCGCCGATCAGTACCGACAGCCGGTGGCCCCATACCGCGTTGACTGTGGGTTGACCCCGTCGCACCCTTGCCTCGTCGACGATGTCATCATGCAATAGCGTAGCCATGTGCAAGAGTTCTACCGAAGCGGCGAGGTGAACCAGGCGTTCTGGACAGCGTGGTTCGGCGAATTCGCCGCCGAGCAGCACCAGGGTGGGTCGCAGTCGCCTGCCGCCTGCACGGAGTAGGTGCAGGACAGGCCGGCCCACAGAAGGGCCGCCCTCGACCAGGATGGCGTCGAGCGTCGCTTCGACCGCGCTGAGGTCCACCACCGGCGGCAACGGCTACTCCGTGTCTTCCCGGCGAATATCGCGATGCTGCAGGATGACTCCGTGGCGCTGCCGCTTGAGCCAGGCGGCCACTCGGTTGGCGAACACCACCGAACGATGGCGTCCCCCGGTGCAACCTAAAGCTATGGTTAGCTGGGTACGGCCCTCTTGAAGGAAGTGCGGGAGGAGGAAGTCCAGGAGACTCATCAGCCGGCGGAGGAACTTGCGGGCCACCGGTCGAGCCAGGACGTAGTCGGCAACCCCCGGGTAGTTCCCGTCGTGGGCCTGCAAGCTCGCCACATGGTTGGGATTGGGCAAGAAACGGAGGTCGAAGACCAGGTCCGCGTCCACCGGCAGTCCGTGTTTGAAGCCGAACGAGAGTACGTTGATGATCAGTCTCCGCTCGGCGCCCTCCATGGCGAAGACCTCCTGGCGGAGGTCCTGCAAGGTCCAGCCGGAGGTGTCGAGGACATGGGTGGCCAGTTCTCGTAAGGGCTGGAGGCGCGTGCGCTCCTCGGCGATCCCCTCGAGGATCCCCCCGTGGGGTGCGAGCGGGTGCAGGCGTCGCGTCTCCTTGAACCTTCGGACGAGCGTCTCGTCATCCGCCTCCAGGAACAGGATGCGGTGGGGGAAACCCATCGTCTTGAGTTCCTCGACGGCCTCGACCAGCCCCTCGAAGAACTCGCCGCCCCGAATGTCCATTCCCAGGGCCACGCGGTCAATCGCCCCGGTCGGCTGCTGGATCACCAGTTCAGCGAACTTCGACAGCAGACGGGGAGGGAGATTGTCGACGCAGAAGTAACCGACATCCTCCAGCGCGCGGAGCGCGAGGGTCTTTCCGGCTCCGGACAGCCCGGTCACGATCGTGAATCGCAGGTCGCGCACGAGACCCGGCCTCCTTCACTGGGACAGTTTCTCCAGGAAGGGGCCGGGTCCCTCCGCCGGGATCGCGGATCAGGGGAAGGGGAGCCGATGGACCACTCCACCCACCAGGAAGGCAATGCAGAAGACAGCCAGCCAAATGATTGCCGCTTCCCTCCATCCCCGCTCCCGGCCCACCACCAGGATGGAGGCGATACACGGGACGAACAGGGTTATGGTCACGACGGCAACCAGGATCTGGTGGGGGGAGAGGGGCAGGCCGAAGAGGCCGGCCACTCCGAAGTCACGTCTGATGAAACCCATGATGAAGGCCCGGGAGGCTTCCGCCGGAAGGCCCAGCCAACCGCTGGCCACCGGCGCCGTCCAGGTCTCGATGATGGTCAACGCCCCGGTAAGCTGCATGACGCCCACCAGCAAGGCGCCGAATATGAAGAGGGGCACCGCATCTTTCAAGAACCCCGCGGAGCGAGAGAATGTCTTCCGCAGGACGTTCCCAACTGCGGGCCAGCGGAGGTGCGGCAGATCGATCAGGAGGAAGCTGGATTCGCCGGGGAGGAGCCGGTTCAGCAGGGCGCCGGCACTGAGGAATACGGCGCCGACGATCAGCACGTATGCGGCAAGATAGCGGGCTCCGAGGCCCGCCATCATCGCGGTCACCACGCCAAGCTGCGCGGAACAGGGGACGGCCAGCGCGAGCAAGAACAGGGCGATCCGGCGCTCGCGGACCGTACCCAGCACGCGCGTGGACATGGAGGCCATAGCCCCGCACCCCAGTCCCAGGATCACGGGTATGACCGCCCGGCCATTTAGCCCCAGGGAGACGAACGCCCGATCGAGGAGGACCGCCAGGCGGGGCAGGTAGCCGGAGTCTTCCAGCAATGCTATGGCCAAGTAGATGGCCGCGACCAGGGGCAGGAGGAGGCCGAGCAGGTAGGTAACGGTCATGGTCAGTATGCCGAACTCGCCCAGCAGGAGTTGGCCCACGGGATTGCCCGGCCCGAACAAGGGACCGAGCAGCGACCGGACGGCCGGTTCGTAATAGCCGAGCATGATGGTGTCCTCGGTGAAGCCGACCACCCACTGGGCCACCACGACCCCTATCAACTGGTAGATCGCCGCCAGCAAGACGACGAGTACGGGGAGCCCGACCAGCGGCTCGAGGAGGAGCCGACCGAGGCGCTCGCCGGTGCCCTCCCGGCGCGGTCTCCGGGTCATCACCCGGGCGGCCAGAGCATTGGCCCGCTCGCGCCTGCGGGCGTATGCGCTCTCCCGCTCGGAGCCCTCTTCCGCTCCGATCGACGCGACCAAGTCCTTGGCCTCGGCAGACAGCCTGGCCGGGTCAGGAGTGGCGCCGTCAAGGTGCCCGGGCCGGGCATGGGTGAGTTGGGACTTGAGCGCGTTCAGGCCCTTGCCGGTCACGGCCACCGTGGGTACCACCGGCACCCCCAGGACCTCGGCGAGGGTGTCGGTGTCAATGCTGATTCCGCGCGCCTCCGCCTCATCCATCAGGTTGAGAGCCACCACGAAAGGCACGCCGGCGTCGGCAAGCTGCAAGGTGAGGAACAGGTCGCGCTCCAGGTGGCCGGCATCCACCACGTTGACCACCATGTCAGCCCGGGCCACCATGTCCCGGGCCACCCGTTCCTCGTCGTTGAAGGCCGACAGGCCGTACACGCCGGGAGTATCCACTACGACGTGCGCGCCCATTCGTCCGGAGAGCAAATCCACGGTAGTCCCCGGATAATTGGACACGTCGGCATACAGGCGGGTGAGGTAGTTGAAGACCAGTGACTTGCCGGTGTTCGGGTTGCCGGCCAGGACGATGATCTTCCCGCCCGGCGCAGGGCGAATCCCATCTCGGGAGCCATGGGTGTGACAGCCTGCCTCGCGTCCAGGATTCACGGCTCGCCCGCCTCTCCCCGCCGCCCACGCTGGACTCTTACCATAATCCGGCGGGCGATGCCTCTCCCTACCGCAATCTCCTGGTCGCCCCAGGTCAAGACGACCGGCCCCAGGGGGAGTTTCGTCTGGCATGTGACTTCGACTCCGGCGCCAAGGCCGATGCGAACGGCCATATCCCGGACCAGCCCATCTTCCACCGACTGCACTACGAGGCGCTGACCTGTCCAGCACTGATCCAGGCGCAAGCGGCATCCCCCCGGTCTCGATCCGATAACACAATGATAACGAGTATCACTCTTTATCATGATTCTACCGGAGGGGTTGACGGACGTCAAGCGATACTTCTGAGAAGACCCCCATGCCCCGAGGGACGGGGGGATCTCCAGAGTTCTTCCGTCGACTTGGGGCGCATCGTGCTATATAATGCAGGCGTGAGAGTTCGGCCGGTCGCGGGCCACTACGGCAGGGACCGGCTGCCATAATGTACGGGCACGGCGGAAGGGTGGTTATCGGGCAAGGTGGGCGCGACACTGGAAGGTCTGATGGCGGGTATCATTGAACTCAGCTGGCACCACGCGGTGATGTGGGCGATAGGACTTACCCTGATTTACCTGGCGGTCAAGAAGGGCTATGAACCCTTGCTGCTCATCCCGATAGGCTTTGGCGCCGTCATGGCCAACCTTCCCCTTTCGGGAGCGGTCACCGAGGCCGGCCCCTTGACCCTGCTGCTCCGGATTGGAGTCTTGACTGAACTGTTCCCGATCCTCATCTTCATCGGCGTCGGGGCGATGTGCGACTTCAGCCCTCTCCTGCGCAATCCCGAGGTGATGTTGATCGGCGCGGCGGCGCAAATCGGCATTTTCGCCACTATCATCGCGGCAAGCCTGTTACGGTTCCCGCTCACCCAGGCGGTCGCCATCGGTATCCTGGGCACGGCCGACGGTCCCACCACCATCTTCGTGGCCTCACTGTATGCTCCCGAAATCCTGGGGCCGTTGGCGCTGGCGGCTTACTCCTACATGGCGCTCACCCCCCTCATCATGCCTCCGGTGATCCGTCTTCTCACAACTCCAGACGAGCGCAGGATCCGCATGGTGTATAGCGGCGGGCCGGAGGTTTCCCGCACTGCGCGCCTGCTCTTTCCCCTGTGCGTGGTGATCGTGGCCGGCCTGATCGCTCCCGTGGCGGTGCCGCTGGTAGGGTTCTTGATGCTCGGCAATTTCCTGCGGGAGTGCGGCGTTGCCGAGCGCTTGAGCCACTCGGCCCAGAATGAACTGGTCAATGTGGTCACGCTGCTCCTCGGACTCACCATCGGGGGGACCATGACCGCGGAAACGTTCTTGAACTGGGTAACCCTGGGGGTGATGGCCCTCGGGCTGGCAGCGATGGTGTTCGCCACCGCCGGGGGCATCATAATCGCCAAGTTCCTCAACCTGCTCCGCCGCGAGAAGATCAACCCCATGATCGGAGCGGCCGGGATCTCCGCGTTTCCCATGGCGGGCAGAGTGGTGGCCAAGATGGCTTTCGCCGAGGACAGGCAGAATTACTTGCTGATGCATGCCGTCGCCGTGAACATCTCCGGACAGCTATGCTCGATCGTGGCCGGAGTGGTGGTGATCGCCGTGAGCAAGGCGATCCTGGGGCTATGAACAGCTACATGAGGAACGCTCGAAACGAGGTAGGAGCATGACGGACACCCTGAGCAAGGCGCTCCTGATTGCCACCATCGGGTTACCGGTGATGATCGGGGTCATCGGCTTGTTCGCGCTCGTGGCGAAGACCCTCGTGCTGTTATTCCCGCGTGACGGCGAGGCCGAACAGAGACACTAGACCGCCCTGCTGCCCCAGTCCTGCAGGGGACTCGCATCCCCAAGACGACCCCCATGCCGGGCGTACCGGTCAGGCTCCCGGGAAGTGGTCTTCTTGAGGTTGTCCGCCGCTCAAGCCGAAGGCAATGCGGGTGAGGACCTCGCCGCGATTTCGGGATAGCCTTCCCGATTGGCCTGACGAGCCATGGCCAAGTATCAGCCCCTCCGCCGGCGGTGCCGGCGGATTCATGCGACTTGGCTCAGACTTGAGGGAGGAGCGAACGACAATCCGCCCGGCAGTAGAGTACCCGCTCGAGCCACAGCCCCTTGGCCGGGGCGGTGGGTCCGGTCAGGTCTCTCCGGCCGTCGGCCAGCCGCTCGTGCAGAGAGTCCGCCGCCAGCTCAGACCGGCCCACCTCCAGCAGGGTGCCTGCGATCACGCGGGCCATGTGGTAGAGGAAGCCGTCCGCGATCAGGGTGATCCCCAGGAAGCGGATGTTACCTGGACCGGCCGGCGGATGGACGACCGCCCACAAATCCCCTTCCGTGAACTGGTGAAGCCCCGCGCAGAACAGATGGCGACGGGTGTCCCTGACCCGGGAGCCCGAGTCGTGAAACGCCCGGAAGTCGTGGCGTCCCTCGAGTATGGCTAGGGCGCGGCGCATGGCGCCTGCGTCCAGGGGAGCGCCGGGCCAGCGCAAGGCATAGCGGTCCCAGAAGGGGGACGGAACGGCGGATTCATATACCAGATAACGATATATCTTGCCTGAGGCGAAGTAACGGGCATGAAAATCGGCTGCCGCCTCGGCGGCATCCTGGACGACGAGATCCGGCGGCAGGTGGGATCCCAGTGCCCGCGGCCAGCGATCCACCGGTATCGCCGACCGGGTGCGAAAGTTGATCACCTGACCGCGGGCGTGAACGCCGGAATCGGTCCGACCGGCGCCGTTGATCCTGACCGTCTCTCCCGTCAACTCGAAGACGGCCCGCTCGAGTTCCGCCTGTACCGTACGCAGACCGGGACGTTGAGCTTGGAAGCCGTGAAAAGCTGTACCCTCGTACGCTACCGTCAAGCGCAAGTTGCGAACCTGCCCGCGGGGGCGATCAGGACCAGACACGCAGCAACAGCACCCCCAAGAACATGGCGGCGACGGTGGTGAAGGCAATGCCGTCGCGGGGGGCGAATGCCAGTTGCTTCATGCGGGTGCGACCCTCCCCTCCCCGATAGCAGCGAGCTTCCATCGCCAATGCCAGTTCGTCGGCGCGCCGGAAGGCGCTGACGAATAGCGGCACCAGCAATGGGATCAGGCTTCGTGCCCGGCGCAACAGATTTCCGCTGCGAAAGTCGGCTCCTCGCGCCATCTGGGCTTTCATGATCTTATCCGCTTCCTCGAGGAGGGTGGGGATGAACCGGAGGGCGATGGTCATCATCATGGCGAGTTCGTGGGCGGGGAGACCAACCCGCCGGAACGGCCGGAGCAGGTACTCAAGCCCATCAGTAAGGGCGATGGGCGACGTGGTCAGGGTGAGGAGCGAGGTCATCACGATCAATAAGGTCAGTCGGGAGATCATGAATGCGCCCATGGTGAAACCTTCGCGGGTCGCCACCAGCGGCCCCAGGGCAAACAGCGGTTCTCCCCGGGTCATGAAGAGCTGTAGGAAGAAGGTCAGCCCGAGGATGAAAGCCAGGGAACGGATGCTCCGGAGCAGCATCCGCGGGGGAATGCCGGCCAGAATGACGACTACGGCGGCGAAAATGCCGAGGAAAGCGTAGCCCGCCAGATGGGGTACGAGGAACAGCACGACCATGAAGACTATGGTCGCGATGATCTTGGTGCGGGGATCCAGCCGATGAACTGCCGTGTCCCGGGCCAGGTACTGCCCGATGGTTATGTCTCTAAGCATGAGCCCGGGCCTGCCCTGACCGGGATGCCCACAGTCGCAGGATCGCGCCCGCGGCTTCTTCCACGGTCAGGACATCCGATGGGATATTCAGGTTTCGCTGGCGCAACTCGGCCGCCAACCGGGTGATGCTGGGCACGCCCAGCCCGACCCGGCGGAGCAGGTCGCTCTGGGCAAATACCTCGCGAGTCCGGCCCTCGAGCACGACTCGTCCAGCGTTCAGCACGACCAATCGGCTCGCCAGGCGGGCGACTTCCTCCATGTTATGTGATACCAGGATCACGGTGATGCCCCGCTCGGCGCGCAGTCGCTGAATGTGCCCCAGGATGTCCCGGCGGCCGCGCGGGTCGAGACCGGCCGCCGGCTCGTCCAGGACCAGCATCCGCGGTTCCATGGCCAGGACACCGGCCAGGGCTACGCGCCGCATCTGACCGCCCGACAGCGCGAAGGGCGACCTCGGGCCGATCTCGGCCGGATCAAGCCCCACCGTCAGCAATGCCTTGGCCACGCGCTCGCTCACGATGTCGGGAGGCATACCCAGGTTACGCGGTCCGAACGCCACATCGTCCAGCACGGTCTCCTCGAATAGCTGGTGTTCGGGATATTGGAAGACCAGGCCGACTTTCTGGCGAATAGCTTTCAGGTCGGTGTGGCGGCCGGCGAGGTCCACGCCGTCCACTACGACCCTACCGCGGTCGGGTCGCAAGAGACCGTTGAGGTGTTGTACGAGGGTCGACTTCCCCGAACCGGTCGGGCCGATGATCGCCACGAACTCCCCGTCCTCGATGGTGAGATCGATGCCCGCCAAAGCCGGGGTTGAGTCCGCGCCACCCGAATAGGTGTATTCGACTTTCTCGATCAGGATGGGCATAGGGCGTCAACCACTTCCTCCACGGTCAACACATCGGCGCGGATGGGCAATCCGGACGCTGCCAGGATGCCGGCGAGAGCCGTGATCGGGGGTACATCCAGGCCAATACGCTCCAGTCGCCGCGCTTGCGCGAATACTGTCCGCGGCGTCCCGTGCACGACGATGCGGCCGCGGTCCATGACCACAACCCGGTCCGCAGTGGCGGCTTCCTCCATGAAATGGGTTATGTGAACGACGGTCAGCCCCTCGTCCCTGTTCAGGCGGCGGACGGTGTTCAAGACTTCATCGCGACCGGAAGGATCGAGCATGGATGTCGCCTCATCCAAGACGAGACAGCGGGGGCGCATGGCGAGAATGCCGGCGATCGCCACCCTTTGTTTCTGTCCCCCGGAGAGCAGATGGGGGGCGCGCGAGTGGAAGTCGGTCATACCGACCATGGCCAGCGCTTCCTTGACTCTTGTCCGAATCGCGGCCGATTCCACGCCCAGGTTCTCGGGGCCGAACGCCACATCCTCTTCCACCACGGTGGCTACGATCTGATTGTCGGGGTTCTGGAATACCATGCCCACCATTCGCCGGACTTCCCAAACGGTGGCGGGGTCGCGGGTGTCCAGCCCCGCCACGCGCACCTCGCCTTCGGTTGGCAGGAGCAGGGCGTTCAGGTGTTTGGCGAGGGTTGACTTGCCACTGCCGTTCGCCCCGACGATGGCGACGAATTCGCCCGCCACCACCTCCAAGTCAACTGCATCCAAGGCAGGCTGAACTCGGCGGTCGGCATCGTAGCGATGCGTCACCTGTTCAAGGCGGATCAGCGGCTCCATGCCAACCTCGGAAGGACGCTCGGGCGGAGGGACACCGCCCCCGCCCGATGGGGATCCCGCGCCGTCCACGGGTCAGGTCAGTTCCAAGGACACCAGGGGCGCTCCATCTCCCCTTCGGGTGCCCGTGCGATAGATGCGGGTGTAACCTCCGGGCCGGCTGGCGTAACGCGGAGCTATGGTATCGAACAGCTTCTTGGCCACATCCTCGTCGGTGATTACTCGCATTGCCCGGCGCCGAGCATGAAGATCGCCCCGGCGGGCCAGCGTGATCAGGCGCTCGGCCATCCGGCTGACCTCCCGAGCCCGTGCCTCCGTGGTCTCCACCCGTTCATGAGCCAAAAAGGAGGTCACCATCGAGCGAAGTACTGCCTGGCGATGTGCCGTGACCATGCCGAGTTTCCTCTGTTTCACGCGTGTCCCTCCGCCCTCCTCGGCTACTCCTCTTGCTGCCTCAGCGACAGGTCCAGGGCGCCGAGCTTCTGCTTGACCTCGTCCAGCGACTTCTTGCCCAGATTGCGCACCTTCATCATTTCCATCTCGGTCCGGTGTACGAGTTCGTCAATGGTGTTGATGCCCGCCCGCTTCAGACAGTTGTAGGCGCGAACCGACAACTCGAGTTCCTCGATCGGCCGATCGACGGTCCGGTTCCGAGCATCTTCCGACCGTGTTCCCGCAGGCTCGGTCGCACTCGCATGTTCGGTGAGCTGCTGGAACAGGGTGAAGTGCTCGCTCAAGAGTCGTGCGGCGGCGCTCACCGCCTCATCCGGTCTCACGGTACCGTTCGTCCATACCGATAGCGTCAGGCGATCACAATGGGAATCCTCACCCGACCGAGTGTCTTCCACAATGTAGCTAACCTTGCGGATGGGGGTGAAAATCGAATCTATGGCTATGACGCCGATCGGCTGGTCCGGCCGCTTGTTGCGTTCGGCGGTGACGTAGCCGCGTCCGCGCTCGACCGTCATCTCCATGACCAGTCGGGCGGAATCCGCCATAGTCGCCAGTTTCAGATCGGGGTTGGCAATCTCCACCTCGGGGACGCACAGGATATCCCCAGCCGTGACCTCGCGCTCGCCCTGAACGTCGAGGCGAATCACCCGGGGTTCATCGCCCTCGAGCCGGATTGCCAACCTCTTGATTGCCAGGATGATATCGGTCGTGTCTTCCACCACCCCGGGGATGGTGGAGAACTCGTGCAATACCCCATCAATCCTCACCGAAGTCACGGCCGCCCCGGGCAGTGAGGATAGGAGGACGCGCCGCAGCGCATTGCCAAGCGTAGTCCCATATCCCCGTTGCAGGGGCTCCATAACAAAGCGACCCTGGTCGCGGACCATCTCTTCACACTCAACCCGGGGCAGTTGGATACCCACCATGCGCAAACGTCCCTCCCGGCGCGAAGGTTCGGGTTGCCAGTCATGCCGCGCCCGTCGAAGTCAACTACCGGGAATACCTCTCGATTATCATCCGCTCCTCGACGGGAACGTCGATATCTTCCCGTTCGGGCAGGCGCGCTACCCGACCCAGCGCTTGCTGCAGATCGATCTCGAGCCAGCCGGGAACCAAACGCAACGCCGCTGATTCCAGCAGCCGCTTCAGACGAGGCGACTTCAGGCTTCCTGGATGCACGCTGACCGCGTCACCTTGCACCACCAGGTAAGAGGGAATATCGACGCGGCGGCCGTTGACAAGGAAGTGGCCGTGTCGCACGAGCTGGCGGGCGTCTCTCCGAGAAGTCGCCAGGCCCATCCGATACACTACATTATCGAGTCGACGCTCCAAGAGCTGCAACAGGTACTCCCCGGTTATCCCCTTGGCAGCGGCTGCCCGGTGGTAATAGCGGCGGAATTGACGCTCCAGCACCCCGTAGATCCGCCTGGTCTTCTGCTTCTCTCGCAGCTGCATAGCATATTCCGTCGGCTTGCGTCGCGAGGGAGCTTTCGAGCCACGCATGCCTGGTGGGCCCGAGCCTTTTTCGACCGGGCACTTGGGGCTGAAGCAGCGCTCACCCTTGAGATTCAGTTTCAGGCCTTCTCGCCGGCATAGACGGCATACAGGGCCCGTATATCTCGCCACGGTAACACCTCCTGATGAGACACCTACCTAGACCCGGCGCCGTTTGGGGGGGCGGCACCCGTTATGGGGGATGGGGGTCACGTCCTTGATCACATTGACCTCCAGCCCGGAAACCTGGAGGGAGCGGATGGCCGCCTCTCGCCCGGAACCCGGACCCTTGACGAGCACTTCGACTTCGCGCATGCCGTGTTCCATCGCTTCCCTGGCTGCGCGCTCCGCGGCGAGTTGCGCGGCAAACGGCGTGCTCTTCTTGGAACCCTTGAAACCGAGGACGCCGGCTGACGCCCAGGCAATCGTATTCCCCGCTGGGTCGGTTATGGTTACGATCGTGTTGTTGAAAGTCGACTGGATATGGGCGACTCCCCGGTCGACCAGTCTGCGCTCCTTACGCCGAACTTTGGCCCCTCTTCTGGGGGGCATGCCACTTCAACTCCTCTCCCGCGAGGGGATCACTTCTTCCTGCGCACTCCTACGGTCTTGCGAGGTCCCTTACGGGTGCGAGCATTGGTTCGGGTTCGCTGTCCCCGTACCGGCAAGCCCCTCCGGTGCCTGATACCGCGATAGCAGCCGATGTCGATCAAGCGCTTGATGTTCATCTGGACCTCGCGTTGGAGGTCACCCTCTACCTTGTGACTACGATCAATTGCCTCTCGGAGGCGACTTGTCTCCTCCTCGGTGAGGCTCCTCACCCGGGTATCAGGACTCACGCGAGCCGTGGCCAGAACTTGCCTGGCCCTGCTGGGGCCAAGTCCATAGATGTAAGTCAGCGCCACCTCGACGCGCTTTTCCCGGGGCAGGTCGACACCGGCTATTCGTGCCAATCCCCGCGACCCCCTATCCTTGCCGCTGCTTATGCTTTGGATTCTCGCAGATAACCCGGACCACGCCGTTTCGCCGCACTATCTTGCACTTGTCACACAGCCGTTTGACAGAAGGCCGTACCTTCACTGGCCTCAAGCCCCCTCTGCATCGCAACCGGAGCCCAATCACTTGTATCGATACACGATTCGGCCCCGGGTGAGGTCATATGGAGACAATTCCACCAGCACTCGGTCGCCGGGCAGGATGCGGATGAAGTTCATCCGGATCTTCCCCGAAATGTGGGCGAGAACTCGGTGGCCATTCTGGAGTTCCACCCTGAACATGGCATTGGGGAGCGGTTCGACCACCTTGCCTTCTACCTCAATCACATCTTCCTTCGCCATGCGCGGCGGTGCCTCCCCGGTATCACTGATACTCTAACCCGTGTCACCCTTCTCCGTTGCCCCCCAGCATCCCGATGGCCTGGCGGATTTCGCCGTCATCCACCCTCTCGCCTCGGACCAGCCGACCGCACAACTCCTCCGAGGCCTCCGCCTGATGCAGGATCAGGTGGCGGACGTTCTTTCGCTTGGGAGCAGCGACCGTGCGACTCCCTCCATCAGCCACCAACACCGTGCGCCCATTGAGCACCCTGGTTACCACATAGATCGACCCGCGATCCCGGCCGGCCCGGGAACGGACCAGTTGTCCGGGGCGGACCTCCGGAACTGCCCTGGGCAACCCCTTGCCGACCTCCTCCGCCAGGCCTGAACGGCCCGAGGAACGCTAAATGTTATTATATCATAGTCGATCATACATGATCGAGAGCCAGGGTGAGGATCTCAGGGCCATCTGCCGTCACGGCCACCGTGTGCTCAAAGTGGGCTGATAGACTACCGTCTGCCGTGACCACCGTCCATCCATCCTCCAGCAGCCGGACCTCCGCACCCCCGGCGTTCACCATGGGTTCGAGGGCGAAGACCATGCCTTGACGCAGCAGGGGGCCGCACGCCGGCAGGCCGAAATTGGGAATCTGCGGTTCCTCGTGCATATCCCGGCCGATGCCATGTCCCCCATACTCTCTCACGACGGCGAAGCCCGCTCCCTCCACGTACATCTGGATGGCATGCGAGATGTCGCTCATCCGGCAGCCCAATTGCACGGAGCCAATCGCCCTGGCCAGAGCCTCTTCAGCCACGGCTACCAGCCGCTTCGCCGAGGCGCTGGCCGTACCCGCGAACACGGTAGTGGCCGCGTCCGCATGATATCCGTCCAGGGCAACGCCCACATCAAGGCTAACGATGTCCCCGTCGGCCAGCCGGAGCGGTCCGGGAATGCCGTGTACCACCTGCGAGTTGACCGACACGCAGATCGATGCAGGGTAGCCGCGGTACCCCTTGAAAGCCGGCTTTCCGCCTGAGCGGCGGATAAACCGTTCCGCCGCTCGATCGAGTTCGATGGTCCTCACGCCCGGCGACACCCGGCTGCACAACTCGGCCAGGCAGCCGGCAACCAGCCGTCCTGCCTCTCGCATGAGTTCAAGTTCGGCGGGACTCTTCAAGGGTATCACCGCCGGCCGGCGCCCCGTAACCACCCCGTAACCGAGTGGTAGACCACATCGGGGGCGGGCGTACCGTCGACTTCCCTGAGGACGCCGGAAGCCCCGTAGTAATCCGCCAGGGGACGCGTAGAGTCCTCATACACCTCAAGCCGTCTACGGACGGTGGCTTCCCCATCGTCATCCCGTTCGCGGAGTTCGCCGCCGCACTCGTCGCAGCGGCCCGGATGACGGGGCACCGCCCCGGCAAGGTGGTAGTTCCTCCCGCACTGACTGCAGACCCTGCGCCCGACCGACCGCTTCACGAGGTCTTCCTCCGGCACGTTCAAGTGGAACACGTGGTCGATCGAAAGGTTCATCCGATCTAGCAGTTTCTCCAGAGCCATTGCCTGATCAACGGTCCGGGGGAAGCCATCCAGTACGAAGCCGCGCGCAGCATCCGGTTGGACAATTCGGTCAGCAATCAGGTCGACCATGACCGTATCGGGGACGAGGCCGCCCTGATTCATGACTGCCGCAACCTCACGGCCGAGCGCGCTTCCCGCCTCCACGGCCCGTCGCAGGATATCCCCCGTCGCGATGTGGGCAATCTTGAACTCCCTGGCCAGTCGCCTGGCCTGGGTGCCCTTTCCCGAGCCGGGGGCGCCCAAGAGGATGATGCGCATGGCCTCCATCACCGCATGAATCCCTGGTAATGACGCATGATCAGGTGGACTTCAATCTGCTTCATGGTCTCCAAGGCTACTCCCACCAGGATCAGCAGTGCCGTGCCCCCAAAGTAGATGTTGACCCCGGTCACCTCGGCCACCCCCACCGGCATGACCGCCGCCACGAAAGCCAGGAAGATCGCGCCGATCACCGTGATCCGGTACAGGACCCGTTGCAGGTGGTCGGCGGTGGGCCGGCCAGGCCGCAGGCCTGGCACGAACCCGCCCCACTTCTTCAAGTCGTTGGCGACGTTGACCGGATTGAAAGTGATAGCCGTATAGAAGTAGGTGAAGAAGACGATCAGTATCACGTTCAGGCTGATGTACAGGACACTGCGGAAGTCCAAGGCAGCCGCCACTGCCTGGGCCCAGGGGTGCGGGATGAACTGGGCGATTGTGGCCGGAAAGGCCAGCACGGAGGTGGCGAAGATCACGGGGATGACCCCGGCCGAGTTGATCCGGATGGGGATGTGGGTGGTCTGCCCTCCATACAGCCGGCGACCCTTGACCCGCTTGGCATACTGGACGGGAACCCGCCGCTGCCCTTCTTGCACCAGGACCACTGCACCGATGGCCGCGAGCGCTACGATGGCCAGGAGCGACAGATTGAAGATGTTGAGCACCCCTGCCGTCAAATAGGTCCAGAGGTTGACCAGGCCCTCGGGCGTACGCGACACAATGCCGGCAAATATGATCAGGGAAATGCCGTTGCCGATCCCTCGTTCGGTGATCTGCTCACCAAGCCACATGAGAAACACGGTCCCCGCGGTGAGGGCAAGGGCTACCAGGGAAATGCTCAAGAAGCCTGGGTTGATGATGGCATGACGGAGACCGTAGGACATGCCGAACGCCTGGATGAGGGCAAGTACGACCGTGCCGTAGCGCGTGTACTGAGTTATCTTCCTCCGTCCCTCGTCCCCCTCCTTCGCCAATTGCTCCAGGCTGGGGATGACCACGGTCAGTAATTGCATGATGATTGACGCGTTGATGTATGGAGTTATGCTCATCGCAAAGACGGAGAACGCTTTCAGGGCTCCTCCGGAGAACAGGTCGAGCAGACCGAGCAACGTCCCTTCGGCTATCAGTTCGGCGATGGCCTCGCTATCCACACCGGGAACGGAGATGTGGACGCCGATCCGGAAGACCACGAACATCCACAAGGTGAAAAAGATCCGCCGGCGAAGGTCGCCGATTCGGAACGCGCTCCGTAGCGTCTCCAGGAACCTCAACTGCCGATCACCTCGGCTTTCCCTCCGGCCTCCTCGATCTTACGGGCGGCTCCGGCGGAGAAGTGATGAGCCCTGACTACGAGCGGGCGGTCGATCTCCCCCGCCCCCAGGATTTTCACCCTGCTCTCCGGTCCGGACACCAGCCGCTCCGCGGCCAGGCTATCCGGCGTCACCTCGCTGCCCGCGTCGAAACAACTCAGCCTGCCGACGTTGACCACGTCAAACACCTGCCGGAAGGGGTTGTGGAAGCCTCGCTTTGGTGAACGGCGCTGCAGCGGCATCTGGCCTCCCTCGAACCCGGGGCCCTTGCCGCCGCCCGCTCTGGCTTTCTGGCCCTTGTGGCCGCGCCCGGAGGTCTTACCGTGCCCAGAGCCCGTACCCCGCCCAACTCGCTTGCGGGCCTTCCTCGACCCGGGCGCCGGCTTGATCTCGTGTAACAACACCCGCACGCACCTCCTGGGCTGCTTCAGCTATCCTCGGTCTTCTTCTTGCGTCTGGCGGCCGGCTTCGGTGCTGGCGGCGCTTCTGCAGCCGCGGCTCCGGCCGAAGATGCACGGGCTTCATCCGGAGTCGCCTGGCCGGCTTTCGCCCCGGCCTTGCCGGTCGCGCGCTTGCGGGTTGCCGTGGGTTTGGCCTCCGCTTCCGGTGCCGAGTCCGGACGGCCGCCTTCACCGGCCGGTATCGTCTCGGTCGACGCCGGCTTGGATGCGGTACGTTTGGCCCGTGGTGCGCCCGCCTTGCCACCAGACGAGCGTTCGACCGCCGCCACCGAGGTCGGAGACGCCATCGCCTCGCCGCCGTCAGCTCTGGCGACTTCCTCCACACTCACCAGATGGGCCACCAGGCGGAGCATGCCACGGAGTGAGGGACAGTCGACATGCAGCATCGATTGTCCCAGTTTTCTCAGCCCGAGCGCCCGCAGGGTCCTGCGGTGTCTCAGGGACGTTCTGACCCCGCTTCGGACACAGGTGACCTTCACGCGGGACTTCATAACTCGATCCCTCCCCGAAACCGCATTCAGGACTCCGTAGCTGCCGGCTCTGCCTTCCGACCGCGCAGCCGCGCGATTTCCTCTGCGCTACGGAGCATTCGCAGGGCTTCCAGGGTTGCGTATACCACATTGTTGGGATTGGACGAGCCCAAAGACTTCGTCAAGACGTCCCGAACGCCTGCCAGTTCCATCACCGCTCGTACCGGCGCGCCGGCGATGAGGCCGGTACCCGGGGATGCCGGCTTGAGGAGTACCCGCCCGGCGCCGAATTTGCCGGTCACCACATGCGGGATGGTAGCGCCCGCACGGGCCACCCGGATGAGGCTCTTCTTCCCATCCTGAATCCCCTTGGCAATGGCATCGGGGATCTCGGCCGCCTTCCCCAACCCTGCCCCCACTTGGCCGTCGCCGTCTCCCACCACTACGAGCGCACTGAAGCTGAAGCGGCGTCCGCCCTTTACTACCTTGGCCACTCGGTTTATGGACACCACTTTTTCCCTGAACTCCCCTGGTGTCTCTGGACTGCTCCTCGGCAAGGGTTTGTTACCTCCTTGGACGTCAGGCGGGGGCCGCCTAGAACTCGAGACCGGCTGACCGGGCTGCGTCGGCCACTGCCTGCACTCGCCCATGATATCGGTAGCCGCCCCGGTCGAATACCACCCGGGACACGCCACGCTCCCGCGCGCGGCGGGCAATCAACTCGCCGACTCGCCGGGCTGTTAGCACTTTGCCTCCCCCGCCATCCTGGCCGGCCAGTGCAGTCCGGACTTCGGGATCCAGGGAGGAAGCCGCAGCCAGCGTGACCCCCCGGCCGTCGTCGATCACTTGCGCGTAGATGTGTTGCAGGCTCCGGAATACGTTCAGACGCGGACAATGCGCGGTACCCGTAATCCGCGCGCGCAGCCGGCGATGGCGCTTGCGCCGAGCCTTATTCCGACCCTCATGCTTCAACATGCTCTCTCTTCCCCCAGCCGCGGGCTCACTTGCCTGTCTTGCCGGCTTTCCGCCTGACGTGCTCGCCGGCGTAGCGGATCCCTTTACCTTGATATGGTTCCGGCGGACGTACGGCTCGAATCCGCGCGGCCACCTCACCAACCGTCTCCTTGCAGTTGCTCCGGACGACGACGCTTGCGGGTGTCGGTACCTGAATGTCCACCCCATCTGGTGGCATGATCTCCACCTGATGACTGAAACCTACATTCAGCACCAGTTTCCGGCCAACCAAGCTGGCGCGATAACCCACGCCGACGAGTTCCAAGTTCTTCTGATAACCTTCCGTGACCCCGGCAACCATGTTGGCGATCAGGCTGCGAGTCAACCCGTGTAGCGACCGGTGAAGGCGGCCGTCGGTTGGACGGATCACCTGCAGCTCGCTCTTACCGATCTCGACCTTCATCGGCGCAGGTATATCCCGCACCAGTTCACCCCTTGGCCCGGTCACCTGCACCCTATTCCCGTCCAGCTTGATGGTAACACCGGGGGGAAGAGGCACCGGCTTACGTCCTACTCTCGACATGCCTGGACCACCTCCTGACTCCGGGAAACAGTCATCACCAGATCTGGCAGAGGACTTCGCCCCCCAGACCTAGTTCCCTGGCTTCCCGGTCGGTCATCAAGCCCCGGGAAGTGGATACGATCGCCACACCCAGTCCGCCGAGCACACGAGGCAATTCTCCCTTGCCGGCGTACACCCGCAGACCAGGCTTGCTTACCCGCTTGAGACCGTTGATTACCAGTTCCTTCCGCGGTCCGTAGCGCAGGTGAATCCGAATCTTGTTCTCGGGACTCCCCGCCACCCATTCGAAGTCCCGGATGTACCCTTCACGCTTCATGATCTCGGCCATGGCCCGCTTCAATCGCGAACCAGGGATCTCCACCCGCTCCCGCCGAACCAGACTAGCATTGCGGATTCGGGTCAACATATCCGCCACAGGGTCGGACATGGCCACCTTTGAGGCACCTCCTCGTGCGGGCCCGGCCGGAGTCCGGCGAGCTTACCAGCTAGACTTGCGTATGCCCGGGATCTGCCCCTGATGGGCTAGCTGGCGAAAACACATGCGACACATGGCGAACTTCCCCATATAGCCGCGGGGTCGACCGCAGATGCGGCACCGATTGTGCCCCCGCGTGCTGTGCTTGGGCTCGCGCTTCCACTTCTCAATCATCGCCTTGGTTGCCAATCTGACCGAACCTCCTCACGCCGTCTCCCGGAATGGCATCCCCAGTGCCTTCAGGAGCCCCAGGGCTTCCTCATCGGTCCTGGCGGTGGTGACGACCGTAACATCCATTCCCCGGACCTTGTCCACCTTATCGTACTCGATCTCGGGGAAGATGAGTTGCTCGCGGATACCCAAGGTGTAGTTGCCCCGCCCGTCGAAACCGCGCGGCGATATGCCCCGGAAGTCGCGAACCCGCGGCAAAGCGATGTTGACCAGACGGTCGAGGAAATCATACATGCGGTCTCCTCGCAGCGTCACCTTGCAGCCGATGGACATGCCTTTTCGCAGCTTGAAGGCGGCCACCGACGCCTTGGCCTTGAGGACCACCGGTCGCTGTCCGGTGATGGCGGCCAGGTCGCTGGTTGCACCCTCCAACGCCTTGGGGTTTTGGGTCGCCTCACCCACTCCCATGTTCACCACTATTTTCTCCAGGTGGGGGACTTCCATGGGGTTGCCATACCGGAACTGCTCTCTTAGAGCGGGCACAGCTTTGTCCCGGTATATCTCCTTGAGCCTCGCGGGCACGTTTGCACCACCTACCGATCTACGACTTCGCCGCACTTCTTGCAGGCTCTAACGTGTCGACCATCATTGAGCTGGGTCTTCTTCAAGCGAGATGGCCGGTTACACCGGCCGCACACCAGCATCGCCTTAGCGCTCGGGATGGGCGCCTCCTGATCGACTATGCCGCCTTGCATGGCTTTCCCCTGCGGCCGCGTGTGCTTCTTGACCACGTTGACGCCTTCAACCACAATCCTGCCCTTGTCCGCCTCGGATCGGATCACCTTGCCTCGCTTGCCCCGATCCTTGCCGGAGATGATGACCACAACATCCCCTTTGCGGACATGCATTGGCCCGCTAGGGTCTGCGGCTCGCCCGCCCATGGCGCTAACCCTCCTTGCCCGGAGACACCGGTCTAAAGGACTTCCGGTGCCAGGGAGATGATCTTCATGAAAGCATGCTCTCTCAGTTCCCTGGCCACGGGTCCGAAGATTCGGGTCCCCCTCGGTTCTCGATCGTCCTTGATGATGACCGCTGCGTTGTCGTCGAAGCGGATATGCGATCCATCCTCTCGGCGAATCCCGCGCCTCGACCTCACCACCACTGCCTTGATCACGTCGCCTTTCTTGACGACCCCGCCCGGTGCCGACTCCTTCACCGAGGCCACAATAATATCGCCAATATTAGCGTACCGGCGCCTGGAGCCTCCGAGGACCCTTATGCACATGATCTCCTTGGCTCCGGTGTTGTCGGCTATGTTCAGTCTGGTCTGCGCCTGGATCATGGGGCACTCCTTCCCGACGGCACGACTTACCGGGCGCGCTCTACGATTTCGGCCACCCGCCAGCACTTATCCCTGGATAGCGGCCGGGTCTCCACGATGAGCACGCGGTCTCCGACTTTACACTCGTTCCGCTCATCATGGGCCTTGAACCGGCGAGTACGGCGCACGCGCCGGCCGTAGAGGGGATGCTTTTTAACCATTTCGATGGCGACGACCACCGTCTTGTCCATGCGGTCGGACACCACGGTCCCGACGCGCTCCTTCCGGACCCCCCGGATGTCATCCATGGATCCTGCCTCCTGCTACTACTTCGAGTCGCGCAAGCTCAGTTGCCGCTCGCGCTGTATGGTCATGACTCTCGCAATATCCTTGCGCACGCGCCGGACGCGCATGGGGTTGTCCAACTGCCGGGCTGCCAGCTGAAAGCGCAGGTTGAACAGCTCCTCCCTCAATGCTCGGAGCTTGGCTTCCAACTCATCCAACCCAAGTTCTCGGAGTTCCGCGGGTTTCACGTGGTCTCACCGCCGTGCTCTTCGCGCTTTATGAACTTCGTCCGTATGGGCAGCTTGTGGCCGGCCAGACGCATCGCCTCTACCGCCGTCTGGTCATCGACCCCGGCCAATTCGAAGAGGATACGGCCCGGTCGGACAACCGATACCCAGTACTCGGGGGAGCCCTTCCCGCTGCCCATCCGCGTCTCAGCAGGCTTCTTGGTCACCGACTTGTCGGGGAAGATCCGGATCCACACCTTGCCGCCTCGCTTGATGTGACGGGTCAGGGCAATCCGAGCCGCTTCGATCTGTCGGTCGGTCACCCATGCGGGTTCCATGGCCTGCAAGCCATAGTCGCCGTAAAGCAAGTCCGCCCCTCGGTAGGACATTCCCGTCCGGCGCCCTCGGTGTACTTTCCGGTACTTGACCCGCTTGGGCATCAACATGATACTTGGCCCCCTCTACGCCCTGGCCGGACGGCGACCCGCCCGCGAGGACTCGCCCGGCCGATCGCCCGGGCGTTCCTGTCCAGGCGTAACTTCGCCTCGGAACACCCATACCTTCACGCCGATCTGACCGTAAGTCGTGCGCGCTTCGGCCAGCCCGTAATCGATGTCGGCCCGGAGCGTGTGCAGGGGGACGGTCCCCTCCCAGCTGCGTTCCCGACGGGCAATCTCAGCGCCACCCAACCGCCCGGACACGACTACCCGGACTCCCCGGGCTCCCGCCCGCATGGCGCGGGTAATGGCTTGCTTCACCGCCCGCCGGAAGGAGATCCTCTTCTCAAGCGCTCCAGCAATGCTTTCGGCCACCAGCTTGGCATCGATTTCGGGATTACGAACCTCCACGATGTTAACCGACACCTGCTTCCCCGTCAAGCGCTCGAAGTCTTGTTTGAGCGCCTCGGCGCCCGTGCCGCCCCTGCCGATCACGATGCCCGGCTTGGCCGTGTGGATGGTGATCTTCAACCTGTTCGCGACCCGTTCCATCTCCACCCGGGAAATCCCGGCATGGGACAGGCGGCGGTGAAGTAACTGGCGTACCCTGACATCCTCATGAAGGAGTTCAGCGTACTTCGGTCCCGTCGCGTACCACCTGGCATCCCAGTCCTTGACAATGCCCAAGCGTAAGCCCTTGGGGTGCACCTTCTGGCCCAAAGTAGTCTATCTTACTCCTTTCGTTCGCGGACCACCACGGTTATGTGGCTGGTACGCTTCTTGATGGAGAATGCCTGCCCTCGCTGGCGAGGGTGCCATCGCTTGTGGGTCGGCCCCTGATCCACGCACCCTTCGGCCACGAAGAGGCGGGTACGGTCCAGTCCCCGATTGTGCTCCGCGTTGGCCACCGCCGACACCAGCACCTTCTCGATAAGCGCGGCAGCCCGCTTGGGCGTGAACTTGAGTATGGCCAGAGCGCGGTCAACCGGCTTGCCGCGGATCAGATTGATGACGATACGCGCCTTTCTGGGCGCGATCCGCAGGTAGCGGGCCACAGCTCTCCCTTCCACGGTCAATCCCCCTCTTCCGAGCTACTTGAGCGCCGTCGACCGCTCGGTGTGATGTCCGTGGCCACGAAACGTGCGTGTCGCCGCAAACTCACCCAACTTGTGCCCAATCATGTCCTCCGTTACATAGACCGGAACATGCTTGCGCCCGTCGTGGACGGCTATGGTGTGGCCGAGGAATTCGGGTATGATGGTGCAGGCGCGGGCCCAAGTTTTCACCACCCGCTTCTCGTTCCTCGCGTTGAACAGCCGAATCTTGGCCACGAGCTTCTCATCGATGTAGGGACCCTTCCGGACTGATCGCCCCACCTGTTCTCGACCTCCTTCCCGGCTCTACTTGCGTCGTTTCACTATGTACCTGTCGGAATGCTTGCGTTTCTTGCGTGTCTTGAAGCCGAGCGTTGGCTTGCCCCAGGGTGTCACCGGGTGCTTGCGGCCGATGGGCGACTTCCCCTCGCCGCCGCCATGGGGGTGGTCGACCGGATTCATCACTACTCCTCGGGTCGTGGGGCGGCGGCCCAACCAGCGGCTCCGACCCGCCTTGCCGAGCTTGATGTTCTCGTGTTCGACATTGCCAACCTGGCCTACGGTCGCTCTACAGCGTTCATCAACCAGCCGGAGTTCTCCGGACGGCAGCCGTAGAAGCGCCTGGCCGGCCTCTTTGGCCATCAATTGCGCCGAGGCGCCTGCCGAGCGGACCATCTGCGCCCCCTTGGCCGGCTTTAGTTCGACATTATGGACTCCGGTGCCGAGGGGCATGTTGACCAGCGGCAGGGCATTGCCGGGTCGGATGTCGGCTGTGGGGCCGGACATGACAGTGTCGCCGACGCTCAGGCCTACCGGAGCGAGGATGTATCGCTTCTCGCCGTCGGCGTAGTGAATCAGGGCGATGCGCGCCGAACGATTGGGGTCATATTCGATCGTGGCCACGCGCCCGGGGACGCCGTCTTTGTCGCGCAAGAAGTCGATGACCCGATAAGCACGCTTGTGGCCGCCACCACGATGGCGAACGGCAATGCGACCCTGGTTGGAGCGGCCGGCCTTGCTGGTCATAGCTCGGACCAGAGACTTCTCGGGCTTCTTGCGCGTGGTCTCCTCGAAACTAGGCCCGGTCATCCCTCTTCGGCCGGGCGAAGTTGGCTTGTACGTCTTGATACTCACCGTCACCGCTCCCTTGCCCGCGAACGCGGCTTACCTCAGGTCCTCAAAGAACTTGATGCTCTGCCCCTCGGCCAACGCCACGACCGCCTTCTTTGTGGCCGGACGGCGTCCCTGATGGGCACCCATCCTGCGCATCTTGCCTTGACGGTTCTGGGTGTTGACTTGCACCACCCTGACCTTGAAGATGGCCTCCACTGCCTGGCGGATCTCCACCTTGGTGGCGCGCGGAGCGACCAGGAAAGTGTACTTGCCTTCGGCCATGGCCGCGGTGCTCTTCTCGGACATGACCGGCTCTAGAATTACCGCCCTGGGGTCCTTCACGGCGCCAAAGCCTCCTCCAGTCGCCTGGCGGCATCCCGGGTCAGGACAAGCCATTCGTGGGCCAGGACGTCCAGGACATTGATGCTGGCTGCCGGCAGAGACTTGATCCCCGCCACATTCCGTGCGGACAGTGCGACCATGGAATCGGCCTTGGCCGTCACGATCAAAGCGGAACCCCTGGCGACCCGGTCGAGTAGCTTCACCAGGCTGGCTGTCTTCGGTCGGTCCATCGTCAAGTGGTCCAGCACGACTACCCGCCCTTCAGCAGCCCTCGCCGAGAGGGCCGACCGGAGGGCCGCCCTCCTTGCCTTCCGGGGCATCGTATAGGAATAGTCCCTCGGAGCGGGTCCGAAAGTTATCCCGCCACCCCTCCACAAGGGCGAGCGTATGGTCCCGGCCCTGGCGCGACCCAGGCCCTTCTGCCGCCACGGCTTCCGCCCTCCGCCCCTTACTTCCGCCCGGGTCTTGGTCGAAGCCGTCCCCGCGCGCCGGTTGGCCTGCAGCATCACCATAGTCTCATGGAGCAGACTCCCGTTCACGTCGGTGCCGAAGACGGCGGCGGACAACTCCGTCTCACCCAGGGTCTCGCCTTGTGGGCTGTATAGCGCAGCCTTGGGCATTTCAACCTTCCTCCTCGTCAACTCTGCCCCTTGACCGCGCGGCGAATAGTCAGCCACTGACCTCGAGGTCCCGGGACGGCTCCCCTCACCAGGAGCAAGTTGCGACCGGCATCGGCCCTCACTACCAGCAGTCCCTGAATGGTAGTGCGGCGCGCCCCCAGATGTCCTGGCAACTTGCGGCCCTTGAACACTCGAGCGGCCGCGCGGGATTGCAGCGACCCCGGTCCGCGATGGTACTTGGAACCATGCGCCATCGGCCCTCGCCTGAAGCCATGGCGGCGCACGCTTCCGGCAAATCCCTTGCCCTTGGAGACACCGGTCACGTCCACCCGTTCACCAGGCTTGAATGAGTCCGCGAGTATTCGCTGGCCGGGCTCGTAGGGTGGTGGTCCATCTGTCCGGAACTCCATGAGGATCCGTACCGGCTCAACGCCTGCCCGCTGGAAGTGGCCGCGCAGGGGCTGGTTCACCCGTTGCGGGCGGACGGACCCGAAACCAAGTTGAACAGCATTATAGCCGTCACTCTCCAGGGTCTTCTTTTGGACGACGACGCACGGTCCCGCCTGAATGACCGTTACGGGCACCACTCGCCCCTTGTCGTCGTAGACCTGGGTCATCCCCAGCTTCCTACCTACAATCCCTGCGGTCACGATGCCCACTCCTCCTCCAGGCCGGGTCAGAGCTTCAGTTCAATGTCGACGCCGGCTGGCAGGTCGAGCTTCATCAGCGCGTCTACCGTCTTGGATGTGGGGTCCAAGATGTCGATCACGCGCTTGTGCGTCCTCATCTCGAACTGCTCGCGGATGTCCTTCTCGCCGTTTGGGGCGACGAGCACGGTGTAGATGCTCTTCTCGGTCGGCAGCGGCACGGGGCCGGAGACCCTTGCTCCTGTCTTCCGCGCGGTTGCCACAATCCGCTCGGCAGACTGATCGAGGATCCGGTAGTCGAATGCCCGCAGCCTTATACGGATTTTCTCGTTAGCCAAAACCCCAGAACCTCCCCGTAGCGCTATGCCATCACTCTCTGATGGCTGAGACTGCTCCGGCACCGACCGTCCTCCCGCCCTCGCGGATGGCAAAACGCAGGCCTTCCTCGATGGCGATGGGCGTAATGAGATCGATCTCCATCCGGACGTTGTCTCCGGGCATCACCATCTC
>DATIKW010000027.1:0-6496 GCA_035477115.1 Bacillota bacterium | reverse complement strand
ACTGAGGGACGGTGATATCCTGCTGGCGCTGGATGGCCAGCCCATCGACGACTACGTCGATCTCCGGCTGTTCCTCGACGCAAGGGCGGTCGGCCAGCAGATCGAGGCCCGCTACCGCCGTGGTACCGCCGAGCGGACGGTTCGCATCACCCTCGAGGAAATGCCGGAGGCGCCGGGATAGCCGGCGACCGCCTGCCTTGACGCGGCCGGCCTTCCCTCCCTATACTGAATCCGCGACCGCGGGACCTTCTGGATGGAGGGGTAGGGCATGGAGAAAGTCGTCGGCATCGACCTCGGCACGACCAACTCGGTGGTGGCCGTGATGGAGGCAGGCAAGCCTTCCGTCATCGTGAATGCGGAGGGCAGCCGGTTGACGCCTTCGGTGGTGGGGTTCAGCCGGGCCGGGGAACGGCTCGTGGGGCAACTGGCCCGCCGCCAGGCTATCCTCAACCCGGAGAACACCGTCTATTCAATAAAGCGCTTCATGGGCAGGCGGTACAGCGAGGTTGAAGATGAGCGCAAGCAAGTTTCTTACCGGGTGAAGGCCGGCACCAACGACAGCGTCCGGGTGGATCTCCCGGCCGGCGGCAAGGAGTTCACCCCGGAGGAAATCTCGGCGATGGTGCTCGCTAAACTCAAGGAGGACGCCGAGCGTTACCTGGGCGAGAAGGTCACCCGGGCCGTCATCACCGTGCCGGCCTACTTCAACGACTCCCAGCGCCAGGCCACCAAGGACGCGGGGCGCATCGCCGGCCTTGAGGTGCTGCGGATCATCAATGAGCCGACGGCGGCGGCGCTGGCCTACGGGCTGGACAAGAAGACCACCCAGACTATCCTTGTCTGGGACCTGGGAGGGGGAACGTTCGACGTCTCGGTGCTTGAGGTGAGCGACGACGTATATGAGGTCAAGTCAACGGCCGGCGACACCCACCTTGGGGGAGACGACTACGATGAGAAGGTCGTCAATTACCTGGCGGATGAATTCCTCCGGGGACAAGGGGTGGATCTGAGGAAGGACCGCCAGGCGCTGCAGCGCCTCCGTGAGGCGGCGGAGAAGGCCAAGCAGGAACTGTCCACCGTCCCGGAAACCACCATCAGCTTGCCGTTCATAACCGCAACCCACGAGGGTCCCAGCCATCTCGAAACTCGGCTGACCCGTGCTCGCTTCGAACAGCTGACCGCCGACCTTACGGAGCGGTGCATCGGGCCCTTCCGCCAGGCCCTCAATGACGCCAAGATCCGGCCGGAGCAACTCGATACGGTGGTGCTGGTGGGCGGAGCCACCCGCATGCCGGTCATCCAGGAGTTGGTCCAGAAACTCACCGGCAAGGAACCCCATCGCGGCGTCAACCCCGACGAGGTGGTGGCCGTCGGCGCCGCTATCCAAGCCGGCGTCTTGGCCGGTGAGGTCAAGGGCCTGGTCCTGGTCGACGTTACGCCTTTGTCTCTCGGCATCGAGACGCTGGGCGGGGTCATGACCCGCCTGGTCGACCGCAATACGACCATCCCCACGCGCAAACAACAGACGTTCACCACCGCCGCCGACGGGCAGACGACGGTAGAGATCCACGTACTCCAGGGGGAACGGGACTTTGCGGCGGACAATCGCACCCTGGGCCGCTTTCATCTGGTCGGGATACCGCCCGCCCCCCGGGGCATACCCCAGATTGAAGTGGGGTTTGACCTCGACGCTAATGGCATCCTCAACGTTTCCGCCAAAGACCTTGGAACGGGGAAAGAACAGAAGATAACCATCACCGCCTCCACCACCCTGGACAAGCGTGAGGTCGAGGAGATGGTCCGCCGGGCCCAGGAGCATGCGGCGGAGGATCACAAGCGCCGCGACCTCGTGGACATCCGCAACCAGGCGGATGGCCTGATCTACCAGACGGAGAAGCAATTGAAGGAACTCGGCGACAAGGTGGGGGTGGAGGATCGCCAAGCTGCGGAACAGGCGATCGCCCGCCTGCGGGAGGTCTTGACCGGCGAGGATGCGGCCGCCATCCGTGCGGCGGTTGAGGACCTGCAGAAGGCCGTCTATAAGCTGGCCGAAATCCTGTACCGCCAGGCCAGCGAGGCTTCCCAGCAAGCGACGGCGCCCGGACCGGAAGCGGCGGCGTCTCCCGAAGGCCAAGTAATCGACGCCGATTTCCGGACGGAGGGCGGCGAGGGCGAGAAGACATGAGAGGAGGGCGGCCATGATCGAGCGAGATCGCGGACAAACGCCGGATTCGGCGACGCTAACCGGCGGTGACGCCACTCCCTCCTCTGGAGCGGAGTCGCTCCTGGCCGAGTTGGAGGCGGCAAGGCGGGAGGCACGGGAAAGCGAGGACCGCTTCCTGCGTGCCGTGGCCGACCATGAGAACTATCGGCGCCGGATGGATCGAGATCTCGCGGCGCACATTCGTCGGGGCAAGGCGGAATTGCTGCGGGGCATTCTCGACCTGGCCGACGGCCTCGAACTTGCCGCCCGCTCCCCGACCGACGGAGCCGGGCTGCGGCTCGGGCTGGAAGTCATCCAGCGGCAAATCTCGGCCTTGCTGGAGAAAGAAGGAGTAACCGTGGTCGCCGCTCAAGGGCTTCCCTTCGATCCGACCGTTCATGAGGCCCTGCTGGTCGAGGAAGACCCGGCCGCCGACAACGAAGTCGTTCGCGAGGAGTTGCGGCGAGGCTACTGCTGGTGCGGCGAGGTGCTCCGCCCGGCGCGCGTACGGGTGGCCCGGCCAGCGCACCCACGTCGGGATGAACCCGGTCAGCTGGGAAGGTGACCAGCGGGCCGGAGCGGGCAATGCCCGCCGATACATTGACCGGGTTCGTCACCGGCGACCACCGGTTGCCTCGGGAGTTCTACGCGCACGATACGCTGGCCGTCGCTCGGGCCATGCTCGGCAAACTGCTCGTACGCCGATCGCCTGAAGGCATCACCGCCGGCCGGATAGTCGAAACGGAAGCCTATATCGGACCGGGAGATCGCGGCGCCCACTCTTATGGCGGACGCCGAACCAAGCGGACCGCGGTGATGTACGGCCCTCCGGGCGTAGCTTATGTCTACCTTGTATATGGCATTTACCATTGCTTCAACGCCGTCACCGCCGAGGCTGGCCGGCCGGAGGCGGTACTGGTTCGTGCCATCGAGCCGGTCCTGGGGCAGGAACTGATGGCTCGGCGTCGGGGCCGGGCCGTCCCCGTCAGGGCATTGGGGAACGGCCCGGGCAAGCTATGCCTCGCCCTGGGCATCGACGCCAGCCTGTCCGGTGTCGACCTGGAGGGCGATGCGCTCTACCTCGCGGATGACGGACGGGTGGTGCCCGACACCCGCGTCGGCACTACGCCGCGCATCAACATTGGCTATGCAGGGCCGGATCGGGACCTGCCTTGGCGTTTCGTGATCGAGGGCCACCCCTGCCTTTCCGCCCGCTGACGGGCTCCCCGTTCTGCATAGCCGGCAAGAGGGACTAGAAGTGTGCGGCGGGGGATGCTAGCTGAGGGGGAGGGCGGTGCCACGCAGTCCAAGGGGCGCATCGGTTCCGTCGCGACCGGGCTGGTGGTCCTCAGCCTGTTGGCCCTGGGAACCGGAATTGGGCTCGCGTGGGTCCTCCCCCTGCCGGAACTACCCCGTCGGGAAACCACGCGCGTCTTCGATGCGCGAGGCGAACTCGTGGCCAGTCTGTTCGAGGAGAACCGGGTGGAAGTACCCCTGGCCCTCCTCCCCGCTCATCTGCCCGCCGCAGCGCTGGCGGTTGAGGATCGCCACTTCTACCGGCATCCGGGTGTCAATCCGTTCGGGATCGTGCGCGCTTTGTACCGGAATCTGCGCGCCGGCCGGGTCGTTGAAGGCGGTAGCACCATCACTCAGCAACTTGCCCGCACCCTGTTCCTCGAGCCTGACCGTACTTTCATCCGCAAGCTCCGAGAACTCTTCTGGACGTTCCGCCTGGAGATGGCCCTGACCAAGGATGAAATCTTGGAGGGCTGGCTCAACCAAGTATATCTGGGCCACGGGGCGTACGGCGTGGAAGTCGCCGCCCGAACCTACTTCGGCAAGGGGGCGGCCAAGTTGACCCTGGCCGAGGCTGCGCTCATTGTCGGCCTCGCCCGGGGCCCCAACCTGTACTCACCGTACCGCGACCGGGCCCGGGCGCTGGACCGGCGGCGCACGGTCCTGGAAGCAATGGCGGACGTTGGGACGATCTCCCGGGAAGAGGCCATGCGAGCGGCAAGGGAGCCCCTTTCATTGGCCGGACGTCCCCAGGTCCGGCGCCGCGCCCCCTATTTCGCCGACTGGGTGATCGACCAGCTTCGGGACGAGCGGCCTGACCTGGCCCCGGAGTTGGCGGTGGGCGGATATCGGATCCACACGACCATGGATCTCCGAATTCAGGCCGTGGCCGAGTCGGCGGTCAGGCGGCTGGCTCCGACAGGCACACTCGACGGTCAGGGCGTATCCCAGCCGCAGGTAGCGCTGGTCGTGCTGGACCCGGATAACGGTCATGTCCTGGCCATGGTCGGCGGCCGTGACTATGCCCAGACCCAACTCAACCGAGCCGTGGCTCCTGATGGCGGCCGCCACGGAATGCGACGCCCCCCGGGATCGGCCTTCAAGCCTCTCCTGTACGCTGCGGTAATCGATCTTGGATTCCCTGCCACTTACCAGGTCCGGTGCGAGCCAATAGCCATCCGCGATCCGGGAAATCCGCCCTATGCGCCGGAGGATTACGGGCCGGAGCCTTTCCACGGGAGAGACTTGACGGTTCGAGAGGCGCTGGCCACATCGTGCAACGTGGTCGCGGTACGCTGGGCACAGCGGTTGGGACCGGCCCTGGTAGCAGCTTACGCTCGCCGACTGGGAATTGAAAGCCGGGTCCGGCCGGTCCCGTCCATTCCCCTCGGCACATCGGAGGTGAGTCCGCTTGAGCTGGCATCCGCCTACGCCACCCTCGCCGCGGGCGGAGTGCTCCGGCCGCCGGTGGGCTTACTGAGAGTTGAAGATCGGCGCGGACGCCCGCTCTACGTCCATCGACCTCGCGAGCGAACCGTACTCCGCGAGGAAGTGGCCTATGTGATTACCGATCTGATGCGTTCGGTACTGATGCCGGGGGGCACGGGCTCCACAATCGGAGCCATGCTCGGCTTGCCCGCTGCCGGCAAGACCGGCACGACCTCCGGGCGCCACGATGCGTGGATGGCGGGCTATACGGGCGGCCTGGTCGCAGTGGTATGGGTGGGCCGGGACCGACCCGCACCCTTGCCGGGAGGCGGGGCCAGTCTCGCCGGTCCCATCTGGGCGGAGGTCTTGCGCCAAGCGTCGGAAATCCGTGGCGTTGCCGACTTCGTCACCCCGCCAGGGGTGGTGCGAGCCCGGGTGTGCGCGAGCACCGGCCGCCTGGCGGAAGCCGCTTGCCCGGATGGCGGCGAGGAGGTTTTCGTTGCGGGCACCGAGCCGCCCCGGTGTCCATGGCCCCATCTACTGCCCGCCCCGTAGGACGAGCGCGACCCCGGCGAGGGACATCAATCCGCCCAGAATCGCCGCCGGCGGGGGCATCTCGGCGAGCAACATCATGCCGAACAACACGCCGAGACTCACTTCCTGGGTCGCCACCAGGTTGGCCGAAACCGCGGGTACCCTTCGTAACGCGGCATTGTATAGAGTATGGCCGATGGCGGTAGGGAGCAGCGCCAGCAGGAACAGGGGCCAAGCTGAGACGGCCAGTTCCCGGAGACCGGGCGGCGAGTATAGGGCGGCGGGCGCCAAGGCCAGGGCAGCCGCGGAGTATACGCCGGCCGCGTAGGCATACAGGGGATAGTGCTGCCGCTCCCGCCGGCCTGCCAGGGAGTACCCGGCATACGCAAGCCCGGATAGCATGGCCAGCGCGTCTCCGGCCAACCGCTGAAGCGACGGCATCGGGTCGAACCCGACCATCACCGCCACCCCCGCTAGCGCCAGGATGATCCCCGGGTAACGCGATCGCGACAACGTCTCCCCCAGCACCGGCCGGGAGAGGACCGCGACGAACACCGGTGAGAGGTTCACGAGGACGAGGACATGGGCTATACTGGTCAATCGCAGCGCGGCTATGTACAGGAGGAAGTGGGCGGCGGCGACCAGCCCGTAGGCCAGCAGCCGGCGAGACGGCATCGCCAGGGGCTGGCCGTGTGCCCTGGCCCACAACGCCACCAACAGCGCCCCGCCCAGCATGCGCCCGAAGGCGATCTGGGCGGAAGTCAACTCGGGGGCGAGGCGCACCAGCGGAGCCGCCGTGGCGAAGCAGATGGTGGCCAGGGCGGCAAGGAACAAGCCGAAGCCGCGGTCGCCGGCTATCCCGGCGCCTCCGGCATTTCCTCGAGGGTGATGCGGACCGTCCGCTCGGCGGTACCACGGCGGTAGCGGGCCTCGATCTGCTGGCCGACCGCCCTTGCGTCGAGGAACAGCCGGAGATCGACGTAGTCGTCGATGGGCTGGCCATCCAGCGCCAGCAGGATATCACCGTCCCTCAGT
>DATIKW010000026.1:0-37451 GCA_035477115.1 Bacillota bacterium | reverse complement strand
CACGACCGTGGGCGTGACCGGAGTCGCATCTTCGCAGTGGTTTACACCCGTCGTTCGACCAGCCATACCTCCCGGGCGGGGCCCGTGCTATAATCAAGAAGTCATGGATACGGAACAAGCGGTCAAGACCGTCGAGGTACGCCGCCGTTTTCGGCGGGGGCGGGAAACGGTTGACGCCCTCAACGGCATCAGCCTCGAGATCCGGCGCGGCGAGTTCTTCGGCGTGCTCGGCCGCAATGGCGCCGGCAAGACTACTTTCTTGCGCATCCTGGCGACCCTGCTCCACCCCAGTTCCGGTCGAGCGCTGGTGGGCGGGTATGATGTCGTCACCGAAGGCCACCGGGTCCGCAACATCATAAACCTCGTGTCCGGCGGCGAGACCTCCGGTTACGGCATTCTCACCTTGCGCGAGAACCTGTGGATGTTCTCCCAGCTTTACGGCATTCCGTCCCGCCAGGCCCTCGGCCGCATCGACCGCTACCTCGAGCGGTTCGGTCTTCAGGGTCAAGCCAAGGCCCGCGTGAGCGCGCTCAGCAGCGGGATGAAGCAGAAGATGAACATCATCCGCGGGTTGCTGAACGACCCCCAAATACTCTTCCTGGATGAGCCCACGGTCAACCTGGACGTGGAATCGGCCCGCGACATCCGAGCGTTCTTGAAGGAGTGGTTACGCGAGGGTCATCGCACCATCCTGCTCACCACTCATAACCTGTTCGAGGCCGAGGAACTCTCCGACCGGCTGGCGGTCATCGAGGCCGGCCAGGTGATGGCGATAGCCAGCCCCGCCGAGATCAAGGCCATGTCCGACAGCGAGATCCGCTACGAACTGACGGTCCGGGACTTGCCGGGGCCCCTCTGCCTGCCCACCGGGCACGTAGAGATACGTTCGCGCCGGGACGGCGTCTGCCTGCTGAATGTCCGTCTCGAGGACGACTCGCAGCTGCCTCCGTTGCTCCAGTCGCTGGTCGCCGCCGGCGCAAGCCTGGTCTGGCTGCGCAAACGGGAGCCGACCCTGGAGGATGCCTTCGTGAGCCTGGTGGGGAAGGCAATCGATTGAGGACGCAGATTGACCGGGCGCGAACCAGCGCCGGCGTGCCCGGCCCGCAGCCGGGCGCCTGGGCGATCGCCAACTTGCGGGCGGTTCGGGGGCGCGCGTTCGTGCGCGTCGTCGCTTTGACCCGCGATCTGCCCCTGCTACCTTTCGAGACCGTCTTGCCCGTCATGGCCGTCGCCGCCTACGTTTATCTATATCGTTACCTGGGCGCTCCGCCTGGCCTGGCTACCATGGTGCTGCTGGGCGGGGTGATGATCACTTACTGGCAGAATGTGCTATGGGCCATGGCGTCCCAGCTATACTGGGAGCGCATGAACGGCAACCTCGAGCTGTACATGCTCCTGCCGACTTCCCGGGTGAGCATTCTCCTGGGGATGGCCCTCGGCGGGATGTTCGCGACCACCGTACGCGCTATGGCTACCCTGGGGGCGGGTCTGATCTTGTTCCGCGTGCCGTTTATCCTGCCCGAACCGTTGCCCTTCCTGGCGCTGGCGCTATCATCCCTTGTCGCCCTGTACGGCCTGGGCATGATGCTCAGCTCCCTGTTCCTTATGTGGGGGCGCGAGGCGTGGCACCTGGCGAGTCTCTTTCAGGAGCCGATCGACCTGTTATCGGGCGTTTTCTTCCCCGTGCGGGCCCTGGGTCCGGTGGTCGCGGGCGCCGCCTCGCTCATCCCGCTTACGCTCGCGCTGGACGGGATGCGCCAGATCCTCGTGCCGGGGGGACAAGCGATGGGCTTCCTTCCCCTGCGGACTACCATTGCGATCCTCGCCGCTATGGCCATCGTCTTCCCCGCCGTCGCCCGGGTGGCATTGAACCGGGTCGAGCATCTAGCCAAACGGGAGGGGAGGATAACCGCCCGATGGCAATGAACATCGCCCGGCTTCACCCGGGTCTGCGCCGCTGGCTCACGTCTTTCTGGGCGGCATGGAAAGTGCTCAGCAACTGGACCGATCCTCTGCTATTCGGCTTCTACTTGATCCTCCGGCCGATGGCCACCATGCTCATCCTGGTGGTCATCGTCCATGCCGTGGGCGGCGGCGATCGCGAGCGGCTGATGTTCCTGTACGTTGGCAACGCGTTCTTCCTGCTGCTCATGGCGGGTGCCCTGGCCGCTGAAGTGATCCCGAATGATCGGGACTGGCATAACACGATCAAGGCCATATACCTTGCTCCCGGTTCCTATATGCTGCATGTGCTTGGCTGGGCCTCAGCCCAGCTCACCACAGGAGCCTTCTCGGCGGCGGTCTTGCTCACCGGCGGCCTGCTGGTGCTGGATCTGCCTCTGGCCATCCAGCCCGGTCGGCTGATCCTGGTCCTCGCCCTCACCACCATGGCTGCATTTGCCTTGAGCCTGCTTCTGGCCAGCCTGGCCCTGTTCGCCGGCCAGGGAAGCGAACTCATACGGGGCGGCACGATCGGGGCGATCTACCTGTTGTCGGGTCTCCTGTTTCCCCCTTTTATCCTGCCATCGCCCCTCAAGGAGTTAGCGCAGGTTAACCCCATGACCCACTTGGCCACCCTCTTCCGCGCCTCGCTGGGGCTGCCGGTAGCGGTGCCCGACCTCGTCGGCCTCAGCCTCAGCGTCACGGCACTGCTGGCCGCCGCCATTTGCGTCTTCCGGCATGCCTTCCGGGGCGTCATTCGCGCCGGCATCATCGACCGGCGCCACAACTACTGACGGCGCCTACGAACCGAGTACCGGCGCGATGCGGTCCAGGGCCCAGTCCAGTTCCTCTTCGGTGATCACCAGCGGCGGGGCGAGCCGGATCACGTTGACGTGGGTCTCCTTGGCCAGGATGCCCTGGGCCATGAGGCGTTCGCAGTACGGGCGGGCGTTGACGTCCAGCTCGATGCCGACGAACAGCCCCCTGCCCCGCAACTCCCGCAGGTGAGGTATGGACAACCGGCGCAGTCCTTCAAGCAGCCGCTGGCCCAGCCGGTAGGAGCGGCCTACCAGGTCCTCCTCGATGGTAACCCGCAGCGAGGCGAGGCCGACGGCGGCCGCCAGGGGGTTGCCCCCGAAAGTCGAGCCGTGGGATCCGGGCTCAAAGACGCCCATGATGTCATCGTCGGCCGCCATCGCCGAAACGGGATAGACGCCGCCGCCGAGCGCCTTGCCGAGGACGTATACGTCCGGCACCACGTCTTCCCAGTCACACCCGAACATCTTGCCCGTACGCCCCAGCCCGGTCTGGATCTCGTCGGCGACGAGCAGCACGCGGTGGCGGCGGCACAGGTCGGCCGCACCGGCCAGGTAGCCGGAAGGCGGGATGCGGACCCCGGCTTCGCCCTGAATCGGCTCGACTAGGAAGGCGGCGGTGTTGGGGGTGATGGCAGCCTCCAGGGCAGCGAGATCGCCATAGGGGATCACCCGGAAACCGGGAGTGAACGGGCCGAAGTCCGCCCGGTACGCGGGTTCGGACGAGAAGGATACCACGGTTATCGTCCGCCCGTGAAAGTTGCCCTCGCATACGATGATCTCCGCCCGATCCGGCGGAATGCGCTTCACGCGATAGGCCCAGCGGCGCACTGCCTTGACCGCGGTCTCCACCGCTTCCACACCGGTATTCGCGGGCAGCACCTTCTGCTTGCCGGTCACGGAAGCTACTTCCCGGTAGAACTCGCCTAAGCGGTCGTTGTTGAAGGCGCGGGAGGTCACGGTGACCGAATCCGCCTGGTCCTTCAGAGCCTTCACGATTCGGGGGTGGCGATGCCCCTGGTTGAGGGCGGAGTACGCGCTGAGCATGTCCATGTAGCGGTTTCCTTCCGGGTCCCAGACCCAGACGCGTTCGGCCCGGGAGATCACCACGGGCAGCGGGCTATAGTTGCGGGCCCCATACCGCTCGGTCAGATTCAGGATCTCGGCCGTGCTCGCCATTTCCGACTCCCTTTCCTCTCTCATCCTCATGACGATCAGCAAACCTGGCCGTCGGACTCCGCCCTGCCGCCGCCGCCTCGCGGCCGGACGACGGGCTCCCCGACCGTTCTCGGATGATTATACCATGCTGGCTCGGTCTCGAATAACCCGCCAGTATGTAACACTCATGCGCGAGCGGATTCTTCATCATGCTAGCATCGGACCGGATCTGCGGGGAGGTGAGGAAGATGGCACGGAAGCGCAATCGCTCAAGTCTCGTCCCGGGTTCACGGCCGGGCCTTGACGCACTCAAGCTCCAGGTAGCCAGGGAAGTCGGGGCAGCTCGACGTCAGGATACCGCCGCCCGCATCGCCGACTCCCGGAGCTACCGGCAAGTGCTTGAAGACCTCAAGCTCGAAGTCGCCGAAGAACTGGGAGTGGGACCGATCGTCGCCGCCCGTGGCTGGGCGGAACTCCCGTCCCGCGTCAACGGCGCAATCGGCGGGCGGTTGGGCGGGCAAATCGGCGGCCGCATGGTTCGCCGCATGATCGATATGGCCGAACGCGACCTGGCCGCCCACCCGCGGACTGGGCTGTAGGTACCGGCGGCCGGCGGGTCGATCGGCGCTTGCCAACCCGCCGGCCGCGCCTGGCATCAGGGCGTCAGGCCGTCGGCGCCGTTGAGTTCGAGCCTGCCGCCGACCCGAGCATGTGCTCCAGTTCTTCGATACGGCGGTCGCGGTTCACCAGATCCAAGGAATGGCGCCGATTCTCCCAGCGCAGCCGGTTGTTGGTCGCAAGCAACCGGTCCACCTCATCGCGGCGCGCTCGTTCGAGCGAACCCAGGAGGTGCATCAACACCCGCCGGCTCAGGCGCACCGACTGGAGGCGCGCCTGGAGTTGCAGGAGACGGGCCTCCAACTCAATCTCCCTCCCGGCCAAGGCGGCACCTCCTCCTGAGGGTGAATCATACCTGGCAACGCTCCGGAGTATGCCGGGTTGCCGGCGACGGTCAGGGTGGGAGACGGCGCCGGAGCGCAGCCACGACCTCGCCCGGGACGGTCACTTCGCCGATGGCCGACCCGCAGGCGGCCCCCCGTGCGTGAAAGTCGGACCCACCGGTCACCACGAGATCGTAGTCGGCCGCCAGCCGCAGCAGTTCGACGATCGCCTCCGGACCATGGTCGGGATGGTACACCTCGATCCCCTGTAAGTCCTCGGCCATCAATTCGACGACCAGGGCATGGCCCCGGCCGCCGGGATGGGCGAGGACGGGAACTCCCCCCGCTTCCCGGATCAGCGCCACCGCTTCCGCTGGAGAGAAGCGGGCCCGTTCAACATAACCCGGGCGACCCCGGGACAAGTACTTGTCAAAAGCTTCCCGTTCGTCCCTGACGTATCCGCTCTCCACCAGCGCCCTGGCCACATGCGGCCGCCCCAACGCTGCGCTGCCTGCGATGGCGAGCACTCGCTCTCGCGTGACCTGCAAGCCGAGGGCTTGCAGCCGTCCCACCATGGTCTCCATCCGGACGAGTCGGCGCTCGCGCAATCGCGAGAGTTGACGCTCCAATTGGGGATCTTGCAGGCGGTAGAAGTAGCCCAGGATGTGGACTTCGCCCGCGGCGTGGTCGGTGTTGATCTCCACCCCGGGTATGACCTCGAGACCGGTGCCCCGGGCGGCGAGGGCGGCGGGGGCCACTCCGGCTGTGGTGTCGTGGTCGGCGATACCGAGGGCGACAAGGCCGCAGTCGAGGGCCAGGCGCACTGCTTCGGCGGGCGAGGCGATCCCATCAGAGGCGGTGGTATGGACATGCAGGTCGGCGCGACCGGCCATCCGCTCGCCTCCCGTGGACGCGCTCAGCCGTGCTCCTGGATACGATAGACTTCGCGGGCTCGACCGTCCTGGTCGTCGACCTCGACCACCAGCCCGCACAGGGCACAAGGCCCTTGCGCCACCTCAAAGCGGACCGGGAGTTGGGTGAGAAAGCGTTCGAGGGCCAGTTCCTTGCGGATGCCGATGATCCCGTCGACCGGCCCGGTCATGCCAAGATCCGAGATGCACGCCGTGCCTCCCGGCAGGATGCGCTCGTCCGCCGTCTGGACGTGGGTGTGGGTGCCCGCGACCACGCTGACCTGTCCGTCCAGGTGATAGCCGAGGGCGACCTTCTCGGAAGTGGCTTCAGCATGGAAGTCGACTATGATCACGGGAGTTCGCTCTCGCAGCAGCATCGCTTCGCGTCGACCGGTCCGGAACGGGCATTCGAGGTCAGTACTGAAGAACACCCTGCCGCCCAGGTTCATTACGCCCGCCAGCCCCCCGGTCGCGGTCCGCACGACGGCCGCTCCCCGGCCCGGCACGCCCGCCGGATAGTTGGCCGGGCGCAGCACGCGGGGCTCAGCATCAAGGTAGTCGTAGCTCTCTTTCTTACCCCAGGCGTGATTGCCCATGGTCAGGATGTCAATCCCGGAAGCGAGCAGTTCTTCGCCTACGGGAGGGGTGATGCCAAACCCGCCTGCGGCATTCTCGGCGTTCGCCACCACCAGGTCCAGTCGATGCTGTTTCCTGAGTTTCGAGAGGAGTTGTCGGGCGACCCTGCGGCCAGGCCGCCCAACGATGTCGCCGATCAACAGGATTCGCAATGGGTGTAGGCCCCCTACCGGTTGAAGACCAGGACTCGTCCCTCCTCGCGGAAGGCGATGAGGTCACGACCGGTGCCCGATTCCCTGAGGCTGTCCAGCATCTCTTCGATGGCCGCTTCCTGGGTCGCAAGGTCCTCTTCCAAGGGGAACGAGTCCGAATCCACGGCCAAGAAGCCGCCCAACTCCGCTCGGACCAGTTCCACGATCAGCGATAGTCCTTCCCGGGCGGTTCTCGCCAGGTCGTGGCGTACCTCGAGGACGCTAACCCGCCCGTGAGTGCTCGCCCGCAAGCTCACGTGACAGGGCGGACCGCCTTCCAGGCGATCATAGACATCAAGGCTCCGCACAACCCGGTCTTTCAGCGCTCGAAAGCGACGGAGGCTGAGCGGGCGCTTGAGGAGGAAGGTCAGCTTCAAGTTGGCCGGATCGGGACAATAGGTGACGCTGGCAACCTCGGGATAGCGGATGAGGAGAGAGATGAGCAGGCTCACGCCGCTATGCGGCTGCGCTATGCGGTCGGCCAACCGGCTCATCTCCTCACCACCTGCGACGACATGCCGGTGTGATTCCACGATCCCGGAGTGAATCCTGCAAAACCGCAGCCACTATCATATTGCGAAAATGTGGTCATGTCCTCGGTCATCACCGGGGCGGGTTCGGAACCCGCCCCGCCAGAGAGTCTACTTGGCATATTCCACCGCCCGCGTTTCCCTGAGTACCGTCACCTTCACCTGGCCGGGATACTCGAGTTCAGCCTCAATTCGTTTGACCACGTCCCGCGCAAGCTTGGCCGCAGCAAGGTCATCGACCTTCTCCGGCTTCACGATGATGCGAATCTCCCGCCCGGCCTGGATGGCGTAGGCCTTCTCCACCCCTTCGAAGGAATCGGCCAATTCCTCCAGCTTGGTCAAGCGCTTTACGTACGCCTCGAGCGTCTCACGCCGGGCTCCCGGCCTAGCCGCGGACAGCGCATCCGCCGCCGCCACCAGTACCGCCTCCACGCTATCGGCCTCCACCTCGCCGTGATGAGCGGCCATCGCGTGAAGGACCGGGGCTGTCTCGCGGTACTTCCGAGCCAACTCCACCCCAATTGCCGTGTGGGTGCCCTCCACCTCATGGTCGGCGGCCTTGCCGATGTCGTGAATCAAGCCGGCCCGCCGGGCGGCCGCGACATCGGCTCCCAGCTCGGCTGCCATGATCCCCGCCAGGTAAGCCACTTCCAGGGAATGGTTGAGCACATTCTGGCCGTAGCTCGTGCGAAAAGCCAGGCGTCCCAGCAGCTTGATCAACTCGGGGTGCAGCCCGTGGATCCCCGTGGTCAGAGCAGCCTGCTCGCCTGCCTGGCGGATCCGGTCGTCGACTTCCTTCTGAGCCTTCTCGACCATCTCCTCGATTCGGGCGGGGTGGATGCGCCCATCAGCCACCAGTCTCTCCAGCGCCAGGCGCGCTACTTCTCGCCGGATCGGGTCGAACCCGGACACCACGACGGCTTCCGGCGTGTCGTCGATGATCAGGTCCATCCCCGTCAGGCTCTCCAGCGTACGGATGTTACGTCCCTCGCGACCGATGATCCGTCCCTTCATCTCGTCACTGGGCAAGGCGACCACCGAAACCGACACTTCCGCCACCTGGTCGGCTGCACAGCGCTGGATCGCCAGAGCTATGACTTCCCGCGCCCGCCGGTCCGCCTCTTTGCGAGCTTCTTCCTCCCGGTCGCGGATCATCCGGGCGAGGTCCTGCCGGAGGTCCTCCTCGGCCACCTTCAAGAGCAGATCGCGTGCCTCCTGCGTCGACAACGCCGCCACTCGCTCCAGCTCGGCGATGCGCTTGCCCTGCAATTCCTCGAGCCGCTCCTCGAGTTGCTCCATCTCCTGTTCCTTGCGGTGCAAGTTCTCATCCCGCCGCTCCAGGTTCTCCCCTTTGCGGTCCAAGGTCTCTTCCTTCTGCACGAGTCTGCGCTCTTGGCGCTGCTGCTCCGCGCGATGCTCCCGAGACGAGCGTTCGAAGTCGTCCCGCAATCGTTGCACCGCTTCCTTGGCCTCCAGCACGGCCTCGCGTCGCTTGCCTTCAGCCTCGTTCCTCGCCCGATCCACGATGTCCCGGGCAGCCCGTTCCGCCGACCCCAGACGAGCCTCGGCCATGAACCGGCGAATCAGGTATCCGCCAATCAAGCCGAGCCCGGCGGTCAAGAGCATGCCTCCGATATTCGGCACGGTAACCCGCCTCCGCATCCTGGCAAGAACTGACAAAACATAAAGGGCCGAACGGACTCGGCCCTACCCCTGGCACCTACGACCTCAACCGCAAACGACCAGCCTTGTCGCCAGTCGCCAGATCACGCCCGACTGACCTGTACAATATATATCAATCCAGGTCGTAGTCAACCCGGTACCAGCCTGTCCTGTGTGTATTCTATAACGCAGGCGAACGGCCGTCAAGGATGGTCGGCCCGGGCGAAGGTCCCGGTCAGGATTTCAGCCGGGGGTCCAAGGCGTCGCGCAGCCCATCGCCCAGGAAGTTGAAGCTCAGGACGCACAGGAAGATGGCCAGACCCGGGAATATGGGCAGCCACCATGCGGTCCGGAAGAATGGCATCCCGTCGTTGACCAGGCTGCCCCAGCTCATCTGCGGCGGCAGCACGCCGAGACCCAGAAAGCTCAGCGCGCTCTCCCCCAGGATCATGCCGGGGATGCCGAGGGTGGTGGCCACGATCACCGGGGCCATGGCGTTGGGGAGGATGTGCCGGAAGATGATCCGGTTGTCGCCCGACCCCAGGGCCCGGGCCGCCTCGACGTAGTCCTGGGTGCGGAGTTTCAGGAACTCGGCGCGCACGATGCGCGCCATCCCCGTCCAACCCAGCCCGCCCATGATCAAGATCAGCACGCCGATGTTGGGGCCAACCAGGGCTACGAGGGTTATGTACAGATACAGGGTGGGGAAAGCGAGCAGCAAGTCCACGAACCGCATGATCGCGCTGTCCAGCAACTTGCCATAGTACCCCGCCAGGGCACCGAGGCCGACCCCTATGCCCAGCGCCACCGCCACCGCCAACAGCCCGATCATGAGGGAAATGCGACCGCCCTGCAGGATGCGGGCGAACATATCTCTGCCCAGCGAATCGGTGCCCATGAGGTGGTCCCGGCTCGGGGACTCGAGCCGCCGGGGGATGTTGGAGCGTATCGGATCGTGCGGCGTTAGCCAGGGAGCCAGGAGGGCGGCAAGTATGAAGGCCAGCACCAGCAGCCCGCCGGCGACCGCCCGCTGGTTGCGGCCGAACCGCCGCCACTGCGACGACCCGCCGGACATCAGGGACCGCCGGCGCTCACTCATAGCGAATCCTCGGGTCCAGCAAGGAGTACGACACATCGGCCAGGAGATTCCCCACCAGGGTCATCGATGCCGCCAGCAGCAGCGTCCCCATCACCAGCGGGTAGTCGCGGCCGAATACCGCATCCACGGCCAGCCGGCCCATCCCCGGCCAGGCGGAGATCACTTCGGCGATCATGGATCCCCCGAGGATGTAGGGGACCCACATGCCCAGGATGGTCACCACCGGCAACAGGGAGTTGCGCAGGGCGTGTTTGTAGATGACCACCCGCTCGCTCAAGCCTTTCGCCCTGGCGGTCCGAATGTACTCCTGCCGCAGCACTTCCAGCATGCTGCCCCGGACGTACCGCAGCAGTCCGGCCGTGTACCCGAGTCCCAGGACTATTCCTCCGGGGATCACCAGATGGCGGAGGCGGTCGACGATCAGGGTGAGCATCGTTGGATCGCGCAGTCCGAAGGTACTCATCCCGGAAATGGGCAGCCACCCCAGCCCGACGCTGAAGATGAGGATGGCGACGATCCCGAGGAAGAACGAAGGCGTGGACACGAACAGGAAGGCCCCCACGGTGGCCAGATTATCCGCCACCGAATACTGGCGAAGGGCGGACAGTACTCCCACCGGTATGGCCACGGCAACGCTCACGATGATGGATGGGATCGTCAGCTGCAGGGTGGCGGGGATGCGTTCCACGATCATGTCCAGCGCCGGGCGCCGGAAACGCAAGGAATGTCCGAGGTCTCCCTCCAGTACCCGGCCGAGCCAGCGGAAGTAGCGGATGTGAAACGGCTGATCCAGCCCGTAATGGCGCATGATCGCTATGCGGTCTTCCTCGAGCCGCACCCGGGCGCCGATGAACACCGCGGAAAGCCCACCCGGAGCCAGATGCATCATGCTGAAAGTCGCGAAACTGATGAGGAGCAGCATCGGCACCACGACCATCAAGCGGCGGGCAATGTATCCTCGCAGCATGGCGATCAACTCCCCGAATTGCCTGCCGTCAACCGGCCGGACCCGCTGCGCTCGAGGCCGCCGCGGGTCCGGACCCGGCTGAAGGCTCAGGTCATGTTTGCCGCATCAGTTTACGGGGCGGGATGCTTTTGCTGCGCCTCGGGCACCCACCAGTGCTCGACGTTCCAGAGGCTGCCGATCGGTGAAGGCACCACTCCCTGGAACCGCTGATCGACGCCGAGGATGGCCTCCCTGAAGAACATGAAGGTCACCGGCTGGGTGTCGTGCAGTCGCAGGTGGAGCTGATGATATACCTGCTGGCGCGCCGCGAAGTCCATCGTGCGCCGGCCCTCGTCGATCAGCCGGTCCACCTCGGCATCGACGAAGTTGGTGTCGTTGAACCCCCACTCCGCCTGGGTGGAATGGTAGAAGATGTGTACATCGGGATCCACGCCGACCGAGAAGCCGAGGAAGAAGGCCTCGAAAGCCCGCCGCGGCGGATCGAGCCGCGACACCAGATCGCCCCACTCCAGGAACAGCGGGTTCATCTTCACCCCGACCTCTTTGTAGCGCTCCATGGCCAGTTCGATGACCATCTTGGAGATCGGATCCCCTGCCCGGCCCAGGAACTCGAACTCGAAGGTCTTGCCATCCCGGTCGAGCCAGCCGTCGCCGTTGGTGTCCTTCCATCCCGCCTCGGCCAACAGCGTCTTGGCCCGCTCGGGGTCGTAACCCAGCGGCTGCACCGCCGGGTTTATGGCCCAGGATGGGAGCGGGAAAGGACCGGTGGCGGGAACGGCCAGCCCTTCGAAGGCGGCTTCAATGATGGCTTCCCGGTCCAGGGCCAGGCCGAGGGCATTGCGCACTCGGTCGTCATCGAACAGCGGCAAGCGCTCGTTCCAGCCGAAGTAGTCGAAGCGCAAGGACGGGAAGCGGTGCACTTTCACGTGGGGCACACCCTTCACCCGCGCATAGTGGATGGAAGGTACGCCCATCAGGTCGATGCCGCCGCCAGCCAACTCTTCCACGCGTACCGTGTCGTCGGGGATGATCCGGAAGGCGATGCTGTCGAGGTAAGGCACCTGCTCGAAGTAATCTTCATTCCGGTCGAGGATCACGTGCACATCCGGCTCCCACTCCCGGAAACGGAAGCGGCCGGTGCCCACCGGGTTGGTGTTGAAGGGGGCGGTGTTGATGTCCACCCCTTGCAGCAGGTGCTTGGGGATGATGCCGATGGAGAAGGCCTGCAAAGCCGGAGCGAACGGCTCTTTGAAGTACACGCGGAAGGTATGCGGGTCCACCACTTCCCAGCGGTCAACCTGCTCGTAGTCGCCGCGCCGCACCGTGATGGTGTGGGGGTCACGGATCCGCTCGAGGGTGAAGGCCACATCGTCCGCGGTGAAGGGAGCGCCGTCGTGCCAGGTCACGTCATCCCGCAAGTGAAAGGTCCATACCAGGCCGTCCGGGGACATCTCCCAGCTCTCGGCAAGCTCCGGTTCGAACTCCAGCCGGTCATTGGCGCGCACCAGGCCGCTGAATACCAGGCCGTTGATCGTGGCCGATGGGACGTCGGTGGCCAGGATCGGGTTGAGCACCATCGGGGCCACGTCCCCGATCACCAGCGTATCTCCCCGGACGGGCGTGACCGCCGGCGGCGCCTCCACCTCCGCAGCCCGGCGCGGGCATCCCGCGCTCAGCGCCACCGCCGCTACCACTGCGGCGACCAAGATCAACCGCGCGACCCTGCTGTTCATTCGCTGCCTTCCCCCTTCGCAAAGTGATTCTTCCTGAATGAATTCTGCATCGAAGGGGAACTACCTTCTGTAAGGCGCTGTCAGTCCTCTTCGCCCGATTGTCCAATGTCGGCGAAGTCGGCTGGCCGGAAGATGAGCGCGCTCGACTCGCCCAGCACGCCCTCATCCACGAGACGTCCGATGAACAGGCTGTGGTCCCCGACCTCGTTCACGGAGGCCACCCGGCAGTCCAGGAAAGCCAGCACGTCCTGCAGGACGGGAGCGCCGCTGGTACCGGAACGCCAGGCCAGGCCGGCAAACTTGTCCGTGTCGCGGCCGCTGGCCGCCCCGAAACGCCGGGCCAGGTCGACCTGGTCGGCCCGCAGGATATGAATGCAGAAGCAGTTCCCCTCGGCCACGACACCGCGCGTCTGACTGCCGTGATGGATGGCCACGGCGTAGAGCGGCGGACGGTGGGAGACCCTCACCACCCAGCAAGCAGTCATCCCCGCCTTGATGCTCCCCGCCGCCCCGGTCACCACGAACACTGCCTGCGGCATCAGGTGCCGCGCCGGACTGCTTTTCGTCATAGCTGCCCGTCCCCTTCGCGGCCGCAATCCGCCGCGCATGGTCCCCCCTGACCGCTCATGAGCAGGCCGATAGCCGGGATGTCGAAGCGGTCGGACTCGAGTTCGCCGACCACCCGTCCCCGGTACATGACCAGGATGCGGTGGCAGAGCTGGGTCAGTTCTTCGATCTCGCTCGAGATCAGCAGAATGGCGGCGCCATCCGTCGCGCACTGGACCAGCCTTCTCCTTATATAAGCGGTCGCGGCGATGTCCAGCCCGCGGGTGGGCTGGCAAGCGATCACCACCTGGGGTTGGGCGGCCAATGCCCGGGCCACCACTACCCGTTGCTGGTTTCCCCCGGACAGATTACTCATCGGCACCTCGGCCGACGGCGTCCGCACATCGTAGTCCGCAATCGTGCCGGCGGCGGTCAGACCGATAGCCCGTCGGTTCAAGACACCCCGGGCGGAGAAGGGAAGGGACTGCGAGCGGTCCAGGATGAGATTCTCGGCTAGCGTCAGATCTCCCACCATGCCGTTGAAGTGGCGGTTCTCGGGGATGTGCCGCAGACCGGCCTTGAGTCTCCTGGCTATCGGCCAGGCGGCGATATCCTGCTCCGCAAGCTTGATGGCGCCACCTCGGACCTGGCGTAGACCCACCAGCGCTTCCGCCAGCTCGGTCTGGCCGTTGCCCGCCACCCCCGCCACGCCAACGATCTCCCGCGGTCGAATGGCGAGAGACACCCTGTCCACCGCGGGCGGCCGGTGGTCCTCGCCCACCACCAGATCTTTCAGCTCCAGACGCCACGAGGGTTCCCGGTCCGGCACCCGGAGGTCGGCGGCCGTTGACCATTCCCTCTCCACCATGGCCCCGGCTATCGTCTGCGGTGTGGTGTGCCGGCAAGGGACGGTGACAATGTGAAGTCCCCGGCGCAATACGGTGATGTTGTCGGCCACGGCGAAGGCTTCGGCCAGCTTATGGGTGATGAGGACCACCGTGTGTCCCTGGGCCCGCAGCCGCAGCAATAGATCGAGCAGGGCTTCCGTCTGCTGGGGGGTGAGGACGGCCGTCGGCTCGTCCATGATCAGAAAGCTCGCTCCCTGGTATAACATCTTCAAGATCTCGACTTGCTGTTGCTGGCCAACTGAAAGCGTCTCAACCCGCCCATCCAGCGGCAAGGCAAAGCCGTATTGTTCGCACAGCCCCTGCAACATCCGGCGATGGTGGGACCATGCCGGCCGGAACTGGGTCCACCGCAACTGGGGCATGAGCACATTCTCGAGGACGGAGTGGTTCTGGATCAGGGAGAAATGCTGGTGGATCATGCCGATACCGGCGGACATCGCCCGTCGCGGCGACCAGTCTCGGCTGACGTCGCGCGCGGCAATGCGCAACTGGCCGCGGTCGGGGCGGACCATGCCGTAGAGGATGGCCATCAGCGTGGTCTTCCCCGCCCCGTTTTCCCCCACCAGCGCCCGGATCTCGCCCGGATCCACGGTGAGGCTCACCCCATCGAGCGCCTTCACCGGACCGAACGACTTGCAAATCCCCTCCATCTGTACCGTTACCGCCGTGCCAGGGGTCGGATTGGCCGCCATATTCCTGCTGTGCTCCTTCCGTAGTCCGAAAGTGCGGCCGCTGCCCCCGCAGGGGCGGGTTCGAAACCCGCCCCTACCGGGACCGCATCACCGCTTCAAGAGATCCTCGATGGAATGGACGACCTTCGGGACGGGCAACTCGCCGCCGCGAAGCTTCTCCACAAGTTCGTTGATTTCGTCGACGGTGGCCTGGGGTATGGCACCTCGGAAGTCGGCGAGCTTGAAGTACTCCACGCCGACATCCACGATCTTCTTCTCGAGCATGTCCGCCTCGAACTGCCGGGCAAGGTCCCGGTACATCCGCGGCTTATCCAGCACCATGCTGGTCAAGATGGCATCAGGGGCATCCTCGTGCAAGTCCCAGGCGTGCCCGATCACCCTGGCGTTGCCGGCTATCGCCGCTTCATAGCTGCCCAGTATGCCGGGTCCGGTCAGGGCGAATACCACATCGGCGCCCTCTCTGACTTGAAGCGCGGTTATCTCCCGGTGAGCCGTCACATCGACCCAGTCGCCCACGAAGTTGGTGAGGACGCGGATGTCCGGCCGCACAAACCGGGCCGCCTCCACCGCTCCGCTGAAGAGATAGGCGATAACGGGGACGGGGACGCCACCTAGCAGGCCGATCGTGCCCGTCTGCGACGACTTGGCCGCGGCCACCCCGAGCATCTGCCCATAGGCATACAGGTCGGGGGACCAGGCCGCCACCCGCGGCGAGGCGGGGAGTTGCTCGGCCATGGACATCATGACGAACCAGGTCTTCGGGTACTTCGGCGACACCTCGTGCCAGGCGTCGGTCATGCCCGCGTCGGGGAAAATGACGATGTCGTAGCCCGCCTCGGCAAAGCCGGCAGCCGTGGCGGCTACCTGCCCGTAGGGGACGCCCTCGGCCACGGTGACCTCCCAGCCGAACTCCTCGCGCAGCGCCAAAATCCCCGCCCAGTCCGCGCGGTCCCAGCCGCCGGCCCTGGCGGGATTGACGATCGAGAAGATGATCGCTGCCTGAACCGGGTCTTGTTCGGGACCTGGCGGCGGCGTCTCAGCGGCGGGCCGCGGGCACCCGGCCATCAGCGTCATCACCAGTAGGACCGATAGTCCGGCCAGGACCCGCCTTACGGCGGCACGCTTGTTGCCCATTATCTCTCTTTCCCCCTTCATCAATTGGACCCCATCGAGTCAGTTGCCGGCCTGAGCGTGGTCAACGGTCTTCCTCCGCCCTCGCGGCATCACCCCCTCACAAAGGGCTTGCCGGCATCGCGCGGCCCCATCGCCATGCCCACGACGGCCACCGCCGCCAGGGTAAGTACGTAGGGCAGCATCAAGTAGTAGTACGGATTGAGTCCTGCGCCGGCGGCCTGGGCGCGGAAAGCCAGCGCTTCACCGGCTCCAAACAACAAACAGGCGAAGAGCACGAGGTCCGGGCGCCAGCGGCCGAAGTAGACGGCGGCCAGGCCTATGAACCCCCGCCCCATGGTCATGTTGTCGACGAAGGTTGGAACCCAGCCGAGCGTGAGCGCCGCTCCCCCGAGTGCGCCAAGCACGCTGCCGCCGAGCAATGCGGCCGACCTGACCCGCAGGACGCCCAGACCGGCCGCGTGCGCCGCCCGGGCACTTTCGCCGACCGACCGCCACAGCAGTCCGGGTCCGGTGGAGAAGAGCAGCACCTGTGATACGACCACGAGGATGACCGCCAACCAGGTGAGCGGCGGAATGACGGCCAACCTTGCGGTTATCGGCTCCAGCCATCCGCCCGCCGGTCCCCAGTTCAGCGAAGGGGCCATGAGCCCAACGCCGCGATCGAGGAGCAGCCGGTAAACGAAACTGGTGATGCCGATGCTGACGAGGTTGAACGCTATCCCCGTGGCAATCTGATCGGCCGGGAGATAGGCGGTCATCCCCGCAAGCACGAGCCCGGCCATGAGTCCCGTAACGATCGCTGCCCCCACGCCGAACCAGGGGTCTCCCGTGAGGACGGCTCCCAGCACGGCCGCGAGCGCCCCCGCCAGCATTGAGCCCTCCACGCCGATGTTCAGGATGCCTGCCCGCTCGCATGCCAGCACCCCCAGCGCGCAGAAGATCAGGGGGGTCGCCGCCCGCAGCACCGCCAGCAAGAAATCCAGCCACCAGTTCGCGTCCACCCGGCCCACCATCCCTACTTGGAGTCGGCAGCTTTCCCCATCCGGCGCAAGCCCGCGCCTAGCGCAAGGTAGATGATTACGGGGAGTCCCTGAAACATGAAGACCAGAGCCGCCGGTACTCCCGTCAAGGCCTGCATGGAGCGAGATCCCGTCTCCAACACCGCGAACAGGAACCCAACCAGTAAGACGCCGAGGGGACTGCCCCCCAGGAGAGCCACGGGTATACCCACCAGGCCCCACGTCTTGGACCATCCCTCGGCCACGCGGAACGTGTGCCCAAGATACTGGAAACCGCCGGCCAGCCCGGCCAAGGCTGCGCCGAGCAGCACCGCCTTGATCAAGACGCGCTCGGCGGGGATACCGGCCGCCGCCGCCGCCGGCCGGTTGCCGCCAACGGCGCGCAGGTGAAGTCCGAACACGGTGGAGTTCAGCAACCACCAAGCCCCCACGGCCAGCCCCACCGCCACGAACAGGCCGACCGGTATCCCTGAGCCGGCCGGAAAGGACTGCAAGCGCAAAGCGCTGGGGACAATGGGCGTCGTGCCGTACCACGCCCCCGGGTCCTGCAAGGGGCCGGTGATCATGGCATACATGAGGCGCAGGGCGGCGAAGTTCACCATGATGGTCGTGGTGACCTCGCTCGCGCCTCTGCCGAGCCGCAGGAGCAGGGGCAACCCCACCGTCACCGCCCCGGCCAGCACACATGCCGCCAGCGCCGCCGCCATGACCAGGGCCGGGGCGGCATCGAAGTAGATGATCACGACCGCGGCGGCCAGCCCTCCCATCTCCAGCTGGCCTTGCCCACCGACATTGAAGAATCCCGCCCGGTAAGGGATGAGCACTGCCAGCCCGGAGAGGGTGATTGCCACCCACTCCGACAGCGTGGACGTCAGCGCCCAGCGACTCTGGAACGCCCCCCGGAACATGGCGGTCAGAGCGTGGTAGGGATCGGCGCCCGCGACGTACACACAGACCCACATGGCGAGCAGCGAAAGCAGGAGCGATACGCCAGCCAGCGTAATCGATGTTCTCGTCGTCACCAGTCGCCGGAGCCGGTCGCCGGCCCGAGCAAGACGCATCGCCAAGTCGCGGAACCTCCGATACTGCCTTCCGAATCAGGGGACGGGCTGGGCCGCCTTACCGGCGTCGCCGCCCCATCCCATGTTGGTCGATATCGCCGCCGCGGCAGCCACAACCGGCTCGGCGTGGTGCCTCGCCTCGGCATCGGACAAGCTGGGGATGATCAACGTCCGGCTGACGGCGGCGATCACCGTCCCGAAATGGTCGCGGATCGGCGCGGCCACGCAATGGACCAGCGGCTCATGCTCCGCCATGTCCACGGCAAAACCGCGCGTCTTGACCCGCTCCAGTTCGGCCAGCAACTCCTGAACGGAGGTGATGGTTTCCGAAGTGTAGCGCTTCAGTCCGCGCTGAGCCGCCAACTGCCGGACGGCTGACGCCGGTTGGAACGCTAGCAGCGCCTTGCCGAGGCCGGTGCAGTGAGCCGGGGCGCGCCGCCCTACCTGGGAGTATAGGCGAATGGAGTTGTTGCCCTCGAACTTGTCGATGTACACTACCTCGCCCGCATCAAGAATCCCGAGGTGGATGGTGCATCCGGTATCGCGATGCAGCCGTTCGAGGTAGGGACGCGCCTCGCGGCGCAACTCGACCCCATTCAGGGCGACGGCGCCAAGTTCCAGCAGTTTCAGACCCAGAGTGTACGTCCCGCTGGCAGGACAACGCCGCAGGAAGCCGGCCTTCTCCAGCGTCAGGGCCAGGCGGTGGACCGTGCTCTTGTGGATGCCCACCGATCGGGCCATTTCGGCCAGAGTCAATCCCCCGGGGTGCTGGGAGAACGCGCCGAGGACATCCAGGGCGCGCTCTACGACCCGCACCCGGTAGTACTCGTATTCCGCCGTTCGCCGCGGTGGTGGTTTGCTCATGATTGTATCTCGCCAGTCAGGACAGCTGTTGCTGCTTTCGAGACGAGGATTCGGTGCACCGGCGGCCCCCCCCTTCACCCGGCATCGCACATGGCGCAATCTGTGTTTCACGTGGCGAGACGCCGGGGCGTGTTAGAGCGTCGTGCCCCCTGGCTACCCTCGCCGGGGGCCCGGCCGCACGGGTGTCACGCCTGTGCCCGGCGGGCAGCCAGGGCGGCCTCGGCCAATCGGGTGACCCCCTCCCGCAGCGCGGCCTCCGGCGACGCCAGCGATACCCGAACGTAATGCCGGCCCGCCGGCCCAAAAGTCTCTCCCGGGGCTACCGCTACCCCCCGGTTGGCCAGGAGGTCATCGGCGAACGCCCGAGAGTCCCGGCAACCCGCTTCAACCCACAGATAGAAGGCTCCACCGGGGACCTGGTAGCGTATGCCATGGCGGTCGAGGATCTGCATCGCCGTATCCCGGTTCTTCCGGTAAGCCAGGCACATGGCCCGGACGCAGTCTTGCGGTCCCCGCAGCGCGGCCTCGGCGGCCTTCTGCGAGACGCCCGGGGCACAAGCCACGCTGGCCTCCTGCATCTTGGCCATCTGGGCGGACACCCGAGGGGCGGCCACCGCGTAACCGATCCGCCAGCCAGTCATGGCGTAGGTCTTGGAGACAGCGAAGACCACGATCAAGCCCTCGTAACCGTCCTCCGCCAGGAAGCTCGCGTGCACGCCGTCGAACACGATGCTGTCGTAAACCTCGTCGGCTATGACGAACAAGTTCCGGCGCGCCGCCCAAGCAGTCAACTCCCTGACGCTCTCCGGCGCCAGCACCGTGCCCAGGGGGTTGGAGGGGGAATTCACGATTATCGCCTTGGTCCTCGCCCCTACCAGCTGGTCGAGGTCGGCCACGCGAGGGAGGAAGCCGTTGGCGGACTCCAGCCGGTATCGCCGCGGGATGGCGCCGGCCGCCCCTACCGTCATCTCATAGGTGGGCCAGCCCGGGTCGGGGATTAGCACCTCGTCGCCGACGTCGGTCGCGACCCGCAGGGCGGTGGCGATTGCCCCCACCCCACCGACGGAGATGCATAAGCGTTCGATGGGCAGATCGATCGCGTACTCCCGCCGGAGCCGCTCGGCAACCGCCTCCCGCACGGAGGGTATGCCGGCATTCGCCGTGTACTTCGTGTAGCCGGCCCGGGCGGCCTCAACCGCCGCCTCGACGATATGCGGAGGTGTCGGGAACATCGGCTCGCCGACCTCGAGCCTGATGGCACCGGGAATCTCCATGGCTCGCTCCATTATGGCGCGGATCCCCGACCGGGGGATGCGCGCGGTCAGTTCGGATACGTCAGGCACGAGATCAGCCTCCCCGAGAGTGGCCGCGGGCGGAGCACGGCAGGTTGAGATAGGGCAACAGCTCGGCCAGAAAGGGGTAGCCCTCGTAATCTCCGGCAACGGTGGTCGCCATGGCGCCGACATAGTTGCCTGCAGCCAGGCACTTCTCGGGGGGCCACCCGCTCATCAGGCCGAAAAGGAACCCGGCGGCAAAGCCGTCCCCCGCTCCCACCGGGTCCACAAAGCGTTCGATTTCCAGGGCCGGGACCTGCACCGCATCGCGGGAAGTCCCATCGGAAACCGTCGAAACCGCGGCTCCCCGCCGCCCCAGCTTGAGGACGACTGTCCTCGGCCCCATCTCGTGGGCCTGCCGGCGCACGGCTGCGAAGTCGGTTGAACCGAACAGCAGCTCGGCTTCCCGCTCATTCATGAAGAGGATGTCGGCCCTCCGGAGATAGTCCGCCATGAAGCGCCGAACGTCCATGCGGTCGTGTAGCAGCGGCCGGTAGTTCGGATCAAAGGATATGGCGGCGCCGGCATCCTCTGCCATATCGAGCAAGGCTTCGCACGCGGTCTGGCAGCTACTGCTGAGAGCAGGCGTTATGCCGGTGATGTGGACGATCTTCACGCCGGCCAGCCAATCCCGGCGAAGATCCTCGGAAGACAGTGCGCTGGCGGCGCTTCCCCGGCGGTAGTAGTGCACCTTGGGGTCGCCCGGGCCCCGATACTCCTTGAAGTACACCCCGGTAGGCTGCAGGGCGCTCCGGCTCACGAGGGAAGTGTCGAGCCCCTCAGCTCGCATGCACGCCAGGATGAACTCCCCGAACTCGTCCTCGCCGAGCTTGGTGACGAAGCCCGTGGGAATCCCCAGCCGCGTCAGCGCGATGCTGAAGTTCAGCTCCGCCCCTGCCGTATACTTGGCGAAGTGGGATACGTGCCGGAGCGGACCCGCCGTGCCCGCACTGAACAGCACCATCGGTTCCCCCAGGGTCAGCACATCGAACGCCCTCAAAGCAGATCCTCCCCCGTTCAGCCGCCCGCGACCGCATTGACTACCGAAACCACATCGCCGTCGGCCAGCAGGTGGCCGGCATGGCGCTCCGCCCCCACCCGACGGCCGTTCACCGCCACCAGCGTCACCTTACCGGAGACCGCCAGCCCCTGATCGCGGGCCAGCTTCTCCAAGGCGTCCCGTAGCGACGCCCCGTCGGGCAATTCGAGGACCTCGGGGCAAAGCCGCCCCCGCGCCAGTCCTCCGCCTGTCCGAATGCGAACCCGGATCACGACTGCCGCCCCCCGCTGCCGCCGATCTTCCCCGCCCTCTCCAACTCGGCGGCGACCGCCTCGAGGCCGAGCGCCTCCAGGCACGGACGGGTGGGCCAACTGGTGGCGGGGTCCCAGCCGTGAAGCCGGTAATACTCGTCCAGCATCCGGTCGAGTTCCTCTCGCCCGTTGATGGCTTCCGGGCGGTCCGGCGACGCCTCGTTCATCATCCGCCAGGGAAGCGTATCCGCCTTCCGGTCCGCTCCCCGGCGGACGTTGATGCATTTCTCGAGCGTCACTGCACGCCGGCCGACGAGCATGAGATCGTCGGCCGTCGCCTCGAGGCCCGTGAAGGCCGAGAACATGTCGGCCATCAGTCGCGGGGTGATCCCGTACAGCGCCGTCGTGGTGAATACGCAGAAGCCCAGGGCTTCGGTCAGCGCATAGCAATCCTCATGCCAGCGCACGATCTCGGCCCGCTTGTCGGTGAGATAGGGCACGGCTAACTCCTCGTCGCCGGTGATCTCCCGGATGAGCGCGCGCGACTCCGGGCTCATCCCGAATTCGGCGAAGGTCTCGGTGTGCAGGTGGTCGGGGCCGCGCGGGTTGACGGCGAAAGCCAGCGCATAGGCCTTCGCCGAGCGGGTGTCGACCCGCGACTGCTCAAGGCCCTTGGCCTGCACCGCCCACCGGTAGCTGTCGCCGCCGACCTGCTCCGCCGCCCGCCGCACGCCGTCGGCCAGCACGCTGCCGAAACCCTCCCGGAAGGCGATCTTGCGGATCATGGCGTTCATCGCCTCGGCGTTGCCCCAGCGCAGATCAACGCCGTCGAGATCGCCGGCGGTGAGCAACCCCTTCTCCCGGCACTCCATCGCCCACTGGAGCACGCCGCCGGCAGATATCGTGTCGAGGCCGTATATGTTGCACAGATCGTTGGCCTTCAGCACCGCGCCGGTGTCCAGCAGCCCGCAACCGCTCCCCAGCGCGCTCATCGTCTCGTACTCCGGGCCGCACGTCTCGGTCCCGGCGAAGCGGCCCCGCTCTACCGCCGTGCGGCGGTGGCACCCGATGATGCAGCCGAAACAGGCAACGCGCCCCTTCAGATATCCCTCCTGGACCAGGGCTTCACCGGTCAGCGGATAGCCGTCGCGGACCGTCCCCCGCTGGAAGTTATATGAGGGCAGGATGCGCTGCTCGTTGAGCGCATTGAGCGTGCCCGAGGTGCCGTACTTGGCCAGTCCGGCGTAACCGGACTCGGACTGCAAGGCCTCGCGGGCCCTTGCCGCGAGGTCGTGGAAACGCGAAGGGTTCGCGGCGGCGATGGCCCCCGTACCGCGGACGGCGACCGCCTTGAGCCGTTTGGACCCCATCACCGCCCCGGCTCCGCCCCGGGCGGCGGCATGGTGTACCGAGAACATCACCGCGGCGAACGCCACCAGGTTCTCGCCGCCGGGGCCGATCAGCGCCACCTGGATATCCTCATCGCCGATGGCGTGCTTGATGGCGGCGTCAGCCGTCCTCCCGTCCATGGCCCAGAAACGGGCGGCGTCGCGCACTTCCACCTTGCCGTCATCGATCCAGATATACGCGGGCTGGTCGGCCTGGCCGTGCACGACCAGATGGCTGTAGCCGGCGTACTTGAGCTGGGCTCCGAAGTGGCCGCCCCCGCTGGTCTTGACGTAGAGACCGGTCGCAGGGCTCATGGCGGTGACGGTGGTCCGCCCGGAACAGGGAGCCGCCGTCCCCGTGAGCAGGCCGGGGCCGAAGATCAGCAGATTGTCGGGGCCAAGAGGCTGGACTCCCGGTCCGGTCCCATGCCAGAGGAGGGCGGCGCCCACCCCCCGTCCGCCGGTGAACGCCGCGGTGTGCGCCTCGCTGACCGGCTCGGTCCAGTTGCGTCCCGTGCTCAGGTCTACGTGGAGGATATGGCCTCCCGTCGGCTTCAACTCTCCAACCCCCCCGCTTCCGCCAGGCGGATTCTGGCCGTCTGGACCGCCCGCCGCTTGTCCCGGACGGCATCGCTCACGAGCTGCAGGGCGAGCGCTCCCGTCGGGCATAGCTTGACGCAAGCCGGATCGCCATCGCACAGGTCGCAGCGCATGGGAGTGCCATGTACCGGATGCAGGTCGATGACTCCCAGCGGACAGGCGTTCACGCACTCCTTGCAGCCGATGCACCGCGCCTCGTGGACCCGCGCGGCCCCCGTCGCCGGGTCGTGGGCGAAGGCCGCGGTGGGACATGCCTCCTCGCAGATCGGCCGCTCGCAGTAGGCACAGGTCGCCGGGACGCTGAACCCGCGGTCCTCGAACCGTACCAACCGGACCCGGGACAGCCGCGGCGAGTAGCAACCCTCGTGGTGATAAGAGCACGCGAGTTCGCACATGGCACAACCCGTGCAGAGTTTGGCATCCACGTTCACGAATCTTTGCTCCAAGTTCATCCCGCCTCCCCCATGAGTTGCCCGGGTTCTCGGAGTCCCGGCGAGCCGGCCAGATTGCGCCGGATGCGCGCCTGAAGCACCCCGGCATCCATGACCTCGCCCACCAGCAAGGCGCCGACCAGCAGCCCATCGCGATATACGAGCTTCCGGTAGGATCCGGCGGTGCGCGTGGCCCGGACGGCGTGCCGGGCGTCAAGGCCGGCCGCCACCAGGCCGATGGATATCAGGGGCAACCCGAGAAGGTCCAGGGCGTTGCGCGGCAGCGACCCATCGAAGACGGCGGTCGCGCCCGCCATGTTCTTCCCGGCAATCCGGCCCTGGGCTGCCGCGTTGGGGAATATGGCCGTGACCTTCGTCTGGCCGTCGATCAGGTCCCGAGTCTCGGCGGCGTCGCCGGCCGCATACAGCCCGGACATGCGGGTAGCCATCATCCCGTCCACCGCGATGCCGGACCGGCCATGGACGGCGGAAGGCATCCCGGCGACATTGGGCGTCACTCCCTTGCACAGCACCAGCAGTCCGCAAGGGACGGCCGTCCCATCGCTGAGTTGCAGCGCTTCCAGACCGGCGCGCCCCCGCAGTGCGCGGCTTATATCCGTGCCGAGGCGCACTTCCACGCCATGCAGTTCCAGCCGGCGCTGGGCGAGGGATGCCGCCTCAGGGTCGGCGATCTGGGACAGGATCCGACCGGAGGCGACGATCAACGCCGGCCGCACCCCCAGCTCTGCCAGGGCGCAGGCCGTCTTTACTCCTACCGGCCCGGCGCCGCCGATACACACCCGAGTCCCCGCCGATGCCCGCTCGCGGATCAGGACGGCGTCCTCCAAGGTGCGCAGCCCGGTCACTCCCGGCCCGGCCAAGTGCCCGGGGATGATTGGACTGCCGCCGGCGGCGATGAGCGCGCGATCGAAGTCGATCGTCGTGCCGTCATCGAGGGCCGCTTCGCGTCGTTCATGATCTAGCGCCACCACCCGACGGCCCCAGATCACGCGGGTGCCTTCCGCCCGGTAGAAGTCAGCCGGCTCGAGCGACATCTCCTCCCGCACCGCTCCGCCGGCCAGGTAGCGGGGCAACAGCACCCGGGAGTATGGGAGATGAGACTCGCCGGAGACCGCCACGATCCGACCCGCCCGGTCAAGTTCGCGGATCGCCTTCATGGCGGCGATTCCCGCCACGTTCAGCCCGACAATCAGGTACCTGGTCACTTTCCCCTCACCTGTGCCCCGCCAGGCCGAGCCCGACTGCCCTTCGCCGCCGGGCGCGGGAGGAAGCCGATCGGGCGTCGCCGGCAGCCCGGATCGCCCCGGTCGGGCAAACGGCGGCACAGAGGGGTTCCGGGAGCTGCGCGCAACCGTCACACTTGGCGATGACCGTACCCCTTCCCGCGTTGCCGCTCACCGCCCGCGCCAGCGGGGCGCTGAACGGACACTCCATCACGCAGCTATAGCACCCCACGCAGCGCGACGAGTCGAGGCTCACGGCATCTCCGGCAGCATCCCGCCTGAGGGCCCGCGCCACGCACGCGTCGACGCACGGTGCCGTCAGGCAATGCCGGCACAGGCGGATATGGGCCGGCGGCGCCGGGCCGTCCACTCGTAGTAACGACTGCTCCAGCCAGGCAGGGTCGAGTGCGCCGGTGAGGACGGCTCGCCCGGCCGCACACGCTACCAAGCAGCGGCCGCACAGGGTGCAGGCGGGCTCGTTCACTCCCAGGGCAGGCACGCTTCGCCGGACTCCTCTCAGTGGCCGCTCCCGGCAGACGAGGGCGGTGCGGCCAAGAACGCCCGATAAATGGGGTCGCCGCCCGCCGAGCGCTCAAGCCCTTCCGCGCCTGCTCTGAGCAGCAGCGCCATCTCAGCCGTACGCTTGCCGACCGACCTTGCGGACGCGAGGGCCGCCAGGGCATCGGGAAGCCGGTTCGCGCACTGCCGCTCCAGCGCCGTGCCCTCCCCGTCATTGGACGTCCAACCTGCTCCGCCGATATACGACTGCCAGAGGTCGCCGGCGACGGGTACGCAACCCATCACCATCGCGTGGTTGATCAGGTCGGTGACGGCATGCTCCTGACCGGAGTGAAGATGCACGCCCTGGGCTATGCTGCCGATGGCTTTGAGGAACTTGGGGAGCTTATCTTCGGTGAACAGCCCCCGGTACTTGCCGAAAAGGCTGTTCCCGAGGCGATCGATGAAGCACTTGAGCTGGCCGGGAATGCTCATGTGATACACGGGCACGGAGTAGATGATCGCATCCGCCTCCAGCCATGCATCCCGAATGGCCGGGAAGTCGTCGTCAAAGCAGCAGTCGCCCCGTTCATAGCACCGGCCGCAGGCGATGCAGGGGGCTATCTTCTTCCCCCGTACGGACAGAGAACGGCTTCCCTTCGCGATCCCGGGCACCATCTCGGCGCTGGTAAGCGCCTCGCCCAACAGGAACAAGCTGTTGCCGGCACGAGGGCTGCCGCAAATCCCGAGCACCTTGACTTCATGCATGCGCATCGCCACTCCTCGGAGATCCGCCGCTCTCAGGTCCCAGCTGTTCGATGGGAGCATAGGCGAGGTACGGGTGGCCGTACCTGGCCCCGCCGAAGGCGCTCCTGCCCGCGGGCGTGGTCGCCGCGTGGCGCAACCGGGCGTGGCACGCCGTCCCGAGCAACGCGACCCCCTTGCCCACCGCGAGATCGACGCTCATGATCCCCGCCCCCGTCGCCGGGTCGAGCATGCAGACCAGGTCGGGGAATACGGCCCGCAGCCGCCCGTCAATCCACAGGACCATCGTCTCATTCTTGATTACCATGCGCGCCTCGCGCCCGGCGTGAGGACCGTCACCGGCCAGCACCACTTCCGTGATGTAGAAGCCGCCCCGGTCTTCACCCCGCAACGAGGTCACTTTGCCCTGGAACAGGTCCACGCCACCCAGGGCAGCCATCGCGGCCCGCCGCGGATCCCGACCCGACTGCCTGGCAGCCATGATCGTCCGTCCCAGGGCGAGCGCCAGGCTGCTCGTGTCGGGGATCACCGAGGCCTTCAGCTGTTTGCCGGTCATAGGGTAGTGATTGTTAGCTCCCATGCCGCCGCCTCGCGTCACCATCCAGCGGCCGATCTCATCGGCGAAGGTCGGAGCGACTTGATCGGTCACCACGATGGCGTTGCCGTGGGTGTCGACCAGGGACATGGGAGTCAAGCTTATCCCGTGTCCCAGGAAACTGGACATGTGCGTCTCCGGCGCCGATCGTCCCAGTCCGTCGCCGTCCACGGTCTTTATCCCCAGCCTCGCGGCCAGGGACATGATGGCAGGGGTGTTGAGTCCTCCTGCCTCGAAAGGCACTACGTACTCGACCTTCCGCCCCAGGTAGTCCTCCATGAGCGAGGTGGCCACGAGCAGCTCAAATCGGGTCTCCCAGCGGGCGACGAGGTCCTCGATGGACATGCCCTCCAGGGTCTTCACCGAGCCCATCAACCCGCCGCTCACCACCAGCGCATCATCGGGGATGTCTCCGGGAGACACCAGCCAAAGCTCCCGGCCGCGAGCCAGGTCATTGGCGAGGATGGCCCGGCCCCACTCCGGGTTCCCTCCTCCTCCCGTGCCCATGATGGCCAGCCCTTCAAGCAGGGGCTCGATATCATCAATCGCGACCCGGCGACCGGCCACGATCACCCCACCCCGTTTCGCCTGGCGTGATGCCATTTCATTTCGCCCGCTTCAGCCCCCATCCTCCCTCCCGCATACCGCGCGGCGGGAATCGCGTCTCGCTAGACGGGACGTGGCATGCAATCGACCTGCCCGGGCAGGACCGGAACCGAATGGCCCCAGCTTCATCGAAAGTAGCGGTAAGCCAGCGGCAACAGGTCCCCGGCCCTGACCTTGAGCAGCCGGCCGCCTACCTCCAGGACCACCGCAGCCTCCGGAGCATAGTCGGCCAGGAGTTGGCGGCAGTTGCCGCAGGGAGCGAGGACCGACGGACTGCCCTCGCCGCCGCGCACGGCGACGATGCGAAGGAACTCCCTCTCCCCGTGCGCGGCTGCAGCCCCGACGGCTACCGGTTCCGCACAGGGGCCGTAGGCGCATGACTCCACGTTTACGCCCGTGTACACCTTGCCCGATCCGGCCAAGACCGCCGCTCCCACCGAATGGCGATCGGTTCGCCAGGCCTGGCGGATCGCCGCCGAGGCCAGCGCCATCAGTTCTCGATCCTGGTCATCGAGTTCCTGGAAATTGAGGTCGTCCGCACTACTCATTGCTCGGCCCATCATCCGCCGCCGCCGTCCCCTTGACGCCGCCGAGCTTCAGCCGTTCCCGGGCCACCCCTTCGATCGCCGCCGCCACCTCCGGATTCTGTCGCAGGAAGTCGCGGACGTTATCCCGGCCCTGACCGAGCCGGGTTTCACGGTAGGAATACCAGGTGCCGCTCTTCTCGAGGATCCCGAGTTCGGTGGCTACATCCACCAGCCCGCCCTCCCGGGAGATGCCTTCGCCATAGATGAGATCGAACTCCGCCTGCCGGAAAGGGGGGGCCAGCTTATTCTTGACGATCTTCACTCGCGTGCGGGCGCCTACCGTCTCGTTGCCCTGTTTCAACGTTTCGACGCGGCGCACGTCCAGCCGCACCGAGGCATAGAACTTCAGGGCGCGGCCGCCCGGCGTGATCTCGGGGTTGCCGAACATGACCCCGACCTTCTCGCGGATCTGATTGAGGAAGATGGCCGTGGTCCGGGATTTGGAGATGGCTCCCGCCAGCTTGCGGAGGGCCTGGGACATGAGCCGGGCCTGCAGTCCCACGTGGGCATCGCCCATCTCTCCCTCGAGTTCCGCCCTGGGGACCAGGGCGGCCACCGAGTCGACCACCACGACGTCCACCGCCGCACTGCGCACCAGCGCCTCGGCGATCTCCAGTGCCTGCTCGCCGGTGTCGGGCTGGGCGATCAAGAGGTCGTCGATGTCCACGCCGAGCCGTCGGGCATAGCTCGGATCCAGCGCGTGCTCCGCATCGATGAAAGCGGCCACCCCGCCCCGTTTCTGGGCCTCGGCGAGGATGTGCAAGGCCAAGGTGGTCTTGCCCGAGCCCTCGGGCCCGAAGATCTCGACCACCCGGCCTCGCGGCACCCCCCCGCAACCCAGCGCCGCATCCAGCGCAAGAGATCCGGTAGGGATCACCTCCACTGCCAGGCGGTTCGCGTCCGAGCCGAGACGCATGATCGAACCCTTGCCGAACTGCTTCTCGATCTGCGCCAGCGCCAGGTCCAGCGCGCGCCGCTTCTCCATGGCAGGCCCGCCCCCTCCCACCGTCTTGGCCGATCCCGGGACCATAACCTATCACCTCTATCGGCTTCGCTGTGAGCTGTCGGGTGCCGGTGCCCCCAGTCGGAAGCGGCCCTTCACCCCGTAGGTCGGGCCGGCCGGCGAAAGACGGCTCTCCATCAACAAGATCTCTCCCGCGGTGAAACTGCCGGCGACCCTATCGTCGCCCAACCGCCGGACCGCCTCGAGCAGTCGCGAAGACCCGGATGGGGACCGCTGCCGCGCCAGCGTCAGGTGCGGCGTCGGGTCTTTGGCGGACTCCGCGAAACCCAGCGGCAGCGTGGCCCGGTCCACCGCGCAGGCCAGCGCCGTCATAGCCGCACGCCCGTCGCCAAGCCCCACCCACAGCACCCGCGGATTGCCCCAGCCGGGGAAGCAGCCGATCCCCTGGCAAGTCACGGCCACCGGCGGCATTCCCGCTGCCAGTTCCGTTAGTGCCGCCTGCAGCGGGGACAGCATCCGGCCGGGATCGATGGCGCCCAGGAACTTCAGCGTCAGGTGGTAGTTGGCGGGATCCACCCACCGGTAATCCGCGCCGGCGGCCCGCAAGGCCGCGCTCCATTCCCCGACCTCTGCCCTGACCGCATCCGAAACCTCCACGGCCACGAACGCCCGCATCTCGGCCACCGCCCGTCCCTGAGTCACGCGCGCAGTCGACCCCACAGCAGCTCGAGGGCCCAGGCGGCGGCTCGCCGCCTCACGGCCGAGCGATCGCCGGCGAACCGCCGCTCGAAGGTGACGGTGGGCCCGCCTCCCGCCAACCCGCAGAACACCAGTCCCACGGGCTTGCCGGGGGAACCTCCGCCCGGGCCGGCTATGCCGGTCACCCCGAGCCCGAAATCGGTGCCGGAACGATTCATCACCCCGTCGGCCAGGGCGGCGGCGACTTCCCGGCTGACTGCCCCGTGGCGCTCCAGCAAATCCGGCGCGATGCCGGCCAATTCCACCTTGGCCTGGTTGCTGTAGACTACCAGCCCGCGTTCGAAATAGGCGGAACTCCCGGGCACCCGGGTCAGCCGGCAGGCAATCCCGCCCCCGGTGCAGGATTCGGCCACCGCCAGCTTGCCGCCGCGCCTCGCGAGCAACTCGGCGATGACCCCCTCCAGCGTGTCATCATCCCGGCCGTATATGTGGGCTCCGAGTCGGTCCCGGATCGCGGCCTCCACCGGGGCAATCAGCGCTTCTGCCGCCTCCGGATCGCGCGCCTTGGCGGTTATCCGGAACTGCACTTCGCCCTCGCCGGCCAAGGGCGCCACCGTCGGATTTCCCTGGCCGGCCAGGATGTCGGCCAGCCGAGCCTCGGCGGCCGACTCGCCGATGCCCACCAGCTTCAGGACACGGGAGCGAATCACCGCCCGCTCGCCGGTCCGTTCGAGGCGCGCGAGGAGGTAGGGGATCACGCTGTTCCGGGTCATGGGGACGAGTTCCGCCGGAGGGCCCGGTAGCAAGATGACGGTTTGGCTTTCCAGTTCCAGGAGGACGCCGGGGGCGGTCCCTACGGGATTGGCGATGGGGACGGCCCCCTCGGGGAGCATGGCCTGCTTCCGGTTGCTGGGAGGCATGGCGGTGTCCCGGGCCCGGAAGAAGCTCTCGATAACCGAGAGGCCGGCAGGATCCAGGACGAGGGGCCGGCCGCTGACCTCCGCCAGCCGCTCGCGGGTGATATCGTCCAGCGTCGGACCCAGCCCTCCTGAGACGAGGACGAGGTCGGATCGCGCGAGCGCCGCCCGCAACGCCTCGTCAAGCCGATGAGGATTGTCTCCGACGGCCACGTGGTAGAAGACGTCGATGCCGGCATCCGCCAGTGCCCGCGACAGGAAGCGGGCGTTGGTGTTCGCGATCTGGCCGAGCAGCAGTTCCGTGCCTACGGCGAGGATCTCCGCCTTCATGGACGACCTCCCTGGAAGAGAGGTTCGCCGTCCGTCCGTCCTGACCTCTCCGATCGATCGGCATCGCCCGCGCCATCCGGCAGGGCTGTGTCAGCTGCGGGCGATTCCCGAGACTGAGCAGTCGGCGCAGTTCGTCACCCGGCAGCCGCTCCCGCTCGAGCAAGCACGGGCAAGCCCGGGATAACGCCGCCCGCCGCGGCTCGATGAACCGGTAAACCCGAGCCTCCTGGGACCGCACGATAGCCCGCGCCTCGGCCTGGGTCTCGCCGGCCGACAGCAGTTCCTCGCTGACCGCTCCCAGTCGCGACAACCCTGACCCGACGATGGTCCGAGCGATCCGGGAGGCCCGTTCGATATCGTCGGTGGCCGCCGTGCTCCGACTTCCCAGCACGACCTCCTCGGCCACGGCGCCCGCCAGCAGTATGGCGATACGGTCTTCGAGATAGGCGAGCGAATAGAGGTGAAGGTCGCTTTCCTCCGCCTGGCGCACGTAACCCAGGGCCGCCCCCCGGGGGCTGATGGTCACCGTCGTCACCGCGCCCGGGGCGATGATCTCCGCCACCAGCGCATGTCCCAACTCGTGCACGGCAACTCGTTCCAACTCCCCCCGCCCGGGCAGCCGGGACAGCTTCTCGCCGAGGATGACCTTGTCCACCGCTTCCTCCAGGTGTTCCTGCTCCACGAACTCAGTTCCCTGCCGCAACGCCAGGATCGCGGCCTCGTTGGCCAGGCTCTCCAGATGCGCTCCGGAGAAGCCGAAAGTCTGGCCGGCCAGCCGCTCCAGGTTCGCCGACCGGTGCAGGGGCTTGTTGGCCGTGTGAAGCTTCAGGATCGCCAGCCGGCCCGCCCGGTCGGGGAGGTCCACCCGCACGATCCGGTCGAATCGCCCCGGGCGCAGGAGCGCGGGATCCAGGAGGTCGAGCCGGTTCGTGGCCCCGATCATCAGGATCCGCACGCTGTCGGCGGCGATCCCGTCCATGGCCACCAGGAGCTGGTTGAGGGTCTGGTCGTACTCGAGGTGGGACGTGTGTTGCCCGCGCCGCCCGCCGATCACCTCCAGCTCGTCGATGAAGATGACGGTGCTGCCTCCGCGGTGCCGCGCGGCTTCCCGGGCTTCCGCGAACAACCGGCGTACCCGCTGGGCTCCCACCCCGGCGTAGATCTCGATGAACTCCGAGCCGGAGATGGAGAGGAAGGCCGAATTCGTGTAGGCTGCGGCGGCCCTGGCCAACATGGTCTTGCCGGTGCCGGGTGGACCCGTCAGCAGGATGCCCTTGATCGGCCGGATGCCGAGCTGGCGAATCCCCCGCTGATCCATCGCGAAGTCAAGGGCTTCTTTGAGTTCTCGTTTGGCCGTCTCCTGGCCGCCGATCTGCGCGAAGCTGACCGGCCCGCTTTCACCCCGGGAGATCGGCCGCACCTCCCGCCCCCCCGGGCGTATGATCGCCGATTGCGACAGCACGTACAGGAGGCCCGCCAGGAACAGGAAGGGCAGCGGGTTGTGGCCGATCAAGCCGAGGTAGATGAAGGCCGCCAACGCCGCTCCCATCACGATCTCCTTGATCATGTCCCGCCCCTCCCGCCCGTGCCGGACAGGGGCACCAGTTCATATAGGTACCCTTCGAGGCCGTCATGGATCTGCACGTACACGAAGCGATCGTCGACGCTCAGCCGGGCCTCGAGCCCCTGTTCGCGCAGCATGCTCTCCACCTGCACCAGTTGCGAGTAGGTCCCTCGGGCGGCCGCCTCATGGATGACATGGTGTACCCGGTGGTAGGCCTGCTCCAACTCGGGCGTACGCCGATCCCCGAGTACCAGGCGGAGACTGCCGGCAGGCACCAGGTCGAGCGCTGCGGCCTCCAGTTGCCGGTAGGTCAGGCGCAGGTCCTCGACTACCGCCAGTTCGACCTCCACCACCACCAGCCCGCCGGTTCGCCGGATGGAGGCGCCGGTCACTCCCGCTACCTCCCGGCTCCGCCGGATCAACGGGTTCACCTCGGTCTGCCGCCGGTACAGGTGCGTGCCGGCCAGCAGCACGGCCAGAGTGCCCAGCAATGCGGCCAAGATGACGGGAATGCGCCAGCCGCGAAAGGTCAAGTGCATGCCCCCTTATACCAGCACCATTATACCAAAAGCCCAGGTATCCTTCGATATATCGCGGGTTGGCATCATGTGGATGGAGCGGGGGGCCTACTACGAAAACGCGGTCACGATTGTAGGCGCGGCCACGGTCATGGGCGCGGTCGCCGCCATGGTCACGGTGATGCTCGTGATCCCGGCCCTGCCACATTGGCGTTCCGGCATGGCTATTCCGCCCGGCGCAGCGTGATTATGGTCACTTCCCGCCGCGACCGGAAGCGAAACCCGAGGTCCCCTTGTCCCAGCCCGCGGTTGATGTAGAGCCAGCCGTCACCTTCTCGGGACAAGCCCTCCACGTGGCTGGGCGGGAAGAGGCGTCCCGAAGCGGTGGTCACCGCACCTACCAGCGGCAGCTTGATCTGGCCGCCATGGGTGTGGCCGGCCAGGGTCAGCGAGACCAGATCGAGGTTGGCGGGGGCGGTGGCGGCATTCCACGGCTCGAACCAGGTGGGGGCGTGGGCCAGCAGCACGACCACCGCATCCACCTGCGCCGGCAGCGCCCGCTTCAGGCAGGCACGCCCCGTATAGGGGTCGCTCACGCCCGCCAGGATGATCTGCGCCTCACCGCGACGGATGCGGACATGGCTGTTTTCCAACACCGTTACCCCCGCCTCGCTGAGCCGCCAGGCAACGTACGGCCAATCGGTCCAGTGGTCATGATTGCCGCTGACCGCATAGACCGGGGCGATTTCGACCAGCGCTTTCATGAAAGGGAGGATCCGGCGCATCCCTCTGGCGTGGTTGCGGTGAACGAAGTCGCCGGTGGCGGCGACCAGGTCCACCTCCGCCTCGGCGACGGCCTTGACTTCCCGCCCGGCCGGGTCGATCCGGTTCCCATGCGGGTCGCTCACCTGGGCGATGCGAAAGCCGTCGAACTCCCGCGGCAACCCCTCGATGGGTATCTCCACATATTCCACGGACAGGACGGCTGTCTCCCAGGCAATCCAACCGGCGAGGGCGACCGCGAGCAATGAGGCTGCAATCGGGACCGTGGCCGCGCGACCCATCGTACTCCTCAAGACCGGTATTCCGCCATCCTACCAGAGGGTCGCTACGGGATACCGGCCGATCACAGCGTCGGATGTGACTATAGGCATATCCTCCAGTTGTGCCTGCGCGACCAGCAAACGGTCGAATGGATCGCGGTGGTGGGACGCAAGAGAGTGGACATGCAGTGCGTGGCTCATCTGGACCGGCAAGCTGGATATACCATTCAGCGTCAGTTGGTCCGTCATGAAGCTGTCGAGTCGGTTCGTCTCCAGCTTCAGCCTGCCCAGCCCGGCCTTGATGGCTATCTCCCAGCTGCTTACTGCACTCAAGAACAGCGTATTGGTCCCGGTTGCGATTACCTGGCGCGCCTTCGCAGAAAGGCGCGGGTCGTCGGTGATCCACCACAGGAAGACGTGCGTATCCAGTAGCGCCCTCATCCTTCAAAGGCTTCCGCAAGCGGTTGGGGCAATGGGGCGTCGAAATCGGGGGCTATGATCACCCTGCCTTTGGCGCTGCCCGCCACCCGGACGACGGGGAGGTGGCCCATGGGGACCAGTCGAGCTATCGGCATATCAGCTTTGGCGATGATGATCTCCTCACCCTGTTGCACTCGTGCCAGGAGCTGCGAAAGCTGTGTCTTGGCTTCGTGGACATTCACCTGCCGCATCGTTGAATCACCTCCGCCAAAGCATAGACTAAGTCAAGAACTAAGTCAGCCAATCCGTGGATCGCGCTTGCGTTCGGGGGGAGGCGCGACCCCGGCCGCCGTCGGCAACCGGAATAACAGGTAGTAGGTCTTGAGGGCCGCCAGCGCCAATAGCAGGATACGGGCCCCCGGTCCTTCCACCCAGAGAGCCGCCGACAGCCCCAGGACCGCATACGCGAAAGCCAGTGACCACACCTTGGCCCGCAGCGACAGGCCCTCTCCCGCCAACAGCCGCTTGATCGGCGGCCCGAAGCGGCTGTGCCCCAGCAGCCAGCGGTACATGCGATCGGAACTGCGGGCGTAGCAGCCGGCGGCGATGAGGAGGAAGGGCGTGGTCGGCACCCCGGGCAAGAAGGCTCCGGCAACGCCCATGCCCAGCGCCGCCGTGCCCGACACCAGCAGGACCAGCCGCATCGCCCGCCCCGGCTTCATCGCAGCCTCGCCTCCAGGTGATAGGGGCCGGCGCCGGTGATGGACACGGTCACGAAGCGGCCGACCAGCGCAACGTCGGCCTCGCCCCGGACGCGGACCACGCCGTCCGCCTCGGGGGCGTCGCGTTCGGTGCGCCCCCGCCAGCCATAGCGGGTGGCCCTCTCGAGGAGCACCCGTTCCGACTTTCCGACTCTGGCCGCGCCCAGGCGGCGGGCGATGACCCGCTGCTCTCCGAGCAGGAGTTGCCGGCGCTCCTCGGCGATGGCGGACGGCACCTGGTCCGGGAGATCGGCGGCCGGTGTGCCGGGCTCCCGCGAATAGGTGAAGGCGCCGATGTGGTCGATGGCGGCCTCGCGCACGAAGGCGCGGAGCAACTCGAAGTCGGCCTCGGTCTCCCCGGGAAACCCGGTGATGAAGGTGGTGCGGAGGGTGAGGCCGGGCACGGCGCGCCGCCATCCCGCCAGACGGTTCAGGAAGTCGCGGGAGTCGCCCCGCCTGCCCATCCTCTGGAGCACGGAAGGGGAAACGTGCTGAAACGGCACGTCGAGATACCGGCACAGCGGAGGACCACCGGCCAGGGCGGCGAGCAGCGGCCGGGTGATCCCGTCCGGGTGTCCATACAAGACCCGCACCCATCCATCCGGGTTGGCGCCGGCCAGTTCCTCCAGCAGTTCGGCCAGGCTCGCCGCCGGCTGAAGATCCAGCCCGTAGGCGGTCGTGTCCTGGCCCACGAGCACCAGTTCACTTGCTCCCAGCTCCACCAGCGTCCGCGCCTCGGCCACTACCGTCTCCGGCCGCCGGCTGCGCATGGGGCCGCGCAAGCGGGGGATGGCGCAGAAAGTGCAGCCCCGCGAGCAGCCTTCCGCCAGTTTCACGTAGGCGCTCACCCCGGTGGTGACCAGCCGGGGCGGTGCTTCCTGGAACAGGTAGCCCGGCGGTCCGGGAGGACTCGGCGCCGCTCCGTCCAGCGCTGCCTGGATGATCTCCACCACTTGGCCGAATTGGCCCGTTCCCAGCAGCCCATCCACCCCGGGGAACTGCCGGGTCAGGGCGGCGCCTTCCCGTTGCGGCAGGCAGCCGGCGGCCAACAGGACCCGGCACCGCCCCTCGTCCTTCCACCGCTCGAGTTCCTTGATGGTCTCGGCCGATTCGGCGCGGGCCGGGCCAATGAAAGCGCAGGTATTCACGATGATGACTTCGGCTTCCCGGGGAAAGGCCGTGAACTCGAAGCCCGCCTGCCCGAGCAGTCCCAGCATCACCTCGCTATCCACCCGATTCCGCGCACACCCCAGCGAGACCAGGCATACCTTCAGTCGGTCCGTGACTCCATCACCTGCCGGTAAAAGGCTTCGTAAAGGGGTACGATCTTGCCGGTGGGGAACCGACTCACGGCTACCCGGCGCGCCGCCGCCGCCATGCGCTCGGCGGTTGCCGGTTCGGCCAGCACCGCTACCGCCGCGTCCACCATCCCGGCGAGATCCTGGGGGTCAATCAGATAGCCCGCCTCTCCGTCCGCGACGACTTCCGGCAAGCCGCCGGTCCGGGAGGCCACCACCGGCACGCCGCAAGCCATAGCCTCTAGGGCGGCCAGACCGAAGCTCTCGCGCTCCGACGGCAACAGGAACAGGTCGGCCTGGGACAGGATCTCCACCACTCGCTCCTGCCGGCCCAGGAAGTGCACGCGATCGTCGACTCCGAGTTCGCGCGCCACTTCGCGTGCCAGGCCGACGTCGGGGCCATCGCCCACCATCAGCAGCCGGCCGGGCAGCCGGTCGTTGACCCCCGCCAGGATGCGGATGACCATCCCCACTCGTTTCACCGGCCGGAAGTTGGACACATGAACCAGGATCTTCTCACCCTCGGAGGCAAAACGGCCCCGCAAGGCGCGGTCCGGCCGGCGGACATAGACGGCGGGATCGACGAAGTTGGGGATGGTCACCAGGCCGGCCTTCACCGGGAAACTCCGCAGCGTCTCCTGGCGCAGGTCCTCCGACACCGCGGTGACCCCGTCGCTCTCGTTGATGGCGTGCGCCACCACATCGCGGAACGAGGGGTCGGAGGCGACCAGGGTGATATCGGTGCCGTGCAGCGTGGTGATCACCTTGAGCCGGCCGCCGATGATGTCCCGGGCCAGGCAGGCGGAGGTGGCGTGCGGTATGGCGTAGTG
>DATIKW010000025.1:0-3243 GCA_035477115.1 Bacillota bacterium | reverse complement strand
GATGGGCAATGGCGCCGCCCCCGGGGCCGCCGGCAGCGGCTGGGGCAGGTAGGGCCCAATACGTGCGGCTAGAAGTCCCGGGAATACGTACATGGCCAGCAGCAATCCCACCAGCCCCCCGGCGACCCCGCACGCCAGGTATCCCCATAGACCGCGGCGAGGTCTGGACGAACAGACCGCCACCACACCCATTTGACCTTCGGTTTGCGGAATCATCCCACCACTCCTCCCTCGATGCGCGCGGCGGATCAACCTCAGGCTAGCATGCGATGGTGATGGAAATGTGGCATGAGTGGGTCGAAACCGCAAAGACCGGAACGGACGTGCCTTGAGGTCGGGCAGCGGATGGGATATCATCGGGATGAATGCGGCCGGGGCCGCGCGGGATGATGGCGGAAATTTCCGGGCCACCAAACGGCTGCGGGTGCTCGGCGTCTTCTTGGAGGAGGAAGCACATTCGGAATCGCGTCATGTTATAATAATGCTGGCAGCGCGGTACTTTGACGACTAAGAACGTTCGCCGATGTTTCAGTGTTGGACAGTTCGCGCTGGACAAAACAGGGGGATACCTTGCCGCTCGATCCAAGCACGAGTTAGCTGCGATATGAATAATGCGGAGGAGCTACGGAAAGCAATGAATATCGATAAGCCTCGTTTCCTGGTTGATGACAAAGGCAAGCAGACGGCGATCATCCTCGACATTGCCGAATACGAGAAGCTTATGGAGGAGATCGAGGAATTGGCGGCCATTCGCGCGTATGATGCCGCCATAGCCTCAGGCGACGAAGCCATTCCATTTGAGCAGGCCGTTAGTGAAATCGAGCGCTCCAGGCAGTGACCTGTACGATTTCGATTCTCCGGCGGGCCCAGAAAGACTTGGCAGAGCTTCCACATGACTCTTACATGCGAGTGCGGGATGCGATCCGCAAACTGGCTCAGCAACCGAGGCCACCCGATTCCAGGAAGTTGGTGGGGCGCGCTGGGTGGAGGCTGCGAGTGGGTTCTTACCGGGTGGTGTACGAAATCGATGACTCACAACAGCGGATTATCGTCTTGCACATTGGCCATCGTAAGGATGTTTACCGAGCATGAACAAGTAAAGAAACGGTCACGATGCCAATCATCCCGTTTTCGGACTGGCGTGGTGGCAGTGGTGCGTGCCGCGACGCGGCCGTAGGGGCGGGTTCGGAACCCGCCCCTACGAGCGTGGACCGATCTCTTAGAAGGGCCCGACCAGAGTGCTATAATCAGTGTCAACCGCGATATGCAATTTTAGGAGGCAGTTGCATTCCCTGTTTTCGAAGGTATTCCCGCATGGGCTTGGCCGCTTTCCAGTGGTACAGTAAGTTGTTGCGGAATCAAGGTTTTTTCGTGGCCCCCAGCGTTTTTTTGATGTCCCCGAGTCTAAGGTACTTGCGGCTGAGATCCACCCCGAGCGTTTCGGCGATGGCCTTGGTGATCTCATCGGCCTGCTCAAAGACGTACCAGTTTTCTTCGAGACGGCTGGCGGGTGGTTTATTCAGGCTTTCTGTGATCCTGGAGATTGGAGTTACCCCGGTTTGGTGGACAGTCAATCACTGGATGCAATTGCTGACAACTGAGTCAGGTTTGTCACTCGCTCTGCGCGGCGCACCGGCCATTCTCCCGCTGCAAACCCGTAAATCGCGGTCCGCAATGCCGCCCCTATAGCCGACTGACGCGACCGTGCGCCAGCACTGTGAGCGATCGCGCCGCCTTGAGGTCGGGCGGCGGATGGGATATCATCGGGATGAATGCGGCCGGGGCCGCGCGGGATGATGGCGGCAATCCGCGCGGGGGAGGCAGCTGTGAGCCACCCTGATGGCGGGGGCAAGGGGATGTTGGTGAGTTTCGACCGACTCGTGTCTGATCTGGGCGAGGCGGTCAAGACCTACTACGGCCCGCGCCTGACCTCGCTGGCCGTGTTCGGCTCCGTGGCCCGAGGGACGCCCGGCCCGATCTCCGATCTCGACGCCCTCATCATCGCCGACCCGTTGCCCCGCGGCCGCATCGGTCGCGTGGAGGAGTTCGAGGGCGTGGAAGCCAGTCTCACCGGCCGCCTTGAGGAACTCAAGCGGGCCGGTGTTGACGCCCGGATCTCCCCAGTGTTCCGGACTCCAACCGAGGTTCTGCAATACGGGGGGCCGATCTTCCTGGACATGACTGAGCACGTGATCATCCTTCACGACCGCCGCGACTTCCTCCGCGACTACCTGGCCCGGCTCAAGACCGGGCTGGCGGCAAAGGGGGCCCGCAGGCTCTCCTGGCGGGGAGTCTCATATTGGGATCTCGGCGAGGAAAGGGGGGACCGGGATCTTTGACAGAATTGACGCTCGCCCAGGCCTATATCTTCAAGGCGACCAAACGTTTGCGGGTGCTCGGCGTCCTCTTGGAGGAGGAATCATATTCCGATGTCGTTCGAGAAGCGCAGGAAGTCGTGGAACTGGCCCTCAAGGGCTTGCTGCGCGGATTCGGCATTGACCCGCCTCGCCAGCATGACGTCGGCGCGCTGGTGGTCGAGTATGCCGGGCGCTTCCCTCCCGATGTAGCCGCCGAGACTCGACGTCTCGCCGTCATTTCGAAACGGCTCCGGAAGGAGAGGGAACTCGCCTTTTATGGCGACGTGGATTTCATCCCCACAGCCGAGTATTCGCGGGACGACGCTACCCGGGCCCTGGCTGAAGCCGAGTACGTGGTGGCAGTGGTGCGTGCCGCGATGCGGCCGTAGGGGCGGGTTCGGAACCCGCCCCCACGAGCGTGGACCGATCTCTTGAAAGGGCCCGACCAGAGTGCTATAATCAAGTCTGCTCGATGAACGGTCCTGGGGGATCGTCTAACGGTAGGACCCGAGATTCTGGCTCTCGTCGTGGGGGTTCAAATCCTCCTCCCCCAGCCAGCAAGTACGGCCATCCGGCCTTGAGTTTGGCCGGCGGATGCCGGCCGGTGAAAGCGGCCCAATAGTCTAGAGGCCTAGGACGCCGCCCTCTCAAGGCGGTAGCACGGGTTCGACTCCCGTTTGGGCCACCAGGTTTCACCCTTGACAGGGTGGAGGTTCCCCGGTAACATGGGGTGTACCGCAGTACCTGGTCCTTGAAAACTGAGCAGTGAGGGTAGATAGGGAATAAGAGCGAGGGACGGGCTTGCCGTTGGTTATGTGGTAAAGGGGAGCGGTCCGGGTGGATAGTCCGGGCTGTTTCTTGGGAGTAATTGACGGAGAGTTTGATC
>DATIKW010000024.1:0-7957 GCA_035477115.1 Bacillota bacterium | reverse complement strand
TACCATGTGTTCTCAGCTTTCTGCCTGGCTTGCGCGGTAGCCCGCTACCTGTCGGCCGACCTGTTCACCTTGTTCCTCTTCTTCGAGATGCTGTCGCTCGGATTCTACGTCCTGGTGATCCACGACCAGACGCCCGAGGCCCTGGCCGCCGGCCGCACCTACCTGTTCCTCAGCATTCTGGGCGGACTGAGCATCCTGGCCGGCATGGGCGTGCTGGTCGCAATCACCCGGGGGACGGTCCTCAAGCCGGATCCGGCCCTGCACTCGCTGGCCGGACTGATCACGGTAGCGGCCATGTACTTCGGATTCGCCGCGAAGGCGGGATTCGTCCCCGCCCACTTCTGGGTGCCCCGGGCGCTCCCGGCGGCGCCGGCACCCGCGGCCATGCTCATCGGGGCGGTGATCGTCAAGACGGGCGCCTACGGCGTCCTGCGCACCCTCAACCTCCTGACCCCGGCCGGGGCTGCGGCCGACTGGACGGCCGCGGTGACTGCAGGCCGGCTGCTGCTGCCGGTGGCGCTGGGCACCATGATGCTCGGCGGCTTCCTGGCGATCTTCGCCGGCAGCGCCAAGCGGCTCATCGCCTACAGCTGCGTGGCTCAGGTGGGGCAGATCGGCGTGGGGTTGGCGCTCGCCTTCGTGCTGGCCGAGGGGGGGGCACTCGGCCTTGCCGGGATGGCCCTCCACGTCATAAGTCATGCCGTCGCCGGCGGCGCCCTGCTCATGTTGCTCGGGATAGTCGCGATGAAAGTCGGCGACTCCGACCTCGCCTCGCTGAAGGGGATGGGACGCCAGTCGCCCCTGTTGGCGCTGGTGTTCCTCCTGGCGATCGCGGGGATTGCCGGGCTGCCCGGATTCCCGGGCTATGCGAGTCGGGCCATGATCCTCGAGGGATTGCGGGCGGCTGCCGGGCTCGGCTACCCCGAACTCGGCGCGATGGAAGTCGCCTACCATCTCGGTTCGGCCCTGGTGGTCGCCTACGCAGCCAGGCTGGGCTGGGAGTTGCTGGGCTCGCGATCGGGCGAGCGCCCCTTCGCGCTGACCGCCCGCGACTCGGCGCTGGTTGCGGCCTTCGGGATCCTCCTCGCGCTCACGGGAATTCGGCCCGCTTTCTGGTTGCGGCTGCTCGTGGTGCCTTTCCTCGAGGCGTTCGGTTATCCGCCCGAGATCGCCTCAGCCCAGGCCGGGTTCGATTTCTTGGCCCCCTTGCCGCTGCTGGCTACCGCCCTGACCGCGGTCATGGGGCTGGTTCTCCTCGCGTACCTGCGCCGGCGGGATTTCGTGCTGCCTTTCCGACTTCCTCGCTGGTCGATGGAGTCGCTGGTCGACGGGATCGTATTCTGGGGGGCCAAGGTCTGCCGCCTGGCCGCTTCCGTGGACAGCACCCTCGATCCGAGCCGGGTCGTGCCCTATGGGCAAGGAGCGGCCCGCGCGGTTGCCGCGCTCGACAAGTCGCTCGACCCGGCCCAGATCGTGCAGGCGGGGAAGGATACGGCCATGTTCGCCGCCATGGTCGAGCGCACGCTCGACCCCGAGGCGCTCGCCAGACTGGCCGGCACGGCGGCCAATCTGGCCACGGCGGCCGACGGAGCGCTGGACCCGGCCAGGGCGCTGGCGGGCGGGCGTCGCGCCCAGGGATGGCTCAGCCGCGCCCGCGCCGCATGGATCCGCTCCTTGTCTGGTGGGCTGACGGCCGTGCGCCGCCGGGCCCGGCTTTCGCCCGCTTCGACCCAGGGCGACCGCGAAGCTGCGGCCAACGACTGCCCGAAGCGCAGGACGATCATGAACATCGACGTCGCCGGCCTGACGATGGCCCTCGTCATGCTGGCCGCGCTGGTGGCATTCGTCCTCTTTGGCGGCAACTGACCGCCACTTCGACCTCGATTCGCCACCGCCCCGTGGTCAACGGGGCACCGCGAAGGACAAAGAGCGATCATTTTTCCGGCGGCAGGATCACCGCCCGCTATGGTAGTATATTCCATCTGCGGGAGGTCAACTACTTGCTCGCCAAATCGCTTGGCTGTACCCTGGTGGGGGTTCAGGCCCGGTTGGTGGAGGTTGAGGTGGATGTCAGCCCGGGCGTGCCCGCCTTCGATCTCGTAGGGCTGCCCGACAGCCCGCTGCGTGAGGCGCGGGAACGGGTTCGGGCGGCCATCCGTAATTCCGGCCTGGAGTTCCCCCTCCGGCGCATTACCGTGAACCTGGCTCCCGCCGATCTCCGCAAAGAAGGTTCGGGCCTCGATCTCCCGATTGCGGCCGCGATCCTCGCCGCCACCGGCCAGGTAGGGCTGGAGCGCTTGGGCGATTGGGTCCTCGTCGGGGAACTGGCGCTGGACGGCAGGGTGAAGGCGGTTACCGGCATCCTGCCCATGGCCCTGGCAGCGCGGGCGGCCGGGCTTGGCGGCATCGTGGTCCCGCAGCCCGGCGGCGCCGAGACGATCGGGGTCGAAGGCGTCCAGATCCTCGGGGTGGAATCGCTGGCGGCTCTGGCCGGATGGCTCGAGGGGCGCGCCCGCCTGAGGCCACCGAACAACGGCCGCGCCGCCGGCAAAGTCGCCTGCCCGCCGGACTTCGCCGATGTGGCCGGCCAGAGGATGAGCCGGAGGGCGCTGGAGATCGTGGCGGCGGGCAGCCACCATTGTTTGCTGATCGGGCCCCCCGGTGCGGGGAAAACCATGCTGGCGCGGCGCCTTCCCGGCATACTGCCGGAGCTGAGCCCGGAGGATACGCTGGAGGCGACCATCGCCCACAGCGTCGCCGGCCTCCTGCCTCCGGGAGCGCCGGCGATCGCGCATCCCCCCTTTCGCAGCCCTCACCATAGCGTATCCGTTGCCGGCCTGATGGGCGGCGGCCGGCCGGCGCGCCCGGGCGAGGTGACCCTCGCCCACTGCGGGGTGTTGTTCCTGGACGAATTCCCCGAGTTCCACCGGGAGGCCCGCGAGGCCCTGCGCGAGCCGTTGGAAGAAGGGACGGTCAACATCGTCCGCGCGGGCACCGCCGTCACCTACCCGGCCCGATTCCTGCTGGTCGCAGCGATGAATTCCTGCCCGTGCGGTCACTGGGGCGACCTTCGGCGGAGTTGTCTGTGCTCGCCCCCGGCCGTCCTCCGATACCGAGCCCGGATTTCCGGGCCGCTGCTGGACCGGATCGACCTTCAGGTCAACGTGCCCCGCCTGGAGTACCATGAGATCCAGGGGCGGGGGCAGAGTGAGGGCAGCGCGGCGATCCGCGACCGCGTGCTGCGGGCCAGGGCCATCCAGCGCCGGCGGTTTGGCAATTCGGGTCCGGCCACCAACGGCCGGATGGGTCCAGGGGAGGTCCGAAGCTTCTGCCGGCTTTCAGCACCGGCGCTCGCTATGGTACGGGCAGCGTTCGAACAGCTCGGCCTGAGCCTGCGGGCCCATGACCGGATCCTCAAGGTGGCGCGCACCATCGCCGACCTCGACGGCGCCGGTGAACTCGAGCCCGAGCATCTGGGCGAGGCCATCCAGTACCGGTGGCTGGATCGAGACCTGGTCTCCTGAAGAGGAAGATCATGGGATATGGCGAACCGGATCCGGCATGAGGGGCAGCTGCTTGCCGGAACCGGCTTACTGGGTAGCCTTCAGTCATCTGCCGGGGATCGGTCCGCGTCGTTTCGACCGCCTGCTGGAGCACCTGGGCACGGCGGCCGGAGCCTGGTCCGCTCCCGATTCCGTCCTGCTCCGCCTGTTCCCCGGGGCCGTGGGGGAAAGGCTGGTCGCGGCGCGGCGGGAACTGGATCCGGAGGTCTGCTGGCGGGCGGTGGAACGGGCCGGCATCAGGGTGCTCCTGCGTTCAGATCCCCGCTACCCGCCGCGCCTGGCAGCGATCGCCGACCCGCCGTTCCTGCTGTACCTGCACGGGACGCTGCCGGCCGACGATGCGGCGGTGGCGATTGTCGGCTCGCGCCGGGCTTCGCCCTACGGCCTGGCGGTTGCCGAGTCCCTCGGCAGGGATCTCGCTCGAGCGGGCGTGTGGGTCGTTTCCGGCCTGGCCCGGGGGGTGGACACCGCCGCCCACCGGGGCGCCCTCAATGCCGGGGGCCGAACCCTGGCGGTCCTGGGGTCCGGCCTGGAGCGCGTATACCCTCCCGAAGCCCGGTCCCTGGCACGGGCCATCGCCGCCACGGGTGGGGTGGTGAGTGAGTTCAGCCCGAATACTCCCCCCCTGGCCGCCCACTTCCCGGTCCGCAATCGCATCATCGCCGGCCTGTCCCTTGGCGTGGTGGTGGTGGAAGGGGCCGCCGACAGCGGCGCGCTGATCACCGCCCAGATGGCGGCGGAGGAGGGGCGGGAGGTGATGGGCGTGCCCGGACCGGTGACCAGTCAGGGCAGCCGCGGTCCCCACTCCTTGATCCGCGACGGCGCGGCCCTGGTTGAGTCGGCCCGCGACGTCCTGGAGGTGCTCGGCCTGCACGTGCCCGACCCGCCGGCGCCGGCAACTGAGGCCGACCTGAAGGAAGATCATCACCGCTTGCTGTCCGAACTGAGCCTCGAGCCGCGACTGCCCGAAGCGCTCGCCCAGCGAACGGGGCTTGAGCCGGGCGAAGTCCTTGCCGCCCTCCTCTTGCTGGAGACGGCGGGGCGGGTGCGTCGCGTCGGGGCAGGGTACATCGCTTTGCCGACCGGCTCGTGACCCGAACCTGCCTGGCCGCCGGGCGCGCCCATCAACCCATCTCGACCTTGCGCGCCGCCGGTGGACTGAGTTATGCTACTTGGCGGGAGTACACCCGGGAGGTCACGTGGACGTTGCTGAGACTGCTGATCATCGTGGAGTCGCCGGCCAAGGCGCGAACCATTCAGAAGCTGTTCCGTGGCAGGGTCAAGGTTGAGGCGTCGATGGGGCACGTCAGGGACCTTCCCCGCAGCCGGCTGGGAGTGGACGAAGACAATGACTTTGCGCCCAAGTACGTGACCATCCGGGGCAAGGGAGAGATCCTGAAGAAACTCCGGGAACATGCGCGCAAGGCGCGCCAGGTATATCTGGCTACCGACCCGGATCGGGAGGGCGAGGCCATTTCCTGGCATCTCGCGCACTCACTCGGCCTCGACCCGGACCACGCGGTACGCATAGAGTTCCGTGAAGTCACCCGGGAAGCGATCGAGCGGGCAATCGACCACCCGCGGCCCATTGACGCGCAACTGGTCCAGGCGCAACAGGCCAGGAGGATCCTCGACCGGCTGGTGGGCTACAAACTCAGCCCCCTGCTATGGCGGAAGGTAAGACGGGGACTGAGCGCCGGCCGGGTCCAGTCCGCAGCGCTCCGGCTGATCGGCGACCGCGAGGCGGACATTCAGGCTCACGTGCCCGAGGAGTACTGGACGGTGCTCGTCCACCTGGAAGGCGGTCTGGTCGCCCGCTACTGGGGCACGGCGGGCCATCGGGTGAACCTGCGAGAACGGGAGCAGGTAGATAGGTTGCTGGCGGAAACGCGCGGTATCGGATTCGAAGTGGAAGCGGTCCGGAAGAACCGCCGGCGACGTAACCCGCCCGCACCTTTCATCACCAGTTCGCTGCAGCAGGAAGCTTTTCGGCGACTGGGCTTCCCCGTGCGTAAGACTATGAGGGTGGCCCAGCAGCTATACGAGGGCCTGGAGCTTGGCGACCAGGGAACGAGTGGTCTGATAACCTACATGCGGACCGATTCGACGCGGGTTGCCGAAACGGCCCGGGAGCGGGCCCGGGAGTATGTGATCGGGCGCTTCGGCCGCGAATGGGTCGGCGAGGGCGCCGTGGAGCGCCGCAGCCCGCGGGTGCAGGGAGCGCACGAGGCGATCCGGCCGACAGAAGTGGTCCGCGAGCCGGAGGCCGTCGCCCCGCACCTGATGGCCGACCAGGCGCGGCTGTATCGGCTGATCTGGGAACGTTTCGTGGCCAGCCAGATGGCTCCGGCAGAGATGGAGTTGACCGCGGTGCACCTGAAGGCAGGGGAGCACGCGTTCCGCGCTTCGGGATCGGTGGTGACCTTTCCGGGATTTACGTCCGTGTACCAGCCAGGCGAGCGGACTGCTGGACCGGGGACCTCCGATCCGGTTGCCCTAGCCGCCGCGGGGGTCGGCCAGCAGCTTGCCGCCGTCCGGATCGAGGATCAGCGACATGTCACCCAGCCTCCTTCGCGTTACACCGAGGCCTCGCTGGTGAAAGCGCTCGAGGAACTCGGCATCGGCCGACCCAGCACCTACGCTCCGATCGTCGAGACCCTAGGGCAACGAGGCTACGTCGCCAATGAGGACCGTAGTCTGCGTCCAACCGAACTCGGCCTGCGAGTGCTGGCATTGCTCAAGGAGTACTTCCCCGACATCGTGGACTCGGCTTTCACCGCCGGACTCGAGCAACGCCTGGACGCGGTGGAGGTGGGGAAGTACAGCGCGACCGATGTCTTGAGAGACTTCTACGAGCCGTTTCAGGTGACGCTGGAGCGGGCGGAGCGGGAGATCGGGGGCATGGAAGTGCCCGACGAGGTCACCGACATCGCCTGCGAGCGGTGCGGCAAGCCCATGGTGGTCAAGTACAGCCGTTTCGGTAAGTTCCTGGGCTGTTCCGGCTTCCCGGACTGCCGGGCGAGCCGACCGTACCTCGAGCCTACCGGAGTGAACTGCCCCGAGTGCGGCGCCGAGGTCGTATCCCGCCGGAGCCGTAAAGGAAAACGTTTCTATGGTTGTAGCCGTTACCCCGAGTGCACTTTCTCGACCTGGCGCCGGCCGGTGGCGCGGGCTTGCCCGGATTGCGGGGCCTTCCTGGTCGAGGGCCGCGACCGGGATGCCGGTCAGTACCTCGCCTGCGTTCGCGAGCAGTGCGGCCACCGGGAGTATGCCGAACTCGACGCGCCCGACCAGTGACCGGGAACACGAGTGAGCGCCGGCGCCGGGCATGGTGCTCGAAGGGAGATGGGCGTGACCGATACCGTTCGGGTGATCGGCGGGGGACTGGCGGGAGTGGAGGCCGCCTGGCACGCGGCGGCGGCCGGACCGGTAGTCCTGGTGGAGATGCGGCCGGAGACGATGACTCCTGCCCATCGTGGCGGCGACCTGGCGGAACTGGTGTGTTCCAACTCGTTGCGGTCCGAGGAACTGGACACGCCGGCGGGTCTCCTGAAAGCCGAGATGAAGGTCATGGGCTCCCTGGTCCTGGCTTGCGCCGAACGCGCCCGTATCCCGGCGGGCAAGGCGCTGGCCGTCGATCGCGAAGCCTTCTCGCGGCTGGTGACGGAGACGCTGCTAACTAACCCCCGCATCCGGGTCGAGCGGGCTGAGGCGACGACCATCCCTGCCGGCGAGACGGTGGTGGTGGCGACCGGGCCGCTGACTTCACCCGCCATGGCTGCCGCCATCACGGACTTGACCGGCGAAGAGCAGCTGTTCTTCTATGATGCGGCGGCGCCCATCGTGCTCCGGGAGTCGGTCCGCCTGGACCACGCCTTCCGCGCGTCCCGGTATGAGCGGGACAGCGAAGGCGATTACCTCAACTGCCCGCTTGACCAGGACGAGTACGAGGCCTTCTGGCGGGCGCTCGTCTCCGCCGAGCAGCACCCGCTCAAAGCATTTGAACGGCCGGTGTTCTTCGAGGGCTGTCTGCCGGCCGAGGAACTCGCACGGCGGGGGCGAGACACCTTACGCTTCGGGCCGATGCGGCCGGTAGGGCTCCGGGATCCGGCCACCGGCCGGGAACCCTACGCCGTAGTGCAGTTGCGCCAGGATAACCTGGCCGACACCCTCCTGGGCCTGGTGGGTTTCCAGACCAACTTGCGCTTTTCGGAACAGGAGCGGGTGTTCCGGATGGTCCCCGCCCTGGGCGATGCCAGGTTCGTCCGGTTTGGAGTCATGCACCGCAACACCTACCTGAACTCGCCGCGGCTCTTGAAGCCATCCTTGGAGACCAGGTTCCGGAGCGGACTGTTCTTCGCCGGTCAACTCACGGGAGTGGAAGGTTATGTCGA
>DATIKW010000023.1:0-75098 GCA_035477115.1 Bacillota bacterium | reverse complement strand
TCCGGTGGCTATGGCGGAGGGGTCCAACCCGTTCCCATCCCGAACACGGCAGTTAAACCCTCCAGCGCCCATGGTACTCGGCGGGTAACCGCCCGGGAGAGTAGGTCGCCGCCGGAAAGTTTTCCTCTTTGTCGACTTGCCGATACCTCTCGCGGCCGGCTGACGTGCGGAAGGACTGCACTGCCCAGGCGGAGAATAGGCTCGACCGCCAGGCACTCCCGATCGTCGGATGAACGAGGAGGTGAACCGAATGGCCTACAAGATCACGGATGATTGCGCCACTTGCGGCGTGTGCGAACCGGAATGCCCCAACCAGGCGATTTCGGAGGGAACCGAGACCTACGTGATTGACCCTGATCGCTGTAACGAGTGTGTAGGGTTCCACGATGAAGCACAGTGCGCCGCGGTCTGCCCCGTGGATGCCTGTGTTCCCGACCCGGAACATCGGGAATCCAGGGACGAGCTGCTCGCCAAGAAGAATCGCCTGCTCGGCAACTGATCTACGCGGGAGAAGGGGGAGACGGGCGCAGCGCGCGCCGTCTCCCCCCGTCGCTTCAAGAAGGAGTCGGCAGCTAAGGGGAGAATGAAACCGCAAGGTCCTGCGCGGTAAGGGATCCAGCATGATTCGGACCAGGCCGCTCCGGGCGGAGGGGGATAGCCCATGGACCCCGCGTTAGTGCTGGTCGCGGATGACGAGCCGTTCATCCTCCGCTCTCTGGCTTTTGTATTGAAGAAGGAAGGTTTCCGGGTGGAGACTGCCGTCGACGGGGTGGAGGCGCTGGAGAGGATTCGGGCGTCGCGACCGCGGGTGGTCTTCCTGGACATCATGATGCCGCGCATGAACGGCTACGAAGTCTGCAGCCAAGTCAAGGCCGATCCCCGTCTGAGAGACACTCACGTCGTGTTCCTCACCGCCAAGGGACAACAAATCGACAAAGTCAGAGGACTAATCCAGGGCGCCGACGACTATATAACCAAACCCTTCAGCCCGCGGGCGATCCTGCAGAAGGTGCGAGAGGTTGTCAGTACCAGCCGGCAACCCCTCCGTCCCTACGGCACCTCATAGTTCGTACACCATCGGCGGCCCGAATGCGCGCACTACTCTGGGGCTGTACCGGAAGGGGATTTGGGAGGCGGAAGACGTTGTCGGGTCAGGCGCTAGCTACCCCCGAGAAAACCGCGTTGCTGAGCGAACACGAGGAACTCATGACCCGCATCAAGCTCACGACCACGGCCCGCCGCCTGACCATCGGTATATTCGCCGCGGTGATGTTGGGCTTGCGCGTGCTGGCGGGGGTGGAGGTGCCCACGGGAGTCTTCGCGGCGCTCGCCGCTTGGTTTGGGTTCTCTTTCGTGTTGGACTACTTCGTGGAGGTCGATCGCCGCCGCTGGCACGTGCCGGCCATTCGCCGTCCCGACGCCTGGACACCCCTCGCAACCGGAGCAACGCCTGACCATGTACCACGATATGCCGGCATGCTGGCCGACCCCGACCCGATTGACCCCCACCGTGCCCTCGAGAATCGCCATGTCGCCTATCTCGTCCTGGAACTCACGTTGGCCACCGTCGTAGTCCACTATCTGGGCGGAGTTGGCGGACTGGGCATCTTGCTCTATCTGGTGGTCATCCTTTTCGCCAACATGTTCCTCCCCAGGGTGAAGGGGATGGCGGTCACGCTGCTGGGGTCCGCCTTCTTCAGCGGGCTTGCCGCGGCGGAGTTCCTCGGGGTCATTCGACCCCAGCCTTTCTTCGCCATCGTTCGAATCCGAGACCTCAGCTACCTGGTCACCATGATTGCCGCCCTGCCGATGGGCCTATTCCCCATTTTCGGCTACAGCGTGAGCATCTTCTCGGATGCGCTGCAGCGGAAGAGCATTCAGTTGCAGGCGATGTTCCACCAGTTGCAGGGCTATGTCGAGGAACTGGCCCGGCACAAGACAGAACTCGAGGACACAGTAGCCGCCCGTACCCGGGACCTTCAAGCTGCATACGACGAATTGAAGCACGCCCATCGGGAGTTGCAGGCCCTGGATGAGATGAAATCCAGCTTCCTGGCAAACGTATCGCATGAACTCCGCACTCCTCTCACCTCCATCCGCTCTTTCTCCGAGATCCTGCTGACCTATCCCGACGAGGATCGCGGTTCCCAACTGGAGTTCATCCAGATCATCAACCACGAGAGCGAGCGGCTGACAAGGCTGATCAACGACGTCCTGGATGTGGCCAAGATAGAATCCGGTCGGATGGAATGGCACTTGGCCGAAGTGAGGTTGGACGAACTCCTGCACGAGGCCGCCCGCACTGCGCGGCCGCTGCTCGCCGATGCCGGCCTGGAGTTCTCCTTACGGATCGATTCCGGGGACTATCTAGTTGAGGCCGATCGCGATCGGATCTCCCAGGTGCTGGGGAACCTGCTCAACAATGCCCTGAAGTTCACCAAGCAGGGCGAAGTGGCACTGGCTCTGTGCCGCGTAGGCAATGTCGCCGAGATAGTCGTCCGCGATACTGGGGTCGGTATCCCCGCTGACAAGCTGGGCAAGATATTCGACAAATTTTACCAGGTATCGGAAGAGGGACGGCTTGATGGTGCCAAGACTGCTGGTACCGGACTGGGCCTGGCCATCTGCAAGGAGATCGTCGAGCACCACGGTGGCCGCCTCTGGGTGGAGTCGGAGTTGGGGGTGGGCAGCGCTTTCCACTTCACCATCCGTTGCCTGGCTCCGCGCCTCGTCGCGCGCGCCGAAGCGGCCGTGGGCAGGCCGGATGCCGTTGGCGGCAGTTCGCGGAAGGCCGGCAATGCTTCCCCAGTGGTAATGGTCGTGGACGATGAACCCGGCATCCGCCGCAGTCTCCGTGTCTTATTGGAGAGAGAAGGGTATGGAGTAGTCGAGGCCGGAAGCGGCCGAGAAGCCATTGAGCTATGCAAACAGCATCGACCGGACCTGATTACTATGGACGTGCTGCTGCCGGATGCCTCCGGCTTCAACGTACTCGAAGAGCTGAAGAACCGCCCTTCTACGGCCGACATTCCCGTGGTCATGGTCTCGGTGGTGGACGACCGGGAGCGAGGAGCAGCCCTCGGGGCCAGCGGCTACGTGATGAAGCCGGTGGATCTACGCGAACTGTCCCGGAGAGTTCGAGCCCTGTTGACCCCTGGTCCCCACCACGGCAAGATCCTGGTCGTGGATGATGACGATGCGACGGCTCGCAGCATCGAAGCCGCGCTGCTGCGGGAAGGCTACCAGGCCGCCCGAGCGAACAACGCCGATGAGGCCTTGCGGTTCAGCCGCCGGGAGCGCCCCGATCTCATCATCAGCGATCTGCTCATGCCCGGCGTGAGCGGATTTGACCTATTGAGGACCTTGAGGCAGGACCCCATCACCCGGGAGATTCCCGTGGTCGTGCTCACCGGACACACGGACCGCGAGACTCGGGTAACCGCCTTGTCCCTTGGAGCGGACCGCTTCATAGCGAAGGATGAAGGGCTGGCCAGCCTCCTCGCGCAGATCAGAGACCTCATGGACATGGATGGGCGTGCAGACTGACAGGATGGGCGGAGGGGAACCGGGATGCCGAGCACCAACCTGCTCGAATCCGTGGGCGCCGATCAACTGCGCAAGGTCTTGGAGGAGGCATCCTGGAGGGCCAATCTGTCCCTGATCCTCCTCGATACCCGGGGCCAAGTGGTGATGCAGAGTCACCCCATGATCGGAGCCTGCGCGAAGGTTGGTCCGCGACAGTCGGGTCAACGCGAGTGCCCCGTCAGTCATGCCAGCGTCATCCAAGACCTTGCCGGCAAACAGGGACCCCGTTCCTTCCCCTGCTCCGCCCACACCGGATACGCCGTGCTGGCAAGAGTCATCGCGCCGCGCTCATTCCTGAGCGGGGCGATGCTCGCCTGTCTCAGCCCCCGCGAGGACTCTTCATGGCGAGAAGAGTTGTTCTTCCTTACCGTGGCCAGGATCCAAGAACTGGCCGAAATCGCCCAGGACATAGAAAGCCTGGCGCAGGAAGTCGCCCACACCTACGAGGAGTTGAGCCTGCTCTACGATATCAGCGCCGACCTCACCGCGGTCATCGACGCTACCACGGCCTGCCAGCATGTCCTAGAGAAGGCGACGGCCGTGATCCAGGCCAAGCGTGGGGCGGTCTTTCTGAGTACGGAAGGCGAGACGGCGCTGGAGCCCGTCGCCGTGAAGGGACTGGGGTTGGAGGCGGCAGCAGCTTTCGCCGCGCGCTCCGGCGATGGTCTGATCGGCCGGGTCATGGCGACGGGAGGAGGAGAACTCCTCGAAGACGTGGCTGCCTTGCCCGACGAGGAGCGTTTGGAGAGGGAAGACCGGTCTCTACTTGCGCCTCCGCTGATCGTATGTTCCCTGAGGGTGCGGGAGCGGGTTCTCGGGGCGATAGTCATCGCCGACAAAGCTTACGGCAAGCACTTCACTTCCGGGGACCTGAAACTGCTGAGCGCCATCGCCAGCCAGGCGGCCGTGGCCTTGCTGAACACCCGCGTGTACGAGGAGTCCCGTGACATCCTCCTGTCCACGATCAAGGCGCTGGTGGCGACCATTGATGCCAGAGACCCTCACACTACCGGCCATAGTGAACGGGTGACCAGGCTGGCCGTCGCGATCGGTCGCGAACTCGGTTTGCCGTCGGACGAACTCAAGGACCTGATGTTCGCGGCGGAGCTTCACGACATCGGCAAGTTGACCTTGCCGGATTCGATATTCGCAAAGCGCGACCGGCTTACGACCGGCGAATGGGAAATGGTCATGCAACATCCGGAACGCGGGGCGGAGATGATCATGCATATCCGCCATATGGAGCGCGTCCTTCCGGGCATACTCCACCATCATGAGCGGTATGATGGCAAGGGCTATCCTCGCGGCCTGTCCGGAGCCGACATTCCCATGAACGCGCGAATCATAGCCGTCGCCGATAGTTTCGACGCCATCACTTCCAGCCGTCCATATCGGCAGGGAGCCACCTGGACGGCCCAACAAGTTCTGGAGGAACTCGAGGCGTTGGCGGGCTCGCAGTACGATCCGACGATCTGCCGGGCTCTTGGCAGGGCGTGGAGACAGGGCGGGGTCGACGAAGCAGCAAGGGGCCCGCTACTCCGCAGGGACAGCTGATCGGCGGCCGGAGGGTTACGCGGTTGCGCTGTCGAATAATCTCCCGGGTGGGCGGGATCCCCATGGGGAAGTTCATCACCCTCGAAGGTAGCGACCGGTCCGGCAAGACTACTCAAGCCCGCCTGCTCCGCGAGTACCTGTCAGCCAGAGGGGTCGCGTTTGTCTGGGTAAGAGAGCCCGGAGGTACGGAGCTGGGAGAAGCTTTACGGCGCCTCTTGCTCGATGCCACTCGCGCGGAGATGGATCCTGTGGCCGAGTTGTTCTTGTTCGCCGCAGCCCGCGCGCAACTCGTGAGGAAGGTCATACGCCCGGCCTTGGCGGAAGGGCAGGTAGTCCTGGTTGAACGGTACACCGACTCTACGGTGGCTTACCAGGGATACGGATCAGGGACCGACTTGGGCGTGGTGGATCTCGTGAATCAATGGGCTACTGGAGGCACCCTCCCCGATCTCACCATAGTACTGGATGCCGACCCAGCCAGCCTCGGCGGCCGTCGCGGCGAAGCCGCGAGCGATCGCATTGAGCAACGGGGTCTGGAGTTCCAGCGGAGGGTGAGGGAAGGTTATCGGGCCTCAGCCGCCCGCGACCCGGAGCGGGTCAGCGTCATCGACGCCGCCCGGGACGTAATGGCCATACATAGAGATATCGTCGCGCGAGTTGAGACCACGCTCGCCGACTCTTCCCAGTGAAGGGGTGTTGAGGCTGTGAAATTGGTCGTAGCCGTAGTACAGGACAAGGATGCATCCCGGCTGCTCCAAGTGCTGGTGGACAAGGGATACCGAGCCACCAAGTTGGCGAGCACGGGGGGCTTCCTCAAGGAGGGCAACACTACTTTGCTGCTGGGCATCGGCGACGATGCCGTGGAAGATGTGGTCGCCATCATCAGGCACACCTGCAAGTCCAGGGAGCAACTGGTCACTCCGCTCACTCCTGTTGGGGGCCCGGTTGACTCCTACGTCCCGTACCCGGTGGAAGTGCTCATTGGGGGAGCGACCATTTTTGTCCTCTCCGTGGAACGGTACGAGAGAGCCTGATTCAGGACGATGGTTGGCGCCGGCCGAGATTCTGAGCCGTTGGGTTGTTGGCGGGCGGGTCGGACATGCTTACCTGTTCCTCGGACCAGAGGGCATGGGCAAGCGGGAGGCCGCCCGGCAACTGGCCAAACTCCTTAGCTGCGACCGACTGGTTACGGGAGAACCCTGCGGGCAGTGTTCTGGCTGCATACGCATAGCGCGCGGGACGCATCCCGAGGTGCGGGTCGTAGTGCCGGACGGGGACACCCTCAAGCTCGACCAAGTCCTCGAGGCGCACCGATGGCTGCTGCTGAAGCCCGCAGTGGGCAGTTGCCGGGTGTGTATCTTCGAGCAAGCCGATCGCCTCACCGTGCAGGCCGGCAACGCATTACTGGCGGTGTTGGAGGACCCGCCGGCACACGCGATATTGGTGCTGCTGGCCGAGAACGGGCAGGCGGTCTTGCCGACCGTACGATCGCGATGCCACGTCCTGGACTTCCGACCCTGGCCGGAAGGGGTGTTGGCGGCTCGCCTCGAACAAGAAGCGTCGACCGTGCCACCGCGACTGGCGGCGGCCCTGGCCCAAGGTAATCCTGGATTGGCCCTTCGTTTGATGAAGGGCGAGGATTTGTTGGCCGGCCGGTCCCGAGTAGAACAGTTCCTCGAGCAGACGCTGAACGGCGAACCTGCCAACCTGTATGGCATAGCTTCTGAACTCGAAACCCACACTCGGGATCGACGGGGCACGCTGAATTTCCTGGATGTCTTGCAGTTGTGTCTGAGAGATCTGCTTGTCTGGCGGATCACGGCCGATCGCCTGCTACTCGTGAATCGCGACCGAGTAGACTGGATAGCGGCCATGGCCGGCCGGCGGCAGCCCGCGTGGCTTCTGCAAGCCTCAATGCTAGTGGCTCATGTTCGCGAGGCGGTCCGGCAGAACGTAGCGCGAAGACTGTGCCTTGACCTCTTGGTACTGCGCATGATCGAGGGGGCATGAGAGCAATGCCTCAAGTTGTCGGCGTCTGTTTTAGGCGGGCGGGCAGGGTCTACCATTTCGATCCGGCGGGATTTGAACTGGCTCTTGGTGACCGGGTGGTGGTGGAGACGGTACGCGGTACGGAACTCGGGCGCGTGGCGACGCCGATCCGGTCCGTCCCTGATGCCGAGGTTACCCTGCCGCTCAAACGCGTCCTTCGCAAAGCAACTCCCGATGACGTCGAGACGGCCCGGGTCAATCGCGCCCGCGAGCGTGATGCTCATGGCGTTGCGCGCCGGAAGATAGAGTCGCACGGCTTGGACTTGAGCCTCGTGGACGTCGAATACAGCTTCGATGGCAGCAGGATCATCTTCTACTTCACGGCGGAAGAGCGGGTCGACTTCCGGGAGTTGGTCAAAGACCTGGCTGCTACGTTTCGAGCACGGATCGAGCTGCGACAGATTGGCGTCAGAGATGAGGCCAAGCTGCTGGGCGGCCTCGGCCCTTGCGGGCGTGAACTCTGTTGCTGCTCCTTCTTGACCGAGTTCCAGCCCGTCTCCATTCGAATGGCCAAGGACCAGAATCTCAGCTTGAATCCGGCCAAGATTTCCGGCGTCTGCGGGCGTCTGATGTGTTGCCTGAGATTCGAGTGTGAGCAGTACGACAAGTGCCGGGCATCACTTCCGGCCGTCGGGGCAACCGTGGTCACGCCGCAGGGCGAAGGGCGCGTCACCTCCACCAACCTTACCCGTGGTACCGTTACCGTCGCCATCGCCGACCGGTCGGAGCAGACCTTCCCCGCCCACCAGGTAGCGGTTCAAGACAGCCCGTGAGCGGCGTCTTGTACCTGGTCGGCACCCCGATCGGCAACCTCGAGGACATCACCTTGCGGGCCCTGAATGTGCTGCGAGCGGTCAAACTGGTTGCCGCTGAAGACACCCGGCGGGTTCGGAAGCTCCTGGAGCGCTACCAGGTGGCCGTGGCCGTTACCAGCTATGGGCAGCACAATGCCCGCTCCAAGTGCCACGCTATCCTGGCCGAACTGGCGCAAGGCCGAGATGTCGCTCTTGTATCCGACGCCGGCATGCCCGGCATATCCGACCCGGGGGCGGAACTGGTGGCCGAGGCACGCCGCCAGGGCTTTCAGGTCACGTGCGTTCCCGGGCCTAGCGCCGCCGTGGCGGCCCTGGCCCTGTCGGGGATCGCGGCACCGACCTGGTGGTTCCTGGGATTCCTGCCCCGCCGCCCTGGACCGCGCCGGCGACTCCTCAGCAGGGTACTGGCTGCGGGGACTCCGTTGGTGGCGTTCGAGGCGCCTCACCGCGTTCTCGACACGCTCGCCGATCTGGCTGACCTGGCCCCGGAGGCCGAGACGGCGCTGGCCAGGGAGATGACCAAACTCCATGAGGAAGTCCTGGCAGGCACACCAGACCATGTCCGGCAACAACTCGTCGAACGTTTTCCGGACGGCTGCCCCCGGGGGGAGTACACACTCGTCATCGAGGGCGGTACTCCCACGCGGGCAGCCTGTTCCCCCGGGTCCCTCGCCGACGCAGTGCACCTGCGCGTGGCTTCCGGCGAGTCAATCAGTCAAGCTGTGCGCCATGTGGCTGAGGCGGCAGGGGTGTCCCGCCAGATGCTGTACAAGGCAATCCGGGACCCCGAGGTTACCGATCCTGTCCTTCCCCGCTGATCCTCAGTATCAGCCCACTTTCGCCTGCATCGTCTCCATGCAGTGCCTGCATACCTTCTTCCCGCGGAAATTGTCGATCTCGTCGGCATTCCCACAGAAAATGCAGGCCGGCTCATACTTGCGAAGGATGATCTTCTCGCCGTCCACATAGATCTCCAGCGCATCCTTCTCCTCGATGTCCAGGGTACGCCGGAGTTCAATGGGGATCACCACCCGTCCCAACTCATCCACCTTGCGCACGATTCCTGTCGACTTCAACGCAATCCGCTCCCCCTTACGACAGTTTTCGACATCTCCGCCACGATGTTACCAGGGCAGACCGCAATAGTCAATACCTGGAAAACTTTATTAAGGCATGGCCTCCTTTTTAGGCTTCCTAACAATTGAATAATGAGCTTATACCCATTACTGCCGGACCATTTTCTTCCGTCCCCGCTCTGCGGCTCACTCGGCGGCCATGCTGACGGCGCTCCTTGACAGTCGGAAGGCGACCTATGTATAGTGAGCCTAAGTCCGGCTGGCGAGGAGGGCCTTCCTTTGCGCGGTCGATTCTATATCACCACTCCCATCTACTACCCGGACTCCGATCTGCACATCGGCCATGCTTACACTACCGTAGCAGCCGATGCGATAGCGCGGTGGCATCGCCTGCACGGGATCAATACCTTCTTCCTCACCGGCACCGACGAGCATGGACAGAAAATCGAGCGCAAAGCATGCCAGATGGGCTACACTCCAGGCGAGTTCGTCGACCGGATGGCCGAACGGATCCAGCGCCTCTGGAATGCCCTCGGAATCAGCCATGACGATTTCATTCGCACCTCGGAACCGCGGCACCAGCGGGCAGTCCGGCAGCTGTTCGAGCGAGTGCACCAGCAAGGGGACATCTACCTTGGCCGATATCAAGGGTGGTATTGCACGCCCTGCGAAACCTTTTGGCTGCAGAGACAGCTTGACCGCAACCTCTGCCCGGACTGCCAGCGCCCGGTAGAGTTCCTCGAGGAGCAGGCGTACTTCTTCCGGCTGTCACGGTATGCTGAGCGGTGGCTTGACCATATCGCCACGCATCCCGACTTCATCCAGCCCGTCTCCCGCCGCAACGAAATGATGAACTTCGTCCGCGCCGGCCTCGAGGACCTTTGCGTCTCCCGCACGTCTTTTCGCTGGGGAATCCCTGTACCCTTCGATCCCGACCACGTCATATACGTTTGGTTCGATGCGCTGACGAACTACCTGTCCGCCGTGGGCTACGGGTCGGACGACGCCGGAGAGCGGACGCGGTTCGAGACCTTCTGGCCGGCCGATGTCCACCTGGTAGGCAAGGAGATTGTCCGATTTCACGCCATCATCTGGCCCATCATCCTGATGGCGGCGGGCCTGCCCTTGCCCCGCCAGATATACGGACACGGCTGGCTGGTGCTCAAAGAGGGGAAGATTTCCAAGTCAAGAGACAACTCGGTGGACCCGCTCGTCCTGATTGACCGATACGGGGTCGACCCGATCAGGTACTACTTGCTTCGGGAGATACCATTCGGTGCCGACGGACAGTACTCGGAAGACAGTCTGATAGCCCGAGCGGATTCCGATCTGGCCAACGATCTCGGAAACCTGCTCTCGCGATCCACCGCCATGATCGAGAAGTTCTGTGGAGGGGTGGTGCCCTATTCCGCCGGAAGCGACGGCCAGTTGCCGGCCGCGGTGGACCGGGCCGTCGGTGAAGTCTCCCGGGCGATGCGGGCGTTGCAGTTGGCGGATGCGCTCGCTTCCATCTTGGAAGTAGCTCGGCGGGCCAACAAGTACATCGAAGAGCAAGCACCCTGGGAGCTTAGCCGGGCTGCTGACGGCGCGCGGCGCCTCGGCAGCGTCCTCTATGATCTGGCTGAATGCCAGCGGATTCTCGCCGTCTTGCTCAAGCCGTTCCTCGTGCGAGCACCGGATGCCATCTGGCACCAACTCGGCATGCTGCGCGCGGTGGCGGACGCGACCCACCACGACCTGGCCTGGGGCGGCCTGCCTCCCGGAGTGACCGTCCGCCGCGGTGAGCCGCTGTTCCCCCGCATCGTCAGCAAGGGGGCCGACCGTTGAGGCTGTCACCGCTAGTAGACACGCACGCCCACGCGGACGGCAACCCGGCAATCGCCCTGCGGGAACTCGAGCGCGCCTTTGCGGGGGGACTGGTGGGAGTGGTCGTCGTCGGCATCGACCTGGCTTCATCCCGGATCGCCGTCGACCTGGCCAAACGCGAACCCCGGGTTCGGGCGGCAATAGGGGTTCACCCCCACAACGCCTCGCGCTGGACGCAGCAAGTCGAACGCGACCTCCGAACTCTGGCCCAGCGCCCGGAAGTGGTGGCGATAGGCGAGTGTGGACTCGACTACTACCGCAACCTCTCCCCCCGGGTCGAGCAGGAACGGGCCTTTCGCGCTCAGGTCCAGCTCGCTCGGGAGACAGGCAAGCCCCTCATCGTCCATGATCGGGAAGCTCACCGGGAAGTACTCGAGGTGCTGTCCGCGGCGGGCTGCCCGTCAGGTTGTGTGCTGCATTGTTTTTCCGGGGACCGAGCCCATGCGGAGCGGTGCGTTGAACACGGTCTTTACCTGGGAATTGCCGGCACGGTCACCTATCCCCGCTCGCTTGCCCTGCGGGACGTGGTCCGGTGGGCGCCCCTTGACCGGCTGCTGCTCGAAACGGATTGCCCCTATCTATCCCCCGAGCCCCTCCGCGGACGGCGGAACGAGCCGGCTAACCTCCCCCTGATCGCCGTGGCCGTGAGCCGGCTCCGCGGCATTGAGCCCGAGGAAGTCGCTCGGGCTACGACCGCGAATGCCCGCACCCTCCTGGGTTGGCCTCAGCGGGCGGAAAGTGAGTAGCCTGGCTGGCGCCGAACCGGGTCAAGATCTCACGTCGATCGCTTGCGTCCGCGAACTCTTGCGGCGTAATGGGCTGGCGCCGCTGAATCGCCTCGGACAGCACTTCCTCGTGAGTCGGAGAGTTCTCGAGGAGATCGTCAATTCGGTGGACCCCGCTCCCGCGGACGTGATCCTGGAGATCGGTCCCGGCCTGGGGACGGTTACCCGCGCCATAGCGCCGGCCGTGCGTCGCCTGGTGGCGGTGGAAGTGGACCGGGGATTGGTGGGACTGCTCGGTTCGACGCTCGCCGGACTCGCCAACGTTCGCGTGGTGGCGGGAGACGCCACTCGAATGGACTTGGGCGAACTGCTGACCCAGGAAGGGGAAGGCGTTGCCAAGGCCGTGAGCAACTTGCCATACTACCTGACCAGCCCTCTCCTGTTCCGGTTGATGGCGGTAGAACGCGTGAGCAAGCTGATACTGATGGTGCAGGAGGAGGTAGCCGGGAGGCTCATTGCCGCGCCGGCCACGAGGGAATATGGCGCGCTCACGGTCGCGGTGAACGCGGTCTGCCAGGTGCGGGTGGCGACGCATGTGAGCCGGCATGCGTTCTACCCGGTGCCGGGCGTGGACTCGAGCCTGGTGGTGCTTGCCCGGCGTGACTCGGCACGACCGAGCGCAGTTGGTCAGGCCCTGTCTGCCGTGACGAGGGCAGCCTTCGGCTACCGGCGCAAGACACTAGCCCGGGCGCTTGCCGGGGCGCATCTGCCGGGAATGGATCGGACCAGCGCTCATCAGGTGCTCGCGAGTGCGGGGATCGACGGGCAGCGGCGAGGTGAGACGTTGAGCGTCGAGGAGTTCGTGGCCCTGGCGCGGGCCGCCCAAGGGCTGCTTGGGCGAGACTGGCCCCAGCAGCCGGTTTGAAGCACGGTTGACGATTGATTATAATGGGGACAGGAAGCCGCTTGTCGGAAGGAAGCCGCTCATGGCCTTCATCAGCCCCAGCAAGGGGCCCATGACTTTCGACATGATGTTCGAAGATCTGTTGGGCTACGTGACGGAGGTCCCCGAGGCGGACTACCGTCTGATCGTAGGCACGGACTCTCAGGCCCGGGACGACGTCCACTTCGTCACTGCCGTGGTCATCCATCGGCTCGGGAAGGGAGCCCGCTACTACTACGAGCGTCGCCGCCATCTCCCCATGGCCAGCCTGCGGCAGCGCCTGTACCACGAGACAGCGCTCAGCCTTCACGTAGGCGGACAACTGGCCGAACGTCTGTCGAAGGATGAGGTGGAAGTGGATGTCGAGATCCACCTGGACATCGGGCAGAACGGCGCGACCCGCGACCTCATCCGCGAGATCGTAGGCTGGGTGACCGGCAGCGGCTTTGACGCCAAGGTCAAGCCCGACGCTTACGGGGCCAGCAAGGTGGCGGACAAACACACCAAGTGAGGCGCTCCTTTTCCCACCGCTGCACCCAGCCCTGACTCGGTCCTCGGGTCCTTCCGGATGTCTCCTGCATAACCGAGAAGCGCTCCGGTCACAATGACGCCGACGTATGACTGCCAACGGGCCGCACGTTCAGCGGATATGAGCCTTAACGCCAAGGGTAAGTTGCTGATCATCGGGGGTGCCGAGGACCGTTCGGGCGAACGGATCATCCTCCGCCGGTTCGTGGAGTTGGCGGGGGGCGCGAGCGCGCGGCTGGTGGTGATATCGGCGGCGGCCCGAGACGCGCACGACGCGGGGGAGACCTACCGGCGTCTCTTCTCGGACTTGGCGGCCGGAGACGTCCGGACCATACCTCTGCCCGATCGGAAGGCCGCCCGGGACCCATCCATCATCCGCGAGGTGGAGACCGCGACCGGCGTGTTCTTCACCGGTGGCGACCAGTTGCGTCTGACCACTCTCCTTGGCGGCACCAGATTACTGGATACGGTAGAGGATAGCTACGTGGCCGGCACCGTGGTGGCCGGTACCAGCGCGGGAGCGGCTGCCATGTCCAGCACCATGATCGTCGAAGGGGACAGCGGCGACGCCCCCAAACACTGCACGGTCAAGATGGCTCCAGGCATGGGGCTTGTGACCGGCGTGGTCATCGATCAGCACTTCGCCCAACGGGGCAGGATAGGACGCCTGCTGTCGGCGATATCTCAGAACCCTTCCTACCTCGGCATAGGGGTCGACGAGGACACCGCAGTGGAGATCCGGCCAGGGCGGCCCATCCGGGTGATGGGTTCCCGGACCGTGACGATCATTGATGGACGGTCCATCATCCACACCAATACCTCCCAATCCGCGCCGGAGGAACCTCTGGCCATTGCCGGCGTCACCGTGCACGTGCTGCCATCCGACTATGGCTATCACCTGGAGGACAGGGAGGTTGTGACCCCGGACGGGGGCCGCTTTTAGAGGGGGATCGGACCATGCGGATCGAAGATGCAAAGGTCTTGGCGCGGCACAACATTCACGCCCATTTCCCCGTGGCCGTCTTTCAGCTCGACCTCGGGGCACACGGCGAGTGGGAGACGGTACAGGATCCCAGGTTCAGCCGCGACCTATTGACCCTGCTACCCGGCTTGACGAGCCACGCCTGCTCCCTTGGCCGGGCCGGGGGATTCGCTGCAAGAGTCAGCGAAGGGACGCGCCTTGGCCACGTTGTGGAGCATGTGGCACTTGAATTGCAGCGACTCGCAGGCGCGGAAGTCAGCTATGGCAAGACCCGCCAACTTGACCGACCCGGCCGATACATGGTCGTCTACGAGAGTGGGAGCCCCCGTGCCAGCATCCGCGCGGGACATGCGGCAGTCGAGCTTGTCGTCGGCTTGCTGACGGGGCGTCCGTTCTCCGTTCAGCACGCGGTGGACGCGGTCAGGTCGCTCGGCGAGACCGAGCGGTTGGGCCCGACTGCCGATGCCATCGTCCGGGCCGCCCGATGCCGGAAAGTCCCCGTGCTACGCTTAGACGACCAGAGTCTCCTTCAACTCGGCTTGGGGGCACATGCCCGGCTGCTTCGGGCGAGCTTGACCGACCGATCGTCCTGTATCGCCGTTGACCTCGCAGGCGACAAGGATCTGACGAAACGGTTGTTGAGCGAAGTGGGCATTCCCGTGCCACCCGGTAGGATAGCCGAATCGGAAGCGGACGCGGTGGCGATAGCCGGGAACGCCGGTGCGCCGGTGGTGCTCAAGCCCTCGCACGGCAATCAGGGCAAGGGCGTGACCCTGGACCTGAAGGGAGAGAGGGAGATCCGGCTTGCCTATCGCCTGGCGGCGAACTACGGCCAGAAGGTTCTCGTGGAGCGATTCGTCCCCGGTCGCCACTACCGCTTACTGGTGGTCGGGGGGCGGGTAGTCGCCGCGTCCGAACGCTTCCCCCCCCGCGTGGAGGGCGACGGTCGCCGCACGGTCTCGGAACTCATCGAGGCAGCTAATCAGGATCCTCAGCGGGGAGATGGGCATGAGAAACCGCTCACCCGCATTCAGGTGGACGAGGCAGTCCTCCTCTGTCTGTCCCGGCAGGGACTTGGCCTCGACGAGGTGGTCGAGACCGGCCGATGGGTAAACCTGAGAGAAAGCGCCAACCTGAGCACGGGAGGCACCGCCGCCGACGTGACCGAACGGGTCCATCCCGATAACGCCCACGTGGCGGTGGAGGCAGCTCGAGTGATCGGCCTGGACGTGGCCGGGGTCGACATCGTGACGGGCGATATCGGCGGTCCGCTGGCCGCAAGCCAAGGGGCGGTGATCGAGGTGAACGCCTCACCCGGTCTGCGCATGCACCTGTATCCCTCGCAAGGGAGACCAAGAGACGTTGCGGGGGCGATTGTGGACGCGCTGTTCCCTACGGGGACGCCATCGCGGATCCCCATCATCTCCGTGACCGGCACCAATGGCAAGACGACCGTGTGCCGGATGGCGGCCCACATCCTGAGCAAGGCAGGAATGCGCGTGGGGATGGCCTGTACCGATGGGATCTTCGTCGAGGGCAGGCTGGTGCTGAAGGCCGACGCCAGCGGCCCTCGAAGCGCGCGGGTAGTCCTGTCCGATTCGCGGGTGGACGCGGCGGTACTGGAGACGGCCCGAGGGGGTATCATCCGTTCCGGATTGGGATACGACGAGGCCTCTGTGGGGGTGGTCACCAACGTCAGTCCGGACCACGAAGGCCAGGACGGGGCGGACACGCTGCTAGATGTCGCGCATGCCAAGTCCCTGGTGGTGGAAACGATCGCTGAGGACGGCAAGGCCGTCCTGAACGCCGACGACCCGATAGTCAGGGCGATGGCCCGCCGGGCGCGCGGACAAGTTGTACTGGTGAGCGTGGCCGACGACAGCCCCTGGCTCAGACAGCACGCGGCGGCCGGCGGAATGGGTGTTGGAATACGCGGCGGGCACGTGACACTGCTGGAGGGGACCCGCCAGGTACAGCTCGACCCCGCGCACAGTCTGGCCTTTGCCTTCAACGGCAAGAGCCGGAGCGCGCTGGGGAACGCGTTGCTCGCAGCCGCCAGCGCCTGGGCCCTTGGGCTGAGTCCAGAAGTCATCGCCGCCGGTCTCGGGAGCTTTCCGGCGGGGATCACCGGGTCCCCCGGGCGGTTCAACCTGTATCAGGTCGGTGCCATCAAGGTGTTGGTGGACTATGGGCACAACCGCGATGCCTGGCGAGCGGCCCTGGATCTGGCGCGATCGTTCAGCCCCCGACGCCTATGGGGGGTTATCGGGGCCCCGGGGGATCGCCGGGCCGAACTCCTGCGCGAACTCGGGCGAGTCGCCGGGACACGCCTGGACCGGATAGTCATCAAGGAGGACCAGGACCGGCGGGGCCGTCGACCCGGAGAGGTTGCCCGGATCCTCCTCGGGGGAGTTCTGGACAGCGGCTTTCCCCCGTCGCGCGCGCGCATTATCCTGGACGAGGTCGAGGCGCTCGAGGCGGCCATGGTGAGCGCGGATCCCGGGGACCTGGTGGTCGTATTCTACGAACGGCACGATCGGATACTTGAGGTCTTGGACCGTGCCCGCGAGTTCATCAAGCCCCAGTCCTTGCCCGTGGGAGGATCCGAAGTCATCGGAGGTCAGGACGGCAGGGACGGAGAAGCTACCTCCCCATGCTACTCGTGACCGCCCCGGCCAAGCTGAACCTCACGCTGGAGGTAGGGGAAACTCGAGATGATGGCTATCACGGCCTCGACTCGGTCTTCTCTTCGCTCTGCCTGGCGGACCGGTTGCTCATACGCGATTGGGGTCCACCGGGGACAGTGGTCCTGTCCGTCCGGGGGATCCCGGTTCCCGAGGGCGCGGAGAACATCTGCCTGACCGCGGCCCGCCGGCTGGCAGCCGGCCGGCGGGCCTTGCCAGGGGTGGAACTGGTCCTCTCCAAGGTCCTACCCGTGGGCTCCGGTCTTGGGGGCGGCAGTGCCGATGCCGCGGCCGCCCTGGCCGGACTGAACCGGTGGTGGGGGCTTGGCCGATCTCGGTCGGAACTGGGCGACATTGCCCTCTCGCTCGGGTCGGACGTCCCTTTCTGTTTGCTGGGGGGGCAGGCGCGGGTGAGGGGGCGGGGCGAGATCGTCGAACCCTTGCCTTTCCCCCGCCGCAGGCTATGGCTGGTGCTATTGCGGCCGCCGGGACCGAAATCCACCCGCCGGGTGTACGAGGAGTTCGATAGGCTGCCGCATGACCGGCGGCGCTCGGGTCGACCCGACACCGGGGGCGCCATACGGGCCCTGGCAGCCGGGGACTGGGAGACCCTCGCTCAAAGCCTGGGCAATAGCCTGGAACCAGCCGTGGCGGCGTCCCATCCGGATGTGGAGCGGGCCAGAGTATTGTTGGCGACCAGCGGCGCGCTGGGCACGGCGATGACCGGCAGCGGCCCCACGGTATTCGGGATCGCCCGGGACCAGGACCATGCGCGAGCGATGGCCCGGGAGGTGTCGAACCGACTGATGAGCCCTGACTGGTGGATGGCAGTGACTCGTCTTGCCCCGCGACAGGAAGAGGACGTCTCGGCCGCCATGACTGACGGACACCCGCGGCGACCTTTCGGAGGTGACGACGGTGGTTGACGCAGTGGTGTTGGCCGGCCGCGCCAACGACGGCAAGCTTGCCGCAATGGGTCCGCCCGCCAATGAGGCCCTGGTCGATGTGGCCGGCAAGCCAATGCTCCGGTACGTGGTGGAGGGTCTCCTGGGAGCCAGGCGCGTGGATCGGGTGGTCATATCGGGACCGCGCGCGATCCTGGCCCCGGCCCTGGGCGCGCTTGCGGACCGGGTGGACTTCGTCGAACCCGCGGGAGATATCATCGACAACCTTCAGGCGGCCATCGACCGGCTGGGTAGTCCGGATATGGTCCTCATCGCCACATCCGACATTCCCCTGGTCACGCCCGCAGTCATTGATGGTTTCGTCGACGAGTGCTCGGTCCGATCTGCCGACCTGCACTACCCCGTCATTTCCCGGGAGTTGGCCGAAGGTTCGTACCCTGGCATGCGCAGGACCTACGGCCGGCTCAAGGACGGGACCTTCACCGGCGGGAACCTCGTGCTGATGAGTCCCCACCTCTTGCGTGCCAGAGCCGAACTCGCCAGGTCCTTGTTCGCCGCCCGGAAGAACCCCTTGCGTCTGGCGGCTGTCCTCGGACCAGCCTTCATCCTCCGTCTCGTGTTCATGAGACTCACCCTGCCCCAGCTCGAGGCGGTAGCCTGTCGCCTCTTGGGACTGGCCGGCGCTCATGCCGTGCGCACCGCTTTCCCCGAAATAGGCGTGGATGTCGATAAGCCCGAGGACCATGCCATGGTCAGCCGACTCCTCGGTTCCCGCAGCGGGTGAACCCGCCCACCCGGACCGCCCTCCCGCGAGTCGTCGGCCTTCCGCCAGCCTTCGACAAAGGGTTTTGGCCATCTCTGCCAGAATAGTTGTCGCCATCCAGTTCGGAGCAATTCGGAGGTGGCTGACGTGCGGATCACGGACGTCCGGTTGCGGAGAGTCAGTGCCGGGGAGGGCAAGATGAAGGCGGTCGCCTCAATCACCCTGGACGAGGAATTCGTCGTGCACGACGTCAGGGTGGTGGAGGGCCAGAATGGACTCTTCGTGGCCATGCCCAGCAAGAAGACTCCGGAGGGAGAATTCCGTGATATCGCTCACCCGATCACCTCCGACGCCAGGGAGAGGATTCAGGCCGCGGTCCTGAAGGCATATCAGGAACGGCGGGAGGTGCGCGGGGTCGGTCGCTGATAGGATTCCCGATTGCGGGGCAGAGATCCCGGGTGCGAACGCCCGGGATTTCTGTTGGGCAGGTACCCAGGACGGCCGCCCCGAAGAACAACCCCCGGCAAGTTCACGGTCGGAGGCGGAGGCTCATGGCGAATCCGATAGCTATCGTGCTCGCAGCCGGCAAATCGAAACGCATGCGCTCGGAGACCCCGAAGGTGCTCCACCGCGTGGCCGGCCGGCCGATGGTCGCTCACGTTCTCGATGCCGTGCGGGAACTGTCTCCCGAACGAATCATCCTGGTCGTGGGCGATCAGGCCCAGCCCATCAGGGACCTCCTCGGGGAGGGCCTCGTCTACGTTCGGCAGGAGCAGCCGCTTGGCACCGGCCATGCCGTGGCGCAGGTCAAAGCCGGAGACCTCGCGGGCGGCTCCGGAGAAGTACTGGTGGTTTACGGCGACGTGCCCACCATCACTTCGGCATCGTTGCGGGACCTGCTGGCCGCGCATCGCCGCGACCGGGCGGCGGCGACGATCTTGACCGCCCAGGTGCCCGACCCAACGGGCCTCGGCAGGATCCTGCGCAGCCCTTCGGGTGAGTTCGTACGCATCATCGAGGAGGCGGACGCTTCTTCCGCCGAGCGCGCGATAAGCGAGGTCAACTCGGGGCTCTACTGCTTTCAAGCTGACCACCTTCTGATGGGCGTCGGCGAACTTACCCGTGAGAATGCTCAGGGCGAGTACTACCTGACGGACGTGTTGACCATCCTGAGAGGACAAGGCGAAAAGGTGTCCCTGTGCGAGATCGAAGATCCCTCGGTGGTCCGTTCGATCAACAATCGCCGGGAAATGGCGGAAGCTGAACAGATCCTTCGACGGCGAATCCTGGCGCGCCTGATGGACCAGGGAGTCACGATCGTGGACCCTGCCAGCACCTTCGTCGATCAAGGGGTGCAGGTAGGCGAGGACACGATACTCCACCCGTTCACCTTCCTTGAGGGTGTCACGCGGATCGGACGGGCATGCGAAATCGGGCCCGGCGCACACCTGAGCGACACATCAGTCGGCGATCGATCGATCATCCGCCATTCCGTGGTGGAAGGGACCAAGCTGGGGGACGAGGTCAAGGTAGGGCCCTATGCCCACCTGCGCCCTGGCAGTGAGCTATCGGCCGGCGTGAGGATCGGGAACTTCGCCGAGATCAAGAACTCCACGATTGGGGAGGGCTCGCGGGTCTCCCATCACTGCTATGTGGGAGATGCCACCGTTGGTCCAGACGTGAACGTCGGCGCGGGAGCGGTCGTGGTCAACTACGATGGCCGGCAGAAGCACAGGACCCAAATCGGGAGCGGCGCCTTCGTTGGCTGTAACGCGAACCTGGTGGCGCCGGTGGACGTGGCGGCGGGCAGCTATGTCGGTGCCGGTTCAACGATCACCCGCGACGTGCCGGCGGGCGCGCTCGGAGTGGCGAGGGCGCGTCAGATCAACATCGAAGGCTGGGCAACTCGGGCCAAGCTCGGCAAGTCCGCCGGTCAGCACGGGCCGGACGCCCCATAGCAGTAGTCAGTCAAGCTTCGGGGGGAATCACGGTGAGTTCGAGGACTGAGGGGCTGAAGGTATTCACTGGAACAGCCAATCCCGCATTGGCGCAAGAGATTGGCGATTACCTTCACATCGACCTGGGGAAGATGGAAGTCGGCCGGTTCTCCAATGGAGAGACCCAAGTGCTCATTCAGGAGAACGTCAGGGGAGAAGACGTTTTCGTCATCCAGCCCACCGGAGCGCCCGCCAACGACACGCTCATGGAACTCCTGATCATCATCGATGCGCTGCTCCGCGCGTCAGCCTACCGAATCACCGCCGTAGTACCCTACTACGGCTACGCCCGCCAGGACCGAAAGACCCGCGGTCGGGAACCGATAACCGCCAAGCTCGTCGCCAATTTGATCACCACGGCGCGAGCCGGACGGGTCCTCACCATGGACCTGCATGCCGGGCAGATCCAGGGCTTCTTCGACTTACCGGTCGACCATCTGTCGGCAATGCCCCTGCTTGCCGAGCACTTTCGCCAGCGGGCCTTACAGAATGTGGTGGTCGTGTCGCCGGACGTGGGTGGAGTGCCCAGGGCTCGCGACATCGCGCGACGCCTCGGTACCGGAGTAGCCTTCCTTGACAAGCGCCACCCTCGCCCGGGCATATCCGAGGTCATTCACGTGGTCGGAAATGTGCGGGGGATGAAGGCTATCCTGGTCGACGACATGATCGATACCGCGGGCTCCATCACCAATGGCGCCCGGGCACTGGTCGAAAAGGGCGCGGCCGAGGTATACGCCTGCTGCACCCATGCGATCCTCTCGGGACCCGCATCTGACCGGTTGGCCGGTTCGCCGATACGCGACCTCGTCGTGACCAACACGCTCGCCATAGACCGCTCTCGCCTTCCCGCCAATGTGACGGTGCTATCGGTTGCTCCCTTGTTGGGCGAGGCCATCATGCGTATCCACGAGGACCGTTCGGTCAGCGAACTGTTTTCGTGAAATTGGAGCGTTTGACAGGCGAGTCGACCTGCCTTAACATGAAGTTGTAGGTAGGGCCACCGAGGAGGTTCCGCGAGTCATGCAACCGGTGCAACTTGAAGCAAGCGTTCGCGAAGTCGGCAAGGGCGCCAGCCGCAGTTTGCGGCGCAATGCACGCTTGCCTGCGGTCCTTTATGGCCAGGGGAAAGCCAACCTGTCCCTTGCGATAGGGGCCCGGGAGTTCGTGCGGGTCATTCAGATAGCGGGGAAGCATCCCCTGGTGGCGTTGGAGGTCAAGGGGCACGGCGCCAGGACGGCGGTCGTGAAGGAGTTGCAGCGGCATCCGGCTAGCGGAGACATCCTGCATGTGGATTTTCAGGAAGTCTCGCTGGCCCAGCGCATGTCGGTGCGCGTCCCCGTGGCGGTGCAGGGGACCGAGGAACTGGAGCGACAAGGACTGACCGTCCAGCACCAGTCCCGGGAACTCGAGATTGAGTGCTTGCCTATGGATATTCCCGACCACCTCCTGGTGGATGTGAGCGCTTCGAAGGCCGGTGTGCTCGTACGCGCGGCCAACATAGTGCTGCCTCCGGGAGTAAGCCTGCTGAGCGATCCGGAGGAGTTGGTCCTAGGCGTCATCCTCGCCCGGGCGACGCAGGCAGCCGAAGCGCCACCGGCGGCGGATGCGGAGGCGGCTCCCGCGGAGTCAACGGTGAAAGGCAGCGGACAGGACTGACCCCGGTCAGGGGAGGCTAACGACCTGCGGCTGATTGTGGGGCTGGGCAATCCCGGCCCTTCTTATCGGGACACCTGGCATAACGCCGGTTTCCGAACCATTGACCGGCTGATGTCGGTGCATGCACCCGGTCGGACCGGCAGCACATGGACCGGCAGCATCGGCGGGCATGCCGTCGGGCTGTTGAAGCCCCAGGCGTACATGAATCGCAGCGGCCCCCCCGTCCTGCGGCGCCTCAGGCAACTAGACCTCGGTCCGGGCGACCTGCTGGTGATTCACGACGATATCGACTTGCCTCGGGGTATACTCCGCTTCAAGACCAAAGGGCGATCCGGCGGACATCGCGGCGTCGAATCGATCATGGATGCATTGGCCACGGACGGCTTCCTGAGACTCAAGCTGGGCGCGGGCCGCCCGCCGCCGGGCATCGACCCCGTGGAATTCATCTTGACTCCTCTTGTCGGCCAGGAACTAGCGTACTTGGACGCTATGGCTCAGGAGGCGGCGGAGACCGTCGTAATGTGGTTGGCGAATGGCCTGGACGCCGCCCGGCGGCGGGTCCCATGCCTGTCGGCTGACGGTCGCGGGCCTGGCTGAAGCCACCGCGGCGGAGGCAGAGAGTGCGCCATTTCCTCGATCTGCTCAAGTCCCACGCCGGTTACCGGCAACTCCTCGATCGATTGGCTGCCGGACAGTCGGCCCAACACATCACCGGGCTGGCCGGTTCGGCCCTGGCCTATGTGGCGGCCGCCCTGTGCCTTCACTGCCAGCGGCCCACCGTCTACGTCGCCGCCGATGCGGCCGCGGCCGAGCGTGCCCGGGAGGACATCGCGACTTGGCTGGGCGGGACGATGACCTTCTCCTTCCCGCCGGCGGGACGAGTGCCGATAGACTTGCTGGCCGACAGCCATGAGTTGGACCGGCGCCGGTTGAGCGCTCTGGAGCGGCTGGAGGGCGGCTCTCCCTGCTTGGTGGTGACCACGGGCGAGGGCATGTTGGAGAGGTTGCCCCCACCCGGGAGTCTTCGGGATGCAACCCTGGACATTCGCCAAGGCCGCCCGCTTGACCGTGATGATTTGCTCGCAAGATTGGTGCAGGCGGGATACGCCCCGGCGGATCCGGTGGAACACCCAGGCGAGTTCGTGGCGCGGGGCGGCCTGATCGACATATACCCATTCACCCGGCCGGTCCCGGTTCGGATCGAGTTGGCGGGCGACGGTGTGGATTCGTTGCGCGAGTTCGATCCGATCACGCAGCGTTCCGGGGTCGTCCTCGATGAAGTCACGGTGTTCCCCGCCCGGGAACTCGTGCTCGAGCCGGCGAGGCGGACCGCACTCGAGATCGCAATCGGGGACTCTCTCAGCGCCACCATCAGGCGCCTGCGGTCCATCGGGAGCGAAGCGGCAGGCTCGAGGCTGCGCGATCGCATAAACGAGCACTTGCATGCCATGGACAGGCAGGCACGCCGAAGCTATCTGCCGTTTGCCTTCGAACTGGTCCACCTCGTAGACTACCTGCCGGCCCGAGGGCTGGTCCTCATCGAGGAGTTGCCGCGAGTTATCGAGCAGGCCCGTACCGGGGAAGAGGTGGCGCTGGACATCCTCGCCTGCCGGATCGAGGAGGGCAGGTTGCTCCCTGAGGAGGGGGAACTGCATGCCCCGTCCTCGCGGCTCCTCGACGTGCTGGCGCGCCGCAGTCAAGTTGCCTTCTCGCTCTTGCCTCGCGCGCATGAGCAAACCGCAATCGACTTTCGCAGTCGGACGCCGGGGGACTATCGAGGTCGTTGGCCGTCCTTGTTGAAGCAATTTGGGGCCTGGAGGGAACAGGGCTACGTCATCGGCCTGATTGCCGCCGACGCCGCTCGGGCCGAATCGATGGTGACAGGGCTGCGCGACGCCGGAGTGCCTGCCGGAACGGACCTGGCCCCGGGCCGGGTGACGGCGACTGAAGGCTGGCTACGCCAAGGCTTCGAGCTGGCGGACATTCGGGTCGCGTTCATCGCTGAGAGCGATGTCACCGGCCGAGCGGCTGCCAGGAAGTCCTCAGGAACGCGCCGGGGCGGACTTCTGATCGGCGATGTCCGCGAGCTGCGGAACGGTGACTACGTGGTACATGTCCAACACGGAATCGGTGCTTTCGAAGGACTTGAGACCCTTACTGTCGCCGGTGTGACCAGGGACTACCTGTTCATCCGCTACGCGGGCGCCGACCGGCTCTACGTGCCGGCGGAACAGGTCGACGTGATCCAGAAGTATGTTGGCCCGGAAGGCCACGAACCGCGACTCAATCGTTTGGGCGGTGGCGAGTGGAGTCGCACCCGGCGCCGAGTGCAGGAGTCGGTAAAGACCCTGGCCTTCGACCTGCTGCGCCTGCATGCGCGACGACAGGCCCTACCCGGATACGCTTTCGCCCCCGATGGGCCCTGGCAAGCGGACATGGAAGCCCTCTTCCCCTACGAGGAGACTCCCGACCAGCTGCGCTGCATTCGCGAGGTCAAAGAGGACCTGGAACGACCGCACCCCATGGATCGGCTGGTGCTGGGCGACGTGGGTTATGGAAAGACGGAAGTGGCGCTCCGTGCGGCCTTCAAGGTGGCTGCCGAGGGACGGCAGGTGGCCGTGCTGGTTCCCACCACTGTCCTGGCACAGCAGCACTATCACAGTTTCCGGGAGAGGCTGAGCGGTTTCCCCCTCAAGGTTGAACTGATGTCACGGCTGCGGAGACCCGCCGCCCAGTCCCAGACATTGGAGTTGCTCAGAACAGGCGCCGCGGACATCGTCATTGGCACGCACCGGCTGTTGCAGAGAGATGTGGCCTTCAGCGATCTAGGCTTGCTGATCATCGATGAGGAGCACCGCTTCGGAGTCGGGCACAAAGAGCGACTCAAGCTGCTCAAGGAAGGAGTGGACGTGCTGACCCTGTCGGCTACGCCCATTCCCCGAACCTTACAGACAGCCCTGGCAGGCGTACGGGCTACGAGTGTCATCGATACTCCCCCAGACGATCGCCATCCGGTACAGACCTATGTCTGCGAGTTCGGAGAAGATCTGGCGCGGGAGGCGATATTTCGAGAGTTGTCCCGGGGAGGACAGGTCTACTACGTGCACAACCGGGTCGAGACCATATACCGCACGGCGGACCGCCTGAACGCCCTGATCCCCGGCGTACGCCTCGTGGTAGCCCATGGCCAGATGCGGGAGAGCCAACTTGAGGATGTCTTCCTTCGATTCGTTGCCGGGGACTACTCCGTGCTGGTATGTACCACGATTATCGAAGCGGGCCTGGACCTGCCCAACGTCAACACCCTGATTGTGGAAGACGCCGATCGCCTTGGGTTGGCGCAGCTATACCAGCTTCGGGGCAGGGTGGGCCGCTCGACCCGGCTTGCCTACGCCTACCTTACCTATCGGCGAGGGAAGATCCTCAGCGAGATCGCTGAGAAGCGCCTTGCCACGCTGCGGGAATTTACCGAATTGGGTTCCGGATATCGCGTGGCACTGCGCGATCTGGAACTGCGCGGGGCGGGCAATCTCCTGGGGCCTGAACAACACGGCTTCATGGTGGACGTCGGGTTCGACCTGTACTGCCGACTCCTGGAGGACGCGGTGAAGGAAATACGGGGGGAAACCACAGAGTCCAGGCCAGACGTGCAAGTTGACCTGGCGGTGAGCGCCTTCCTCCCGACCAGTCTCGTCAAGGACGAGCGACAGCGCCTGGATCTGTACCGCCGTCTGGTGGATGCTCCCGACTCGTCCCGCATCGATGACCTCGAGACAGAACTTCGCGATCGATACGGTGACCTGCCGGTGCCGGCGAGGAATCTACTGGCGGTTGCGCGACTCAGGCTACTCGCCGGCAAGGCGGGACTCGCCGCGCTCACCCAGCAGGGCCGCCGGTTGTCGTGTCGCTCGGCTCCGGGCACCAGCGGCGATCCCGACTCGCTGGCCCGGGTGGTGAAATGGGGCCAGGGCAGGGTTCAGGCGACGCCGTCGCGAAGCAATGACCTGTTGGTATTCAAACTTGACGGCATGCAAGGGGAAGAGGTCGTGGCCTATATCACGGCCGCGCTGAGGCAGTACCTCGGGGAGTAGAGAGGAGAATCCGCGTGGGTGAGGCACGGCGTTCGAACCCGGCCCGGACGATTTCCGTCGCCCGGGCGACTCGCCGCCGGACCGAGCGCCGGCGGCGCTCGGTCGGCCAAAGGAAGTCCAAGGCTTGGTTGAAGCCGTGGCAGCGGATCCTCATCATCGTGTTCGGCGCCGTCCTCATCTTGGGACTTGCTGTCTGGGGGCTGTGGGAGCACATCGATGAGCGGTGGGTCAGCGGTCCCCGGGTGCTGGCCAGAGTGGGCGACGAGACGATTACCCAGGGTCAGGTCAACTCCCGTGGCCGGCTTGCGCAGTTCCTCCTGGCCCAGCCCGGTACCAATGAGGAACTGCTGGAACAACTCATCGACGAACGACTCATCCTGTCCAAGGCCATCGCCGGGCAGCTCTTGCCGGCCGACGAGGAAGTCGCCCGGCAGACGGATGGGCTCCTGGGCAGCATGGCCCAGTTGTACGGAGGCGACGAAGCGCGAGATCAGGCCATGCGCGAGGCCCGAGTCACTCGCGCTGACCTGGAGGCTATCATGAGGGTATCGCTCGCCGCCCAATCGGTGTTCGCCGAGGTAACCCGGGAAGTGGCCGTCAGTCCCGAGGAAGTGCGGGCATTCTACGACCAAGATCCCGAACGGCATGCTCAGCCGCTATCCGTTCAGGTGCGCCACATTCTCGTTGCCACCCAGGCCGAAGCCGAGGATGTCCGCCGGCTGATCCTGGCCGGGGAGGACTTCGCGCAGCTTGCGGTGGAGCGCTCGCTGGACACTGGGAGTCGGGAAGAGGGTGGCCAACTCCCCTGGGCTATCTCTCCCGGAGATGAACGCCTCGTGCCGGAGTTCGTGGCCGCGGCGGTCGCCCTAGCTGAGGGCGAGCTAAGCGAGCCGGTCAAGACGGCTCACGGCTACCACATTATCCGCGCGGATTCCGTCACCCCCGCCCGCCAGCCCTCCTTCGAGGAGGTCGAGGCGTCGGCCGCGGAAGAGCTGTTGGCCGAGCGCCGCGGGCAGGCTTTTGAGGCCTGGCTGCAAGGACGCCGAGATGCTGCGCCCGTGACCTACACTGGTCCGTAGCTGCACTTTAGGCGGCATCGCCTGGAAAGCCTGAATAAAAGTGTTAGCCCCCCTCTATACTAGCCGTAGGTCGGGAGCGACCGACGGCACCCGACACGAGGAGGGGCAACATGAAGGCCACCGGCATCGTCCGGCGCATTGATGATCTCGGTCGGGTCGTGATCCCCAAGGAGATCCGGCGGACTCTCCGCATCCGGGAGGGCGACCCACTGGAAATCTTTGTCGACCGGGACGGAGAGGTTATCCTCAAGAAGTATTCGCCAATCGGCGAACTAGGCGATTTTGCCAGGGAATACGCCGACTCCCTGCACGAGGCGATCGGCCATATCGCGCTCATCGCCGATCGCGATCAGATCATCGCCGTTGCCGGAGCACCGAAGAAGGAGTTCATGGGCAAGGGCATTTCCCCGGCTGTCGAGCAGGTCATGGAGGAACGACGCAGTTCGCTCGTAGTCCGCCCGGGGGAGCAAAAAGGAGTCACCGGCTGCGTTATCCTTGCCGACGATGAGGTGTGCAGGTTCTCAATCGTGGTGATGGCCCCGATCATCACCGGCGGCGACCCCATCGGCGCCGTGCTCATCTGTTCGAAGGAGCCTGACGCGGAGATGGGAGAGCTTGAGGTGAAGCTTGCGGAGACAGCCGCCAGTTTCTTGGCCAAACAGATGGAGCAGTAACCGGCACGCGGCATGGCCTGAGGCGTGCGGTACGCCAACCGCGTTTACCATGTGATATAATTCGGGCGTGATGCGGTCAACCCCCGCCCGAACCCTGGACGGCCTCCCGCCTCCGGCGGGGCCGAAGGGAAGCGGTCAGCGTGCGAAGGCAGTCTTTCCTCCAAGGGGCCATGACGCTTGCGACCGCTGGCCTGATCAGTAGAGCCTTGGGTGCGGTGTATCGTATCCCCCTCACGCGCGTTCTGGGTGACGAGGGGATGGGTTTGTTCCAGATGGCGCATCCCGTCTATGCGGCCATCCTGGCCATATCCACCGTCGGGATCAACGTGGCCATCTCGAAGCTGGTAGCAGGGCATCTAGCCCAGGGGAAGGCTGGCGCGGCGCGGCGCACGTTCCACATTTCTCTCGCCCTCATGGGAACACTCGGTCTCCTGTCCTCGGTACTGATGTTCTTCAGCGCTCGGTTCATAGCGGTTCACGTCGCCCACAATGCCGACGCTTACTATGCCATCGTCGCCCTCTCGCCCGCCGTCCTCATCGTATCCGTGGCTTCGGCCATGCGGGGCTACTTTCAGGGACAGCAGATCATGATGCCCACCGCCATCTCCCAGGTCGCGGAACAGGTGATAAGGGTCTTGACCATGCTGCTGCTCGCGCATTACCTGCTCCGCATAAGTCTGCCCATGGCAGCCGCGGGCGCCACTTTCGGGGCGTCGGCGGGAGCAGTGGCGGGCCTGATCGCGCTGCTGGCGATCTTCTACTCAAAGCGGGGGGCATCCCCACTACTGGGACCGCGTCCACTGCCGGTCGAACCTTCCGCCTCGCAGATCACGATGTCGATCCTCCGTCTGGCGGTCCCGATATCGCTCGCCGGCACCGTGGTATCGGTCATGAACCTCATTGATCTGGTGGTAGTACCTAACCGTCTGATCGCCATCGGCTTCACCCCTACCGATGCCACCCGGCTTTACGGACAGCTTACCGGCATGGCGCTGACTCTGGTCAACATGCCTACCGTGTTTACCTCGGCGCTGCAGGCGAGTCTGGTCCCGTCGGTGTCGGAAGCCCAGGCGCTCAACGACAGGGCATCGATCCAAGCCCGCGCGACCACCGCCATCCGGATAACATTGCTCATAGCCATCCCCGCCACGGTGGGGCTGTACTTGCTGGCCACCCCCATTGCCGACCTGTTGTTCGGAATTCCGGAGGCGGGTGCCCCCATAGCTGCCATGGCCGGCGGTCTCCTGTTCCTGACCTTGCAGCAGACGACCAGCGGCGTCCTGCAAGGTCTGGGGCGTACGGACCTCCCGGTGCGCAACTTGCTGCTCGGCGCGGCCTGCAAGCTTGTCCTGAGCTGGACTCTAACCGGCATGCCCGCCTTCGGCATACGGGGCGCCGCCCTCGGCACCACGCTGGGCTTCATGGTTGCCGCGAGCCTGAACCTGGCAGGGGTGAAGGCACTGACCGGCGCCGGAGTCGCGGTCGGCGACACGCTCGTGAAACCGATTGCGGCAACGGTGGCGATGGGTCTTGCCGCCGTGGGGGGATATCGCTACTCCTTCGCGTTGCTCGGGAGTAACGGACAGGCCACCCTCATCGCCATCGGTCTGGCCATGGCCGCGTACGCGTTTGTCCTGCTCCTGATCGGAGGTCTGCGGGAGCGGGACTTTGAACTCGTGCCGAGGGTTGGTCCCCGGGTCGCCCGATGGCTGAAGCGGAAGGGGGCGTTCCGCCCGTGACGGCGATGGGCGCCACGATCATGCTCGATGAGGTGCTGGCCCGCGCCCCCTTGGGGCTCGCCCGCGGGGTGCTCGTCCTCGACCCGGCGGGGCTCTCCCGCCGCACGTTCGATCCAGGCGGCGACCTCCTCATCCTGAGTGTCGGCGACCGCCAATTGGCCGCCGAGGTCAAGCTGCGGCTGCTTGAGCGGTATCCTGCTGACCACCAGGTCCACCTCTTGCGCGCCCTCGGACCGCCAGGGAGCACGGAGGTAACGGCCGTTGCCCTCAGGGCGATGGATGGCTGCGAATATGACCACCATACCTCGGTTCACGTTCCGGGGCTCCCCGGCGGCGGCTCGTCCTCCCCTTGCCGCTACCCCTTGGACGCGCTCGTGAACATCATGCAGATCTTGCGACGCCGTTGTCCCTGGGACCGGGAGCAGGATCATCTCACCCTCAGGAGTTATGTCCTGGAGGAAGCCTACGAACTGGTCGATGCCATCGATTCCGGTTCGTCGCATAAGCTGGTTGACGAACTGGGAGACTTACTCCTACAAGTGGTGTTCCACTGCGTCATCGGCATGGAACAGGGTGCCTTCGACCTCAACCGGGTGGTGGATGGGGTCGGGGAGAAACTCCGGCGGCGACACCCTCACGTTTTCGGAGACTCGACGGTGTGCACCAGCGAGGGGGTATTGGCTCAGTGGAGCCGGTTGAAGGCGGAAGAGGCCGGCGACATCCTGGGCAACATCCCCCGAAGCTTGCCCGCACTGCTGCGGGCGGCGCGAGTGCAATCGAGGGCTAGTGCCGCCGGCCTCGGGGACCAGATCCCCGACGTGCCCGCCGCGGTCCTGTCCAAGCACGGGGGGCCGCGGGAGCGGGTACTCGGGGAACTGCTCCTCGGTATCGCCCGGACCGCCGCCGCCCGGGGAGTGGACCCCGAGACGGCTCTCCACAGGGCGATTGATCGCCTCGTTGCTCAGTTGAATGCGAAGGCCAAGGCGGGGAGGGGCAAGGATGAACAAGGGTGAGCTGGTGATCAGTGTGGCCAGTCGGTCGGGCATGACCAGGAAGCATGCGGAACAGGCCGTGACCGCCGTGTTTGACAGCATTACCGACGCCTTGGCGGCGGGGGACCGGGTGGCGCTGGCGGGCTTCGGCAGTTTCGAGGTGCGGGAGCGCGCGGCGCGAATCGGCAGGAATCCCCAGACCGGAGAGGAGATTCGGATTGAAGCCGCCCGGGTGCCCACGTTCCGGCCGGGGCAACCGCTCAAGGATCGCGTAGCCGGCTGATACAGGGGGCAGCAGCATGCGCCTCGACAAATTTCTCAAGCTATCGAGGCTGGTCCGTCGCCGGACGGTGGCGCACGACTTGGCCGATCAGGGCCGGGTGCTCATCAACGGCAAGCCCGGCAAGCCCGCGACTCCGGTACGGGCAGGAGACGTGATCCGGCTGGACCTCGGCGGTCGCACAATGCAGGTTGAAGTCAAGTCCGTTCACCCCGCCGCGGATCCGGATAGCCTCTACCGCATCACCGAGATGGAGTCGGGCAGCGTTCAGTCCGGCCGGCGGTAGCCGAGCCGACTTCCGGGGACAATACTCGCGGGGTGATGGCCTTGCGCCGGGAGATTGTCCTCGGGTTGAGCGCCGCGTTGATCGTCGTGCTGGCCGCGTTCCGCCTGTTCGCGGAGCCGGTCCACCCTCGCTGGCGGAATGTCCGAGAAGAGCGGTCGCTCCTCGTATATCTCGAGGAGGAGGGTACACGGCGCCGCATGCTGTTCGAGGAATACTTGGCAGGGGTGGTCGCCGGGGAGGTGCCGGGGGACTGGCCGCGTGCCGCGCTGGAGGCACAGGCGATCATAGCCCGGACCTTCACCCTCGGCAAGCTCCAGCGGACCGGCGGGACCTGGGAACTGCACGGCACCGACGTATGCACGAACGTGGAACACTTCCAGGCGTACAATGCCAATCTGATCAACGATGCGATCCGGGAAGCGGTACGGGCCACGCGCGGCCTGGTGATCTTCCACGCGGGCCGGCCCGCCCGGACCTGGTTTCATGCGGACGCCGCCGGCATCACCGCCACTCCTCAGGAGGGTCTCGGCTTCCCCGGAAGGGTACGCTATCTGCCCAGCCTGAAGGTGCCCACCGACGCTCGGGAGAATGCCTGGACCGCGAGCTTCAGCCGGGACGAGGTGCGGCGTGCGGCCGAGGCGACCGGTCACAGGGCCACTGAGGTGAGCGAGGTGCGGGTTGCCCGCCGCGGCCCGTCGGGCAGGGCCACCGTCATCCAGATCGATGATGCTCGAGTCCCCGCGCCGGCGTTTCGCGTCGCCCTGGATCCGAAGCGACTGAGGTCCAACTTGATCCTGGGGGTCAGGGTGGACGGTGAGCGAGTCGTGTTCAGCGGCCGTGGTTTTGGACACGGAGTAGGCATGTCCCAACAAGGCGCTCGACTCATGGCGGAAGGGGGAAAGACCGCCCGCGACATCATCCACGCTTTCTACTATCGGGTCGAGATCCGCCGGCAATGGGAATGAATGGTCCCGGCGTTCGCATGGCCGCCCCCCTCCGGCATATACATGCCAGGTAGCAACTGCCGAAAGGGGGCATCAAGGTGGCGCCAGATGAACCCGGTTACCAGAATCACACCCTGAGTCTGACCAATCGCGATTTGCTGACGCTGACGGGGATTGTCCACGTAGACGCCTTTGACGACCAGGAAGTGGCCGTGGATACGGAACTGGGCAGCCTGACTATCAGGGGCGAGAACCTCCATATCAAACAGCTGAATCTCGAGGAGGGCAGACTCGGCGTGGAAGGGATGGTGGACGTGATGACCTACGGTCCTCGAGTGCGGGGCAAGGTTCAGCGGCCTCGAGGCAAGGGATGGCTCGAACGGATGTTCCGTTGACGACCGTCCGAGGGACAGGAAATGGACCATCCGGAGCAGAATTATCGCCGAATCCAGGTTCGCATCGGGAGGCGATCCAAGCTCTGCCGTTGACTGAGCGTGATTACCCATATGATCGCAGGGGCCGGCCGGGCTGGACCGGTTGGTTGTGGCGTGGTTTCCGGTTCCCCTTCGCCGCTATCGTTTATATTGTTGCCAGCCCGCTGGCTTTGCTGGTGGACCTCCTTTTCCCTCGGCGCAGGTTCGCCGCCGGCTGGGTAGTGGGTTACATGTTACTGGCCTTGGCCGCAACCGCCGGCGGCTGGAGCCTAGGCGAACTCAGCGAGAACGCCGAGTACGCGTGGACGGCCCAGCTAACCGAAAGCTACTACCAGGCCAGGGATAACCTCCAGGACTTGCCGTACGCCGACCTGATAAGGCTGTACGCCGCCCGCAACGACCTCGACCCGGCCCTGGTGGCGGCGGTGGTTCAACGGGAGAGCGCATACGATCCGAACGCCGTATCGCGGGCGGGAGCCCGCGGCTTGATGCAGATCCTGCCCTCCACCTGGCGATATCTGAACCCGGATTCCCCCTGCCGCGGAGACCATGCGCCGCCTGCCTGCGGACCCGGGTGCATTTTCGATCCCGCGGCGAACATCCGCGTGGGAACTAGATACCTCCGGCTGTTGTTGGGCGAGTTCGACGGCGATGTCGTCCTCGCTACCGCCGCCTACAACGCCGGGCCATCGGCCGTCCGTCACCTCGGCCGCGAGCAGCCGGCGGGCATTCCTCCCTTCCGAGAGACGCGCCAGTACGTGAGGGACGTCCTCTACCGGTGGGCAGCCCTGCGGGAAGAGCCCCGAGAGGCTATTGTGTCCATGGAACTCGGCACCCTCGGGCGACTGACCCGGGGTACCACCGCCGCCAGCGCGGGGCTATGGTTTGTGTTCTGCCTCTGGACCTTGCGCCGTCTGCCGTGGACCCTACAACGATGAGCCCAATGTTCCTGGGCGCGGTGCTCGCCGGAGTCGTCCTGGGTCTTGCCTTCGACGTCCACCGGACCCTGTTCTGGCCGCGCTCCAAGCGGCGACGACTGACTCGCGCCGGATTCGTGCTCGACATAACGTTCTGGATCGTCATGACCCCCATCATCTTCGGCCTGCTGGTAATCGCCAACCTGGCCCAGCTCCGAAATTACGTCTATATTGGCGTTGCAGCCGGGATGGGCGGCTACCTGCGGCTGGCGAGCCCGGCGATATTGCGTGCGCTCGAATGGACCATCGAGCGCATAGAGCACGGCTGGTCGCTCCTCGCCCACGCAATTCATCGCTCCCTGCGCCGACTGGGGATCGGCGGCTGTATGCGCGGGAGGACTTGACGAGCTTGCGGCGAACCCCTCGTCCGAGGCATTGCCGGTATGGGGGTGCAGGCAGGTGAGGCAGGGTTCCCGCGCAACTCCGTCGCCGGGCAAGGTCATCCCCTTTCCCAGACCGCCCACGCCGCCGGCAAGCCGGCGAGCCATCAGGCGGCGGGTCCGTCCCGGCCGCCTGATCCTGGCGGCATTCGCCGGTTACCTGCTGGTTGCCACCGGCGTCGAGATCGTCCGACTGGCGGAGCTTCGCCGGGAGCTGCATCGCACTCGCGAAGCGATCGCCCTGCAAGACGCCATGAATGCGGGCTTGCAGGATCAGATCGCCTATACGCAAACCGACGATTACCTCGAGCAGGCGGCCCGACAACTGGGTATGGTCAGGCCGGGCGAGATCCTTTTCATGTTCCCCGAGTCCTTCCCGGCGCCCGGCGGCCGCGAGTGAGAGATCCCCGAACCCCTGCCTCCCGCTGATTTGCCGCGGCATCTTCCGTTGACCACGATCCGTGGACGTACTATAATGGGGGAGCATTCGGAGACCTATGGCGGCGTAGCTCAGGGGCTAGAGCATGCGGTTCATACCCGCAGTGTCGCTGGTTCAAATCCAGCCGCCGCTACCAACTGACAGGCTGTGGTGGGGCCATTAGCTCAACTGGTAGAGCATCCGACTCTTAATCGGACGGCTCAGGGTTCGAGTCCCTGATGGCCCACCAGTACACGTCGAGCGCCGCAGCAGTTTGCGGCGCTCGCTCCACTCATTCGTTCACCCACGCGGCAGCCTGCCCATCGGCGCGGACATGATCGGACCGGCGGTCCAGGAGGTACAACAGGCGATAGAGCAAACTCCCCGCCACGCGGAAGGCAGCGCACAGCAGGAAAGCGTGGGTGAAGCCGAGGCGTCCGAGAAGCCACACCCCGAGCATGGGCGCAACCACGCTGGAGAGGTTGACTGCCGAGGTGTAGTAGGCTATGTAGGTGGTTTTATGTTCCTCGGGCGTCACCTCGAGCAGGTAGTTGAACAGGGATAAAGCGACGCCGGAGAAGACCGCGCCTATGAGGAGGTTGAAGGCTGCCAGCGTGGCCAGGTTGGTGGAGTAAGCATATATGACCGGCACCACCCAGAGCCCGGCGGACGAGACGCTCAAGGTCCAGATATGCCCTCGCCGCTCCGCCAGCCTGGCCCAGAAGCCGAACCCCAGCAAGGTCCCTCCGGTATTGACCAGACTCAGCAGGCTGATCCAGGTGTTGCTGGCTTCCAGGACCCGCACCTGATATAGCGTGAACAGCGGCCACGGCGTCTGCCAGGCCAGATAGAACAGGACCGACACCAGGGTGTAGCGGATGAACCGAGCGCGACCCGGGTCGCGACCGTCGAAACCCGGAGGCTTCCGGACCCTGGTACTTTCGACAGGAGCCGCTGAAACCTCGAGGCGGTTGAGGACTGCCAGCTCCCCAAGCGCGAAGAGGAACCCGAACGCGAAAGCGATCTGGTAGCCCAGCGGGTGCTGGAGCAGGTCGATGCCCTGGCCGGCAATCAGGACGGTGGCCGCACCGGCAAGATTCATCAACCGATTGCGGGTAGCGAAAGCGGCCGCCCGGCGCTCGGGCGGAATGACCCGCGCTACCAGGGCTTGCCAGCCCACATTCCCGACCGCGCCTGGGAGGTTCATCAAAGCGACCGCGGCCACCAGCAGCGCGGCTTGGCGGCCGGGATCGAACAGGGGGATGGCGGCGAGGACAAGATAGAAGGCGCGGTGTGCCAGCAAGAAACGACCGGTCCAGCCCTTGCGGTCGGCGCGCGAGTCCAGGAAGCGGGCTCCGGGTATCATGGCCATCAGGCTCATCAGCGCGGGCAAGGACGAGAGCAGGGCGACCTGCACGTTGGAGGCGCCGATGCGGACGGCGAAGATGCCCATGAAGGGACCCACCAGGTTGGCGGACATCATGGCGAGCACGCCATTCAAGGCGTTGAGGGTCAGGCTCTTGCGGAGGACCGGATCGGTGGCTGTCGGTAAGAGAACGGCATCGGCCGCCCCTTGCCAGAGGCGGGTCCAGCGCCGGACTGGCGGCAATCTGATCTTCCTTTCAAGATGGTGGCACGAAGTTCATTCGGGGGCAGGTCTCAAGCCCGGCCATCCAAATGAACTTCCACGGGGCATGGCCCCTTGCCTTCTTGACGTACCGGCTCGCGGCCATCACTTCCTCATCCCATCATCGACTTCCCCTGTTCCGACACATTCCGGCCCTGTAGTGCCCTTACAATGGGCCAAGGGAGTCCAGTCGCGTCTGACGGCAGCCTGGGGGGCATGGGACGCTGACCAAGAGGTGGCCGGTCAGGGGGGTGGGGCGCAGGAGCCCAGGCCGGCCCGTGGGCCGCGAGTCTTCGGGCCGGCGGATTCTCGACTTCCGCCGGATGCTCCATTCGGCGAGCGGTCTGGCCGGCAGGGATGGAATCACCACCGCCCTTACCGCCCTACTCCTGAGCAGGGTCATCTTGCTGGGGGAGATCGCGCCGTTCGGGATAGCTTACCTGGCGGCCGTGAGGACCGCCCGGCCGCGATTCACGCCGGCCGCCTTCCTGGGGCTGACCGCCGGTTTGCTTACCGCCCGGCCGCTCCTCTGGGCGCTGGAGGGTTTCGGCCTGGCTCTGGTGGTATGTTGGTTGGTCGGCTTCCCCCCGGCCCTTGCAGCGCGCAAGGCCGGCCGGGTCTTCGCGGTCTCCGCCATGGTACTGATCGCCGGTCTGGCGGTCGGTGCGGCCGGTCTTATCCTGTCAGGAGTCTCACCGTTGGGATTGGCGAGAGTGGCTCTCGAAGCGGGCCTGGCGTCCATCTTCGCCGCCGTTGCCCTGGATGCCTTGCCGATCCTGTATCCCCGAGGCGTCCCGGGGACGAGCGGCCAGCGACTGTCAGCGCTGGTATTGTTCGCCGTCGCCTTCGAGGGCATGGGGGAATGGGACGTTGGCTTCGTACAGCCTTCGCGCGTGGCGGGCTCGGTTGTGATCCTGCTGACCGCCCTTGCCGGCGGCGGCCCGGCGGGGGCAGTGGCCGGATTGACCATGGGCATCATGGCCATGATGGCGTCGGCCAGGCCTTCCGCCGACATCGTAGCGGTATTCGGCACCGGCGGTTTGCTGGCTGGGGCGCTCAAGCCCGCCGGCCGCTTGGCGGTGGGAGCGGGATACCTCATCGGCTGCCTGATCCTGGCTCCACTGACCCCTGACGCCGCAAGCGTGCTGATGGTGCTGGCTCCGGCAGGGGCTGGAGTGATGCTCTTCCTTGCCTTGCCCCGGCAGCCCCTTCAGTCGCTTGCCGGGTGGGTCACCGGCGATGCTTGTGCGGGAGAGTGCGAGACATCCGCGACCCGGGAAGCCCGGCCGCAACCGCTGGCCGCCCTGGCCGAGCTTGCAGCCGGCGTGTCCCGGGCCCTCAAGGACTCTGACCCGGCCGCCGCCGATTACCTGGCGGACACCTTCGCCCGCATCCTGGCCCGAACCTGTGAGAAGTGCACTTCCCGGGGGGCTTGCTGGGGGCGGGATTTCTGTCGTACCCACCATGCATTCCACGCCCTGCTGATCCGTGCCGAGGAGACCGGGGAGTTGACCGCCGAGCACCTTCCCAGCATTCTGCGCCGGCGTTGCTCGCGGGCAGGCGAATTGCTCCAGACGGTCAGCTTGGTGCTAGAGTTGCAGCGGCAAGAGGACTACTGGCGCCGTCGAACGCGCGACGGTCTTGATCTCCTGGGTAGCTTACTGGATGGAGTCGCCCGGTCGGCGAGCCGAGACCCGAGCCCGGATCGACGGAGGTCAAGCGGTACGCCGACCTGGGATCTGCATACAGAGGCGGCCCTGGGAACTGCTCTGCACGAGATGAACTTCCGGACGGTGAGCTTGCGCCGGCTTCCCGATGAATTGAGCATGGAGGTGGTGGCGGAGAGATGCCCGGGATTTGACTGGTGCAGGAAGCAAGTGGCGCCGATGGCGAGACAGATCCTCAGAAGGGCCACGATGGTCGAAAGGGGGTGCGAGTGGCTCGGGGACGGACTGCGTTGTCGGTTTGTGCTGACCCCGGCGCCAGGATTGACCTTTCGGGCCGGAGCGGCCAGATTGCCCAAGCATGCCGGAGAGGTCCCCGGCGATTCCGTCAGCATAAAGGTGGTAACGCCGGGCCGCCTCTTGTTGGCGCTGAGCAATGGCATGGGAGCCGGCGCAGGCGCCGCCAAGGAGAGCCAAGCCGCGCTGGACCTGCTGGAGATGACCTTGAAAGCGGGCTTCACTTCGGCGTCTGTGGTCCGGGTCCTGAACAGCTTCATGGTGTTCCGCAATCCCGCCGAGAGTTTTGCGACTCTGGACGTGACCCTCGTGGATCTGGATGCCGGCGACGCGGAGTTGGTCAAGGTCGGGGCATGTCCTACGCTGCTGCGGCGAAGTGACGGAGAGGTGCTTGTCCTGGGTGGAGGATCGCCCCCCCTCGGAATCCTCTCGCGCATCGAACCCCGCCAGGCAGATCGGGACCTGCGCCCTGGCGACCTCCTGGTCATGGTGACCGACGGGGTGGCGGACCCCGGGAAGCTGGGACGGCGTCCCGACTGGTTGGGACGCTGGCTTGAGCGGCCGCCGTCGCTTGAGCCCCAGGTCCTGGCGCAACTGATCCTGGAGGCAGCCCGCGGAGTGGGCGGGACGGGCGACGACATGACGGCGCTGGTGGCGACTTTCAGCCGGCGGCCGAGCGGGCAGGAGGAAGGTGGTGGTGAAGCAGAAGACCTCAAGCCGAAGGTATGGGGAGGCAGCCGGCCATGAGGGGACGTTGGTTCGTGGATGGCATTGACGCTGTCATTGCCCAGCGCCGGCTGATCGATCCGGGACAGGGAGTGCTCGTGGGCGTGTCCGGTGGGCCGGATTCCGTCGCCCTGTTTCACGCGCTGGCCGTCCTGGCTCCCGACTACGGGTGGGACGTTTGGGCCGGCCACTTGAACCACGGACTTCGCGGCGAGGCGGCCGCGGAAGACGCACGGTACGTCCGCGCCCTCGCCTCCTCGCTCAAACGCGGATCGATCGAAGAGGAGGCGAACGTAGCGGAGATTGTCCGGGCGCGCGCCTACTCCCTTGAGCAAGCCGGCCGCCACGCCCGCTACAGCTTCTTCCGGCGCGCCGCCGGCGAACGAGGGCTGCAACGGGTCGCGTTGGGACACACCCAGGACGACCAGGCGGAGACCGTGCTCCTCCGTCTGCTGCGGGGAACGGGGGTCGAGGGCCTGGCCGGTATACCCTGGCAGCGGCCCCTGGCGGCGGACTCGGCGATCGAGGTGGTTCGGCCGTTGCTGGGGACTACTCGCGAAGAGATACTCGAGTACTGCGCGGAATCGGACCTCAAACCCCGAATCGATGCTACCAATGACGACCTCGCCTTCTGGCGCAATCGGGTCCGGCACCTGCTGATACCGCTACTTGAACGGGAGTTCATGCCCAACATACGCCACTTGCTGAGCAGGACCGCGACTATCTGCCGGGAGGAGACCCACCTCCTCAACCGCGATACCGACCTTGCCTTCCCCACCGCTCTGCTGGAGCAGACAGCCGATTCGGTGGTGCTCGATCGATCGATCATGATCGAACAGCCCCTGGGCAGGTGCCGCCGAATTCTGAGGCGAGCCCTGATGGCAATCGGGCTTCACCCGGAATACGGTCACATGGAGTCCCTGACCGACCTCGTGCTCGGAGCGGCGGAAGGCGCGGAAGTCCACTTGCCGGGAGGAGTGGTAGCGGTCCTCGAAGAGGGGGGGCGGGTGCTCCTGGCAAGAGGCAGGCCGCAGGGGACTCCCCTTCCGTGGCGCGGGGTCTCAAGTCTGGTCATTCCCGGCGATACCCACGTGCCCGAGCTTGGAGTGGTCTTTCACACCTCCTGGCTCGATGGTGAGGAGGCTCGCCGGGTCGTGAGCGGATACTTGCCCCGCCATGTCGCCGTGGTGGATGCGTCGGCCCTCGAGCATCCCCTGCAGATTCGTACGCGCCGCGAGGGTGACCGCTTCCGACCGCTCGGTATGGCGGGGACGCGGAAGATAAAGGACTTCCTGATGAGCGCCCGAGTTCCGCGAGCAGAACGGGGTCTGGTACCATTGGTGGTATCGGCCGGTCAGATCGTCTGGGTGGCGGGGCATCGACCGGATGATCGTTTTCGGGTGACCGCCCAAACCAGGCTGGCACTGCAGCTTGAGTGTCATCGATGTGCGCCCCGGGACTAGACCGCGCGCGATTGCCCGCACCCATCATGTATGGTAGAATAAAACTTGCTCCTTTCCGAAGAAAGGAGCCACGAGCTTTTCCCTGTCAGCTGTCAGCCAGCTTGAGGGGCGACGGCCGGGAGGAGGAATCGACTGAGTGCACCGGGTGCTTCGCAGCCTCACTTTCTACATCTTGATTCTCCTCCTCGCCGTGTCGGTGGTGAACTACTTCTCCAACGAGGCCGCCGGCGAAGAGGAAATCGATTACACGGCCTTCATTCGACTCCTGGAGGAAGGCCGAGTCACTTCGGTCATCATCACCGAGTCCCGAGTCACGGGGACTCTGGACGATGGCCAGGAGTTCGCTACCGTGATCCTCCCCGACGACGCGCGAGTCTTGAACCTGCTCCACCAACAGCAGGTGGAGATGCGAGTCCAGCCGCCCGTCGAGCCCCCCTGGTGGACCAATCTGCTGATGACCATGCTGCCCGTAGCGGTGGTGGTTGCCGCCTTCTTTTTCTTGATGCAGCAGTCGCAAGGCGGTGGCAATCGGGTCATGCAGTTCGGGCGCAGTCGAGCCCGAGTGTACGGTGCCGACGACAAGCGGCGAGTAACCTTTGCCGAGGTGGCCGGCTGTGACGAAGTGAAGGAGGAGCTTCAGGAGATAGTCGACTACCTGAAGCACCCGAAACGCTATCTTGATATGGGGGCGCGCATACCGAAGGGCATCCTGCTCATGGGGGCTCCGGGGACCGGCAAGACTCTGGTGGCTCGGGCGGTTGCCGGGGAAGCGGGCGTGCCCTTCTTCACCATCTCCGGGTCGGACTTCGTGGAGATGTTCGTGGGGGTTGGAGCCTCTCGGGTACGCGATCTCTTCGATCAAGCCAAGAAGAGTTCGCCGGCGATCGTATTCATCGACGAGATCGATGCCGTCGGGCGCCAGCGAGGTGCGGGTTACGGTGGAGGCCACGATGAGCGCGAACAGACCCTGAATCAGTTACTCGTGGAGATGGATGGATTCAGCGTCAACGAAGGGATCATCGTCATGGCCGCCACCAACCGGCCGGATGTGCTCGACCCCGCCTTGCTGCGTCCGGGGCGTTTCGACCGGCAAGTGGTCATCGACCGTCCAGACATCCGGGGCCGCCAGGAGATCTTGGCGGTCCACTCACGGACTAAGCCCCTCGAACGGGATGTGGATTTTAGCTTGCTTGCGCGGCGCACGCCGGGAATGACCGGGGCCGACCTCGAGAACGTGATGAACGAGGCCTCATTGCTCGCCGCCAGGCGGCGCAAGAAGAAGATCGGCATGGAGGAGTTGAAGGAAGCCGTCGATCGGGTGATGGCCGGCCCGGAACGCAAGTCGCGGGTGATAAGCGATAAAGAGAAGCGCATCGTCGCCTATCACGAGGCGGCACATGCCCTGGTCGCCAGGCTGACGCCGAATGCCGAGCCCGTCCGCAAGGTGTCCATCATCCCCCGGGGAGCAGCTTTGGGCTACGTCCTCCAGCTTCCCTTGGAGGATCGGTACCTCATAACCAAGCCGGAGATCCTCGTCCGCATCACCGTTGCCCTCGCCGGGCGGGCGGCCGAGCAAGTGGTCTTCGACGAAATCAGTTCCGGAGCCCACGACGACCTCGAAAAAGCCACACGTCTTGCGCGAAAGATGATCACTGAGTTCGGGATGAGCGAGGCACTGGGACCACTCACCTTCGGCCAGAAGTATGATTCACCCTTCCTCGGCCGGGATATGGCCCGCGACCGCGACTATTCAGAGGAAGTCGCAGCGACCATCGACCGCGAAGTGCGAGCCGTCATCCACGAGTGCTATACCCGAGCCACGGAACTCCTGCAGAAGCACCGCGATCGCCTGGAGCAGATCGCGGACGCCCTGCTGGAGAGGGAGACCCTCGAAGACCAGGATCTGGAGGATGTCCTGGGTAAGGCTGAACTCAAGCTGGCAACCGGCCAGTAAGTGAGGCTCCGCTTGTCGCTGAACCGGTTTCGCCTGGCACGGTGGCTTCCGCTCAGCGTGGTCGAGGTCCTCAAGAGCCTGATGGCGACCGGCCATCAGGCTTATCTGGTGGGCGGCTGCGTTCGCGATCTGATCGGCGGGCGACGGCCGCTGGACTGGGACGTGGCCACGGCGGCCCGCCCCGAGCAGGTCGCTCTCATCTTCCCCCACACCCTGCCCACCGGGACCAGGTATGGCACGACTACCGTGGTCCATGGCGGTCGTGCCATCGAAGTGACGACCTTCCGCCAGGAGCAGGGACACAGCGACCTGCGGCATCCCGACCAGGTCACCTTCATTTCCGACCTCAAGGCCGATCTTGCCCGCCGGGACTTCACCGTCAACGCCATGGCACTCGACCTTGATGGACGTTTGTTTGATCCTTTCGGGGGCCAGGGGGATCTCCGCAACCGGACAATCCGGGCAGTCGGATCCGCCGGGACGCGATTTGAGGAGGATGCCTTGCGCTTGGTCCGTGGTGTGAGGTTGGCCGCGGAGCTAGACTTCGACCTCGAAGCTGAGACATTCCGGGCGATCTGCTGCCATGCCGGGCTGGTCGAACTCGTAGCCCGGGAGCGGATCGGGCCGGAACTCGAGCGCATCCTCCTGTCCGCCCACCCCGCGAGAGGTCTGATGTTACTGGAACAGACCGGCCTGCTGGCCCTGATCCTCCCCGAGATCCAGGAGGGCGGGGATGTGGTCCAGGGCGAGCATCGCGCCGATACGGTGTGGGAGCACACCGTGAGGACGGTGGCCGGTGTCCTCAAGGACCCGGTCCTGCGCTTGGCGGCGCTGCTCCACGATGTAGGCAAGCCCCGTACCTTGACGGTGGGAGAAGACGGCCGGCGGCGCTTCCCAGGGCACGAGATCCTTGGAGCGGAGATGAGCGAGACCATCCTGCTCCGTCTCAAGTTCAGGCGGGCGACGGTCAAGCGGGTGCTACATCTCATACGGCATCACCTGGAGCTACAGCAACTCCACGATCGGCCCGCGCCCGGGCAAGCGCGGCAGCCGGCTCTGAGCGACGCGGCCGTCCGCCGGTTGCTTGCCCGGGTCGGCCCGGAGGCTATCCGCGACCTGGCGGAACTTGATCGAGCGGATCGCGCGGCGTCGCGGATCGGACGAGGTTTCCGGCCTGACCGCACGGTCCGCCTGCTGGCGCGGGTCCGCCGGATTATGGCGGGCAAGCCGGCTCTACGGCCGGCGGACCTGGCGATCGACGGCGATGACGTCCAGCGGCTTACGGGATGGCCGCCGGGGCCCGCCATCGGCAGGGTTCTCCATCAACTCCTGGATGACGCGATTGAGGACCCTGGGCTCAATCACCGCATCTGGCTGGAACGGAGGGTGGTGGACCTCGCCGCCCAGCAACGGGCGGGCGAAGGCTGACCCGAGCGTCTTCGGGCCCCGGTCACCGGCATAGGCTTGACGGGGGACCTACCGCGTGCGCCTGCTGGTGATGCGATGTCGGATGCCCACGGACGAGCGCTCTATCCTGGTGGTCATCTTCCTGTGCTTCCTGGTGGTGGCCCTGGATGGCCAGGCCCTGTCACCGGTATTCCCGCAACTCGCCCGGCGGTTCCAAGTCGATCCCGGCAGGATCATCCTGGTTTCCGGCGCCTTCCAGTTGGCGCTCATGTTCGGGCCGCGCCTTGCCCCCATGTACGCCGGCAAAGAAAAATCCGCCCTCGCGGGAGGAATCGCGGTCTTCGTCGCGGGCTGCATCCTCTCGGCTTACGCGCTTTCCTTCAACGCTTTCCTCGCAGCTCGATTCGTGACCGGGCTTGGCTCGGCCTTGTTCGTGCCCGCCGCGAGCGCCTACCTTGCCGGACACCTGGCCAGCTCACGACGGGGAAGGGGACTGGGTCTGGTCCGGTCAGCGTGGAGTCTTGCGGGAGTAGCGGGGATTCCGTTTGCGGTGAAGGTGATCGGGGACCAGGGAAGCCGGGCTTTCTTTGCCGGACTGGCTTTGGCGGGCATCGGGTGTCTGGGATTGACCACCAGTCTGCCTGCTTCGGGTCCTTTGTCGCGGCGGGAGTCAGCCGGGGGGCAAGTCGGAGGGGCGGTGCTCGGCATCGCCTGGCTGGCTATACTGGGGCCGACCGGGGTGTTCTTCTTCCTCTCCACCCATCAGAAGACGCAGTTCGGATGGTCGGCCGAGGCCGTGGGATACCTGTTTGCCTGCTGTGCGGCGGCCGGACTGGTGGGCGGTCTGGCCGGCGGCTGCCTGGCCGATCGATGGGGGAAGCGGGTTGCTGCCGGACTGGGATTCTCCCTGCTTTCTCTGGTCATGATGGCCTTGCGCGGCGCATCGGATCCCTGGGAGGTAGCCGGCTGGGCGGCGGCGATGACCTTCTGCCTGGAACTGGGGTGGGTATCCTTTCAGGCGTGGGTCCTCGAGTCGCCAGGGGTCGATCGGGGACGAGCCATGGCGTCCGCGAACCTGGGATACGGCATGGGCGGGATCACCATGGCGGCGGCCGGCGCCTGGCTATGGGATAGCGGGGGTATGACGGCCGTGGCGACGTCAGGTATGTTGGCTGCCATGCTAGCGGTGATGCTGTTACTGCGGGGAGGATCTCGGGAGCCGCCCGGGGAAGGCTTACCCGGTTGTTCACGGAACGCCTTTCGGGGTGAGGAGGCAGATGGGATTGCTGGGAGAGAAACTATGGGAAGCGGCACGCTTGGCTCGGGATGCGCGCCGACAGCGACTCAGTCGGCTGTCCTCGGCTATCCACGCCAACCCCGAGGAGGGCTGGGTCGAAGTCAAGGCCGCCCGCTGGCTAGGTGAGTACCTGGCCGGGGAGGGTTTCCGCGTCACGGCTCCGGCCGGCGGGATTGGGACCGCTTTCCGGGCGGAGTGGTCGAGCGGCAAGGGGGGCCCTGCTATCGCCTACCTGGCCGAATATGATGCCCTGCCCGAACTGGGACACGCCTGTGGGCACAACCTCATCGGCGCGGCTGCGGCGGGCGCCGGGGCGACCTTGCGTCAGGTCATGCTCGAAGGGGGGCTTGATGGCGAAGTGTTGGTCCTGGGCACCCCTGCCGAGGAGGTGGGTGGAGGCAAGCTGAAGTTGCTGGCGGCGGGCATGTTTCGCGGACTGGATGCCGTACTCATGATGCACCCGGCCACCTCCACGCGGGTGGGAGGCACATCCCTGGCGCTGACTCCCATCCGGTTTGCCTTCCAGGGCAAAGCGGCCCATGCTGCTGCTTCTCCCCACGAGGGGATCAATGCGCTGGATGCGGTCATTCAGACTTTCAACAACGCGAATGCTCTGCGGCAGCATGTAACCGAGGATGTACGCATTCACGGCATCATCACCCGCGGCGGAGTGGCGCCCAACATCGTGCCCGACGCCGCGGAAGCATACTTCTACGTGCGAGCGAGTAGCATCGGTGTGGTGAGTTCAACTCTCGCACGCCTGGAGAACTGCGCGCGCGCGGCCGCCCTGGCCACCGGCGCATCGCTCACGATCCATACCGAAGACAGCTATTTGGAGATCATACCCAACGCCCCGCTGGAAGGATGCCTGCTTCAGTCATTGTCGCAAGCCGGCGTCGCCGTGGAGCCCCCGCTTGATACCGGCATGCGGGGTTCCACCGACTTCGGCAATGTCTCACACGCCTGTCCTTCGGCCGCCTTCACGATGGCCATCGCCCCGCGGGAGGTGGCCGTCCACAGCCCCGAGTTCACAGCGGCATCGGGTTCGCCGGCCGGGGAAGCAGCCATGCACGAAGCGGCCCTGGTCCTCGCGGCGGCAGGCCTGCACCTCATTGGGGACCCTGCACTGGTCGCCGCTGCCCATGCTGCCTGGGAGGAGCACCGGGCGGGACCGGCCTTGCGGTGACGGCTCACACTCGCCCGACATCATTCGGAGGTGCAGGGATGGCCCGTCTGCTCGAGAGCGTACCGAACTTCAGTGAAGGTCGCAGACCCGATGTAGTGAGGGACATCGTGGCGGCAGCGACCGCCTCGCCAGGCGTGCGGGTCCTGGATTGGTCCTCCGATCCCGATCACAACCGGTCAGTCGTGACCTTGGTCGGCGAGCCGGAAGCCGTATTGGAAGCCGTCAAGGCAATGACCGCGCGGGCCCTCCGCCACATCGACTTGCGGGTACACCAGGGATCCCATCCCCGCATAGGCGCCATGGACGTAATCCCGCTGATTCCCTTGACCGGACTGACCATGGCCGATGCGGCGGCGGCCGCCCGCCGCTTGGCCGCGGAACTGGGTGCTGAATACGACCTGCCGGTGTACCTGTATGGGGAAGCCGCTACCCGGCCGGCCAACCGCGATTTGAGCCGGGTGCGCGAGGGGCAGTTCGAGGGTCTGGCGGCGGTCATCGGCAAGCCGGAGCGCACTCCCGACTACGGTCCGGCGCGAATCCATCCCACCGCTGGGGCCACGGCTGTCGGCGCTCGGGGGCCGCTGATCGCCTTCAATGTCAACTTGGATACCGCTGATCTGGGGATTGCCCGGAAGATTGCCCGCGAGATCCGTGAGTCCAGCGGCGGCCTGCCCGCCGTCAAGGCCATCGGCTTGTCCCTGGCCGAGCGTGGTCTGACCCAAGTCTCAATGAACCTCACCGACTTTCGGCGCACGTCGATCGGGGAAGCCTACCGGGCGGTGGCCCACGCGGCCAAGGTCTGCGGTGTCTCGGTCGTTGAGAGCGAGGTAGTGGGGCTCGTCCCGGCCGAGGCCTTGCTGGAGGAGGCGGCCAATTCGCTGCGCTTGTCCGGGTTTCGTCCCGACCAGGTATTGGAATTGCGCCTGTTGGACGAAAACGGCTGAGGACAGACAGCGTGTGCACGTGTATCGCCATGTATCCCCAGGCATGATACGCTAAGAAGGGCGCCATTCCCGTGGACATGCGGGTGATGACCGTGGAAAAAACAGGGCGGCAAGAGCGAAAGAGCTTTATCCGGTTGCGAGCACAAGACCCCTTGCAGCGCCGAGCCGAGTGGCACGCGTGGAAGAAACTCGGCTATCGGGTGGCCGAGTCTGAACCGGGGAGGGTGGACCTTGTGGATTTTCGGAGTGCTTCAGAGGACTTTGCCAGGCATGCCCTGAAGAAGGTGGAAGTATGGGAGAGAAAAGGGCAGAAGTCGCTCTTCGCTTGACAGGCGACATTGATCTCTGGTTCGAAATGCTAGAAGACCGGAACCGCACCGCTCACACGTACGATGAGTCCACGGCAGTTCAGGTGTTCGAGAGCGCCGGGCGCCTTCCTGGAGCACTGCGGTTAGCCATTGCGGCAATACGCCGGAACTACCTGGATCCCGCTTGAGGAGGTTGAGGGTTGGCCCTCGGATTTGGTCAGATGAGCGTTGGGCGTTTTCTCGACGAACTGGCGTCAGAAGCACCGGTTCCGGGTGGCGGCACTGCCGCCGCGCTCGCGGGATGTCTCGCCGCCGCGCTTGCCGGGATGGTCCTGCGGCTCTCCTTGGCTAGAGAGGCCGGTCCGGCAGCCCGCTTCGAGCCCTGGCTCCACCAGGTGGACTCGGTACGGCGGCGGCTGCTCGAGTTGGCCGAGGCCGATACCGAAGCATATCGGGCCGTGCTGGCGGCCTATCGGCTTCCGCGGGAGACTCCTGCCGACAAGACCCAGCGCCGGGCGGCCGTCGACGCGGCCCTGCAGCAAGCGGCATCGGTCCCGCTGGAAGTTGCCGGTCTGGCCAGGGACATCCTGGCCATCGCGGTCTGCCTGGAACGGGAAGGCTATCGTCCGGCCGCAACCGATGCGAAGGTAGCAGCATCCCTGGCCCAAGCTGCCCTCGAAGGCGCCCTGGCCAACGTCACCGTGAACCTCGAGTCGATGCGGGAGAGCGAGATCCGAGACTCGCTTCGCGAGCGGGCGGAGGCGCTGGCGAGGAGTTGAGGGCTATACGCCTGGGTAGGCCACTTCTCCGTTACGCGACCTTGCCGTCTACCAGCACCACCGTAGGGGAGTTCGGGCATCAGGGGTGGCCGGAGGGACTGGCCGTCTTGGCCGACGAGCAGTCATCGGGCCGAGGCCGGCTGGGACGCAGTTGGCACTCTCCCGGCGGCGCCGGCGTATGGATGAGCGTCCTGCTCCGGCCTGCTTTCCCTCCGGAACAGGCCCCACGGCTTGCCATTACCGCCGGGCTCTCCGTCGCCCGGGCCATTCGGAGAACCGCCGGCCTGGCCTGCGACCTCAAGTGGCCGAACGATGTGCTCCTGAACGGACGCAAGCTCGCCGGCATCCTGGCTGAGGTGGCAAGGGCCGGGGACCGGTCGTTTTTCGTCGTCTTGGGTGTGGGGATAAACGTCTCCGTCGCCGACGATCAGTGGCCGCCATCGCTGCGGGCCGCCGCCACCTCTCTGACCGCCGCCGGTTGTCCGGCGGATCGGATCGCGCTCGCCGAAGCGGTGCTGGAGGAACTCGACGGGGACTACTCCCGCCTGTTAGCCGGCGAGTGGGAGAGCGTCAGGCGGGAGTGGCAGGCCGCCTCCAGCATGCTAGGTGAGGCGGTCACGGTAAGCGCTGGATGCAGCATCATCCGAGGGCGGGCGCGCCAACTGGGAAGCCTCGGCGAGCTGGTGCTGGAGTTGGAAGACGGCTCGATGCGCGAGGTGGTCGCCGGAGAAGTGACGGTGATCCCGGCCGGCCGGGGACCGGCAGCGCAGGGGCGGTTTTGACGTAGGGGCGGGTTCCGAACCCGCCCCTACCCAGATCGCACGGTATCGGGTATAATGGTCTCAGTCCTGAGCCGAAGGGCTTTCCGGCCTGACGGAGAGGGAGGAGCGGTTGGGGGGATATCGCTCAACTCCGTCTGGCCTTCGCGGACAGGCGGAGTTCTTCATTTTAGCGGCGGGGAGGTAATGCGGCGTGGAGTCGAGGTTGGCAGTGATCGGGATCATCGTCGAACGCCCTGAACACTCAGCCCAGGCAGTGCAAGACATCCTCACGCGCTATAGCTCCATCATCGTCGGCCGAATGGGGATTCCCTATCGCAGCCGCGGCGTGTCGGTCATCGCCCTGATCGTGGACGGCACCACCGACGCGATCGGGGCGCTCAGCGGGCAGCTGGGGAGTCTACAGGGAGTGCGGATCCGGACGGCTGTCACCAGTGCGCCGTCGGAAGGGAGGGCCGGCGCATGCGGGGGACATTCGATGCCGTCCTGAAGCGCGTGGCCGGGGATCCGGATCAGGCCGATGTGTCTGACCTCGCGGCTTTGCTGGCGGCGGAAGCGCCGGAGCCGCAAGGACAGCTATTTCGGTTGGCCGATACGATCCGAGCCCGGGAGTTGGGCGACTCCGTCCACCTGCGGGGCGTCATTGAATTCTCGAGCTACTGCCAGGCTGACTGCCACTACTGCGGCCTGCGGGCCTCGAACTCCGGGGCAAGCAGGTACCGTCTCAGCCCCGAAACGATCCTCGAGCAGGCAAAGCGCGGCGCAACTCTGGGTCTGGGCACGGTCGTGCTCCAGTCGGGCGAGGATCCCTGGTACGATCGCGATACTTTGAGCCGGCTCATAGCCGGCATTACCCGGGAAACACCCCTCGCCGTCACCCTCTCGCTGGGGGAGCGGTCGTATGCCGACCTGCAGGCCTTCCGGCGGTCCGGGGCCGACCGCTACTTGCTCAAGCACGAGACCAGCGACCCCATCCTCCACCGCCGACTGCGTCCCGCGCGAACCTTGAGGCACCGTCTCCGACAACTGTCCTGGCTGCGCAGTCTCGGGTACCAGGTGGGATCCGGCTGTATCATCGGATTGCCGGGGCAGACGCTGTCTTCGTTGGCCCGAGACGTGATACTCCTCCGCGACCTCAATGTGGAAATGGTCGGAGCCGGACCGTTCATTCCCCATCCCTCGACTCCCCTTGCCGGCAGCGAGCCCGGCTCGGTTGACCTCACCCTCAGGGTGGTCGCGGTCACGCGGATCGTCTTGCCCGCCGCGCACATCGCGGCTACCACCGCCATGGCCACTCTGCATCCGCAAGGCCGAGAGCTGGCCTTGCAGGCCGGAGCCAACGTGGTCATGCCCAACCTGACTCCCATCGAGTACCGGCGGCAATATGAGATTTATCCGGCCAAAGCCTGCCTGGATGAGACCACCGAACACTGCCTCGGTTGCCTGCAGGGTCGTATCGAGGCTATCGGCCGGAGCATGGGACACGGCAGAGGTGACAGCCCGAAGTGGCAGGCGAGAGGGGCGATCGGCAATGGCGACAGGCGGCGTCCTTGATCCCCGGATGATCGTTGACTGGATGGACGGGGGACGCCGGGCTTCCCGGGACCGCGCCCGCGATATCCTGGAGAAGGGCCGGACAGCGGTCGGTCTGACACCGGAGGAAGCAGCGTGCCTGCTATGGGTGGACGATGGTGAGATGGAAGGAGAACTGCTGGCCGCGGCGGGCCAGGTCAAGGATCGCATCTATGGCAAACGCATAGTCCTGTTTGCCCCGCTGTATATCTCCAACTACTGCGTGAATGACTGCGCTTACTGCGGATATCGGGCGAACAACCGCGGGCTCCTCCGGCGGAGGCTGTCGCCGTCGCAGATCGCCGAGGAAGTCATCGCCCTGGAAGGAATGGGCCACAAGCGCCTGGTGGTCGAAACGGGCGAGGACTCCGAGCACTGCCCGCTTGATTACGTCCTGGAAGCCATAGCCACCATATACGCTACCAGCCACCAGCAGGGCAGCATCCGCCGGGTCAACGTGAACCTCCCGGCGGCCGCCGTGGACGATTACCGGCGGCTCAAGGCGGCGGGGATCGGCACCTGTGTGCTGTTTCAGGAGACATATCACCAGCCAACCTACAGTCGGCTGCACCGTGGCCCCAAAGCCGACTATGACTGGCATCTTGAAGCCATGGACCGGGCCATGATCGGCGGGCTCGACGACGTCGGCATCGGTGCGCTGTTCGGGCTGTATGACCACAGGTTCGAAGTTCTGGCGATATTGGCGCACGCCGCTCACCTCGAGAGCCGTTTCGGCTCCGGACCGCACACCATCTCGGTGCCTCGCCTGAAATCGGCACCCGGCATGGATCCGGGACTGCGGGCATATCCCGTGTCCGATCGCGACTTCAAGCGACTGGTCGCCGTCTTGAGGCTCGCCGTGCCATACACCGGCCTGATCTTGTCAACCCGGGAGAAACCGGACCTTCGCGACGAGTTGTTCGCGGCAGGAGTATCCCAGATTAGCGCCGGCTCCTGCACGGGGGTGGGTGGTTACCGCCGGGGTGAACCTGCCGCTCCTCAGTTCGCCGTCGAGGACCATCGAAGCCCGGACGAAGTCATCCGCCGCTTGCTTGAGTCCGGGTACCTGCCCAGCTACTGTACGGCCTGTTATCGGCAGGGCCGTACCGGCGATCGCTTCATGGAACTGGCGAAGACCGGGCGGATAAAGGATGTATGCCAGCCCAACGCGATACTGACGCTCAAGGAGTATCTGCTGGATTACGCTTCCGATCAGACTCGAGTGGTTGGGGAGCGGGTTCTGGACGCCCATCTGGCCGAAACAGCTTCACCTCGGACCCGGGACGAGACCAGGGCCCGACTTGCCAGGATCGCGTCCGGCGAGCGAGATCTCTATTTCTGACCGATTGACGAGGTGAGGTCGAATGCGGGGGACACCGCGGTCGAATCGCCTGCACATCGCGCTGGTCGGCCGGCGTAACGCGGGCAAGTCCAGCTTGTTGAATGCCCTGACCGGTCAGACGTCCGCCATCGTGTCGTCGGTCCCCGGCACTACCACCGACCCGGTCTATAAGGCCATGGAGCTGCCGCCGCTGGGGCCTGTGACCTTTGTAGACACGGCGGGTCTCGACGATCAGGGGGAGCTTGGTGGGCAGCGTGTCTCCCGCAGTTGGCGGGCCGCCCTCGCCGCCCAAGTGGTCATCCTGGTGGTGGATGGCAGGGTGGGGGCGGGTCAGTGGGAGCACGAATTGTGCCGGCAACTCGCCGCCGAGGGAAGGGCTCTGGTGGTGGCCTGGAACAAGTGCGATCTGCCATCGGCGGCAGCCGGCATGCCCAATCTCCCCGGGGCGCCGCCGGTGGTGAAGGTTTCCGCCCTGTCCGGGCAGGGCAGGGACGAATTGCTGCAGGCATTGATCCGTACGGCACCCGGCGACTGGCAGGGACCCCCGATTGTCGCCGATCTGCTGAGTCCGGGCGATACAGTGCTACTGGTGATGCCTCAGGACATACAGGCACCGCGCGGCCGTCTGATCCTACCCCAAGTCCAGACGCTGAGGGAAATCCTCGACGCGGGGGCCATCGCCTGCATGGTCAAGGAGGAAGGGCTTGCAAGGGCGCTCGGTGACCTGAAGCGGCCGCCTGAACTCGTCATCACCGACTCCCAAGTATTCCCGGCGGTTGCCGAGATAGTCCCGACCGCGGTGCCCCTCACTTCCTTCTCGGTGCTGTTCGCGCGGCACCGGGGCGATATTGCCCAGCTAGTAGAAGGAGCCGCCGCCGTCGACCAGTTACGACCCGGCGATCGCGTATTGGTGGCGGAGGCCTGCACCCACCATCCCGTGGGCGACGACATCGGGCGAGTGAAAATACCCCGGCTCCTCGCCAGTTACCTGGGATGGAGCCCTGAGCTGGCCTGGTGTGTCGGGTCGGACTTCCCCGAGGATCTCGCCGACTTGCGGTTGGTAATCCACTGCGGCAGTTGCATGCTCAGCCGGGAAGAGATGCTCCGCCGGCTGAAACAGCTGCGCTCAGCGGGGATTCCCGCCGTGAATTACGGGATCCTCATCGCGAAACTCACCGGAATCCTCGATCGCGCCCTGGCACCCATCCCCGAGGCAGCCGAGGCAGCTCAGCGGATTGGCGTCAGGGAATCAGCACCACCTTGCCGCACGCCCCGCCCTTGACCTGGGCAAAAGCTTCCCGGAAATCCTCCAGCGGGAAGCGGTGGGTAATGGCCGGTGCCGGGTCCACCAGGCCGTTGTTCACAAGATTGCTCGTCTGAAACCAGGTGGCGTACATTCGCCTGCCGGCTATGCCCTGAACCGTCAACCCCCGGAGCACGATATCGTTAGACAGGTCAAGCTCCAGCGGTTGCGGCGGAAGACCCAACAGGGAGACGCGGCCTCCATTGCGAGCCATGCGAAACCCATCGCGGATGGCGCCGGCATTGCCCGACATCTCTAGCACCACGTCTACGCCCACGCCTCCGGTCAGCTCGGCGATGCGGCTCACCACGTCGGTGCCGCGCGGGTCCATGACCTGGGTGGCTCCCATCCTCGCCGCCAATTCCCGCCGGTAGCCGGACGGCTCCACCGCGTAGACCGCAGCCGCGCCCGCGGCCCGAGCCACGGCTATGCTCCACAAGCCGATGGGACCGCAGCCGAGCACGGCCACGCGGGAACCAGCTACCTGGCCGGCCAGCACGGAGTGAACGGCATTACCGAATGGCTCCTGAATAGCGGCGATCTCCGGGGCCAAGGTTGGGGGATTGACCCAGATGTTCACCTCGGGGACGGTGACGAACTCGGCGAAAGCGCCATCGCGATCGATACCGAGGATCGACACCCGGGCGCATACGTGAGCTTCACCCGTCCTGCATTGATAGCAGGTTCCGCATACGATGTGCGTCTCTACGGAAACCAGGTCGCCACATCGGACGCAAGTCACCTCTGTCCCAACATCCACGACCACGCCCCCCAGCTCGTGGCCGAAGATGATCGGGGGTCTGATGCGACTCGCGGACCAAGGATCCCATTCGTAGATGTGCAGATCGGTGCCGCAGATTGACGCGGCCTTGATGCGGATCAGGACGTCCCGTGGGCCCATATGCGGCACCGGCGCGTCGATCAGTTCGGCACCGGGGCCCCGATGGAGCTTCGCAAGCGCTTTCACTTGGGCCAATCACCTCCGCCGGGCCGCTCTGCGTCGGACCGTGCAACCCGGCCTGCCACCAGGTTTCCCCGTGCCGAGGGAACTTCCTGCCCGCAATTGCACAGCCGGCAGACTCCATGATATGCTTTGGGAGCACCAGAGGGGGCCGCCGGTGATAAGGTTGAAGATCGATCGCATCGGTCTGGATCCGCAGCAGTCTTCCGCCCTCATCGTCCTCAAGGACGAAGCCGGCAGGCGCTTGCTCCCCGTGACCATCGGCGGGTTCGAAGCCCAGTCCATAGCCCTGGTGCTGCAGGGGATTCACTCGGCGCGACCCTTGACGCATGATCTGCTGAAGGCCGTCCTCGACTCGCTGGATGTGACCGTGTCCAAAGTGCTCATTGACGATCTCCGCGAACAGGTCTTCTACGCCCAGATCACCCTCAACGTTGACGGCCGGACGGTCGAGATCGATTCCCGCCCGTCCGACGCGGTTGCCCTGGCCGTGCGGTGCAAGTGTCCCATCTTCGCCCTGGAGCATGTCCTCACGGCAGCAGGCGTGACGGAGATGGATGCCGGGGAATCCGAAGAAGACCCCACGGTCCACTAGGCGTCCATGCGGGCGATAGGTGCCCATGGGATCGCGCAACTGGTCATTGCCGGACTTACCCTCGACTCCCCTGTCCTCCTTGCGCCGATGGCCAGCATCACCCAGTTGCCGTTTCGTCGTATTGCTCGCAGGCTGGGCTGCGGGCTTACCTTCGCCGAGATGGTGAAAGATGAGGCCGTCATTCACCGTCTACCCGAAAGCGTGCGACTCCTGGCCATGAACGGAGCGGACCACCCGGTGGGGGCGCAACTCCTGGGGCGAGAGCCTTGCCTTCTCGCCCGGGCGGCCCGCATCCTGGAGGAACGCGGCGCAGACTTCATCGACATCAACCTGGGTTGTCCCGCCCCCGCGGTGGTGCGAAACGGGGAAGGCGCTGCCTTACTTCGGGACCCAGACCGGGTGGCTTGCCTGGTCGAGGCGGTGGTCCGCGCCGTTCGCGTTCCGGTAACGGTCAAGATGCGCCGGGGTCTGGCCAAGGGAGAGGAGACCGCCCCGATTGTCGCGGCACGGGCGGAGGCTGCCGGGGCCGCGGCGGTGACCGTTCACGGGCGGTATGCCGCCGATTTCTACTCCGGCCAGGCGGACTGGGGAGCCATTGCCAGGGTGCGGGAAGCGGTCGGTATCCCGGTGATCGGGAATGGGGATGTCACATCCGGCCTCCTGGCTCATCGCTTGCTGGAGTCGACCAGGTGTCAGGGAGTCATGGTCGGCAGGGCGGCCGTGGGCCGGCCCTGGATCTTTCGCGAGATCCTCGATTTCCTCGCGGGCAGCACTACCCGAACCCCCGATTGGGAACAGGAGGTGGAGCTTGCCCTGGAGCATCTCCACGGCCTCGCCGAACTCCTGGGTCCTCGCAAAGGGACGCTGGCCATGCGGCGGCATGCGGCCGCATACCTTCGCGGGATGCCCGGGGCGCCGTCCCTCAGGGCCCGCGTGTATCGCGCGACGACGCCGTCCGAACTCGAGCGCTTACTGCGGGACGGTATCAGGAGGTGAGATGATGGACTTCGTCCGCATCGGCGACAAACTGATCCATCGCGAGCGGGTCATTCGCGCCATCGATGAGGTCTTCGCCTTGAGGGCTCAAGGCCTGTCCCAGTCGGAAGTCGCCGGCCGCCTGGGGACCGACCGCAGCTTCGTCTCGCGTCTGGAAAGCCTGGGCGAGGTTCGCAAGGGGAGTTCCATCGCCCTCGTGGGTTTCCCCATCGCCAACAAGGAAGAGATACTGCGGGTGGCACGGGAAGAAGCCGTTGACTATACTTTTCTATTGACTGACCGCGAGCGATGGGAGTTTCTGGAGCGTCCGGGCACGGAGATATTCAATGAGGTCATGGCCCTGGCCGCCGAGGTCCGGAGACACCCTACGGTGATCATCCTCGGCGCCAATCGGCCGGCCCAGTTCCTGCAGGCCATGCTGGACAGGGAGGCGGCCGTATTCCGCCTCGATCAGGTAGTTGGTTCGCCGGGATGGTTTGATCCCGAGCAGATCCGCCTGGTGACCCGGACGCTCAGAGCCCCTTGAGGTGCAGCCGGGAAATCAGGCGGCATACTCGTTTTCTTGACAGGTGGGAATTGACCGACTTATACTTTAGGGGCGGATGGCCGCCGCGGCCATCCGCGGCGGCTCTCGGGTCATCATACTGAACCCCTCCTCGGGCACATAATCGGGGTCATCCGGACATAGATCAACGGAGCGATTCATCAGATATAGGGAGGCGGAGCACCCTGTGGAGACCAAAGAGGTCATCCTCACGGCTGAAGGCCTCAGGAAGCTGGAACAGGAACTAGATCACCTGAAGTCCGTCCGGCGCCGTGAGATCGCGGAGCGGATCAAGGAAGCCCGCGAGTTCGGCGACATCACCGAGAACGCCGAGTACGAGAACGTGAAAAACGAACAGGCTTTCATCGAGGGGCGCATTTTACTGCTGGAACGGCTCGTCCGCAACGCAGTGGTGCTGGATGAGTTGCAGGTGAACTGCGAGACCGTGACAGTCGGGTGCCGAGTGCGCCTGCAGGACCTGGATGGCGGCGAGACCCTCGAATACGCAATTGTGGGTTCGGCGGAAGCGGATCCGCGGGCAAACCGCATTTCCAACGAATCCCCGGTTGCCCGGGCGCTCCTGGGAAAGGGAGAAGGGACGGACGTCGAGGTCCGGGTACCGGTTGGGCTGGTCCATTACCGGATCCTCAAGGTACTGCCGCTCGGCAAGGCCGCGGATAGCCCGCCCGGGGATGACTGACCGGCCGGGGCATCCCCCATCCCCGAACAGCACGGCTCCCGCATCCGAGTCAGCGGTCGATTTCCTCCAGGCCCGCCGCGATAAGCTCGACAAGCTGGTGGCTCGGGGCATGGAACCGTGGGGCCGGGCGTACCGGCGCACCCATTCCCTCGGGCAGGTGACCCGGGACTACGCCCAGTTGGCGGGTTGCCGCGTGGCCGTGGCCGGCCGCATTACGGGGCGCCGCAGCCACGGCAAGACCGCATTCTGCGACCTCGAGGATGCTTCCGGTCAACTGCAGATCTACTTGCGACTAGATCGCCTGGGCGCCGAGAAATACGCCGACCTCGAACTGTTGGACCTGGGCGACCATCTCGGAGTTTCCGGCGAGGTTTTCAGGACCCGTTCCGGCGAGATCACGATTGAGGCTGAGGACTGGGTGTTTCTCGGGAAGTCACTCAGGCCCCCGCCTGAGAAGTACCATGGCTTGGCCAACGTGGAGAGCAGGTATCGACAGCGGTATCTCGATCTCATGGCCAACAAGCAAGTTCGAGATGTCCTGCGGGTGAGAAGCCTGGTCATTCGCGCGTTGCGCGACATCCTGGACGCCCGCGGCTACCTCGAGATGGAGACGCCCACGATGAGCACGATCGTGGGCGGGGCCAACGCGCGCCCCTTCATCACCCGCCACAATGCGCTCGATATCAGCCTCTACTTGCGCGTCGCAACCGAACTATACCTCAAGCGGCTCGTGGTCGGCGGCTTCGACCGGGTTTACGAGATCGGCAGGGTGTTCCGCAATGAGGGGGTGTCATCCCGCCATAATCCGGAGTACACGCTCCTGGAATTCTATGAGGCTTACTCCGACTACGAAGACTTGATGATCTTCACCGAGCAACTCATCCCCGAGGTTGCGCGGCGTGCGATCGGGACGACCACTCTGACTTACCAGGGGAACGTAATCGACCTCAGCCCTCCCTGGCCCCGGATCCGGCTCCGCGAGGCGATCTCCCGTTACACCGGAGTCGACTTCCTGGGAATGGCCGGCGGAGAGCAGATTCGCAGTTCCGCGCTTGCCCTCGGGCTGGAACTCCCGGCCGGAGCCTCCCGCGGCCAGATGCTGGATGCGTTGCTGGACCACTTCGTGCAGCCGCGACTAATTCAACCAACGTTCCTGATCGACTACCCGGTGGAGTTGTCGCCGCTCGCCAAACGCCACCGGGATGATCCGGCCCTCACCGCCCGGTTCGAGGCGTTCATCGGCGGCATCGAGGTGGCCAACGCCTTCTCCGAACTCAACGATCCCGACGACCAACGCGAGCGATTCCTGGCGCAGGCAGTTCAGCGCGACCGCGGCGATGAGGAAGCTCACATGATGGATGACGATTACATCGTCGCCCTCGAACACGGACTGCCGCCCACCGCCGGTGAAGGGATTGGCGTCGACCGGCTGGTGATGATATTGACAGATTCTCCATCCATCCGGGAGGTCATCCCCTTCCCCTTGCTGCGGCCGCGCGGCTGATCTCCCTGCCCAGGCACATCACTTACCGGCCCAAGTTCGGAAACATCCGGGCTTTTAAGTGAATTATTCTTCCTCGGTGAGGGTTGTCTTCATCCAGCGTGTTCAGTTATACTTGTTTTGAGGGTATGAGCGGTAGTTAGTATCACATTATTGCAATCATTCTGCCCACTGCCCAGGTGGGCGCGATGCGGGAGGACCATAATGAGACTCGATACGCGGACTCTGACCCGCACGGCCATCTTGTTAGGTGTGACCATGGCCATTCAGATGCTCCGGATGCCCCAACCCGTTACCGGGCCGCTGATCAATGCCATGCTCGTCTTGACCACCCTGACGGTCGGCATGGCGGCGGGTATCTTCATTGGACTGCTCACGCCGTGGGTTGCCTTCACCGTGGGCATCTTGCCGCCGGTCCTCGGACCGGCGATACCCTTCATCATGGGGGGGAATGCCGCGCTCGTCCTGGTGATGGGAGCCGCCATCCGCCTGGGGCATCAGCTCAAATTCCCGCAAGGGGAGCGTCTGGCCCAAATCGGCGGGGTCATCGTAGGCGGATTTGCCAAGTACCTGGTGATCTCGACCGCAGTGCGCTTCTTGATCCAGGTGCCGCCGCCGGTGGCGGCGCTGCTGCAATTGCCCCAGCTCTTCACGGCCTGGACCGGCGGTGCTCTGGCCGTCGCCATCATCTGGGCGGCCCGCGTTCTCAGGGAGTCGTCGAGGTGAAACTGGCGGATGTCGCCAGACATCTCGGCGCTTCGGTCCTGACCGGACACGGTGGTCTGGACGGCGAAGCCCGCGGCGCCTTCGCCGCCGATTTGCTCAGCGATGTGCTGAATCGGGGGGCGCCGCATGTCGTCCTGCTGACCGGCCTCACCAACCTCCAGGTGGTGCGGACGGCGGAGATCATGGACTTGGCCGGGATCGTGTTCGTCCGCAACAAGCAAGTCAGCCCGGAAGTCGTCGCCATGGGCGCCGAGAAGGGGCTGGTGATGATGGCCACGCATCGCTCCTTGTATGAGACGTGTGGACTCCTGTACGTCGCCGGACTGCCTGCGGTGTCGCCGGATGCCGATGCCGGGATCACGTAGGTGGTCCCCCCTGAACAGGCGCGGCTCGTGCTCGAGTTTGAGGTGACGGGGCGGGACTTCGCCGCGGCCGGCAACGCGGCAACCCGCATCAAGCGTGCCCTGGAGCATGTCGGATTCTCGGCCCGCGCGGTGCGTCGTGCCGCCATAACCGCCTACGAGGCGGAGATGAACATCGTGATTCACGCTCGACGGGGGACAATGTCGGCCTACATTACCCCGGAGACGGTCGAGATTGCGGCCGTGGACGAAGGGCCGGGCATCCCCGACATCGAGTTGGCGATGAGGGAGGGCTTCTCCACGGCGCCGGACTACGTTCGCGAGATGGGCTTCGGCGCGGGCATGGGACTCCCCAACATGCGGAAGTGTGCGGATAGCCTCACGGTGGATAGCGAGGTCGGCAAGGGCACCTCGGTGCGGGCCGTGATCCGTAACTGCTGAGGAGAGGGTCGGACGGTGTGAGCTACTTTCATTCAGTCACCCTCGATCGCGAGAAATGCAAGGGGTGCACCAACTGTATAAAGCGTTGCCCGACCGAGGCGATCCGGGTCCGGGAGGGGAAGGCTCACATCCTCGAGGAGCGGTGCATTGACTGCGGCGAGTGCATCCGCATCTGTCCTAACCAGGCGAAGGTCGCGGTGACCGATCGGCTGGAACAACGCGCTGAGTTCCGACATAATGTCGTGTTGGTCGCACCGTCTTTCCTGGGGCAGTTCGGCCGGGATGTCGACCCGGATAGGATATTAGAGGGGTTCGCCCCCCTGGGTTTCGATGGCGTTGAGGAAGTGGCGCTGGGAGCCGAGCACGTAGCTGCCGCCATCCGCCGCCACTGCCGGCAGTTCCCGGCGCCCCGTCCCCTCCTTTCCTCCGCCTGTCCGGCCGTCGTTCGACTGACTCAGGTGCGTTTCCCCAGCCTGGTCGACCAGATCATCCCCTTGCACACGCCGATGGATGCCGCGGCCGTCCTTGCCCGTCGGGCGGCTCACGATCGGACGGGCCTCAGCGACGATCAGATCGGGGTGTGGTTCATCACCCCCTGTCCGGCCAAGATGACGGCAATTCGCCAGCCGGTGGGGCTCGCGCGGTCCGAAATCACCGGTGCTTTCAGCATGACCGACATATACGGAGCGATCCTGCCCGTCCTTCCCCGGTCAGGGGTACAGGCCGGTCACAGGCGGGCTTCGGCCCTGGGCATAGGCTGGGGTATAGCGGGCGGCGAAAACGAGGCGATCGGCGATGGCGCCCTGCTGGCGGTCGATGGCATCCATAATGTGATCGCCGTCCTCGAGGAAGTAGTGCGCGATCGCCTGCGGGATATCGATTACCTTGAGTTGCAGGCCTGTGTGGGCGGATGCGTGGGGGGGCCGCTGGCCCCGGAGAACCCGTTCCTCGCCAAGCGGAACCTCCATGCTCTCACCCGGCGCCTTGCTCGCACCAGTCCCGAGTCGGGGGAGCACCGTGTCAGTGCCGACGTCCTCGAGGGGCGCCTGACCATGCGCGAAGCGGTCGCTCCCCGGCCGATCCTGCAGTTGGACGAGGACCCAGCCATCGCCATCCTCAAGGCTGAGCAACTCGAACGCGTTGTGCAGCAGTTGCCCGGCCTGGACTGCGGATCATGCGGCTCGCCGCATTGCCGGTCGCTGGCCGAAGATATCGTCCGCGGCGTCGCCTTCGAGACGGATTGCGTCTTCAAGCTCAGAGAACAGGTGCATTCCTTGGCCAAGGAGATGCTGGAGTTGGCTCAGAAGCTGCCGCCTTCCATGGGGCATGGTCAGGCGGGGAAGGGTGAGGGCGGAACGCGATGACACTCGAGCGGATCATCGAGGAGCTGGGGCTCAAGCGACTGACGCCTCCGGGGACCGGCGAACAAAGGGAAGTGCGATGGGGTTACTGCTCCGACCTCTTGAGTGACGTCATGGCTCACGCCCAGTCAGGTGACGTCTGGATAACACTTCAGACCCATCAGAACATCGTGGCGGTAGCCATGATGACCGATGTCGCCGGCGTCATCTTCCCCCGGGGTCTGCCGCCGGACGCGGACACGCTCGAGAAGGCGACTGCTGAGGCAGTGCCGCTGCTTTCATCGGAGCGGACCGCCTTCGAGCTTGCCGGCCGGCTGTACGCCCTGGTGGCGGGGGAGCGCGATGAAAGTTGAGGGAGTTCCGGGGGGACCTGCATGTTCACACGGCGCTGTCGCCTTGTGCCGGCGACGAGATGACGCCGCCGGCCATCGTGGCGCGGGCCGTGGCCCTGGGGATCGACATCCTGGCGGTCGCCGACCACAATACCGCCGAGAATGCGCCCGCGATGGTCAGGGCCGCCCGCCGAACCCCGCTGACCGTCGTGCCGGGCCTCGAGCTTCAGACCCGGGAGGAAGTCCATGTCGTGTGTCTCTTCCCTGACCTGGAAACGGCCCTCGACTGGCAGGAAGAAGTGTACCGCCGCCTGCCTGACCGGGAGAACCGGGAGGACTTGCTGGGGGCCCAGTGGATCTGCGACGAGACGGGGAGGATGGTTGGGAAGCTGGATCGGCTGCTGTTGACCTCCGCGGCCATGAGCTTCGACGAGGCGGTCGGCGCGGTACACGCGCGGCGGGGTCTGGCGATACCAGCCCACGTCGACCGTCCTGCTTACAGCATCCTCACCCAACTCGGATTCATCCCCGAGGGGACAGGGATCACGGCCTGCGAGATCTCGAGTCGGGCCGACCCCAGCCAGGTGCTGGCCCGCTTCCCGAGTCTGAGCGACGTCAGACTGATCGTCTCGTCCGACGCCCACCGGCTGAGCGAACTCGACGGATCGAGGACCCGATACTGGATGAGCCGGCCGGAGTTGGCCGAGATTGGGAAGGCCCTGGCCGGACTCGACGAACGGAAGGTGAGAGTGGACTGGCCATGACGTTGGGCGGACGAGAGGAGAAGGTCCAGTCGCAGTCAGGGAATGGAGGGACGATTCCGTGAGCCAATCGACTTGTTGTCAGGGAGCGGCGCTGAACGAAATCCTCACCGATGACCAGCGCCATGCCCTGGACGCCATCATCGCCGAGCACCGGAATTCGCCGGCCGAACTGATTTCCGTCCTGCATGAGGCGCAGGAGTTGGTCGGATACCTCCCTCGGGAGGTCCAGGTGCGCGTGGCGGAAGGACTGGGCGTACCGATCAGCGAGGTGTTTGGGGTAGTCAGTTTCTATTCGCTCTTCGCGACCCGGCCCAGGGGGAGATTCAGGATCAGCCTGTGTAATGGTACGGCCTGTTATGTACGCGGGGCCCCCCGGGTGCTCGATCGGCTCGAGCGGGAGCTGGGGGTCAAGCCCGGCGATACGTGCCCCGACGGCCTTTTCTCGCTGGATGTGGTGCGATGCCTGGGGGCATGCGGCCTGGGCCCGGTGATGACCGTGAACGCTGACGTGCACGCCCGGCTGAAACCGGACCGCCTGCCCACCTTACTGGGAGGATACCGGCGGACGGAAGGCGAGTGACGGCAGCCCCGGGGAGGGATACGGGTGAAGGAGATCGCCCTCCACGTCCTCGACCTCCTGCAAAACTCGGTGGAGGCGGGAGCATCCCGGGTGAGCATCGACATCACCGAGGACGCGGCTACGGACCGGCTGGTCGTTGAAGTGCGCGATGACGGAAAGGGCATGGAGCCCTGTCTCCGCGATCGCGTGCTCGACCCCTTCGTCACCACTCGCCGCACCCGCCGGGTGGGGCTGGGATTGCCCTTGTTGGCGGCGGCCGCGCGGCAAGCCGGTGGCGAGATCAAAGTCGAGTCGTCACCGGGCCGGGGGACGGCGGTCACGGTGAGCTTCGGGCTCACCCACCTGGACCGGGCGCCGCTGGGGGATATGGCGGCGACGCTCATCGCCGTCCTCGCCGCCAACCCGCAACTGAAGCTCCGCTATCGCCACCGCCGCGACGGCGGGGAAACGTCCTTTGACACCGAGGCGATCGAGAAACGAATGGGCAGCGTGCCCTGGGGCGAGCCCCAGGTGGCGCTGTGGGCCCGGGACGCCATCCGGGCCGGCCTGGCGAATCCGCCGGAACCGGCCTCCGGTGCCGCCGGGGACAAGGGGAGGTAAGCATGCAACTACAAAGAGCGCATGTGCTGGTTTGCGCGGGAGCCGGCTGCATCTCATCGGGCTGTCGCGCGGTACAGGAAGCCTTGCTGACCGACCTCGCCAAACATGGCCTGGAAAGTGAAGTGCGGGTCGTGGAAACCGGCTGCATGGGGCCGTGCGACCTCGGACCGATGGTGGTGGTGTACCCCGAGGGCGTCTTCTACCAGAAACTGCGGGTCGACGATGCCCGAGCCATCGTGGAAGAGCACCTGCTGAAGGGGCGGGTGGTGGAGAGGCTGGTACATCGGCTCCCCTCCACCCGGGAGGCGGTGCCGACCTTCGAGGACATCCCCTTCTTCAGCCGGCAGACCCGGATAGCCCTGCGGAATACCGGGTTGATCAACCCGGAGCGCATCGAGGAATATGTGGCCCGCGATGGCTATGCGGCCCTCGCCAAGGTGCTGTCGCAGATGCGCCCGGAGGAGGTCGTAGCGGCCATCAAGGCGTCGGGCCTCCGCGGGCGGGGCGGGGCCGGTTTCCCGACCGGACTCAAGTGGGAGTTCACGGCCCGCGCCACCGGGTCGCCGAAGTACATTGTGTGTAACGCCGACGAGGGAGATCCGGGGGCGTTCATGGACCGCAGCGTGCTGGAGGGCGACCCCCACTCGGTACTCGAGGCTATGGCCATCTGCGGGTACGCCGTCGGCGCGGGGCAGGGCTACGTCTACGTGCGGGCCGAGTACCCCCTGGCCGTGGAACGGCTGGGCCTGGCCATCCGTCAGGCTCGAGAATACGGCCTCCTGGGTGAAGACATCTTGGGCAGCGGCTTCGCTTTCGACGCGGCGATCCGGGTAGGCGCCGGGGCCTTCGTGTGCGGCGAAGAGACGGCATTGCTGGCGTCGATCGAAGGTCGCCGCGGCGAACCGCGGCCGCGGCCTCCGTTTCCCGCTCAGGCGGGCCTCTGGGGCAAGCCCACCGTACTGAACAACGTTGAGACCTGGGCCAACATCCCGCCGATCATCCTGCGGGGGGCGGAGTGGTACGCAGCCATAGGCACGGCCAAGGGCAAGGGCACCAAGGTCTTCGCCCTTGCCGGCAAGGTCGCCAACACCGGTCTGGTGGAGACGCCGCTGGGAACGCCGCTCGGCGAGATCATCTTCGACATCGGGGGCGGCGTTCCCCGGGGGAAGACGTTCAAGGCGGCTCAGACCGGCGGGCCGTCAGGGGGCTGCATTCCCCGGCAGTTCTTGAACGTCCCCGTGGATTACGAGTCCCTCGCTGAGCTGGGCACGATCATGGGATCCGGCGGCCTGATCGTGGTTGATGAAGATACCTGCATGGTAGACTTGGCCAAGTTCTTCATCGAGTTCTGCCAGGACGAGTCTTGCGGCAAGTGCGCGCCGTGCCGGATCGGCGTCACTCGCATGCAGGAGATGCTCGACCGGATCACCAAGGGCCGGGGCCGGGAAGGCGATGTGGAGGCACTGGTCGAGCTGGGAGAACATATCCGCTCCACCGCGCTGTGCGGCCTGGGGCAGACCGCTCCCAACCCGGTGCTGTCCACCATTCGCTATTTCCGCGACGAATATGATGCCCACATCCGCGACCGGCGCTGTCCCGCGTCCGCCTGTGCCACCATGCTGATCTCACCCTGTCAGAACACATGTCCCGCGGACGTGGATGTGCCGATCTACCTCGACCAGATCCTGAACGGCCGGGCGATCGATGCCTACCGGACGATCCTCGCCGACAACCCGTTCCCCAGCGTGTGCGGCCGAGTGTGCCACCACCCGTGCGAGGGCAAGTGCCGGCGGGCCCAGCTCGATCAACCGCTGGCCATCCGGGCCCTGAAGCGGTTTGCCGGCGATCAGTCGCTCAACATGAACGGCGAACTGCTCGGACCGCGTCCCACCCCCCAGGGCAAACCGGCGGTCGCCGTGGTCGGCTCCGGCCCGGCGGGCCTCACCGCCGCCAGCTACCTTGCCCAGATGGGCTACCCGGTGACCGTGTTCGAGTCGCTGCCGGTGGCCGGCGGCATGCTGGCGGTGGGGATTCCCGAATACCGGCTGCCGCGGGATGTGCTGCAGGCGGAGATCCGTCAGATCGAGGCGCGAGGCGTCGCCATCAAGACCGGAGTCCAGGTGGGCCGGGAAGTCACGCTGGAGGATCTGCGACGCCAGGGGTTCGCTGCCGTTGTGGTAGCCGTGGGCGCCCACAATGGGCTCAAACTGGGTGTGCCCGGCGAGGATCTGGAAGGGGTATACGAGGGGGTCGAGTTCCTCCGGGACGTCAACCTGGGACGTTCACGCAGCCTTGAGGGTCGGCGGGTCGCGGTCATCGGGGGCGGCAATGCGGCGATCGATGCCGCCCGCTCCGCACTGCGCCTGGGGGCCCGGGAAGTCCATGTCGTATATCGACGGACCCGCGAGGAGATGCCGGCCGAACGCGGGGAGATCGATGAGGCCGAACATGAAGGAGTGAAGCTGCACTTGCTGGCCGCCCCTTCGGCAATCCGGGGAGAGAAGGGACGGGTGGCGGCGATAGGCTGCCAGCGCATGAAGCTCGGAGCTTTCGACGCCAGCGGGCGGCGCCGGCCGGTGCCCCAGGATGGTGCTGATTTCGAACTGCCCGTAGACGCGGTCATCGTGGCTATCGGCCAGGCCGTGGACACCTCCGCGGCCGAGGGGCTTGAGGCCCTCCTGGATGGCGGTCGTTTCCGCACCGAGAAAGGTCAGGCGCTCACCGCCGTGCCGTGGGTGTTCGCGGCCGGAGACTGCGTCACGGGAGCGGACACCGTCATAGCGGCCATCGCTGCCGGCAAGCGGGCCGCCGCCGCCGCCGACCGTCACCTGGGCGGCACCGGCATACTCCCGCGACCCCAGCCACCCCGGCGCGAGATATCGGGGTCGGTGATTGAAGAAGAGACGCAGCGAGTGCCCATTCCCATGCTGTCGCTCGAACGCCGGCAGGCATTCCAGCAAGTGGAACTGGGCTACACGCCCGAACAGGCTGTTGCCGAGGCTCGGCGGTGCTTGCGCTGCGACGTACGGGAAGTCGGGGAGGAGGAAGCCCGATGAACAGCATCGCCCTGACCATAGATGGACGGTCGATCAAGGCCGCACCGGGAACGACCGTGCTCGAAGCCGCGGCGGCCACGGGGATCGACATCCCCACCCTGTGCTATCTCAAGGACATCAACGAAATCGGTTCCTGCCGGGTCTGCATGGTCGAGGTGAAGGGCGCCCGCACGCTGCAGGCGGCGTGCGTCACCCCGGCGGCCGAAGGCATGGAGGTTTCCACCAACACCCCCCGGACCTTGCGCGCCCGGCGGGTCAACCTGGAACTCATCCTGTCCGATCATCCCCAAGAATGCCTGACCTGCATCCGCAATCAAAACTGCGAACTTCAGACCCTCGCCGAGGCGATGGGCCTCCGGGAGGCTCGCTACGAGGGCAAGACGAGCCGGCATCCCGCCGATTGGTCGACGCCTTCCCTCGCTCGGAACCCCGCCAAGTGCGTCCTGTGTCGCCGGTGCGTAGCCGTGTGCCAGAAAGTGCAGGGCGTGCACGCCATTCAGACCATGGAACGGGGCTTCGATACCGTGGTCGCGCCCGCGTTCCATCTCCCGCTGGGCGAAGTGGCTTGCGTGCTGTGCGGACAGTGCTCGCTCGTATGCCCGACGGGAGCGATTCACGAGCGCGACCAGGTCGATGAAGTGTGGGCCGCGCTGGCGGACCCGGACCGGCACGTGGTCGTTCAGACGGCTCCCGCTACCCGGGTCTCCATCGGCGAGGAGTTCGGAATGGAGCCCGGCAGCATCGTTACCGGCCAGCTGGTGGCGGCGCTCCGCCGGCTCGGCTTCGACCGCGTGTTCGATACGGACTTCACGGCCGACCTCACGATCATGGAAGAAGGCCATGAGTTGATCCGGCGCATCAAAGAGGGCGGGGCATTGCCCCTGTTCACATCGTGCAGCCCCGGCTGGATCAAGTTCGTCGAGCACTTCTACCCGAAGCTGTTGCCTAACCTCTCGACCTGCAAGTCGCCGCAACAGATGTTTGGAGCCCTGGCCAAGACCTACTATGCTGAGAAGATGGGCATCTCTCCTGAGCAGATCTACGTGGTGTCGATCATGCCGTGCACGGCGAAGAAGTTCGAGGCCGCCCGACCGGAGATGAACGCCGCCGGCAGTCGCGATGTCGACGCCGTCCTGACCACCAGAGAACTGGGCCGCATGCTGCGCGAGGCGGGAATCGACTTCTCCAGCTTGCCGGAAGAGGACTACGATCGTCCGCTGGGCATCTCCACCGGAGCCGCCGCCATCTTCGGCGCCACCGGAGGAGTGATGGAAGCGGCCCTGCGCACCGCCTACGAGGTGATCACCGGGAAGCCGCTCGAAAGCCTCAACATCCAGGCCGTCCGCGGCCTCGACGGCATCAAGGAAGTGTCGGTGGCCCTGGATGGTTTGACGCTGAAGGCCGCGGTAGCGCACGGTCTGGGAAACGCCCGCCGGCTGGCGGAACTCGTCGCCCGCGGCGAGGCCGACTACCATTTCATCGAGATCATGTGCTGCCCCGGCGGGTGCATCGGCGGGGGCGGCCAGTCCATTCCCACCGATGCCGACATCCGGCAACGCAGGATGGATGCCATTTACACCGTGGACGAACGCATGGCCATCCGCAAGTCGCACGAGAATCCGGCGGTACTGACCCTTTACGAGGAGTTCCTGGGGGAACCGCTGGGTCATCGCTCGCATGAACTGCTGCACACTCACTACCAGCCGAGGAGTCTGTACCCGGGAAGGAGCGAGTCGCGATGAAGACACTGGAGGAACTCGAGCGGATTCGCAAGCGAGCGCAAGAAGCGATGAAAGTCCGGGAAGGGGAACAGCCGGTCAAGATCGTCGTGGCCATGGGCACCTGTGGCATCGCCGCCGGCGCGCGCGAGGTGATGACTGCCGTCCTCGAGGAACTGGCGGGAAGGTCGCTCACCGGGGTAACCGTGACCCAGACGGGCTGCATCGGTTTGTGCGAGCAAGAGCCGATGTTGACCGTCGAGAAACCAGGAAGGCCGGCCGTAACCTATGGCCAGGTCACCGGCGATCGCGCCCGGCGGATCATCGCCCAGCACGTGGTGAACGACGTCGTGGTAGGCGAATGGGTAATAGCCGCCCGGCGGTAGAAGGCCATGAGACCCGTCCGGCCACGGGTCGGACGGGCGATCAAGCGGCGGATCGGGGGTACGCTGATATGGCGATGGTTCAGGAGAAGCTGTCTTCTCAGTTCGAGGAAGGACGCCTCAAAGAGGTCGACGCGGTCATCCTCCGGCATCGGGATCGGCCGGGGGCTCTCCTCGCCATCCTCACCGAGATCCAAAATATCTTCGGCTATCTGCCCGAGACAACCTTCAAGCTCGTGGCTCAGGCTCTGGGCATTCCCCTGAGCCAGATCTGGGGGGTGGCCACTTTCTACACCCTCTTCAACACCCGCCCTCGCGGCCGGCACATGGTTCGGCTATGCGAGAACGCGCCGTGCCATATTCAGGGGGCGGCATCGGTCCGGGAAGCGATCGAGCGCGAACTCGGCATCGTCCCCGGCGAGGATACGCAGGACGGCAAATGGAGCCTGGAACTCGTTTCCTGCCTGGGCATATGCGGCGTCGCTCCCGCGCTGATGATCGATGACCAGGTGTACGGCAACGTGCGACCGGAAGCCGTGGCCGCGATTCTGGCCTCCCACCGGTGACGTGGCGTGAACTGGAGAAAGGGGGAAGTCAGCATGCACCTGTACCGGGCGCATGTCCTGGTGTGCGCGGGCACCAACTGCTCGCTCAAGGGTCACCGGGCCGTGCGCGAAGCTCTCACCGGTGAGATCGTCGGACGGGGTCTGGGCGGCGAGGTAAAGGTCGTGGAGACGGGATGCTTCGGCCTGTGCGAACAGGGGCCTACGATCGTCGTATATCCCGAGGGTGTCCTGTACTGCCGGGTCAGGGTCGAGGATGTTCCCGAACTGGTCGGAAGTCACCTCCTGAAGGGGCGGAGAGTAGAGCGGCTCATGTACCGGGAGCCGGCCCGACCGGTCGCCGTACAGACCGTTCCTGAACTCGGCTATTTCCGCAAACAAGTCCGGGTGGTGCTCGAGAACTGCGGGATAATCGATCCCGATTCCCTCGAGGAATACATCGGGCACGGCGGCTACGCCGCGTTGGCCAGGGTCCTCGGGGGAGAGCCGGCTGCGGTCGTGGCGGAGGTCAAGGCCTCCGGGTTGCGCGGCCGCGGCGGGGCGGGGTTCCCTGCCGGGCTGAAGTGGGAGTTCGGCGCAAGGGCGCCCGGGCCCGTAAAGTACGTGGTATGCAACGCCGACGAGGGGGAGCCGGGCACTTTCAAGGACCGGCTGATCCTGGAGGGCGACCCCCACCGGATTCTGGAAGGGATGGCCATCTGCGGTTTCGCCACCGGGTCTCGGCAGGGCTATATCTACATCCGCGGGGAGTACGGGCTTTCCATCAGCAGGCTCGAGCATTCGATCCGGAATGCCCGCGAGCTGGGTCTGCTCGGCCGGAACATCTTCGACTCGGGCTTCGATTTCGACGTGGAAGTCCGGTTCGGAGCGGGCGCTTACGTCTGTGGCGAGGAGACGGCGCTCTTCGAATCCCTGGAGGGCAAGCGGGGCGAACCGCGGATCAAGCCTCCTTATCCGACGGAGGTGGGCTTGTTCGGCCGGCCCACGGTGATCAACAACGTCGAGACTCTGGCCAATATACCCTCGATCGTCAACCGCGGGGCTGCCTGGTACCGCGGTATCGGCACCGACGCCTGCCCGGGGACCAAGGTGTTCACCCTCACCGGCGACATCGTCAACGAAGGTCTCATCGAGGTGCCGATGGGGATCACCCTCCGCGAAGTCATCTACGACATCGGAGGGGGCATACCGGGAGGCCGCCGGTTCAAGATGGCCCAGACGGGCGGGACCTCCGGCGGGTGCCTCCCCGAATCGCTGCTGGACGTCCCCATGGATTTCGATCGCCTGGCGGCGGCAGGGTCGGCCCTCGGCTCCGGGGCGTTGCTGGTGATGGACGACACTCACTGCATCGTGGACGTGACCAGGGTCTTCTCCCGGTTCTTCCTCCACGAGTCCTGTGGCCAGTGCGCCCCGTGTCGCGAGGGGACCCTTCAGTTGCACCACATTCTGGAGCGGTTCACGACCGGACGCGGCAGCCGCGATGATCTGAGGTTGCTCGGAAGGCTGGCCAAAACCCTGGCGGGCGCGTCCCTGTGCCCGCTGGGTCAGTCCGTGCCGCTTTCCGTCCTGACCACCCTGAAGCACTTCGAGCCGGAGTACCTCGCCCACATTGACGAGCGTGCCTGCCCCACCGGTACCTGCCGGCCCCTGGCAGGGGGAGTCAAGCCGGCCGCCGCGGGCAATGGACGAAGGGGGTAGTGAACCAGCGTGAAGGATCGAGTCAGATTGACCATAGACGGCCACGAAATCCTGGCGGAACGTGGTTCCAGCATCCTCGCCGCCGCCCGGGAAGCCGGCATCGCCATCCCCACCCTGTGCCATCACCCGGACCAGCGCGTGAAGGCCTTGTGCCGCATCTGCGTGGTGGAGGTCGAACGGTCGCGGACACTTCAGGCGGCCTGCGCCTTCCCCGTGGCCGACGGCATGGTCGTCCGCACCCGGAGTCCGGCGATCCGGGAAGCCCGCCGGACGATCCTGGAGTTGATCATCGCCCGGCATCCGCTTGACTGCCTACAGTGTGCCCGCAACCTGCATTGCGAGCTTCAGACCTTGGCGGAGCGGATGGGGGTCCGGGACGCGAACTTCCACCGCCTGGACAAGTCCATCGAGCAGGATACCTCCAGCCCCTCGCTGGTACGGGATCCCGCCAAGTGCGTCGTATGCCGCCGCTGCGTCGAGACTTGCCAGGAGGTACAGCAGGTGGGAGTGCTGTTCCCACTGTACCGGGGAGCGGACACCATCATAGGCACCGCCGGCGAACGCGGACTCCTGGACGCAGTGTGTACCATGTGCGGTCAATGCAGCTTGACATGTCCGACCGGGGCGATCGTCGAGCGGGACCACACCCGCCAGGTATGGGAGGCCCTCGGCGATCCGGATAAGCATGTAGTAGTCCAGACCGCCCCGGCAACCCGGGTGACCATCGGCGAGGAATTCGGGATGGAGCCCGGCAGTATCGTCACCGGCAAGCTGGTGGCGGCGCTCCGCCGGCTCGGCTTCGACCGCGTGTTCGACACGGATTTCACCGCCGATCTCACCATCCTGGAGGAAGCCCACGAGCTGCTGCACCGGGTGAAAGCGGGCGGGGTCCTGCCCCTGATCACCTCCTGCAGTCCGGGTTGGGTGAAGTACGTCGAACACTTCTTCCCCCAGCTCCTGCCGAACGTGTCCACCTGCAAGTCGCCGCAGCAGATGTTCGGGGCTCTCGCCAAGACCTACTATGCCCAGCGGGCCGGCATGGACCCGGCGGACATCTACGTCGTGTCGGTCATGCCGTGCACGGCCAAGAAGTTCGAGGCCGGCCGCCCGGAAATGACCGCCGGCGGTCATCCGGATGTGGACGCGGTACTCACCTCGCGCGAACTCGGTCGGATGCTGCGAGAGGCGGGCATCGACTTCTTGGATCTACCTGAGGAAGACTACGATCTGCCATTGGGCATCTCCACCGGGGCCGGCGTCATCTTCGGAGCCAGCGGGGGGGTCATGGAGGCGGCGCTGCGGACGGCTTACGAGACGATCACCGGGCGTGCCCTCGAGAACCTCGATATCACAGCCGTCCGGGGACTTGACGGGATCAAAGAGGCGGCCATCGAGGCCGATGGACTGGTCGTAAAGGCGGCCGTCGGTCATGGCCTGGGCAACGCGCGGAAGCTGTGCGAGCTGGTCGCCGGGGGCAGCGCCGATTATCATTTCATCGAGATCATGGGCTGTCCCGGGGGATGCATCGGCGGCGGCGGACAACCCATACCCACCACCAATGCCATCCGCCGCCGGAGGATGGACGCGATCTACGAGGTCGACCGCAACATGCCGATTCGCAAGTCCCATGAGAACCAGGTGGTCAAGGCCCTCTACGCGGAATTCCTGGGCCGTCCCCTGGGCGAGAAGTCTCACCAGCTCCTACACACTCACTATCAGCCTCGGGAGCGCTATCCCACCTGAGAGCAGTCTCCGGGGCCGGGCCCGTCCGGGCCCGGCCCCGGACCGTTTCCTGCTGCTACGGAAGTGGGACCGCGGTCGGGGTCGGGGCCACGGTCCTGGTAGGGGCGGGTTTCGAACCCGCCCCTACCGCCGGATGGGTCGCCGCCGGGGCGGGGTCTGATTGCGCGGGGGTCTCCTCCCCTGCCAGCGCGATGCTCAGGTAACGATCGCCCGTGTCGGGGCAGATGGTCAAGATGGTCTTGCCCGGTCCAAGGTCCTCGGCGATCATCAGGGCGGCATGGACGTTCGTCCCCGAGGAGATGCCGACCATCATCCCTTCCTCTCGTGCCAATCGACCCGCGGTGGCCATTGCCGCCTCATCGCTGACCAGGACCGTCCGGTCAACGATGGTGAGATCCAGCACCGGGGGGATGATGCCGTCACCGATTCCCTGTTGCAGATGGTGCCCAATCCGCCCGCCGGACAGGATAGCCGCCTTCTGCGGCTCGGCCGCGACCACCAGGCATTCCGGAAACACTTCCTTGAGAGCGCGGCCGACGCCCGTCAGGGTGCCGCCGGTGCCGACTCCGGAGACGAATGCATCCACCGGCCCTTCCGTGCCGATCTGCTCGAGAATTTCCGCCGCCGTGGTCCGGTAGTGGGACTCGGGATTGGAGGGATTGTTGAACTGGCCGGGGACGAACACGCGTGGGTCCTCACCGGCCATGCGCTCCACTACCGCAAGGGCATTGCCGATTGCCTCGCCGATGTCGTTTCCCGGGTCGGTGAGCACCAACTCCGCCCCGTAGGCGCGGATGATGGCCTGCCGCTCGCGGGTCATGTTGGCCGGCATGACGATACGAACCTTGTAGCCAAGGGCGGCGCCCACCATACACAGGGCGATGCCCTGATTGCCGCTGCTAGCCTCCACGATAATCGAATCCGGGCGAAGCAAGCCTCGCCGTTCAGCCTCCTGGATCATGGCATGGGCGGGCCGGCACTTCACGCTGCCGCCCGGATTGAGTGACTCCATCTTCACCAGGATCCTGCCGCCAGGCGGACGGACGCGCTGTAGTTCGATGAGGGGGGTGTGTCCGATAGCCTCCAGGATGGAACGATGAATCCCGCTCAAGACCAGACCTCCCAACGGTCACCGGTGCTTTGCCGCAGGCGCACGGCCGCGGCCGCTTACCTCGGACCAGAATTCGCAATCCCCGCATCCCTCACCTGCTACTGATCCGCGGTATAGCAGGTCGAGACCCGACCGCGCCGGCGACCGCGACCATGACCGTGGCCCCAACGGCAACCACGACGATCACCGTGGCCGCGACCATGATCGTGACCGCATTCTTGCAGCAGGAGGGAGTCATACCCGCCCCCGTCGAAGTGCCGGGCGCCAAGTGAAGGATGATGGGCCATTCGGGGAGGTCGGCCGATGAGGGCGGCGCTGTACTATTTCTCGGGCACCGGCAACACCTGGCGCACGGCCAACCTGTATGCCGCCGGCTTGCAGCGGTCCGGCTGGGAGACCGAAGTCATGGCGGTCGAAGCGGCTCTCCGGGATGGGCTGATGCCGGCCGCGGACTGCCTTGGTCTGGGGTTCCCCGTATATGCCTTCGGTCCGCCGCGCGTGGTCGACCGTTTCCTGCCCACCCTGCCTCCAGGCAGGGGACGGCCCGCGTTCGTGTGGGCCGTGGCCGGAGGGATAGTGGGCGGTGCGACCGCCATCGTCTGCGACCGACTGGAGGCAAACGGTTACCGGGTAGTCCATGAACGCGCATACGCGGTGCCGGAGAACGGCCACTGGCGGTGGTCGAAACCCGCCGTTGCGGCGATGGCCAAGGAGCGGGCATGGAGTCGCATCGAAGCGCTTGTAGCTTGCGCCGCCGATGAACTCGCAACCGGTCGGGTCCGCCGCGCCCGCCCCGGACACGTCCGGCGCGGACTGATGTCGGGTGGGATGTGGCGGTGGTATATGCGGAGTTGCGCCCATGCCGGCCGGTATATCGGGGTGACCGCAGCTTGCCGGTCCTGCGGGCTATGCGCCGCTGCCTGCCCTACCTCGGCGATGCCCGCCAATCCCCTCGCGCATCGGGTCGGGTCCGAATGTACTTTCTGCCTGCGGTGTGCGAGCATCTGCCCCCGGCAGGCCGTCACCATACGCTTGCTGCCAAAGGTCATCGGCATCCTTCATCGCCATCTGGAGCCGGGCTATGCGGACGTTATCAGGGCTATTGACAAGGCAGCAGCACCGTGATAACGTTAGTTTCCGCTGGGAAGGTTATGGTCCTTGAAAACTGAGCAGTGAGGGTAGATAGGGAATAAGAGCGAGGGACGGGCTTGCCGTTGGTTATGTGGTAAAGGGGAGCGGTCCGGGTGGATAGTCCGGGCTGTTTCTTGGGAGTAATTGACGGAGAGTTTGATC
>DATIKW010000022.1:0-180160 GCA_035477115.1 Bacillota bacterium | reverse complement strand
GCACCGTCAGTTGTCCGTTCACCACCCGCTCCATGATGTAGACCCTCCTGGACTCCTTCTTCGACAACAGGCTCTCTCTCCTCATGGTGACATTATCTCAGGCCGCTCTACAGGGTGACACTATCACAGTCCGATCACACTTTTTTGCCTGAGGTGTTGACAAGACCCGCGACTCTCTGATAACCTATCGCGGTAACAACTGATGGCAAGGCTTGGCACATTCCGATAAGGGCAAACCCACCGTGAGGTGGGGGCGCAAAGCTACGGGTCCAATGGACCTCGGTCCAGGACAGCCGGGCTGCCGGGATTGCCCAACCGCCCCTGGGCGTCACCCGTTCTGGCAACCCCGCTGCAAAGCGGGCTTTTTATTGAAAGGCGGGTTGCGCTATGGGGTTCCTCACTACTTCAGGCATTGGCCACCTCGACTGGGCACTGCATGTCGCGGGATTGCGACACCAGGCGGTTGCCCATAACCTCTCGAATCTGAGCACCCCCGGCTATAAGCGGCTGGAAGTTGCCTTCGACGGGGCGCTGTCATCGGCGGCTCGCGACCTGCTCCCGGTGGCCACCACCCACCCCGGCCATCTGCAACCGGGACACACTCATTCTCTGCCGCAAGCCGGGCTGCAGCCGGTCACTTCCTCCTCGGCGAGACCCGACGGCAATAACGTCGACCTCGAGTACGAACTGGCCACCCTGTCCGAGAACACCCTCCATCATCAAGCCTTGCTTCGCCAGTTGAACCAGCGGCTTGCCGCCCTTCGGCTGGCCGTGACGGAAGGACGCAGGTAAACAAGGAGGGATGATCTGATGCGCCTGCTCCAGACTTTGAGGACGAGCATGTCCGCCCTGACCGCGGAACGGTTGCGGCTGGATCTGATCGCCGGTAATCTCGCGAACCTCAATACCACCCGTACTCCGGCAGGCGAACCTTACCGCCGGCTGGTGCCGGTGTTCTCGCCCCGGCCCGCCGGGGGGGTCGAGGTCACCGGGGTAGTGGCCGACCCGGCCGCATTCCCCGTACGGCACGATCCGGGCCACCCCGATGCTGATGCGGATGGTTTCGTCCGCATGCCCAATGTAGACCTGGTTGCGGAGATGGTCGACCTCATGGCGGCGACGCGGGCCTACGAGGCTAATGCCACCGTCGCCCAGGCCACCCGCACCCTGGCCCAGCGCACCCTGGAGATAGGTCGTTCCTGAGCGAGAGGGGGACTGAAGCGTGGAGATCCGAAGCCTGATCCCGGTAGGCAATACCATTCCCGCGCTGTCGACCGGACGGACCATATCCGGCCCCGCGAGTGCTGAAGCAGGGAGCGGCTTCGGGGAGAAACTCACCCGGGCCGTTTCCCAGCTGAACTCCCAGCAGGTAGCGGTGGATGAGGCTGCCTCCCGTCTGGCCCTGGGTTCGACCGCCGACCTGCACAGCATCATCTTGGACGCCGAGAAGGCGAATCTGTCGCTGGAGTTGGCCATTCAGGTCCGGAACAAGGCACTCGAGGCCTATCAAGAAGTCATGCGGATGCCACTTTGATGAGGGCCGGAGGGGGATCGACCGGTGCCAGCCCTGGTACGAGATACAGCTGACCGATTGCGCACGGTGCTCAAAGACCACTGGCCGCTAGTGGTCGGGGTGCTAGTGGCCTTGACGGCGCTCACGGCGCTGGTGCTGGTGGCCACCCGCCCGGCGATGGTCCCCCTGTTCACCGGCCTGACCCTGGAGGACGCGGCCGCCATCGTCGAACGCTTGCAGGAAGGGAACGTGCCTTATCGCATCGGCGAACGCGGCGACTCCATCCTGGTGCCGGCCTCGCGCCTCCACGAGGTGCGGATGATGGTGGCGACGACGGGCCTGCCGACCGGCGGGGTGGTCGGCCTGGAGAGCCTGGACGGCGCGAGTTGGGCCTCCACGGATGTGGAGCGCCAGGCGCGGCTGGTGCAGGCCTTGCAGGGCGAACTCACCCGCACCATCCTCCAGATTCGGGGCGTGGACGCGGCCAGAGTTCACATCGTCCTCCCGCGCGAGAGCATCTTCGCCGGGCAGTCGCGGCCGTCGGCCGCCGCCGTCATGGTGGAGATGCGACCGGGACACTCGCTCTCCCGCGACCAGGTGCAAGCGATTACCCACCTGGTAACGGGAGCCGTGCCCGACCTCGCCCCGGAGCGGGTGACGGTACTGGATTCCCGGGGGCAGCTCCTGTCGGCCGCCGCCTATCCGGAGGCCGGACCCGGCCTCCTGCAAAGTCGAACGGAACTGAGGCAGACCCTCGAATCCCAGTTGTCGGGGCAGGTCCAGAGCATGTTGGAGCAGGTCATGGGCCCCGGCAATGCGCTGGTGACAGTGCGAGTCGATCTCGACTTCGATCAGCGCGAAACTGAAGCAGTCGTGCTACAGCCGGCGGCCGAGCCTCTGATCCGCAGCCGGCAAGAAATCCGGGAAGTATTCGAAGGGACGGGAGCGCCGCCGGGCGGCCTTCCCGGCACGGCCACCAACCTCCCCGGCGCTTCCATCCCCGTCTATACCATGGGCGAGACGGCGGGCGGCGAATCGGAGTGGGAACGCACCCAGATCGTGGTCAACTACGAGTTCAGCGAGACGCGGGAGAGAGTTGTGGAAGCACCCGGCCAGGTCAGTCGCATTTCGGCCTCGGTGGTGCTGAATCGGGAACTCACGGCAACAGAAGAGGCGGCGGTGGCGCGGCTGGCCGGCGCCGCTTTGGGCCTCGATCCCGATCGGGGAGACGAGTTGGTCGTCGTGGGGATGCCGTTTGACACCTCGCTGGCCGACCAACTACGCGAGGGGCTTGCCGAGCCGCGGCCCGCGCCTTTCGCCTGGTGGGCGGTGGCCGCCGGGGGCGCCCTGCTGTTCATCCTGGCGCTGGCGCTGGCCACCCGCTCGCGCGCCAGGCGGCGGAGGCGCCCGGCCCTGGCCCTGGTTGCCGGAGAGCCGCTGGCGCCGGCCGTCGTGCCGCAGGCTGCGGGTTCCGCGGCAGCGGCCGCCGGTCGCGGCAGCCTCGCCGAACTGGCCGAACTGGCTCGGACCAAGCCGGAAACGGTGGCCCGGCTGCTGCGAACCTGGATTTCGGATAACTGACCGGGAGGAGACCCCTTGGACGATTCGACGGGCATCGCAACCTACAGCCGGGATACCGCCAGCCTTACCCGGGGTGCGCCCCGGACTCCCGGGGATTTGACCGGCCGTCAGAAAGCGGCCGCTCTCATCGTCGCCCTCGGCGTGGACCTGGCATCCCGGGTGCTGCGCCATCTGGGGGATTCGGAGATCGAACTCGTCATGCTGGAGGTGGCCAACGCCGGCACGCTCACCCCTGACGTGCAACATCGGGTGGTACAGGAATTCCTTGAGACCACCCTGGCTCAGGAGTACTTCCAGCGGGGCGGACTGGAGTACGCCCGGACCGCCTTGGAGCAAGCCCTGGGCAGCCAGCGGGCGGGCGACATCATGCAGCGGCTCCTGACCTCCAACCAGGTGCGGCCGTTCAGTTTCGCCCAACGCTCCGACCCCGCGGTCATAGCGAACTTCCTCCAGGAAGAACACCCCCAGACGGTGGCGCTGGTGCTGGCTCATCTCTTGCCGGAACAGGCGGCCCGCGTCCTGGGCGATCTCGGGCCGGAGATGAAGGCGGATGTCGCCCGGCGGGTCGCCCTGATGGATCGGGCGGCGCCGGATATCGTCCGGGAGGTCGAGCGAGTCCTCGAACACAAGCTGACGGCCGACTCGGCGCTGGACGACGCGCGGGCCGGCGGCCTGCGGGCGCTGGTTCAGATCCTGAACCGGGTGGACCGCCCGACGGAGAAGAACATCCTCGAAACTCTGGCGGCCTGGGACCCGGAACTGGCCGAGCAAATCAAGAAACAGCTCTTCGTGTTCGAGGACCTGGTCAACATGGATAATCGGTCGCTGCAACGCGTGTTGCGGGAGGTAGACCTGTCCCGGGAACTGCCGCTGGCGCTGAAGGTGTCCAGCGAGGAACTCAAGGCCAAGATGGCTCAGAATCTCTCGGAGCGGGCGGGCCAGAACCTGCAGGAGGACATGTCCTTCCTCGGCCCCGTGCGGCTCCGGGACGTGGAAGAAGCCCAACAGAAGATAGTCGGCACAGTCCGCCGGCTGGACGAAGCCGGCGAGATAGTCTTGTCACGAGGAGGGGGCGAAGATGTTGTCGTCTAGGTCTTTTTCGCCCCTGGATGCCGCGCCTCCCCGCGGGGCCCTCCCGCCGCAACCGTGGAACCCCGGCCGGCTGGGCCGGGACCCTGTTGCCGCGGCAGAGCCTCCACCGGAAACGGCTGCCGTCCCGCCGGATGGCGATGGCGGCCGCGAGGATGCCGCCTTCGCCCGCGGCTACGCGGAGGGTCAACAGCAAGCCCAGGTCATAGTCGCCGAGCGACTGGCCGAGTTAGCCGTACTCGAAGCCGACGTCCAACAAGTCCGGGAGGGTTTCCAGGCGGAGTTCCGCGCCCGGGAGCAACGGCTTGAAGAGGAGTACGCGGCCCTCCGCCATCAAGCTCAGCTGTACGTGATCGAGATCGCGGTCAAAGTTGCCGAGCGCCTGCTCCGGGCCCAGCTTCGCCTGGCTCCGGACACGGTGATCCGGGTGGCCAGGGAAGCCCTGGCCGAGGCGGAAGGTGGCGACCTGGTCCGCGCCCGGGTTGCCCCATCGGATCTCGAGGTCCTTCAGGAGGCAGCGGCCGGACTGGCGGCCGAGACGGGGGTAGGCCGGCTGGAGGTCGCCGCCCGTCCCGGGTTGGAACGGGGAGAAGTCGAGCTGGAGACAGGCACGGGCACCCTTGATGCGCGCTGGTCGACGCAACTCGAACGCGCGCGCCGGGGACTTCGCCAGGCCGCCGGCGGAGGTGAAGGCCAGTGACCGAACAGTATCTGCCGTCGAACATCATCGATGCTGTGCCTTCCATCCCGCTGTTCACCTGGCGGGGGCGGGTCAGCCGGATGGTGGGACTGACGCTTGAGTCAAACGGGCCCCGGGCCCGGCTGGGAGAGCTGTGCCGAGTGCACCGGTCGGGTAATGGGCCCTTGTTGGCTGAGGTCACCGGCTTCCGGGATGGGCGCACCTTGCTGACCCCGCTAGGCGACCCGGCCGGGGTCAGCCCGGGTAATCTGGTGGACGCGACGGAGACCGTCCTCGGAGTGTTCGTGGGCCCCGGCCTGCTAGGAAGAGTGCTGGACGGTCTGGGTCAGCCGATCGACGGCGAGGGCCCGCTGAATACGGTGGCGTGGCGCCCGATCGAGGCCCCCGCGCCTGCCGCCATGGAACGCCCGCCCATCGACCAGCCGCTGGCCACAGGCGTGCGGGCGATCGACGGGGCGCTCACCTGCGGCGCCGGCCAGCGCATGGGCATATTCGCCGGCAGCGGCGTGGGCAAGAGCACCCTGCTCGGCATGATGGCCCGTTACACCGGAGCGGAGGTCAACGTCATCGGTTTGATCGGCGAGCGCGGCCGCGAGGTCCGGGAGTTCCTTGAGCGCGACCTCGGGGAAGAAGGCAGGCGCCGTTCGGTGGTGGTCGCCGCGACTTCCGATCAGCCGGCGCTCATCCGTATCAAGGCGGCCATGGTCGCTACGGCCATCGCCGAATACTTCCGGGACCTGGGCAAGCACGTGCTCCTGGTCATGGACTCGCTGACCCGGTTCGCCATGGCCCAGCGGGAAGTCGGCCTGGCCAACGGGGAGCCGCCTACTAGCCGCGGTTATACGCCATCGGTGTTCGCGATGCTGCCGCGCTTGCTGGAACGGGCGGGCCATTCGGCGACGGGCAGCATCACCGGCTTCTACACCGTCCTGGTTGAAGGGGACGACGTCAACGAGCCGGTGGCCGATTCCCTGCGCGCCATCCTTGACGGCCATGTCGTCCTGTCCCGGGATCTCGCGGCGCGCGGCCATTACCCGCCGATAGACGTTCTGCCCAGTATCAGCCGGCTGATGCCCGAGGTGGTGGACCCAAAGATGCTCGCAAATGCAGGCCGGCTGCGCAAGGTCCTCGCCACCTACCGCGACGCCGAGGATCTGATCAACATCGGCGCTTACGTTCCCGGCCAGAGCCCGGATATCGATCATGCGTGCCGGCACATCCAACAAGTACGCAGTTTCCTCCAACAGGGCCGGGATGAACCGGCGACCTTCGCCACGACGGTCGCAGCGCTCAACGACATGTTCGCCGAGGAGGTGGCCTGATTGTCGGGTCGCGGCTTCCGGCTTGAACGCCTGCTCCGCATCGTGCGGATTAGCGAAGACCGTTACCTCATGAACTTGGCCGTTGCCCGCCGCGCCGAGGCTGAGGCCCATGGCCAGCTAGTAGCGGCCAAGGAAGCCAGCGAGTGGCTGGTGGGCGCCATGCGCGAGGCCGCGGGACGGATTGATCCCTTGCGGATGACGCTGGGCTGGGCGGCTATGGACGCGGCGGAGGGCCGGGTGGTCGACGCCGCCGCCCGATTGCAGGAGCGCCAATCGACCACCGCCCAGCGGCGGGGTGAACTCACCGAGACCTCCCGCGGGCGCAAGAGCCTGGAACACCTGCGGGAGAAGCACTTTGCCCGGCAGCGGCTCGAGTGGAGCCGTGAAGAATACCGACTCGCGGACGAACATGCCGTGGTCCAGCGGAGTTCCCGGGAGGCTGACCCCAAGTGCTGACCAGTGCGACCCCCACCTTGAGTCCCACCGGGCTGGAAGTCACGCCTCCAGATGCGGCCGCTGCGCGCCAGCCGGGCTGGGAGCCCGAGCAGGCTGTCAGCTGGTTCGCAGCGCTGGCCGCCCTCTTGCTGGATGTGGGTCGGGGCTACCAGGTAGTCCCTGCGGCCGGAACCGGATTGCCGGCCCTGACCGAACCTGCCTCGGGGGAAGTGCCGGGCCGGGAAGCCATCACTCCCCTGGGCGAAGCCGTGGGCCTGCCGGCAATCACCGGCGGGCTGCGCCCGTCCGTGGAGACACCCTCCCTTGATCTGGGGACGAGTGCACCCCTGGCTTTTTACCCTTCTCCTGGACTGGGCCCTGCCACCAGTTCTCAAGGGGTCGAACCGGGCGCCCTGCCGCCCGGCGCAGCACTGCAAGCTGGACCGAGTTCCCCTCCCGGGGCAAGACCGGTGGCAGGGACGGCAAGATCGGCCACTCGGGAGAGTCCGCATCCCGCCCCGGGGAACTCGCGCGAGGCGGCTGCAGGCGAGCAGTTCCTGCTAACCTCAGCCCTTCTGCTGCCATCCGCCTCCAGGACTCTGCCCGCGGGGGAAGAGACACCGCCGCAGCCGCTCGTCCCCCCTGCCCTCGGGGGCGGGGAAACTGCTCCCACCGAGCGGGTAGGAGACGTGCCAGTTGGGCGATCATCGCCTCCCGCCCCTGAGTCAGGCCGGGAGGACGGGGCGACGGGGGCTGCCCAGGGGCGGCCGATGCCGCCGGCAGCCGAGCCACTCGCCGACCGCGCTCAAGAGCCGGCCCGCCGGAGTTGGGCGGCCGATGCCCCCCAAGAGCGGCCAGTGCCGGCAGCCGAGCCGCTCCCTGACCGCGTTCGAGACCCCGCCCGCCAGGAAGGGGCATCCGGGGCCGACCAGGAGCAGCCGAGGCCGGCAGCAACCGAGTCGATGGCTCACTATGCCCAGAGTGCCGCTACCGTGAGTTCGGCGGGGGAGGATATCCCGCCGGAACCTCGCCCGACGGGTAACTCTCTTCCATCGGGACCGGAGGTGCCGGCAGGAGAAGCCTGGGCCGCCCTCCGGGCGAGGATCACCGAACTCGATCCCCAGCGCCAGTCCATCCGGGTCGCTATGGACCCGGAAGGTCTCGGAGCCATGCAGCTCGAGGTCAGCCTGACGGGGGATGGGGCCCGAGCTAGTTTCGAAGTGGCCGACCCGGCCGCGGGTCAGTTCCTCGCCAACCGTGAGGCCGATCTCCGCCAGGCGCTCGAGGGCGTGGGCGTCCGCCTCAATTCGGTGAACGTCCGACTCGGTGACAGTTCCGGCCGGCAGGAAGGCAGGACGCCCGGCCCGGACGACTCGGCCCCGGGAGCGCCCGCGGTCCCCCCGCCCACCCGGCGGCTGACCCCGGAAGCGGGCTCCCGCTCTCGCCAGAGCCTGGTAGACTACCGTGTATAGGGAGAAGGGACAGCCATGCAAAGCATCGGTCTGACCGGTAGCTCGAGCGTCGTCAGCCGAGAACAGCTCCTCCGGCTGATGGTGGCCCAACTTCAGAACCAGAACCCGCTGGAACCCGTGAGCAGCCAGGAATTCTTCAGCCAGCTCAGTCAGATGCTCATGGTCGAGTCGCTCGAACGGCTCCGCACCGGGCTCGAGGCAATGGTCCCTCAACTGGGGCCGGAGGCGACCGCGCTGGCCACGCTGGCCGGCTTTGTGGGCCGAACCATCCTCGTAGAGACCCCAACCGGACCGATCCAGTCGAGGGTGGACGGCGTGCGGCTGGTGGAGGGGCAGTGGCGGCTCACCTCCGGCCAACAGGATATCGACCCGGCCTTGATTCGCGGCATGCTCGAAAACTGAAAGCAACCGAGGAGGAGGATGAGAAGATGTTGCGGTCCCTGTTCTCGGCGGTCACCGGTCTCCGGAGTCATCAGACGCGCATGGACGTGATCGGCCATAACCTGGCCAACGTCAACAGCGTGGCCTACAAGTCGGCGCGGGCGTCATTCCGCGAGCTGTTCAGTCAGACCCTACGGGGCGCCACCGCCCCGGCGCCGCCCCGCGGCGGCATCAACCCGCAGCAGGTTGGGCTGGGTACCACCATCGGTTCGCTGGACACGCTCCAGGAGCAGGGAGCCCTCCAGGCAACGGGGAGAGTACGCGACCTGGCCATCGAGGGCAACGGTTTCTTCGTGCTGGCGGCGGGCGCGGAGATCTTCTACAGCCGCACCGGCAACTTCGTGCAAGACGCCACCGGCACCCTGGTCGATCCCGCCACCGGCCTGAATCTTCAGTCGACGACCGGGACCGTCATCACCGTGCCGGCGGCCGTGGTGTATATCAGCATCGACCGCGCCGGCAACGTGACCGGAGTGGATGCCGCCGGCACCGTCCTGGCCCTCGGCCAGGTAGCGCTGGCCAGCTTCGCCAACCCCGAGGGGCTGACGCGGGCGGGCAACAACCTGTATAGCGTGTCGCCGAACTCCGGCGCGGCCGTGGTGGGCGCGCCGCAGACGGGAGGCCGCGGGGCCGTCGTCTCCGGCAGTCTGGAAATGTCCAACGTCGACCTGGCCAAGGAGTTCTCGGACATGATCGTCACCCAGCGGGGCTTCCAGGCGAATACCCGCATGGTGTCGGTGTCCGATGAGATGCTCCAGGAACTGGCCAACCTCAGGAGATGAGCACATGATCACCCTTACCCGGCTGAACGGAAGCCAGTTCGTGGTCAATAGCGACCTCGTCGAACTGATGGAGGCCAGTCCCGACACGGTCATAACCCTCACCACCGGCCGCAAGCTGGTCGTGGTGGAGACGGTGGACCAGGTGATCGCCCGAGTCAAGGAATTTCGGCGCGCGCTCGTGACCAGCTTCGAGGGGACGGGATCGTGACATGGATCCGGGAGCGGTTTTGGGCCTCCTTTCCGGCGTAGTCCTCCTGACCTGGGCCATCGGCGCGGACGGCGGCCTCCGGGCTTTCTGGGACCTGCCGGCGGTCATGATCACCTTCGGCGGCACGCTGGCGGCGACCATGCTGAACTACCGCCTGGCTCAAGTCCTGGGGGGGTTCAAAGTGCTGCGTAACGCCTTCGGCAATCGGCGTACGCAGCCGGAAGTCATCTTCCGGTCGATGACCGACTATGCCACCCGGGCACGCCGGGAGGGTCTGCTCGCCCTCGACCGCGAGATCGGCGAGGTGAAAGACCCCTTCCTGGCCAAGGGCCTGCAACTGGTGGTGGACGGCACCGACTCGGAGATGACCCGCGCCATCCTCGAGACCGACTTGGCCGCGCTGGAACAGCGCCACCAGGCGGGCCAGGCCGTGTTCGAGACCATGGGCAACTTCGCCCCTTCCTTCGGCCTGGTCGGCACCTTGATCGGGCTGATCAAGATGCTGCGGGTCATGGATGACCCCGCGGCCATCGGCCCCGGCATGTCGGTGGCGCTGCTCACCACCTTCTACGGGGCGCTGTTCGCCTTCCTGATCTGCCTGCCGCTCGCCGGCAAACTGAAAGTATGTCACGAGGAAGAGTGGCAAGCCAAGCAAATCATGATCGAAGGGCTGCTGGCCATCCAGGCCGGGCATAACCCGCGGATGATCGAGGAGAAGCTCCGCGCCCACCTGTCGCCCGCCGCCAAGCGGGCCCTGGAGCGCCAGGAGAGCGCCGCCGCGGCGAGCGCGGCCGCCGGCGAATCCCTGCAACAGGAGGTGGACGTGGGATGACGCGCAAGCGGCGGAGCCTCAGCGTCACCTCGAGTTCGCCTTTCTGGATGACCACCTATAGCGACCTGGTGACCCAGATCCTGATCTTCTTCGTGCTGCTCTACAGCATGTCGGTGATGGACGTACAGCGCTTCGCCTCCGCCATGGCTTCCATCCAGGAGACGCTCGGGATGCCGCCGGTGATCCTGCAGCCGACGGAGACGCCGCCGGTGCGCCCGCCCGCCGACGACGAAGGCATGCCGCTCGACCCGGAACTGCTCATCCGCCAGAAGGATCTCGCCCAGATCCTCACCGTCCTGGGCAAGCTGGAGGAGGCTCTGGGCGATGAGGGTCAGGTAGAGTTGCTACGGGAAGAGCGCGGGATCGTCGTCCGTTTCTCCGACGAAATCCTGTTCGACACCGGCCGGGCTGACCTGCGGGGCGAGGCCCTGCAAGCCCTCGACCGGCTATTCCCGGTCCTGGCCGCCGTCCCCAATGACGTGCGGGTGGAAGGTCACACCGACTCCCGTCCCATCCGCACCCTGCAGTTCCCCTCGAACTGGGAGCTGTCGACCTCCCGGGCCACGGCTGTCGTCCGCTACCTGCTCGAAGAGCGGGGACTCGATGCGACTCGCCTGTCCGCCGCCGGCTACGGCGAGTACCGGCCCGTCGCCGACAATGACACCTTGGAGGGCATGGCGCGCAACCGCCGGGTGGATGTGGTCATCCTCCGGCTCAGCTTGAGCGCCGCCGAGCCCCAGGGCCAAGGCCGCGGTGAGGGGGACTGAACATGGGAGAAGATTCCACTCGGATCCGCAGCTTCGACTTCCGGTTGCCGGATAAGTTCTCCAAGGAGCAGCTGCGGACCCTGTCGGTGCTGCACGATAACGTAGCCCGCCGTTGGGCCTCCCACTGCACGGGAGGTTTCCGGCTGCCCGTTCAGGTTACCGTGGCCCGGGTCGAGCAGGCAACCTGCGATGAGATCCTCCGCCGCGACCAGGACGGCACACTCCTGGCCCTGTTGGCCCTGCCCCCTCTTCGCGGGCAAGCGGTGTTCATGATGGACATACCGCTGGCGCTGGCGGTGATCGACCGCCTCTTCGGGGGCCCGGGCCGGTGGGAAGGAGCATCCCGGGGCATGACCGACGTGGAGCGGGCCGCGGTGACGCGGGTGCTGCAAGGACTGGCGGAGGTGCTGGCCAGTGGCTGGACGGGCCTGGTGGAACTGGAGCCTCGGGTGGAGCGGGTGGAGGATAACCCCCTTTTCGTGCAGTCACTGGCGGGCGCCGAGGCGGGAGCCGCCGTGAGCTTTCAGCTGTCTCTGGGCAGCCAGGAAGGTAAGATCTGCCTGTTCTTGCCCTACTTCATGCTGGAGCCCTTGCTCCCCCAGCTGAACACCCAAACCTGGGCTGACCGATACCGCCAGGGAGGTCGCGCCGGGACGGAACAGGTAAACCACCGGCTGAGGCAGGCGCCGGTGAGGCTCTCGGTCGTGCTCGGGCAGGTCACGCTGGCCATGCGCCAAGCGGTGGCCTTGAAACCCGGCGACGTGTTGCGTTTGAACTCGCCCATAGACGGGTTGTTGCCGCTGGCGGTGGAAGGCAAGACGCTGTTCCTGGGTCAGGCTGGGCGGTGCGGATCGCGGCTCGCGTTCCGGATCGTGTGCCGGCCGGGATTGGAGGAAGAGACCAATGGATATTGCGCGGAGCAAGACCGAGCGGAGTGAGCGGGTGACTATCCCCAGCACCGATCCTGGGTTGGACGTGCTGATGGATGTCCCCCTCGAAATCACGGTCGAACTCGGGCGAGCCCGCCGGTTGCTGGAGGAAGTGCTCGCTCTCGCCGCGGGTTCGGTGGTCCAGCTCGATCGGTTGGCCGGGGAAGCCGTCGACGTCCTGGTAAATGGGGAACTAGTCGCGCGCGGCGAAGTGCTGGTCATCGACGAGAACTTCGGGGTGCGCATCACCGAGTTGGTCAAGCGCAAGGAACGGACCCGGCCGGCCGGCCGGCGGAGCTGACCATGCCCCTCGACGGAGTGGGACTGTTCGCCGCCGGATCCTTGCTGCTGGTCGCGGCCCTGGGACTGGGGGTCCGCCTGCTCCGCCGCGACTTCCGCCCGGCGGGCCGGCACCTCGAACTCGTCGGCACGCTCGCCCTGGGTCAAGGCAAGCACCTTCAACTCGTGCGTGCCGGGAGCGGCATGTACTTGATCGGGTGCGCCGACAAACAGCTCAGCTTGCTGGCGGCCATCCCCGCCGATCAAGCCCCGGCCGTACCCGCTGGAGGACTCGTGGGGGACCGGAGTCGGGGCAGACAGCGTTCGCCATCAGGCGCGAGCGCGGAGGCCGCCGGCTCAGCCGCACTCGATTTCCGGCGCGAACTCGGGCTGATGATGGCCGGACAAGGGGTGCGTCCAAGTGAGGATTGAAGGCCCGGCGACGGCACGTCGCCACAGCATCCTGGCCGCCGCCGGAGGTCTGGCCGCGGAAGGCCTCCCGTGGCTGGGGGACCTCGAGGCAGCGATGGGACGGGCTGGTCTGGACGGGGTGTCGCCTGCGGTGCAGGTGCTCGTGCTGCTCACCGTATTGAGCGTCATCCCCGCCATCCTCATCCTCACCACCTCGTTCACGCGGGTGGTAGTGGTGTTGAGCTTCCTCCGCAGCGCGATCGGCACGCCGGGCGTGCCCCCCAACCAGGTGCTGATCGCCCTGGCACTCTTCTTGACTTTCTTCACGATGGCTCCGGTCTTCCAGGATGTGCATGAACAGGCCCTCGCCCCCTTCCTCGAGGGAACGCTCACCCAAGCGGAGTTGTGGCCGCGGGCGTCCGCGCCATTGCACGACTTCATGCTCCGCCAGACCCGCGAAGCCGACTTGGCCCTGTTCATGGGCATGGCCGGGGTGGGTCCGGTGGATGGTCCCGAGGCGATACCGTTCCATGTGCTCGCGCCGGCCTTCGCCATCAGCGAGCTGAAGACGGCCTTCCAAATCGGCTTCCTCTTGTTCTTGCCCTTCCTGGTGCTCGACATCGCCGTCGCCAGCACGCTGATGGCCATGGGCATGTTCATGATCCCGCCGATGATGGTATCCCTGCCCTTCAAATTGCTCTTGTTCGTCGTAGTGGACGGCTGGCACCTGGTGATCAAATCGCTGGTGGAGAGCTTCCGGTAGGAGGTGCGTTGCGAGCTTGGACGCCATGCTGTTGCGGGTGACTCAGGAGACCCTGCGCACGGTGCTGTTGATCGCCGGTCCGGTCCTGGCAGCCAGCCTGCTGGTCGGCCTGGCGGTCAGCCTCGTGCAGGCGGCCACCCAGATCCAGGAGCAGACCCTCACCTTCGTGCCCAAACTCCTGGCGGTGGGAATAACCCTCGCCCTGTTCGGTCCCTGGATGCTCCGTACGCTGGTGGAGTTCTGCCGCAACCTGTTCCTGACCTTGCCGGGAGTGAGTTTCTGATGACCGAGGAACTCCTGGGCGCCATAGCCGCCGTGATCCTGGTGATGACCCGGATCGGCACGGTGTTTGCGCTCAGTCCCTATTTCGGGGCGCCCTTCCTGCCCGGAATGGTGCGGGTCTTCTGCGCCGGAGCGCTTTCCGTCCTGTTCGTGATATCCGAGCCGGCCCTTCGCGCCGGAGGCGGGTGGGACCGGGTCCTGTCCGGGCTCCCCGGAGAACTGACGGTGGGCGCCCTGCTCAGTCTGGGCCTGGGTCTGGCTTTCTGGGCGGCCCAGATGGGGGGAGCGCTCATCGATTTCCAACTCGGATTCGGCCTGGGCGGAATGGCCGATATGGGCGATCAGGCTCCCACTCCCTTGCTCGGCCGCCTGTACTATTACGTGGCCGTGGCCGTGTTCCTCGCCGTGGGCGGAGATCGGGCGTTCCTGAGCGCGGCATGGGCTAGCCTGCGGCTGCTCCCGCCCGGCGGCGCCTTGCTCGGCGAACCCACCCTGACCGCCATGATGGGCCAGGCGGCCGGCGCCTTCGCCCTGGGGGTGCAACTGGCGGCGCCGGTGCTGGCCGCCATCTTCCTGACCGACATCTTGCTGGGCATGGTCAGCCGGGCACTGCCGCAACTCAATCCCTTCTTCGAAGGACTCCCCTTGAAATCGGCCCTGGGCATCATGGTCGTCATGGGTTCGTTGCCGGCCGTGGGTCTGGCGTTGCGAGCGGCATTCACGGGCTTGACGGCTTCGCTGGTGGAACTGATGACCTCGACCCCCGCGGCCCTGCCGTGAGCCCGAACTCCAGGGAGGTTGGCCGGTGAACGGCGACGACAGCCAGGAGCGACGAGAGGCCCCTACGCCCCGTCGCCGGGAAGATGCCCGGCGGCGCGGGCACGTCCTGCGTAGCCAGGAAGTCATGGGCCTGGCGGTGCTGGCGATCGGCGTGGCCGTGCTCCGCTTGACTCTGCCGGGCATGGGCGGCCGGCTCGCTCATCTTGCCTGGTCAGTATGGCATGAACCGCCGGCCGATGAACTGGAACTGGGGCTGCTGGCCCACATGTCCGGACAGGCACTGGCCGGCATGCTACTGCCCCTGCTGGCCGCCGGGGTGCTGGCCGCGGTCGGTTCCGGCCTGGCCCAGACGGGCGGGCTGACGACCCCCTCGCTGCTCGCCCCGGACCTCAAGCGGCTCAACCCGGCAGCCGGCCTGGGGCGCATGTTCTCCCGCCGCAGTCTGCTCGAACTCGCCAAGAACCTCGTCAAGGTCGGGGGCGCCACCTGGGCCGGATGGGCAGCTATCGGCCCCCGCCTGCCCCAGCTCGGCAATTTGGCGGTCATGAACCCCACCCAAGCAGCCAGCACCGTGGCCGGATGGGCCACGATCCTTCTCTGGCGAATGCTCGCGGTACTGGCCGTGCTGGCGGCCGTCGACTATGCGTTCCAGCGGGCCGAACATGAGAAGGGACTGCGCATGACCCGGCGCGAGGTGTTGCAGGAACTCAAGGAGACCGAAGGGTCCCCCCAGGTCAGGGCGAGGCGCCTGCAGATCGCCCGCAGCCTTCGCGGGCAGCGGCTGCGGAACGCGGTGGCCGGAGCGCAGGCGGTCATCACCAACCCCGACCACTTCGCGGTCGCCCTGCGTTACACGGCAGGGGTTGACCCGGCCCCGATGGTCGCCGCCAAGGGCCGCGGCCGGCTGGCGCTGTTCATCGCCGGATTGGCGCGACAGATGGATATACCGGTAATCCACAACCGCGGGCTGGCCCGGGCCCTCTATCATGGCGTACCGGTGGGCGCTCCGGTGCCGGGGCGGCTGTATCAAGCGGTGGCCGCGGTCATGGCCTACGTGTACCAGTTGAAAGGGTGGAAGCCGTGAACTCACCGAAGGCTAGCCAGGGGACTAATGCGGCGCTGGCAGCGGGCGTGGGCGCGATCGTGCTCGCCATCGTCCTGCCGCTCCCGCCCATCCTCCTCGATTTGCTCCTCTCGTTCAACCTCTCCCTGTCGTTGGTGATCCTGTTCACCTCCCTGTACACGCGGGAACCGGTGCAGTTCTCCTCGTTCCCGTCGCTACTGCTGATCACCACCCTGTTTCGCCTCGCCCTCAACGTCTCGGCCACCCGCCTGATCCTCCTCAATGCCTCCGCCGGTCAGGTCATCGACAGTTTCGGCCGTTTCGTGGTGGGCGGCAACGCGGTGGTCGGCTTCATGATCTTCATCATCATCGTGGTAATCCAGTTCCTGGTCATCACCCGCGGCGCCGAACGGGTTGCCGAGGTGGCCGCGCGTTTCACCCTCGACGCCATGCCCGGCAAGCAACTGGCGATCGACGCCGACCTCAACGCCGGGCTGGTAGGAGAGGACGAGGCACGGCAGCGGCGGGCGGCCATCGAGCAAGAGGCGGATTTCTACGGCGCCATGGATGGTGCAGGGAAGTACATCAAGGGCGATGCGGTGGCGGCCCTGTTCATCGTCGCCGTCAACCTCATCGGCGGCTTCATCACCGGCATCGTCCAGCAGGGCTTCACCTTCGACCAAGCGCTCGCGACTTACGCCCTGCTGACGGTAGGCAACGGTCTGGCCACCCAGATCCCCGCCCTTCTAGTCTCGACGGCGATGGGCTTCGTGGTAACCCGAGCGGCAGGCGACAGCGACTTGGGCCAGGACATTTCGCAACAGATTGCGCGCAACCCGCGGGTCCTGGGCCTGACCGGCGGGGCCGTCTGCCTCCTGGGTCTGGTCCCCGGTCTGCCTACCATCCCCTTCCTGGCCCTCGGCTCGTTCACCCTGCTGCTGATGGTCGCCATGCAGCGGCGGGCACGGCAACTCGAAAAGGGGACGAAGCACGCTTCCGCCCTGCCCGCGGTCCCCGAGGATCTGCTGGGCCTGATCGATCTCGACCCCCTGGAGGTGGAACTGGGCTACGGGTTGCTCGTGCTCGCGGACCCGGCCCAGGGTGGAGACCTCCTGGGTCGCGTGGCCCAGGTCAGGCGCCAGGCGGCGCTGGATCTCGGGATCAGCATCCCGCCGGTGCGCATCCGGGACAACCTGAATCTGAAACCGCAGCAATACACGATCCGGCTAAGGTCAGTCCCGGCCGGCAAGGGCGAACTCCCCGCCGGTCGCAGCCTGGCCATCGGGCCGGATGAACTCGAGCCGCCGGAAGACGCCACGCGCACTCAGGATCCCGCCTTCGGACTGCCGGCCTGGTGGGTGCCCCGCGAGGCGGCCAGCCGCGCTGAGACCCTGGGGTACACGGTGGTGGAGCCATCGGCCGTGATCGCCACCCATCTTTCGGAGTTGGTCCGCCGTCACGCTCCCGACCTCTTCGGCCGCCAGGAACTTCAGGGATTGGTCGAGCTGATGCGGGCGCGTTATCCGGCGCTGGTCGATGATTTGTTGCCCCACCGGCTATCCCTCGGCGAGGTGTTGCGGGTGATCCAGAACCTCCTGCGCGAGGGGGTGCCCTTGCGCGATCCCGTCGGCGTGTTCGAGGCGCTGGCCGACGCGTCCACCTCCAGCCGCGATCCGGAGGCGCTCACCGGTTCCGTGCGCCGCCGCCTGCGGCGCCAGTTACGCGTCCAGTTCGATCTAGGAGGAGGCCGGCGCGCCGTCACCGTCGACCCGGAAGCCGAGCGCCGGATCCTGGAGAACACCGTCCCCGGTGAGGAAGGGCCGGTGGTACGACTGGATCCGCAGACCCTGAGGGCCTTTCAAAGCTCATTGCGGGAGCAGTTGAGTCGGATCGACGTCGAGGGGCGGCCGCCCTTGCTGCTGTGTTCCGGGCCGGTACGGGCGGCGGTGCGCCGGGTGGCGGAAGCCACCATCCCGGGCACGGTGGTCCTGGCCTACGATGAGTTGGATTCGCAAGCGCGGGTCGAAGCCGTGGGCGTGGTGGGGTGGTGAGCATGGTGCCGCTGAGAGAGGAAACGGAGATGCTCGAGGACAGACCCGGACTGCCGCCGGGCAGCCACATTCGGATGGCGTCACCCGGGAGACCCGACCGGCGGGAGGAGGAGGGATGACGTGATGACCGAGCGCACCGCCGCTGCTGGACGCGGGTCGTATCAGGCCGCCCGCTCCCGGGAGAGGGAGCAGATCATCCTGGACCATCTTCCCCTGGTCAAGCAAGTGACCAGCCGCCTGGCCTGCTGTCTGCCGGCGAGCGTACCGGTTGAAGATCTGCAGGGATGGGGCGTATTCGGTCTGATGGAAGCGGTGGACCGCTTCGACCCGCAGCGGGGCGTGAAGTTCGAGACCTACGCCATGACTCGCATCCGCGGAGCGGTCCTGGACGGCCTGCGCAGTCTCGACTGGGCGCCTCGTTCCCTTCGCCGCCGGGCCAGGGAGCTTGACCAGGCCTATGCCCGGGTGGAGTCGCGGACCGGGCGGCCGGCCCAGGAAGCGGAAGTCGCAACCGAACTCGGGATCAGCGCCGTTGAGCTGAGGTCCACCCTGGCCGAAGTCCAGGGGGCGGCGGTGGTGTCGCTGCAGGAGGCCATCGCCGGGGGCGGCGAGTCCGGGGATGGCGGGCTGTCCCTCGCCGACCTCATCGCCGATCCGGGCGCGCTCGACCCCCAGGCTAGCGCGGTCACAACCGATCTGGCCGAGGGTCTCGCGGCGGCCATTGCCGACCTGCCGGAAAGGGAGCGCTTGCTGGTGACCTTATTCTACTATGAGGAACTCCGTCCCAAGGAGATCGCCCAGGTCATGGGCATATCGCCCTCCCGGGTCACCCAACTGCACACGCAAGCGATACTGCGACTGAAACGGAAGTTTGAGAACAGGAGGTGAGGGAGTTGGCGAACCGCCCCATCAACTGGCCGGTGATCCTCACCGGACGCCAGGCCTCGGCCGATCCGGTGCCCGGGGTGCCGGCGCCGGCGCCGGGGGGAAATGCCTCCCCGGCTGCCCGCCCGGCCGCCGCCATTCCCAATCGGAGCGGCGGCAACACCCCCGATCGTAAGCGCGGGCGCGATTCGGCCAAGCCCCGGCCGTCTCCCGGTACCCGCGGACCCACTCGTCCCGACAAAGGCGGGGTGCTGGACGTGACCATCGGCTCCGGAGGTGACGGACAATGAGGGGCGTGTTCCTCTCCGCAGCCGGGCTGCTCGTGGAGCAGGCCCGGGCGGCCACCGCCGGACGCACCCTGCACAACCTGGAGACGCCCGGATTCGCCGCCGAAACCGCGGTCCTGCACGCGACCTGGAGTTCCCTTCGCCGCGGGGACCAAGGGGGCCCGCGCGGACTACTGGTGGGGCAGTCACCCGGGCTGGTCTGGTCCACCGCGGCTCTCCGGCCGCGGGAAGGCGTCTTCCGCAGCACCGGACAACCCACCGACCTGGCCCTGCGAGGCGAGGGTTTCTTCGTCCTGGCCGGCGAGGAGGGCGAAGTCTTGACCCGCAACGGTTCGTTCAGTCTCGACAACGAGGGCTACCTGATCGGGGCGGGCGCCCGGCGGGTCCTGGGTGCGGACGGGCCGATCCGCGCGTCCGGGGGCGAGTTGGCCGTCACGCCGGCGGGACAGGTCTACGTGGGGGGCACGCAAGTCGGGCAGTTGCGGCTGGAGACGGCCGAGGTCGGGCTCGCGCCGGCGCTCCCCGGCGCCGTATACCCTCGACCCGCCGCCGCGGCGCCGGCGGGAGAAGATCTGCGGGTGCAGCAGGGGACACTCGAGTTTGCCGGCGCCGACCTGGTGGGGGAGATCACGACGATGATGACCGCGTTGCGGAGCTACGAGGCTGCCCAGCGGGTCACCCGGACCCACGATGAACTCACCCAGCGTCTGCTGGAGAAGCTGGGCAACCTGTGAGGCGACCGGAGGTGGCAAGACATGTATGAACCGGTATGGGGGGCGGGAAGGGCCCTCAGCACCTACACCACAGCCCTGGCCGTAATTGCGAACAACCTCGCCAACATATCCACCCCGGGCTTCATCCCCCATCGGGCCGTATTCGAAGAGATGCTCGCAGAACTGCGAGCCCGACCTCCCGGCTTCCTGGTGGCCACCGGCAGTTCGCTGGAACCCACCCTGCGGGCACCCGCCCTCCAGGGAGCGCTGGTGCCGACCGGCCGCCGCTGGGACCTGGCGCTGTCGGGACCAGGCTACTTCATGGTACAGACGGCCGACGGCCGGGCGGCTTACACGCGCGCGGGCGCCTTCGCGGTCGATGCCCAGGGACGGCTGGTAGGACCGCAAGGCTCGGTGGTAATGGGCGAGGGCAACGCGCCGCTCGACCCACAAACCGGCGGCGTGCCGGCAGTCCGCGCCTTCGCCAACCCCGCGGGCCTGTATCACATCGGGCAGGGACTGTACGCGGCGACGGAGGCGTCCGGCCCCCCCTCGCCCGCTCCTGCCGGCACCCGGGTGCTGGCCGGTCATCTGGAGTCTTCTACTACCGACCTGGCGAGCGAGATGGCGGCCATGATGACTGCGCAACGAGCATTCCAACTTGCAGCGCGCGGGCTGGACATCCACGATCAGATGCTGGGTATCGCCAACCGGCTGCGAGGGGGCTAAATTCCTGAGCCGAGCGGCCGATATTATGACCGGGAGATGCCTTGGAGGAGGCGCAGGCAATGAAGGTTAACCAGCCGGGATTCGACCAGGTGAGGCCGACAGGGACCAATCCGCCGGCGGCCGTCGAGAATACCGAAAAGCCACGCCCCGCGGCCGGCCCGCAGCCGGGAGCCGATCGGGTCGAGTGGTCGGCGACCGCCCGGGAAGTCTCGGCGAAGCTGGGGGAGCTGCCCGAAGTGCGTTCCGAGCGGGTGGCCGCCCTTGCTCAGCAAGTGCGGCGCGGGGAATACACCGTACCGGCCCGGGACGTGGCCCGTAAGCTCCTCGAGTTCCTGCGCGGCGAACTGCCATGACCACTGACCTTCTCCTTGACTTGAGCCGGTCCACCGCCGGGCTGGCCGGCGCGCTCCTTCACGGCGACATCTCCCAGATCGAAGCAGCCTTGCCCGCTCAGGAAAGCTGCATCCGCCGCCTGGAGGGGGCCCTGGCCGCCTTGGGACCCGGCCCCCTCCCCCCCCCTTCCCAGCCGACCCAGGAAGCGATTGCGCTCATCCGGCAGCTTCGTCAAGATCTTGACCTCACCGGTCGCCTGGCCCGACAGGGTCTGGCGCTGAGCCGTCGACTGACCGGCCTCGGGCCGGCAGCCGAGCTGGCATACCGGCTGCACGGGGAGGGGCGACGTTGAGCGGGTTCTTTGCTCTGGAGCTGGGCATACGGGCCCTCCGGGCTCAGCTCATCGCTACCCAGGTAATCGGGCACAACATCGCCAATAGCCGCACTCCCGGTTACTCCCGGCAAGTCGCCGACCTGCGGCCGCCCCCCGACCTGCGCTTCACCGCCCTGGGCCGCACGCTCACCATGGGCACCGGGGTCACGGTGGCCGGAATACGGCGGCAACGCGAGGAGTTCCTCGACCGCCTGAGCCGATGGCACGGCACGGACCTGCGGCGTCTCGAAACCGTCCAGCACTCCATGGACCTGGTCGAAATAGCCTTCGCTGAACCCGCCGGCTTCGGGCCGCGCCAGGCCTCGCTCCGCCTGTGGGATGGGTTCCAGGAGCTGGCCGCCAATCCCGAGAGCGGCCCGGTCAGGAGTGCCGTTCGCGAGGAGGCCAGGGCTCTGGCGGCCAACCTGTCCGGGTTGGCGACTCGTCTGGAAGGACAGCGGACCGAGCATGTGCGGACGGCGGCGGATGTCGTCACGGAGATCAACCAGATGGCGGAGCAGATCGCCGGGCTCAATCGGCAGATCCGCATGGCCACGCTCCAGCAGACGGATGCCAACGACCTGGAAGACCGGCGCGACCTGCTACTGGACTCGCTGGCGGGGCTGGTCGGCGCCGTCTCCCGGCGCGAACTCGACGGCAGCGTCACCGTGAGCGTCGCCGGGTCGGATATCGTCCAGGGCGATGTGGCACTGCCCCTCAGCTCGGATGTCGCCGGCGGGATCCTGCGCGTGCTGGACAGCCTCGGCAGCCCGCTCAGTCCGACGGGTGGAGAGATGGCCGGCCTGATCGACCTCCACAACGTGCGGATCCCGGAATACATCAACTTGTTGGACGGGTTTGCGCGACAAATGGCCGATGCGCTGAACGCCGTCCACCGGACCGGCCATGGTCTGGATGGTTCAACGGGTCTCGATCTCTACCGCTACGATCCGGCAGCTCCCGCCCGTACCCTCACCCTCGCCCCGGAAGTGACGGCCAGTCCTCTGGCCCTGGCTGCCTCGGCAGGGGGTGAACCGGGTGACGGCGAGGGGGCGCTGGCCTTGGCCCGGGTGCTGACCGACCCGACCTTTGGCGGCCAGGGAGCTGCCGAGTTCTGGGCTTCGGCCATGGGCGCCCTGGGTCTGGAAGTGGAGAGTGTCACCCGCGAGGTGGACAACACGCGAATTCTAGCGCGGCAAGCGGAGAACCGGCGGGCAGAGGTCATGGGCGTCAATCTCGACGAAGAGACGGCCCACCTGCTCCGAAGCCAACACGCTTACGCCGCCGCGGCCCGGCTGATCAGCACGGCGGACGAGATGCTGGATACGCTGATCAACCGGACGGGGCGCGTGGGGAGGTAGGTAGGCGGACATGCGTATAGCCGACGGCATGCTCACCATGCAGGTGATGGACAACTTGAGCCTGACCCGGCGGGATGTGGCCAGATTCCAGGCCCAACTTGCCACCGGACGCCTGTTCAACCGGCCTTCGGAGGCTCCGCGCGCCGCTGCGCGTACGCTGGTCCTGCAGAACCGGCTGGATCATGTGGAGCGCTACCAGGGCAGCGTCGAGCAGTCCGGCGGGCAGCTGGAGGTGGTGGAAGCCACCCTGGCCACGCTGACCGATCTGTTGCAGGGCGCGAGGGAACTGGCTGTCGCCGGCGGCGGGGGCACGCTGACCGCCGAGGACCGTGCCCGCCTCGCCGCGGAAATCGAACAGATCGGCCAGGCGCTGTTCGAGCTGGGCAACACCGCCTGGATCGGCCGTTATCTGTACGCCGGCCACCGCACGCAGGCGCCTCCGCTTGAACGCACCTGGGCTGCGGGCGCCTGGACGTACGCTTACGTGGGCGATCACGGCGAGATCCGGCGCGAGGTAGGGCCCGGCCAGACCGTCACCCTGAATCTGCCCGGGGATGCCGTGTTCCTGCCGGCGCTCGAGACTCTGGAGAGTCTGCGCCAGGCACTGCTGGCAAACGATCCGACGGCAATCTCCGCCGCCGGGGCCAACCTTCATGCGGATCTGGAGCAGGCGCTCTGGCACCGTTCGACGGTAGGCGTGAGGGCCGCCCACCTGGAGATGACGGGAGAGCAACTGGCCGACATGCGGTTCAGTTACGTGAAAGCGCTCTCTCGGGAGCAGGATACCGACATCGCGCTGGCCGCCGCCAACCTGGCGGCCCGCGAGTCCGCCTACCAGGCGTCGTTGGCCGTGTCGGCCCGCCTGCTGCAGGCGTCGTTGCTGGACTACCTTCGCTGAGGGAACATGAACCCGACCCGGCGGCGATAAGCATCCCAATCAGGGCCAAAGGCCTGCGCCATCGCTCGCTCTTCCCGGAGCGCCCGCCAGACAGCGCTCGGCACGAAGAGGATGACGGTCGCGGCCAACCCCGAGGCACTGCCCCGCCACAGCGCAAACCCGATCAGGCTGAGCACGATCCCCGCATAGAGCGGATGTCGCACATACCGGTAAGGGCCGTCTCGCATCACCGATCCTGCGACCGGCTGAATCGCCCCGAGGATGCCCCGCCGCATGGTGGCTACGGCCCAACCCGCCAGGATCAGCCCGCCTGCGCCGACCGCCATCCCCGCCAGGCGGGCGAGGAGGTGCGGGCCCCCGTCCGGCGCGGCATCGAGCCCGATCGAGGCCAGCGCCGTCACCGCCGCCAGGGCATAGACCACCACCGACAGACTCCCCAGCATCATCGTCGCCGACCAGACAAGCGCAACTCGCCCGCTTGAAAGACGAGCGCCCGCTTGCCCTCCAGCAGATCCAGCAGATCCTCTCCGACCAGGGACCGGCGCCAACCCGCGAGCACCCGCGGCTGGGGCCCCCGCGGTGCTGAACCTCGCTGCCAGCGCATGAGATCCGCGATATCCTCACGGGTAGCCAGTAGCGGTCCGGTGATCGCTTCGTCCGCCGCCCGCTTCCGCACCCAGCTCGCCAGCATGTCGATCGCGAGGCGGACTGCGGGGTCCTCGCCCGGCGACTCGAGGGGTCGCGGCCAGGCTTCGCGGGGGCAGGCGAGCCCCCGTCCGACAGCGGCGAGCAACTCGTCTCCGTATCGCCGGATCTGCCCGGCCGCCATCCCCCGCACCCGCTCCAGACCGTCGCGGTCCTGCGGCGTTTGCCTGGCCATGGCGACCAGGGCCGAATCCCGCAACACGAATCCCACCGGCATGTCCGACTGCCTTGCTTCCCGCTCGCGCCAGGCCGCCAGCTCCCGGAGTACGGCCAGCAATCTGGGGCCAAGCCGGCGGGCTCCATCCACGCCGGTCCAGGCATCTTCGGCAACCGGTTCCGCGGTCTCGCGATCGCCCAGCCGGCGACACTCCTCCCAGCACCACTCGAGCCGCCCCCGCAGCGCCAGTTCCGCGGACAGGACCTCGTATAGCGGCGCGAGATGGGCGGCGTCCTCGCGGGCATAGTTCACCTGGTCGCGAGTGAGGGGCCGCCGCGTCCAATCGGTGAAGCTCGCATCGCCCTGCAGACGGACCCCGAGGACTTCGCCCACCAGCCGCTGATACCCGATTTGTCCATGACCGAGGAAAGCCGCCGCGACCTGGGTGTCGAAGACCCGGGCCAGCCGGCAGCTGAGGTGTCGGTCCAGCAGGGGCAAGTCCTGGGAACCGGCGTGCAGGACGGCCGTAACCGCCTCGCCGCCCAGGGCGTGACCCAGCAAGCTGAGGTCGCCCAGCGCCGGGACGTCGAGCAGTGCCGAGCCACCCGGCCAGGCCAGGCTGATCAAGCACAGCACCGGCCGGTAGGTGCGTTCCGACACGAACTCCGTGTCCAGTCCAATGACGGCCTGGCCGCGAATCCGGTCGAGCACGGTGTCGAGTCCTGTTCGGGTCGTGACCAGCCCGTCCATCGCATCATCCCCCATCGGAGACGCGCCCGCATGAGGCCCCAGCGCTCAGAAAGTCAGCCGGTAAGACGCGAACGCTCGTTTCGGAACGCACATCCTGGCGGTCTTCAGCGGATCGACGATCTGGCTAATCTGAGTGTGCCCGGCGATGGACAGCAAGAGCCCGAGGTCGGTCAGCGACAGGGGCAGCCGGTCGCGCAGGAAGGTGAGCGCCTGCTCGACCGAAAGCTGCACGGCCTCATCGAGGTCCGCCGCGGAAGCCAGGAAAAACCAGGCATCGGCGGTCTCGACGATCGGCGAGGGGATGCACTTCCTGCGCGCGAGGTTCACCCGTACCGTGACCTCGCCGGGTATCTCGACGCCGCAGATGACGACCTCGCCGTCGCCCATCAGCGCGTGCAGGTCGCCCATCGCCAGGCCGGCTCCGGGCACGAACACGGGCAGGTAGACCCGGGCGCCGGGCCCGATGACCCGGGTATCGAGGTTGCCGCCGTGGCTCCCCGGGGTCCCGCAGGGGATCGCCTCCCCGGCCGGAGCAGTGCCGATCACGCCGACCATGGGCTCCGCCGGCAGGGAAATCTGGTCATTGAACAGGATGCGACGGTCGCGGATCGGCAGGAATCGCACCGTGCTATCTCTGATCACCGCGGCCAGAGCGCCGAATCCCGCCAGGGTGACCATGAGTCCCCGGTCGGGGAAGGAGATGTCCAGGATATCGACCACGAGGGTATCCCCCGGCTCGCTGCCCCGGACGGCCAGGGGGCCTGTGGCCGGGTTTACCGTCTCCCAGCGAACCCGGCTAAGATCGGGGGAGTCCGGTGTCACCTGGTTCGAGAAAGCGTCCTGCGTCTGGAACACGACCTGGCTGCCCGGGTCAACCGTCGCCACCGGCGGATGACCGGAACTCAAGCTGTACACGACACTGCTATCGGGGATGACCAGCGGTCTTTCGCCCATGCCTCATCTCGCCTCCGTCCCGTGCGGCCAAGGGCCGCCCTCCTGATGGGTCGATCACTTTGCCGCCCGGCCCGCCAATCCTCCTTGCCGCCCCTACCACGAAGCGGAAGTCGGTACCGGTTTTTCGTCCGGCGGCCGGGGAAACTAGCTTCACGGGCGAGGTGAAGTCCATTTGCGTCTGCTCGGGGCTATCGGGGCGGCCGCCTTGAGCGGGTTGGCGATGACGCTCCAGGGCACGTTCAACGCCCTCCTGGGCAAGCGAGTCGATCTTCCGGCGATGGTGCTGTCGGTCCACGCGACCGGCCTCGCCGTATCCGTGCTGTTCTACCTGCTCTCCGGGCGGCCCCGGCGCCTCACCGGACTGGCCGAGGTCCCCTGGTACGCCCATGCGGGGGGTCTCCTGGGGGTGCTGATCATCCTCGGCGTGGCCTATGCCCTAGCCCGGACCGGGGTGGGTCTGGGAGTGGGCGTCATCCTCGCGGCTCAACTCACCACAGCGGTCGTGATCGACCATTTCGGGTGGTTCGGAACGCAGCGCATCGCGGCCGACGGGCCGCGGCTCCTTGGCGTCATCTTGATGATCGCCGGCGCCGGCCTGCTCGCCCGGCGCTCTCCGCCCTGAGCGGTCATGCCGGATCGGCGGCGTCTTGCTCGTCAGGCGGGGACCACCAGTCCCGGGGCAGGGGCAGTTTCCATTGTCGCCGCAAGTCCGCCTCCTCCCGCCACCGCCGCTCACCGGATATCAGCCGGCGGAGCGGCTCGAGTTCCGGAACACCCGGCCCACAGGCCGGCAGGGCGAGTACATCCGCCCACAGTTCGGGGAACAGGATCCGAAAGTACGACTTGCGCCCGCGGGAGAAACACCGCTGGGCCTCCACGCTGTCGAAGACCCTCCTGGACAGGAGATCGTGGTCAAGGGCGATGATTCGCGCCAGGGCGAGCACGGCCCGGGCGGCCGCGGGAGAGACCAGCCAACTCGATAGCGTGCGATACTCGAACCCGTGCCGCTGGAGGCGGAAATCCCCCGGGAAGCCGTAACGACGGCGGCGCTGGCGGGCAGTATCCGGTTTCTCCACGAGCATCATCGGCACGGCCAAGTAGCTGTCGAGTGCCCGGAGCAAGTCGGTGCTAGGCCGCATATTGCCGAAATGCACGTGCCCGCCGATGGGGAAGCCCTTGAACGGCATACTGCCCGCCAGCCACTTGATGTTCCGGTAAGGAGCCAGCTCGAGCGCCCGGTTCAGTGCTCCGCGTATCCCGCGTAACAGCTCGTCCGGGCAAGCCTCGGGTCGCGGCCGCACCTCAGCCAGGGGATAGCAGATGCCCTGGGAGCGGCGCAGCACCCGGTCGTCACAACCCACATCGCCTTCTCGGGGAAAGAATACCGATGCCGCGACCATGTGGCGGGTCCGAGTGTCCTGCAGCATGAACTCGGGGTCCGCCCCCAGCAGCAGGGCGGAGGAAGCCGCCGGTCGCCTCCCCTCGCGCCGGGCCTGCACGGCCGCCAAGCGGCGGGCCGCCAACCCGCGTAGAGCCCTCGCCCAGGCATCCAGGGACTCGCCGTCAAGTCGAGGTGCCGGGTCCACCCAGTGGATCACCGGGGACCCCCGGGGCGGGATGGCCGCGTGAACCGCGCCGAAGTCCAGACCCAGGCCGTACACCGCGCGGACCGCCGCCCGGAAGAGCTTTTCCGCCGCCGGTAGGCCCGCTCGCGACACCTCGCTCAGTTTCCCCCGCCGATCGCGCTTGAACACGAGCAACGGTTCGAGGTCACAGACGTGAATGCGATAGCCGCGGACTCCTCGAAGGTCAGGGGTCAGCCGCCGGGTCGTCCTCACGCCGCTTAACCGCAGGATCTGCCGCGCGGTCTCCCGGTCCGCCAGGTTGTCCAGGCCGGGCCGGGGGTTCAGCGTTATCCCTCCAGGTTGCGGTGCGGCCATGCCCCAGGCAACGGTAATCGACACATCCGGGCCCGCCGCCTCTCCCACATCCCGCAGCCGAGCCGCGAGGCGCTCGGCGGTCTCCTCCCCCGGCCGACCGGTGACTGCCAGCACGTCGGCGCCCCTCTCTTCTCTAACCACCGCTATCGGCGGCATCCGGCTCGTCGGGCAGGGGATTGAACCGCAACAGGTACCGGCTGTACTGGACCAGTCGGACCCAAGCCTGTTGCCGAATGACGTCCTCGTCGAAACGCAAGGGCTTGGCGTTGAGTTCGAGGACCCAGATCCTGCCGGCGTAGTCCACGGCCAAGTCAAGGGAGAGTTCCCCGAAGCGGTTGCCGCGTTCCTCATCCAACCCCCGGGCGAGAGTCAGCGCCGCCTGTTCGAGATCGGCGGCGATGCGGGCCACCAGTTCCTCGCTCGCGAAGCTGAACCGCAAGGCAGTGAGGAGCGGCTGGCGGGTCCCGCCGTTGGGGACGTGGGTGGCAATGCCGCCCCTGCCGGCGACGCGAGCCGCCATCCCGGTCACCGTCCAGCGTCCCCTGTCATCCTTCTGGGCCAACGCCCGTACATCATAGGCCCGTCCCCTGAAGGTGGCAAGGCGTATCCCTTGTTGCACCAGGTAGGCGCGGGTCTTGATCATTCGCCGCACGGTGCCGCGTAGGCCACCCAGACCGCGCGCGACAATACGCCTTACTTTGCCCGGCCCTCGCTGATGTCGCACCAGGAAGGCCGAGGGGCCGAGCCGGTCAATGCGAACGATGCCCAGTCCCAGACTGCCCCCGCACTGCTTCAGGTACAGGACGGGGTGGCGCGCCGTCATGTCCCGCAGCCCGCCGCTGCCGAATCGCACCGTATCCGGCAGGTAGGCGGCGGTGTCGGGCCGGGCTCGCAACCAGCGGTACACGTTCCACTTGTCGAGATAGCCCGGGTTGAAGAACCGGGGGCCATAACGGGCGTCCAGAGCCCGATACACCGCCTGCAACCCGGCGCGGCGTTCCCGGGATCGGCTGGAGACACGGTTATATACGATATCCGGCCAGGGCAAAGCCAATCGGCGCCAGCGGGCGCCCGATGGCGAGAGGACATATCCCCACAATGCCGCCCGTCGAGGGCGGAACGCCCCCGGCCAGAACACGGCCACGACCGCTCCCTGGGCTGCCGCGGTCCGCGCCAGCCCGCGCAATGAAGAGTCCTGGGGACCGAGGCAAGCCGTCACCCGCGGGCGCGACGCGGCGAAGGAGGTCATCACGCCGATGAGCGGTCCCAGCCTGACCCCTTCCGGAGACCTCCCCAGCCTCAAGGGGTGGCCCGCGAGAAACCGGCCGCTCAGGGCAGGCGCAAATCGCAGGCTACCTTCCCGGGGGCGCGTCGCCGGTTGGATCTCAGCTGACCCACGGGCGAGGCCGAAGTGTATGGTGACCCGCCCCCCATCGCTGAGCATCAACCGGGAAATGGCCGGCGGCGGCAGTTCAAGCCGACACTCGCCCTTGCCGCGCATGCCGATCTCCAGTCTGGCCGTTACCCTCATCGGTCATCACCTTCCACGAGGCTGCGAGCATGGCGGAAGATTCGCCGCCCAGCGAGGGCGCGCGCTCCACCCTCGCCGGCCAAGACGAGCGCCCGCCGGCCGGGCCGGGAGTTGACCTCCAGCAGCCAGGGGTTCCCCTGGCCGTCGAGCAAGAGATCGAGCGCCAGTTCGCCGAAATGCCCGAAGCTGCGTTCCAGCGCCGGAGGGACCTTGAGGGCAAGGTGACGCAGGCGCGCGAGCGCCGCTCGGACCTGACGGGGCCGCGCCCGGTACACTTCCCGCAGTAGAGTTCGCGCGCGCACCGCTGTGCCTCCCGTGTGCAGGTTGGAGGTTATGGCCCCGCGGCGCCCGACTCTCGCCACGATACAGGTCAGTCGCCAGCCTGACTCCGCCCGCGACCCGGCTCGACCGTCGCGATGCAGCAGCGCTCGCAGGTCGAAGGGACGGCCTCCCCGAATTGACGGTCCTTCAATCCCTTGCTGGATGAGGTCCTCCGCGCCCGGCGCCGCAACCGCCATTGCCCGATCCAGGGTGGGAACGGTCCGCTCCGGGGAGACCTGGCTGCGTACCAGGTAAGGGCCCATAGGGTCCGAAGTCCGGCGGTCGAGGCGGACAATCCGCCGGCCCTGGGTCCCGGCCCGCGGCTTGATGAACATCACCGGATGGCGGCCAGCCATATCCCTGGCAACGTCGGGGATAGTCAGCAGCCGCGTCTCGGGAAGGTGCCCGTGAAGGGACGGATCCCCCGATAGCGCCTGGTACACCTCCCACTTATCGAGAAGACACGGGTTGAAGTAGCGTCCGCGGTACATGGCTTTCAGGCGCGAGAGCGCCGCGTCCACCGCCGGCAAGCGGAGGTCCGCCCGGCACACGATGCGATCGTATATGACGTCGGGCATCGGGAAGCTGCGGCGCCGCCACCTTCCGCCCGGAGACGCCACCCAACCCCGTACTCTGCCCGCGGCCCAGTCCACGCCGGCAGGCGTGAAGACGTAGGCGATGCAGCCTTCCCGCCGTGCCGACCCGAGCAACGCCCGGAATAGGGGCGCCTGTTCACCAAAGCCCCCGCCGCCATATGTCGTGGTGAGCATGCCCACCCGCACCCGGCTCATCGCGCTGACTCCCCCGTGACCGCTCCGACCGCGCCCGCCGGTCGAGCGAATCCCGCCAGGCAACGCGCGTAGGCCAGCGGACGTAGCAGGGCCAGGCGCGTCCGAGCGATGGACCCCCGTTCGGGTTTCACGCTACGCCACGGACGGGAATTGACCTCAAGCAGCCAGATGCGACCCGTCCGATCCACACCCAGGTCCAGCCCGAGTTCGCCGAGCGTCATCTCCAAGGCCGCCTCGACCAGCGGGGTGATGGTCAAGGCAGTGTCGCGGACCCGGTGGACGATCGCCCGGCCGCGGCGGGGGCGCGGCCGATCTACGGCCAGCGGCACGACCCGGGGCAACGACTCGCCCGTGCCGCCAACGCTGATGTTGGCAGTGATGCCGCCCCGTCCGCCCACCCGCGCGAATAGCTTGGTGCGACGCCACCTGCCGTCTTCGTCGCGCTGCATCAGCACCCGCACGTCGAAGGGCCGCCCTCCGGCAAGGCTCAGATTGAGTCCTTCCTGGACCAGATAGCTTCGATGTCCAGTCCGCCGCTCGACCGCCCGCCCCAAGGCGGCAGGTCCGCGGACCACCCCCAGCCGGACTCCTCTCCTCCCCTGGTGCTGCAAAGTGTACTGCCCATCCCCGCCCTGTACCACACGGATGATGCCCAATCCCTGGCTGCCGCCGGTGGGCTTGAGATAGACTTGACGGAACCGGTCCAGCATGTCCAGCAGGTCGCTCACTCCCGAGTAGCGACGGGTCTCGGGGAGCAAGACTCTGAGCCGTGGGTCGCCGGCCAGTGCCCGGTAGGTATGCCACTTGTCCAGGAAGCACGGGTTGAAGTAACGGGGCCCCAGCAGGCGGACCAGTCTCGCCGAAGTGGCCGCCATGAGCGGATTCCGTTCCGCCCTTCGGCTGGGAACCCGGTTGTACACTACGTCAGGGAAAGGGAACTGGCCTGATCGCCATCCTCGGTGCCACTCCCGGAACACGTGGCCGCGTATCGTCCCGCGGTCCCAGTCGATGTCGGAAGGTGTGAAAGCGAAGGCCAGTACGCCCTGCTCGCCGGCAAGCCGCGTCATCTCTCTCAGAATCGGTGTCTGACCGCCAAAACGAGTCCGGCGGCCTCGGGTCGTCAGGATCCCCACTACCGGACCCAGCCGGAGTTCGCGGCCATCGCCTCCTCCGCGGCTGGTCAGACCCAGCCGCACTCCCCCGGGCAGCCGAAGTCCATCGAGCAGTGCGCGGTTGCCGCGCAGGTCCTCTGCCCGCGAGGCCCGGTCGACCACAGTAGCGAGGACGCTGCGAGTTCCGGCCGACACCCTCACCTTCCCGCCTGCCGCCAGTTCGAGGTCGCGGAGCCAAGACGGCGGCAGAGCCACCGCGGGCTCAGGCGTCCCTCGGTCGATCCAGCCAAGCGTGTAGCCCGTCAAGGGGTGCTGCCTCCCCGGCGGCACGAGTAAGAGCTGGTAAGCATCATATGTGGGCGAGGAGAAGAGGTGATGGGGGAAAGGGTGGGTGCAGCTATCCCGACCTGCCGGGACCAGCGGAGGACGTCCTCGCGGGGTGTTCGGCCGGGGGCGAACGGCCCTCGAGCACGTCCTCGAATCAGAGGCGAGCCTCTCAGGAAGCCGGCCGAGGACACCGGCTACGGTCCCTCGGACCTAGCCGCCCTGGCCTTCCTCCACTCCCTCATCGTCTTCCAGGAGACGCTCCCACTCTTCCTCGCTCAACTCGTCGTCCCGCCCGGTGGGCGACCCCCGGAGCTTGCCCCTGACGGCCTCCTCCGGATACGCTCGGACCCAGAGGCGAGCCGGGCCAACTACCTGGGCAGCGTAGGCCGTCTCGACCACCAGTTCGATCTGGCCACCCTGCGTGGTCCGGGCGTCCCAGACTCGCGGCTCGCGGGTAGCGGTGATCTCCACCGTCTCACCCTGACCGAGCCGTCCCGGCACCGAGGCCACCGGCAGGTCCTCGCGGAAAGTCAGCTTCTCCTTCTGCAGCTCGGTCTGGGTGCCTCCGCTATGCGCGTACCAGATCTCCGCTCCATAGTTGCCGCCGAGTTCCACCCCGGCGGACCCCGGCTTGGCCCGGTAGTCATGATTGACGATCCGCGCCCCGAGTATGGAGGCGGGTCGCTTGCTGGGACTCAGCAAGTGTGTTTGCAGGTAACGACCGTTACCGGTAGCCACGACCGCCCGGGTGATGATCTGACGGAACTCGCCATGCAGTGCCTTGTCTCCCATCCCCTAGTCCTCCCTCGCCCCTGCCCTGCCGCCTGCTGGCCGGCCCAGGCTGGTTCATGATATGGATGACCCAGGGGAGAGGTGACAAGGCTCCTAGGTCACCTCCGCCTCGACCAGGTCGCGGTAAGCTCGTAACAGGCGGGTCGTCACCGGTCCCGGCCGGCCGCCGCCGACGGCCTGGCCGTCCAGATCCACCACCGGCATGATCTCGGTGTGGGTGCCGGTCACGAACAGCTCCTCGGCCCGGGCCGCCTCCGCCAACGAAAAGGGACTTTCGGCATGGGGCAAGCCGAGTTTCGCCGCGAGTTCCAATACGGCCGCTCGCGTGACGCCGGCGAGGATCTGGTTTGAACGAGGAGCGGTGCGGAGCACCCCGTCGATGACCGCGAAGACGTTGGCAGCCGTCGCCTCGGTCACCAGCCCCTCGCGATGCAGGAGACACTCGTAGGCCCCGGCTCGCTGGGCCTGAGTGCGCAGCACGACGTTAGCCACCAGGGCCGTGGTCTTCAGGTGACACCATTCCCATCGCACGTCGCGATGGACGATGACCTTGACCCCCTCCCGGTAACGCTGCTCGGCGTGAGGCGGCACCCCGCGGCAAGTCACGACCAATGTCGGGCGCATGCCCGCCGGCGGCACATGCGCCCGGGCACCCCGTCCTCGCGTGACCTGGACATACAAGAGACCCTGTTCCTCGCCGGAAGCCTTCCAGAGCTGCTCAAGGAGCCCGCCCAATCCCCCGGCGACCTCCGGCTCCGGTATCTCGAGTTCCCCCAGGCCCTGCCGCATCCGTACCAGGTGCGGCCCGAGCCGGAACAGCCGCCCGCGGTAAGCCCTCACCACCTCGTACACCCCGTCCGCGAACTGCATGCCCCGGTCCTCGATCGACACCGAAGCCTGGTCGATCGGGACCATCCGGCCGTCGACATACGCCAGGTCCAACTGCGGTTCCACCTCCTGGATTAGCGGCAGACGAAGTCCGTCACCACGTCCCACAACACCCGCAAGGCGAACTCGATGCTGCGCACGCCGATCCGCTCGTCGTGCCCATGGATGGTGCGAACATCCTCCCCCGGCAACAGAGGGCAGAAACCATAAGCCACCGCTCCCCTGGGCCGTAGGAAGCGGGAGTCGGTGGCCCCGGGGACGAGGTAAGGTATCGCGTGGGCGCCGGGCGCGTGCCGGGCGAGCGACCGCCGGATGGCCTCGGCCAAGTCGGTATCCACCGGCGACTCCGTGGGCTGACCGCTCATGCCGAGTTCGAGTTCAACCCCCGGGCAATCCGCCAACACGGCCTCGAGTTCGGCCCGCAGGGAAGCGGGAGTCTGGCCGGGCAAGATCCGGCAGTCTACTTGCGCCTCGGCCACCGACGGTATCACGTTGGTCTTCTCGCCCGCCCGGAGGATCGTGGGGACGGCCGTGTTGTGCAGCATGGCTCGGATCATCGCCGCCAGATGGGCATCGCTCAGCCCATCGAGTACCTGATCGGCCCGATCCGGCAGGAGCAGGCGCCTCAGCACCCCCGCCATCGGCTCCATCTGGGCGCCGGCCAACCCTTCGACGAACAAGCGGACCGTATCCGTGAGGTGGAACGGGAGTCGGGCACGGCCGATGCGGGCCACCGCCTCGGCCAGGCGGATCACGGCGTTATCCGGGGAGGGGATGGAAGCATGGCCGGGTTGGCCCCTCACCCGCAAAGTCATCCAGCAGGGGCTCTTCTCGCCGGCCTGGAAGGGGTAGTAGGTCACGCCTCCGAGCACCAGGCCGAAGCCGCCCCCCTCATTCAGACACCACCCGCAGCGGAGCAGTTCCGGGCGGCTGTCCTCCAGCCAGCGGACGCCGAGCGTCCCGCCCATCTCCTCGTCGGCGGTGGCTGCGAACACCAGCCCCCGTCGCAGCGCAAGCCGTTCGCGGACGACCCGCAGGAATATGGTCAGCCAGACGGCGGTCAACTGCTTGGTATCCAGTGTTCCCCGGCCCCACACCTGGCCGTCCGCCAGTTCGCCGCCGAAGGGATGGCGGCTCCATTCCGCGGCCGTCGCCGGCACGACATCCAAATGGGACAGCAATAGCAGCGACTCCGCCGGGTCCGCTCCCTCGGGATCGAGCCTGGCCACGACGCTCCCCCGGCCGGGAGCGGGTTCCACCACCTCGGCGGACACCCCTGCGGCGGCCAGCCGGTCCGCGACGTACCGGGCCGCGACCGTCTCGTTGCCCGGAGGGTTGGTCGTGTCGAGGCGGACGAGTTCGGTCAGGTAGGTGAGCGTCTCGTCCCGGGCACCCGGAATCCAGTCGATCGGCATCGGCATGCCTCCTGCAGCATCGGCTGGACCTTCCTTCTGCCCGGAGCCGGGAGGTTCCTTCCCTTACGCGAATTCACGCCTCGTGGGGCAAGGCGTATCGGAGGGAGGATCTCATACCTTCCGCAGTCGCGGATCCAGCGCATCGCGCAGGCCGTCGCCCAGCAGGTTGAACCCGAGGACCACGGCGAAGATGGCCAGGCCGGGATAAGCGGTGAGGTGGGGCGCAACCCGCATGTACAGCCGGCCCCGGCTGAGCATCGTCCCCCATTCCGGGGTGGGCGCCTGGGCGCCCAGGCCGAGAAAGCCCAATCCGGCCGCCCACAAGATGGCGGTGGCGATCTGGAAGGTGGACTGGACGATGAGCGGCCCCAGGCAGTTCGGGAGGATATGACGGAACACGATGCGCCGGTCGCCGCCGCCGACGGCCCGCGCCGCCGCGACGTAGCCGATCTCCTTCACTGACAGCACCGAACCCCGGGCCAGTCGCACGTAAGTGGGGATCGACGCGATCCCGATGGCTATCATGACGTTGTCGAGACCCACTCCCAGGATGGTCACCACCACGATGGCCAGCAGGGTGCCGGGAAAGGCCAGGAGGATATCGACCAACCGCTGCACTATGAGGTCAAAGCGGCCGCCATAGTACCCGGATAGGGCGCCCACGGGGACTCCCACCAACCCGCCGATGGCCATGGCGATCAAACCCAGGGTGAGGGAGATCCTGGCGCCATACACCACCCGGGACAGCAGATCGCGCCCCAACTCGTCCCGCCCGAAAGGATGCTCGCGACTCGGCGATTCCAGGGCATGGACCAAGGAAGCCCCATACGGGTCGGGGAGCCCCAACAGCGGAGCGAGCGCCGCGGCCAGCGAGAAGGCGAGGACGATGACCAGGCCCATCATGGCCGCCCGGTTACGGCGCAGGCTGCGCATGGCGAGCCGGGCCGGAGTAGGTGCAGGCGTTGAGGTGACGGTCTTGTCTTCCTTCATGCTTCGCCTCGCGGCGATACATAGCGGATCCGGGGGTCGAGATAGACGTAGAACAGGTCCACGGCGAGGTTGACCATCACGAAAGTCACGGTCAGGAGGAGGACGCCGCCCTGGATCACCGGGTAGTCCCGGGCGAGGATCGCGCCTACCAGCAACCTGCCCAATCCCGGCCAGGCGAACACCGTCTCGGTGAGCACGGCGCCGCCCAGCAGGGTGCCGACCTGGAGACCCACGATGGTCACCACCGGTATCATGGCGTTCTTCAACGCGTGCCGGTATACCACTACCCGCTCCGCCAGTCCCTTGGAGCGGGCGGTGACGATGAAGTCCTGCCGGAGCACCTCCAGCATGCTCGACCGGGTCATCCGGGCCACGATCCCGGCCGATGCGGCTCCCAGCGTCAAGGCAGGCAAGATGAGGTGGGTCACGGTGCCGCGGCCCGTGGCCGGGAGCCAGCCCAACTCCACCGAGAACAGGAGTTGCAGCATGAGACCGAGCCAGAAGACGGGCATGGCCACCCCGGCCAGCGCCGCGACCATGCCCAGGTTATCCAGAGCCGAATACTGCCGGGTGGCCGATATGATGCCGGCCGCGACGCCCACCGCTGTGGCCACCCCCATGCTGGCCAGGGTCAGCTCGGCCGTGCGGGGGAAGCGCTCCGCCACCTCCCGGAGGACCGGACGGCCGCTGAAGGTTGACCGGCCCAGGTCCCCGCGCAGCAGATCCCCCAGGAACATGGCGTACTGCTCCGGCAAACCCCGATCCAGCCCGAGGTCCCGCCGTACTTGCTCGATGAATTCGGCGTCGGCGTGCACCCCGGCCATGGCCACCGCCGGGCAACCGGGGATCAGCCGGATCATGGCGAACACGAGCACCGACACGCCGAATAAGACGGGGATAGCCAGCAAGAGCCGCTTCATCAGATAATCCCGCATCGCGCCAGCCGCACCCCCTTTCCCCTGAGGGCCGACTTCCCGGGCACCAGCGACCAAGCGGTGGGTCCGACCGCCCCGGCCTGAACGGCGGCCTCAGCGGTCGGACCCGGCTTACGGCCTTTCCGGACTTCCGCTCACTCGATCCGGGCGTCCCAGGCGAAGATGTTTTCCAGCGGGTGATGGATCAGACCCTGGACGTTAGCCCGCACGGCGTTAATCTGGACTTCGTTGTGCAGGAATATCCAGGGAGCATCCTCCCAGATGGCGGTCAGGGCGTCCCGATACAACGCCTCGCGCTGCGCCCGGTCAGGGGTGATCCGCGCCTGATCCATCAATCCGTCGGCCAGATCGCTCTTGAAGTAGCTGACTCCCCAGCCGGCCGGCGGCCATTGCGAGGAATGGAGGAGCGGGTATATGCCGTAGTCGGCATCCAGCGTCACACAGCCCCAGCCGAGCATGAACATCTGGTGCTTGGCTTCCGCCGGCGGCACCCGCAAGAAGGCCAGGTAGGCAGCCCACTCCATGGTGACCAGTTCCAGTTCCACGCCGACGTCCCGCAGCATGCTTTGGATGCTCTCGACGATGGTGACATCCATCATGTACCGGCCGGTGGGGTGATGCATGGTCGCGCGGAACCCCTGGGGGAAACCGGCTTCGGCGAGCAACTGGCGGGCGCGGGCGGGATCGAAGGGGTACGGGCCCACCGTATGGTATCCGAACACAGCCGGGACAATGGGCGCGGTGGATACCGACCCGGCCCCGGCGAGGATGGTGTCCACGATCGCCTGCTTGTCGATCGCGTAATTGAGTGCCTGGCGCACCCGCCGGTCGTTGAAGGGCGGCACCTGGGTGTTGAACCCGATGTAGATGACCCGAACGCTGTCCTCCTTGACCACCTGGATCTCGGGGTCGCCCTGGAGGCGAGGCACGTCCTTGGGCGGCACCCGCATGATGGCATGGGCTTCACCCGTCTCCAGCATGACCAGGCGAGAAGCGTCCTCGGGCACAAAGCGGAAAGTGACGGTCTCGATTACGGGCGCGGTTCCCCAGAAGTCGGGGTTGCGCCTCAGGACGATTTGCTCGCCCCGCGCCCAACTGTCGAAGATGAACGGTCCGGTGCCCACCGGCGCCTCCACCACGCCATCAGCGGGCAATGCCCTGACCGACGCCGGGCTGACCATGCCGATGAACGCATGCGACAGGTGGGAAAGCAACGGTGCGAAGGGCGCATCCAGATGGAGGCGCAGGGTGTGCCCATCGGCCGCCTCGACCCGGATGATCCGGGCGATCAAGAAGCGGAAGGGAGCGCGGTTGTCCGGATTGAGGAACCGCTCCAGGTTGAACTTGGCGGCTTCGGCATCGAAGGGAGTGCCGTCATGGAACTCGACTCCCCGTCGCAGCCGCAAGGTCCACACCAGGTTGTCGGCGGAGACGTCCCAGGACTCGGCCAGACCGGGACGCAGGGTGCCGTCCACATCGAGGTAGATCAACGTCTCGGTCACATGCCGCGATACGGTGGCCGCCGGTGAAGATGACATGCGGATGGGATCCAGCGACTCCGGCTCCACGCCCATGGCGATCACCAGATCCTGGGCCGGCTGCGCGGGTGCGCCCGGCCGCGGGCAACCGCTCAGCGCCAGAGCCCCGGCGACCACGATCACCAGGCCGCCCAGCAAGAACCTCCTCACCATCCCGTCCCCCTTCTCCGATCGAGATTACCCGCCGCGACCAGTTCCTAAATCCTGGCGAGCTTGGCGCAATGATACCACCCCTGGCTGGCGGCGTCAATCCAGGAACTCCTCCAGGCCGAGCGCCATCAGGCGGCCGGCCGTGGGCCGCCCCCGCTCATCCCATCCCATCAGCTCATAGTACCGCGCCCGCATCCGCTCCAAAGCCGCCTGGTCCAAGCCTTGACCCGCAAGCGGCCCTTCGGCGAAGGGCTGGTGGAGTCGGTCCGGCAGACGGTCATCATCGGCCGTGAAGCCTTCGCGCACGTTGAAGCAGCGGGCGAGGTTTATCGACCGCTCAGCGCCTTGCACCAGTTCATGGAGGGACACATCCCATCCGGTCACCGCCGCGGTCAGATCCCGCAGGTCCTGAGGCGTCCAGGGGATGAAGTTGCACACCCCGAGGCAGTTGTTCAGGTGGCGCACCGTGCTGGCCGCCCAGTACAGGCGGAGCTTGGCCGGCCCGGTGTCGGCGCGCGGCACCGGGCCGTAGACGCCCAGGGCCGCCAGGCCGTCCACGCCCCTACCCGGCTTCTCGTAATAGGTGTCATGCAGATTGTGGCAGTGGTCCGCGCCGGTGGGCGAAACCGCATAGCCGAGCCCCAATCCGGGCTTGAAACGCGGTTCATGCATGGGCACTTCCTGCCCCTTGATCGTCATCGCCAACGGCTGGGCCCGGGGCCCCAGCTGACGGGCGGCAGCCGCAACCCCTTCCCCGAGCAGTTCGCCCAGACCCTGGCGGGAGGCGATGGCTCGCATCAGGTCGACCATGGCTTGCCCGTCGCCGAAACGAAGCTCCCGCCCATCGCCACCCGGTTCGGGGAGGATGCCCAGTTCGGCGGCCTCCATGGCAAAGGCGATGGCCACGCCGGCGGAGATGGTATCGAGTCCTTGGGCGTTGGCGATCTCATGCCCCTTGCACACCGCCTCGAGGTCGTCCACGCCGCACAGGGAGCCCAGGGCGGCTAGCGTCTCGTACTCGGGTCCACCATAGGTGGCGTCCACCTCCCAGGGCGGTCCCGTCCTCACGATCCGCTTGCAGTTTGCCACACAAGCATAGCAGGAGTCCCGCCCCACCAGTGGCCCGGCATTGAGTGCCTGCGCCGAGAGGCGTTGGGCTCCCGCGAATTGTCCCTGGCGGAAATTGCGCGTGGGCAAGCCGCCTCCAAGGTGTAGGGGCATGAGCACGCCCGGCGTGCCCAACTCGGTCAGCGCCGTGTCCTCCTCGCGCAGCCGGCGCGCCATCGTCCGAGCCATGGCCTGCAGGCGTTCACCGTCGGCCACGCCGGGCACGGCAGTCCCCCGCACTGCCACCGCTCGCAGCTTCTTTGCCCCCATGACCGCGCCCATCCCCGTTCTCCCCGCAGCATGGCGAAGGTCATTGAGGATGCAGGCGAACTTCACCAGACGTTCCCCGGCCGGACCGCACTGGGCTACGCGGACGTGCTCGTCCCCCATTGCCTCGCGAATGGCTTCCTGTACTTCCGCGGTCGGCCGCCCCCGGAAGGCCCGGGCATCCCGCAGTTCCGCTTGCCCGTCTCTGACTTGCAGGTAAACGGGATGGGGAGACTCGCCCCGGATGATAATGGCGTCGTACCCCGCCCGCCGCAACTCCGCTCCCCACCAGCCGCCCACGTCGGCGCAGCCAAAGGCCCCGGTGAGCGGAGATCGGGCCCCCACGCTGTTGCGGCCGCTGCCGGAAAACGGGTAGCCGGTGAGGGCGCCGGTGGCGAATACCAGCACGTTGCCGGGCCCCAGTGGGTCAACGCCCGCCTTCGTCTCCCGCATCAGGGTGTGCGCCACGAATCCCTGGCCGCCCAGGAAAGCGCGCCAGAACCCCTGGGGCAACTCCTCCTCCCGGAGGTCCCCCCGGCTCAGATCGACGCGCAGGATCTTGCGGGTCGCGTCGGGCACCATCGCCATTCCCCCTCTGGTCTTGCCCGTCCGATGTTGCCTCGTCCAGCAGCCACTTGAGTACCTCGCGGGAGTCGGCGGTCACGCTGCCGAGTTCAAGTCCCGGCTTCAGTCGCGGACCATGGTAATCTGACCCGGCGGTTACTCCCAGTCCCAGGCGGCGAGCCAGAGCATGGAGGTCGTGGGCCGAAGCTGGAGGATGGTAGGAACTGTATGCTTCCACTCCCGCCAGACCCCGTTCCGCCAACTTACGGAGCAGTGGTTCGAGCGCGGCCGGCGACTCTCCCTCCCCCAGGATGGTCCCGGGGTGCGCGAGCACAGGTACTCCGCCCGCTCGCCGGACCAGATCGATGGCTTCCTCCACCGCCATCATCGCCATCGGCGCATGTCCCGGGCCGCCTGGCTGCTGGTAAGCCCGCAAGAATGCGAGCCGGGCAGCCAGATCGCCCTTGCGGTACGGGTCCAGGCGCGGGTCGCTGCCTTCCCGGTCATGGTACAGCAAGGCGTCCAGGAGCGACTTCAGCATGTAGCTCCCATCAGGCCGCAGCTCAAGGACGTCGGCGTCTTCCACCCGGAAGCCAAGCGTCCGCATGCGACCTGCCCGGCCGGCATAGACCCGCACGAACTCCTGTTCACTCTCCGCCAAGCGGCGCCGAAGGACCCGATCCCGCCAGTCGACGAAGTATCCAAGAAGATGGAGTTCCAGCTCGCCATAGTTGGCGCTGACCTCCACCCCCGATATCACGGCCAAGCCGTGCTCGACCCCGGCTCGGATCGCCTCCTCCACCCCACCCAGGGTGTTGTGGTCGGTGATGGCTACCGTCCCGAGTCCAGCCCGGACCGCCATCATCACCACCTGCGTGGGAGAGAAGTCCCCGTCGCTCGCCGTCGTGTGGATGTGCAGGTCAACCGGAGCCGGCCCCGCCCTTTCCCGTTCCCCCAAGTTCTTGCCTCCCCGCAACTCCTACCGCCCTGAGCATTACCCTAGCCGCTTCTCTTCATCATATCATGGTCGAGAACCGGCACTTGTGGTCCTCGTGGCCGGTGGAGGAAACGTCCTGACGGGCAGCGAATCCTGGTCGCACGTTCTGGGGGGAGGGCTCAGATTGCGGGTGGCCATCAGCCGGCTGCGGCGGCGGAGAATTCGTGCGGGCAGGCTGAATCCGAGAAATGGCGCTCCCGGCGGCGGCCTGTCAGCCGCTCACCAGCACGTCCTCGAGCGCTTCATTGGTGCGTTGCGTCCGGGAGAGCATGTCCTCGACGCCGGCTGTGGGACGGGGAAATACTGGCCAGCCTTCGCCGCAGCCGGCCTGAGCGTGACCGGGCTCGATCGCTCGGTCGCCGCCCTGCGGCGCGCCCGGGAGAAACTGCCCGGCGCCGAGGTGATTCGGGCCGACCTCCGCGATACACCCTATCTCCCGCCGGCCCTTCGAGCCATCTGGTGCTGCGACGTGATGGAGTGTATCCCTCCGGAGGAATGGCCGAGGGTACTCGGCCATCTGGCCGACTCCCTGCCACCGGGCGGCCTGATAATGGTCAACTTCGCCTCGCCCGGCCCCTTGCGCCTGCGAGTTCGCCACTACCTGGTCGGAAGGCGGACCCGCGTCCGCGGCTATGGTTTCCTCCCCGCCGGACTCGGGCTACGCCGCATCTTGCGGCCTATGCCGCTCGAGACCGTGCAGTGGCAGATCGGCGCCGGATACCGATTCTGGCTAGCCAGGCGCCGCCCTGCCGCTCGCCGGACGCTCAAGCTCCTCCGGCGCACGACCCCCGCGGCGCGGTCGGCGCGGAAGAACGCTTCCACCATGTAAGCCCCGCCGGAAACGAGGGCAGCATCCCCGTGTACGATCCTGTCCCTTCCGGCGAGGATGTAGGATCCTCTCGCCGCCACATAGAATGTAGCGTCGCATCCAGATTGTGACGAGGGGGATGATCGGACTTGATCCTCACCGGCTTCCTGGCAAGTCTCCTGGCCGGCCTGGCCACCGGCGTTGGAGCCTTACCGCTCGTGATACTCAGAGGGCGGTTGTCCCGCCCCTTGCTTGACGGCATGCTCGGGTTCACCGCTGGAGTCATGCTGGCGGCCACGGCCTTCGGCTTGCTCAGTCCCGCGCTGGAACTGGGCGGCCTCATTCCGGCGGCAGGAGGGTTACTGCTGGGGGCGGCTTTCATCTACCTGCTCGACCGCCGGGTACCGCACGCCCACTTTCACGGCATCGGCGAAGGACCCGCTTCGGGGATGAGCCGGGCCTGGCTGCTCTTCCTCGCCATAGCCCTGCACAATATCCCTGAAGGCCTGGCAGTCGGCGTGATCTTCGGGTCAGGGCAACTCGGCGCGGCGGTCGCGCTGGCCGTAGCCATCGGCTTGCACAACTTGCCCGAGGGTCTGGCGGTGGCCACTGCTTTCTTCCGGGAAGGTTACCGCGCCTGGCCCGCCGTGGGGTTGGCCACCGTCACCGGGCTGGCGGAACCGGCCGCGGCGCTAGTTGGAGCGCTCGTCGTGGGAGCGGTAGCCGCCGTCTTACCCTGGGGACTGGCGCTCGCGGGGGGAGCCATGTTGTACGTGGTATCCGACGAATTGATCCCCGAGAGTCATCGGGGTGGACACCAGGTGGAAGCCACGGCTGGGGTGGTGGTTGGATTCCTGCTGATGATGGCCCTTGGTCATGTCCTGGGCTGAATGCGCCAGGCTGGCGCCGGCCACCGCCATCATGACGGGCGCGGCTTGAATCCCTCCCCCATGACCTCCGTGACATCGGTGACGATCAAGAAGGCGCCCGGATCGATTGCCTGAACCGCCGGCTTCAGGCGGGCGATCTCCCGCGGGCTGACCACCACCAGGATGACCTTTCGCTCCTGCGAGGTGTACCCGCCCCAGCCGCTGAGGTAGGTCAGCCCCCGGGAGAAGTCCTCCATGATCACCCGGGCGATGGCCTCGGGCCGGTCCGAGATGATGATGGCGGCCTTTGCCCGCCCTATGCCTTCCTGCAGATGCTCGCCGACCCGTCCCCCGAGGAAAGTGACGATCAAGGCATAGAACGCGACCCCCGTGCCCATGGTCAGGCCGACCACCGACAGGATGATGGCGTCGGCCACCGTGTAGGTGGCGGTGAGCGAGACCCCATAGCGGCGTTTGAGATACCAGGCGAGGATATCCATCCCGCCCGAAGTGGCGCCCACCCTGAGCACCATGCCCCAGCCCAGGCCCCCCACCACTCCGCCGTATAGGGTAGCAAGCAGGAGATCGTCCATCGGGAACGCGAGTTGCCGGGTCACATGCAGGGCCACGGTGAAGAACATGGCACCGATAATCGTCCGCTCGGTGAACCGCCGGCCCAGCCGCAGGTAACCGAAGACCAGGATGGGCACGTTCACCGCGCCGAAGATCGCGGCGAGGGGGATGCCCGTGAGGTGATGGGCGATGATGGCCAGCCCGGAGATGCCCCCCTGGCCCAGGCCGTTGGCCACGATGAAGCCGTTGGTCGCGATGGCCATCACCATGGCCCCCGCAGCAATCCACAGCAGTTCCTTCCCGCTGAGCTTGCTCATGGGCGGGACACTGCACCTCCCCTGCCCGCTCCTATTGGACCGTGAGGTCGCGTTTTCCTGCGGAGACCATCATGCCTGTCGGGGCACCACGGGGCGTGAAAACGGCGGGGCATCGGTAGGCCGCGGCACTAGGGGATTTACGCCGGGCAAGGCGCGATCTAGAATGATCATGGCATTACTTGCGGAGGCGATAGGGGTGCCCATCTACGAGTTCAAGTGCCAGGACTGCGACCGCAAGTTCGAGTCCCTTTGCCGCATGGGTGAGACCGGCGCATCGCTCAGTTGCCCCGGGTGCGGGGGAACGCGGCTGCGACGCTGTTTGTCGACTTTTGCCGCATTCTCCCGCAGTAGCAGCGGGACCTCGACGACCCTTGGGGGTTCGAGTTGCACCTCCTGCAGCCGCACCAACTGTCAGACCTGCCGGTAGTGCCGCCTCCCGGCGAACGGCCGGTGGATCAGTATCAGTAAGTGAAGAGATGGTCGCCGATCCGCATCAACACCGGACGGGTGAAGATCCAGCGGCTGGTAGACCGGTAGGGGTTGTAGAAGTAGAGCGCCCCGCCGGTCGGGTCCAAGCCCGCGACGGCATCCCGGGCGGCGCGCAGGGCCTCCTCGCCTGCCAGTACCTGCCAGAGCCGGCCGTCCCCAACCGGTTGGAACTGGCGAGGCTGGAATAGCACCTCCTGCAAGGTACGGGGAAACAAGGGATGCACCATCCGGTTGAGGATGACGGCGCCCACCGCCACCCGGCCCAGATGCGATTCGCCTTCCGCCTCGGCCCAGATCATTCGGGCCAGCAGCCGGAGGTCCGGCAAGCTGAGCTGCGGCGACGGTGAACGGAAGATGGCCAGGGTCTGGCCGGCCTGCAGCCCGTCGGTTCCGAGCCGGTTCATCCGCCGGATGAGTTCGGCGGTAGTGCCGTAGCGTCGCGCCAATCCGGACATGGTCTCACCCGGCTGAACGATGTGGGCTGCCACGCCGGGAATGCCGATGCTCTGGCCGACGCGCATTTGTGGGCTGAACATCCGGTTGTAGCGCATCAAGTCGCCGACCGTCACCCGGAAGCGGCGCCCGATATGGCTGAGGGTTTCTCCCGGCCTCACGGTATGACGGAAAGACGCGGCCTCCACCGACCCGCCAACGATGAGGAGCAGGGCCAGGAAAGCGAGGGCGGCGATGGCGAGATGGCCTGGGCGTCGAAGCAGTTTGGCTAACACGTCGATCCCTCCCGCTGCGAAAATGTGGTTACGGTCATGGTCGTCCTCGCGGTCACGGCCTGCCAGTGCCTCATTGGCCATTCTACCAGCTGCGGGGCTTGAGGCCAAGCCAGGAAAGGGTCTGTATCCGCAGCTCAGCCTCCGTGTCGCCGGAGGAAAGGCAGCTATCGCGCGCCTGCCCAGCGGCATGGCGCCGGGCGCCGCCTCGGGCGGCCATCCCAGTTGCCGGCAGGGAAGGTCCAACTTGGCACCGAAAGCTCATCGGCAGGCCCGCGAGGGGGGATGGGGCATCTTTCGCGGAGCGGAATGGTGGAGATTCGACATCCGGGTGCAATCGGCTTGAGCGCCGGCCGGCGGGAGAATTTCTGGTATGCCGGGGGAGCGCTTCCATCAGCGCTGCTATATCAATCCTTCGCCACCTATACGGTCTTCTTCTACGTGGATGTCTTGCGGGTGCCGGCCGTGGCCGTCGGGGCGGTCATGGGCACCTTTGGACTCTGGAACGCCGCCAACGACCTGCTCGTCGGATACTGGTCGGACCGCACGCGCACTCGCTGGGGCCGCCGGCGCCCCTATATGTTCTTGGGCGCCCTGCCGCTGGTCCTGACGTATGCCATGCTATGGGCGCCGCCCGAAGGCCTGCGCACCGCCCAGGTCCTGCCCTGGCTGTTCGGGACCGTGTTCCTGTTCGACTTCTTCTACACGCTGGTCGTCCTCAACTGGGCGGCCCTGTTCCCCGAGGTGGCGGTTGAGCCGGGAGAACGAGCGCAGCTGGCCGCCGTGCGCCAATCCTTTCGCATCGTGGGGACGATTGTGGCCGTCGCCGCCCCGCCGCTCCTGTGGGCTCGGATCGGCTGGGCGGGTGCGGGCGCCTTGTTCGCCGCCATCGGCCTCATCTTCTTGTTACTGGCGGCATGGGGCGCCCGCGAACGGCCCGGGTTCGCCTCGGGGCAGCCGCTCGCCCTCCTGCCCGGGCTCCGTCACGCCCTGGCCAACCGGCCGTTTGCGCTGGTGCTCCTCGCCCACGTGGCCATCAACTTCGCCTTCGTCACCCTGTCCTCGGCCTTCCCCTTCTACGCCAAGTACGTCCTCCAAGCCGGCGAGGCGGCGACCTCCGCATTGCTCGCACTCGTCTTCGTGGCCGCCTTCGTCGCCCTGCGGGGCTGGGGCCGGCTGGCCATCCGCTGGGAGCCCCGGAGGACGGCCCTGGTCGCGGCGGCCGCCTTCGCCGCAACCTTGAGTCCTTTCGCCCTCGCGCGCAATGTCCTGGAGGGGGCGGCGACCGCTTTCGTGGTCGGCCTGGCCCTGGCCGGCCTGATGATCGTGCTCGACCTGCTCCTGCCGGAAGTGATCGATGCGGATGAAGTCCGTACCGGCTTGCGCCGGGAGGGCGTCTATTATGGGATCAACGGCGTGATCATCCGCCTGAGCATCTCCCTGCAGGCGATCGCCTTCACCCTCGTCTTCGCCCGGACCGGTTTCGATCCCGCTCTCGCCGCTCAGCCCTCGGCGGCGCTGGGTGGACTGCGATTGCTCGTCAGCGGTTTGCCGGCCCTGGGCATGATCATCGCCGCCGGCGCCTTGAGCCTCTATCCCCTCCACGGCCAGGCGCGGGAACGTATGCGCGAGCAGTTGGCGGAGGTCCGGAGCCGAAGGCAGCCTCGCTCGGACCCGGGAGACCATGGGGAAGCGTGAGGGCTTACGTCCGTAGGCCGGCATGCTCCTTGCTAATAAACCCTGGCGAGAGGAGTGTGGAGATTTGGAGCGGGACAAGTTACTCGAGGAGATGTACCGGGTGGTGTACGAGGGCGACATCGAGCAGGCGGCGCAAGTGGCCGAGCGCGGGTTGGCCGCGGGGCTCGATCCCCTGGACTGCCTGAATCTTGGCTTCATGCCCGCCCTGGAACGGGTAGGCGAGGAGTTCGGCAAGGGCGAGAAATTCCTCCCCGAACTGGTTGCGGCAGGCGAGGCGATGCAGCGGGCCTTGGCAGTGGTTCAGCCTCACCTGGCTGCCGCTCGCCGCGACCGTCTGACCCTGGGGCGCGTGCTCCTGGGTACGGTCGAAGGGGACATCCATGAGATCGGCAAGCGCATCGTCGGTTCGCTCCTGATAGCCGCCGGTTTTGAAGTGGTGGACCTGGGAGTGGACGTGTCGGCGGCGACTTTCCTCGACCGCGCCCGCGAGTTGCGCCCGTCAATCGTTGGCCTCTCCGCACTGCTCACCACGACCATGGTGCGGCAGAAGGAAGTCATCGACCTCTTCCGCCAAGCGGGAGTGCGGGTACAGATCATGGTAGGCGGTGCCCCCGTCACCGCATCCTGGGCTGAGGAGATCGGGGCGGACGGTTACGCCGAGGATGGCGGTTCCGCGGTGGTCCTTGCCCGAAAACTGGCCGGGGGCACGGGCTCATGAGCGGACCGCTTCCGGCCCGCCGTCCCCTCCGCCGCCTCCGTCCCCGCTTGGCCCTGTCCATCCTCGGCCCCGATGGCGTGAAGTCGATCCACGAGGCGGCCCTGGAGGTGCTCGGCCGGGCGGGAGTACGCTTCCCGTCAGCCCGGGCCCTGGGCATCCTGGCCGACTCGGGCTGCGCGGTGGACTGGGAGCGCCAGGTGGCGCGCATCCCGCCTGACCTGGCCATGGCCGCCATCTCCCGCGCGCCGCGCCGCTTCACGCTGGGCGCCAGAGATCCCGAGGACAATCTGGACCTCGACGGAGAGCACTGCTATCTCTCCACCGACGGCTGCGGCATTCAGGTGTACGACTTACAGACCGGCTCGCCCCGGAGGTCTACCGGGGAGGATGTGTACCACTCCGCCCTGGTCGCCGATTACCTCGATTCCATCGCTTTCTACTGGGGACCGACAGTGAGCGCCCAGGACGTAGCGCCCGCCGTCCGCCCGTTGCGCGAACTGGAAGCTGCGTTCCTCGGTACCTCCAAGCACGTGCAGCCGGAGACGATCATCTCCGCCCAGGTCGCCGAGTGGTGCGTCGAGATGGCGCTGGCCGAAGTGGGCAGCGTTGAGGAACTTCGCCGCCGCCCCATCTTCTCGGTCATGCAGTGCGCATTGGATCCGCTGGGCCAGGATGGCGGCAGTCTCGAGGCGTCGCTGGTGGCCGCCGCGCATGGCGTCCCCACCGGGTTCATGCCCATGCCCATGTCCTGTGCCACCGCCCCCGCGACCCTGGCCGGCAATCTGGTGGTCGCGACGGTGGATGCTCTGGCCCCGTTGATCCTGATCCAGCTGGCCCATCCCGGAGCGCCGGTGTTCTTCGCGGCGGCGCCCACGGTGATGGACCTCGTCACCGGAGGCTACACCGGCGGCTCGCCGGAAGACTACCTGCTGGGCGGCGCATTCAACGAGGTATGCCGATACTACGGATTGCCGCTGTCCATGGGCGCCATGGCCACGGGCGCCAAGCTCCCCGACTGGCAGGCAGCCCTCGATAACGCCCTGTCCACCATCATGCCGCTGCTGACGGGGACGGCGATGCTCACCGGGGCCGGCCTGCTCAACGGCTCGAAGATCTTCTCCTACCAGCAGCTCATCATGGATTGCGAGATCCACTCGGTCGCCGCCCGGGTTAGCGAGGGCATCCAGGTTGACGCCGAGACGCTGGCAGTCGACTTGATCTGCCGGATCGGCCCCGGGGGCAATTATCTCTCGGATCCGCACACGCTCCGTCATCTGCGGGACATCTGGCGCCCGCGGGTCATCGACCGCTCCCCCTACGACGCCTGGGAGCGTTCGGGCCGGCGCGGGGCCTTCCAGGCGGCGACGGATCTGGCACGGAGCATCCTGGAGCAGCACCGGCCGCGGCCGGTGGAGGCCGCGGTCCGTCGCGAGTGGGATCGGATTCTGGCCGCCGCCGCCCGCCAGTAAAGAGCAGGAGGCTGGTCGGAACGCAGCGAAAGGCCTGAGACGGCGTCGTGGGCGGCGAGCGTGTTGGCGCGACCGCCCATCGCCGGGGAGGAGAGAAGTTCAGTGGTGCACGAAACCTATCGCAAGCTGCTTGAAGTGATGGCGGAAGTCATCGACGTGAACCGCGCAGCCGCAGTGCTGCACTGGGATCGCCTCACCTACATGCCGGCGGCGGGTGCCCCTGCCCGGGGCGAGCAGACCGCTACCCTTGCCCGCATCGCCCACCTTCGGTCCACCAGTCCGGAGGTGGGTGCATGGCTGGAAGAACTCCGTCCGCACGAGCAGTCGCTGGCCCCGGACAGCGATGAGGCCAGCATGATCCGCGTGGCCCGCCGCCTGTACGAGAAGGCTACCCGCATCCCCACGGAACTGGTGGTGGAACAGGAGTTGGTGGCGGCCGCCGCTCATGAGGCCTGGCTGAAGGCCCGCGAGGAGAACCGCTTTGAGGTCTTCCGTCCCGCCCTCGAGCAAGTGGTGGACGTGTCGAGCCGGGTGGCCTCCGCCCTGGGCTATAGGAACAGCCCGATGGACGCCTTCATCGACATCGCCGAGCCGGGGATCACCGCCGCCTTCTGCGAAGGGCTTTTCGCCGAGTTGCGGGCGGAATTGGTGCCGCTCGCCCGGGCCATCGCCGAGTCCGGCCGCCAACTGCCGGACTCGGTCCTGCGGAATGACTTCCCCGCCGAGCAGCAACTGGCCTGCGGCACTGCCGCCGTGCGGGCCATCGGCTTCGACCTCGACGGCCGCGGCCGGGTGGACACCACCGTCCACCCCTTCGCCATCGGCTGCTCGCTGGACGACGTGCGCATCACCACCCGCATCCGCCCCCACGACTTCGGGAACTGCTTCTTCTCGCTCTTGCATGAGGCCGGTCACGGCATGTACGAGCAGGGATTGCCGCGCCGGCTGGACCGGACGGTGCTCGCCGAAGGGGCTTCCGGTGGTCTGCACGAGTCTCAGTCCCGGCTGTGGGAGAACCTGGTCGGGCGTTCTCAGGAGTTCTGGCAGTACTTCCTCCCCCGGGCGCGCGAGTTCTTCCCTGAGCAGTTCGCCGGCGCAACTCCCGACGCGGTCTACCGGGCGGTCAACCGGGTCGCCCCCTCCTTGATCCGCACCGAGGCCGACGAGGTCACTTACAACCTGCACGTGATGTTCCGGTTCGAATTGGAGAAGGCGGTACTCGAGGGCCGACTGGCCGCCGCCGACCTGAGGGACGCATGGCAGGACAAACTCCAGCAATACCTCGGGCTGACGGCGCCCGACGACGTGCAGGGCGTCCTTCAGGACATCCACTGGTCGGGGCATTTCGGGGGCGCCTTCCAGAGTTACACCTTGGGTAATGTCATCGCCGGCCAACTCTATGCGGCGGCGCTGGCCGACCATCCGGAGATTCCGCAGGATATCGCCCGCGGCCAGTTCGGGAAGCTGTTCGCCTGGATGCGCACCCGGATCCACGAGTGCGGCGCGAAGTTCGCCCCCCGGGAACTGGTGCAGCGGGCTACGGGGAAGCCGCTTCAGGCCCGTCCCTATCTCGACTATCTCGGGCGCAAGTTCCGAGAGCTGTATGGGTTGAGCTGAGGCCGCGGGAGAGCACCCGGATGGCCGACCCCGTAGGGGCGGGTTTCGAACCCGCCCCTACGGCATGACGGCGGCTCTTTGCCGGTACCGCCGGAGTGGTCACGCGGTCAGCACTTCTTCGCGAACGGTGCGGCGGGTAATTTCGCCGAGGTCGGGCTCATGGCCCAGCCCGGGGCCGCCGGGCACGGCAATATACCCCTCGGAGTCGACGGCTATCTCCGGGCGAATGATGTCCCGGTCCCAGTAGCGATCGCTGCCGGAGACATCGCCGGGCAAGGTGAATCCGGGCAAGGACGCGAGCGCCAGGTTATGGGCGCGGCCGATGCCCGTCTCCAGCATCCCACCGCACCACACGGGCACCCCTCGCTCCCGGCACAGGTCATGGATGGCGACCGCCTCGGTGAGGCCGCCAACCCGTGCCGCCTTGATGTTGATGATGCGACAACTGCCGAGGTCCAGTGCCTTCCGCGCATCGTCCCGCGAGCAGATCGACTCGTCGAGGCACAAGGGCGTGTCCAACTCGGACTGCAGCCGGGCGTGGTCGACCAGATCATCGGCGGCAAGCGGCTGCTCGATCATCATCAGCCCGAGTCCGTCGATGGCCTTGAGCCGCGGGAGGTCGGACCGCTCGTAGGCGGAGTTGGCGTCGGCCATGAGCGGGATGGGCCCGAAGCGATCGCGGATCGCCGCCAGCGGCGCGAGGTCCCACCCCGGCTTGACCTTCACCTTGATCCGCCGGTATCCCCGGCCGAGGTAAAAGGCGACCTCTTCCAGCAGGTCCTCCACCGATGGCGCGATGCCGAGGCTCACCCCCGCCGCCACCCGGCCGCGCGTCCCTCTCAGCGCACGGGCGAGCGGCTGGCCCCGGGCCCGCGCCCACAAGTCCCATAGCGCCCCCTCCAGCCCCGCTTTGGCGATGTAGTTGCGGCGGAAGGGTCGCAAGCGCTCGGCCAGCGCCGAAGGATGGGGCAGACTCCGTCCGATGACGGCGGGGCCCAGGAAGTCCCTGAGCAGGTGCCAGGCCGTCTCCACCGTCTCCTCGTTGTACAGCGGCGCCGTCAGGGCCGGCGCCTCGCCCCAGCCGGCGATGCCCCCGGCCTCCGTCTCGACCAGGATCGCCTCGCGGACCGTCTGGCTGCCGAAACTGGTCACGAAGGGCGCCTTGAGGGGCATCCTCAGCCGCCGTAAGCGGATAGTCTCCACTCTCACCCGGATCGTCCCTTCTCCAGGAGGTAGGCACAGGTTTCCCGCCCGGGGAACAGGTCGACCGCCCGGTACCCCGTACCCAGGTAGTGGGAGAAGGCCTGCCGGGTCTTGAGGCGCCATTCCCGTGCCAGTCCGGGATCGCGGTTGCGGAGCGCCGCGAACTCGGTCGGAATGCGCATCAGGACCTCGGGGTGGGTCAGGGACAGGTCCGGGGTCGCACACGCGAGACCGCCGGTCCGTTCCGCGGCGACCCGGTTGATGACGGGAAGCCCTACCGGCTCCGGCCCGGCCGAGGATCGGGCGATCCGCTCGGCCACGGCGGGTGAGGCGATGGACCATTCGAGCAAGATCCGGTCGGTGGGCAGGCCGCGATTCAGGGGATCCTCCATCGGACCGTAGTAGTCCACCAGGTAGGCGGTACCCACCGCCCCCAGCCGCGCCAGGTTCAGCCGGGCATTCACGTATTGCAGGGGGTCGAAAGTCCAGCTCACGACGGAGTACTCGTCCTCCAGGGCCGCCTGGCGCTGGGCCACCTTGAGCTGAAAGCCCAGGTCCTGCCCCCGGTAAGCCGGGAGCACGGCCAGCATGTGGGAGTGAAGCCATACGTTCCACCGCTTGCGGGCGGGGAAGCCGTAACAGAAACCCACCGGCTGCGCTCCGTCGTAGGCACCCACGAGGATCCCCCCGCAGGTGATGGAGGCGAACATGTGGGGTGCGGCCAAGACCAGATGCCCGCTCCATACTTCCCGTTGCAGCGGCTCCAGGGCGGCGCACTCCTTGAGCGTGGCGACCCGGGCGATCCGCAGCATGGCTCATTCCCCCCTGCTACGCTATATGTAGGGGCGGGTTCCGAACCCGCCCCTACCACAAAAACACGGTCTCCCGCTTCCGAGCCGTTTCTAGCCCCGTGCTGGCCCGTGGGCCTGGGGGCCTCACTGATTTCTTCTCCCTCTGCCCTCAGTCTCCTTCCGGCGCCGCCGGACCGGCAGTCGTCCGGAGGTTCCCTTGCCCCCTGTGCCGAAAGGTTGGTTGGAAGATCCCGCATGGTGGGTTCCATGATCGGCGCGGGCGAGGCGGATCTGCCGGAAGGGCCTTGGAGGTGGGATGGTTGGATATCGGCCTGATCGCCGTATTCAGCCTAGTGCTCGCGGTGGCAGTCAGTTTCCGGCTCAATCGCAATATCGGCCTCCTCGCCATCTCCCTGGCCTTCCTCGTGGCCGCCTTGGGCCGCGACCCCCGGATCGATCCGGCACTGCTCATCACCTTCTTCCCCCTGCGCCTGTTCCTGACCCTCGTGGGCGTGACCCTGCTGTTCAGCATGGCCGAACTGAACGGCACCCTGGCCAGGCTCGCGCAGTGGTTCATCCGCGCCTCCGGCGGGTCGCCGGCGCTGATCCCCGTCTTGCTTTTCGTCTTCGCCGCGGCGCTCGCGGCGGCGGGCCCCGGCAACATTGCCGCCACGGTGGTCCTCGCCCCCGTAGCCATGTCCATCGCCGCCCACACCAAGATCAGCGCCTTCCTGGCCGCCGTGATGGTGGTGAACGGCGCGAATGCCGGCGCCCTCTCGCCGGTGGCCCCCACGGGGATCATCGCCGCCACCCTGGTGGGCCGACTGGGCCTACCCCCCATACCCGGACCCATCTTCATGAGTTCGCTGGTCGGCAACGGCGTGGCCGCCCTGCTGGCCTACCTTCTTTTCGGAGGACTCCGCCTGCTGGCGGCCGGTCGCGATCCTCGGGGACGAGTGCGGGTGCGGGCGGCCCTCAATCGGCCGCTCCCGCCGTGGGAACGCCGGCAACTGGCGACCCTGGCCGCGGTGGCGCTACTCATCGTCCTGGTGCTCGGGTTGCGGTGGGATCTCGGCTTCACCGCCCTGACCCTGGCGGTGGTGCTTTCCCTGCTGCGAGCGGCGGACGAGCAGGAGGCGGTCAAGCGCCAGCCCTGGTACATGATATTGATGCTGGTCGGGGTGATGTTGCTGGTGGAGGTGGCGGCCCGGACGGGGGGCCTCGATCATGCCGTTCGCGCCCTCGCCGCCATCGCCCAACCGGCGACGGTCACCGGGATCATGGGCTTCGTCGCCGGCTTCGTGTCTACCTACAGCGGGTCGTCGGCGGTGGTGATGCCGACCTTCATCCCCATGATCCCCGGGCTGGTCCACGAACTGGGGGTAGTCGGCGCTGCAGCGCTCGAACTCCAGAAGAACCTCGTCTACACCATCACCGTCTCCGCGCACCTGGTGGACGCGAGCCCGCTTTCGCTGTTGGGGGCCCTGTGCCTCGCCGCCGCGCCCGCCACCGAGGACCGGACCAGGCTCTTCCGGCGCCTGCTGATCTGGGGTCAGCTCATGGCCCTCGGCGGCGGCGCGATCAGCTTCATCTTCTTTCGCTAACTGCCCGACTCATCCTGGTCGGCCGTTTCCCCCTTCGCAGCGCGCCGCCTTTGCACGTACATCAGGGAACCGATGAGTCCCATCATCATCCCCGCCAGCAGGGCGGCGTAGCTGGCAATGCTCAGGATGAATCCGGCCGGGATCACCCGGATCACCATCAGGAAGGGCACCGCCCACCCGACCAGCACGAGCAGCGCCCCTCCCACGATCAGCGACCGCGGGCTACGGTTACCCACCCCGGTGCAGCCAGCAGGCCGCCCGGTGCCGCGGCTTGGGCATGAAGGCCGGTGGCACCTGGCAGTCGCACAGCTTGCGGATGATCGACGGACAACGGGGATGGAAACGGCACCCGGACGGCGGGTTCATGAGGCTGGGCGGCTCGCCCGGCGGCACTTCCCGCATCACGTGCGCGTTGGCCGGATCGGGATCGGATATCCCGGCCAGCAGCGCGCGCGTGTAAGGGTGCAGCGGTTCCTCGAGCAGCGACTTCACGGGGGCTTCCTCGACGACCTTGCCCCCGTACATCACGAGAATGCGCTCGGTGAAGAAACGCACGGTGGAGAGGTCGTGGGTGATGTAGATGAGGCTCAGATTGGATGTTTGCTGCAACTCCCGGAGGAGTTCCAGGATCTCCACCCGCACCGAGGCATCCAGCATCGACACCGGTTCGTCGGCCACGATCAAGCGCGGCTCCAGGATCTTGGCCCGGGCGATGACCACGCGCTGCTGCTGCCCGCCGCTGAGCATGTGCGGGAACTTGTTCAGGAAGTCGTCGACCGGCGTGAGCTTGACCCGCTCCATCGCGGTGCGGATGCGATGGAGCCGATCGGCGGGGTCGCGGACTCCCTGAACCAGGAGCGGTTCCTCCAGGATGCGCTTCACGGACAGGAAAGGAGCGGTGGCCCCATAGGGATCCTGCTGGACGAAACCCACATGCGGGCGGTACCAGCGGAGGGTGGCGGCACCCTTCAGGACGCGGCCGTCAAAGCGGATTTCCCCCCGGGTCGGCGGGTGAAGCCCCAGGATGGTCCGGGCCAGGGTGGTCTTACCGCAGCCACTCTCGCCGACTACGGCCACCGCCTCGCCCCGTCCCAGCTGGAAGTCCACCCCATCCACCGCCTGGACCCAGCCAACCCGGAATATTCCCCAGCGCCTCAACTCAAACCACGTATGCAGATCCTGCAGGGACAGCAGGATATCTCCGTCAGCCGCTTCACCCATAGAGCCAGCACCTCACCAGCCGCCGTTCCTTGCCGGTCTCCCGGAGCGGCGGCATTTCCTCGCAGCGCTCGAAGCGCGACGGGCAACGATCCTTGAAGCGGCAACCGGTCGGGGGATCGACGAGGCTGGGTGGCCGGCCGGGGATGAACTCCAGCCGCTTCTCCTGGCGCAGCGTGGGCACGCTCGCCATGAGTTTGCGCGAGTAAGGATGGGTCGGATTCAGGTAGAAGTCGCCGGCGTCAGCGATCTCCACCAGTTGACCGGCGTACATCACCGCCACCCGGTCGGCGAGTTCGCTGGAAGTGGCGATGTCGTGGGTGATGAGGATGAAGGTGATGCCCGCATCGCGCTTGATGCCTTTGAGCACATTCATCAAGTTAGCCTGGGTCAGGACGTCGAGGGCGCTGGTCGGCTCATCCAGGATGACGAGATCCGGGCGGGTCACCAGGGCCATGGCGATGGCTACCCGCTGGCGCATGCCTCCCGACAGCTCGAAGGGATAGCGGTGCAGGAAATCCACCGGCACCCCCACCAGGCAAAATGCCTCCCTCGCCCGTTCCAAGGCCTCCCGTCTGTCGTGGGCCCGTCGGTGCAACAGGAGCGGCTCGGCGACCTGGTCGCCGACCCGGATCACCGGGTTCAAGGCGTTCATGGAAGCCTGCGGCACCATGGCCGCCCGCAACCAGCGCACCTCACGGCGGAAGCGCTCGTTGTCGAACTGCATCACATCGGTGCCGTGAAGGTATACTCGGCCGGCATAAGTGTTGACATTCCGCGGGAGCAGCCGCAAGATGGCCCGGGCCAGCGAGGTCTTCCCGCACCCGGACTCGCCGATCACGGCCAGACTCACCCCGCGCGGCAACTCCAGGCTGACCCCGTCGACCGCCTGCACTCGACCCCTGATGGTCTGGAAATACAAACACAAGTCCTCGACTCGTAGTAGTTGTTCCATCACTGCTCCCTCAGCCTTGGGTTGAAGATCCGGTCAAGAGCGAACCCCAACATGGCGAAGCCCAGCCCGGTGAAGATGAGCAGCACCGAAGGGGCCATCACCCAGTAGTAGTGGCCCATGTACAGGGCTCCGTTGCGGAAGGCATCCTCGATCACCTTCCCCCAGGTGGGGATCAGCGGATCGCCCAGGCCGAGGAAAGAAAGGGTGGCCTCCAGGAACACGTAAGCGGGGATCAGGCTGACGAACTGGGGCACCAGCACGGGTATCACCCTCGGGATCAGGTAGAGGAAAACCAGGCGGGGGTTGCTGGCACCATAGGCCCGGGCGGCCTCGATATACGGCGCTTCCTTGATTTGCAGGAACATCGCCCGGTAGACTTTCTGGGCGGCGCCGAAGATGCTGAGCAGGATCACCAGACCCAGGATCACCCAGAGGCTGCGGGTGTACAGGGTACCAACCATGATCAATATCGGTAGCATGGGCAGGATCATGGAGACCTCTGTGGTCCGCTGGACCAGGGCATCAAGCGATCGGCCATACCAGGCGGCGAGGGCAGCGATAGTCATGCTGGCCATGGTGGAACCCACCGCGGCCACCAGGCCGAAGACCAGGGCGACCGGCGTCCCCCACAATAGCGCCACGGTGATGTCCCGGCGCAGGTGGTCGGTGCCGGCCAACCCGTGCACGCGCCCGTATACCACCAGCCGGGCATCGAGGTCGGAGGCCGCCTCGAAGGTCAGACCCTCTACCACCAGTTCGTAGCGGCCCTTCAGCACCCGGGGAGGATCGGAACCCTCCTCGGCGAACAGGCCGATTTCCGGGGCCATCCCGCCAAGCTGCCAGCGAACCTCGTCGTCCAGCGAAATGTGGAAGACATCGCGCTCCCCCACAGCCCGTGCCGGCAAGTAGAACTCCCGGCCGTCCGGCATCCGCCAGATAAAGCCCGCAAAGGGCTGGGTCTCCTCATACTTGCCCCTCAAGAAAAGGGCGACTTCGCTGGGGAACCGGTCGTAAGGGAAATCGAAGGCCAGGGTGATGGTGACATCGGCTTCGCCGTCCTCGTACTCCACCCGCTGTTTGGTGTCGGGATCGGCCGCGCTGTCCAGCACCAGCGTCCGCGGCGCCTGCTCCCGCGAGAACCAGTTGAACCAGGCCGGCCGGGCCAGGCGAGGGCTCGCCTCCCAGACCCCCTCGTCCCCTTTCCAGAGGTCCACTGCTCTCTGATAGGGGATAAAGACCACGCCCGCTATAGCCACCAGTACCAGCAGACCGATCATGCCCATACCGATGATGGCCGAGGGATAGCGGCGTAGTTCCGCGAGTCGCGCTCGGAGGTTGCTCATCCCGCCTTCCTCCCTTCGACCAGCACCCGGGGATCGAGCATGGCGTACACCAGATCCAGGACGAACACGGTCACGGCCAGCAAGTAGGCGTAAATGACCACCGCTCCCACCAGTACGGGGGTGTCGAACATCCCGATGGCCTGGAAGATCAGCCGTCCCAGACCCGGCCACATGAATACCGTCTCCAGCACGATGGCCCCCATCCAGAGCGCGATCAGGGTGAGGGCGAAGCTGGTGACGATGGCCGGCAAGGTAGGCCGCAGGATGTAGCGGCGTTCGATCGCGGCCGAGGAAAGGCCCTTGGCGCGGGCCATCTCCACATAATCCTCCCGCGAGTGAATCAGGAAGAAGGTCCGCCAGTAGTATATCGCCTGGAAGATGGCGCTGCTGACGATGGCCGTCACCGGGAGGATCAAGTGCCGCAGCACGCTCAGGGCATAGGCCCAGCGATCCGCAGGCGGAGGGATGGCCACCATGCCGCCGAAGGGCAGGACGCGCAGGATGGCGGCGAAGATCACGATCAGGAAGATCCCGTAGAACCAGCCGGGGGCTGCGGAGGTCGGCGCCAGCGCCACCATCGCCCGGTCGAGCAGGCTGCCATACCGCTGGGACAGGTAAAGGGCGGTGAACACCGACCCGAAGAACAGGATCAACTGGGCGGTGGCGAACAAGGCAAGGGTCGGCGGCAAGCGCTCCAGGATGATCAGGCGGACCACCCGCGACATGCTGTCGCTCAGCAGTTGGTCGGACATGCCGAAGTCCAGCGTCAGCGCATTGCGCAGGTAAATGAAGCTTCGCACGGGGAAAGGCTGGTCAAGACCCAGGCGCACCTCCTCCACCGCCACCATTTCGTCGTGGATGCGCCGGCGCTCGGCTTCGGGGAGGAGCGCGAAGTCCTCGTCCGCACCCAGGGCAATGCCGACCGCTTCCCGGATCTGGGCCCGGCGGATCTCGTCGACGTACCCCCCCATGTTGGCGATGAGGATGGTCAGATACACGCCGACCACCACGGTGATCAGGAGCGTGACCAGTCGTATTGAGGCGAAACGCGCGAGCCGGAGGACAGTATCCCCGGCTCCCCGGGCACCGGCCGTTGAGGCGAGCGGCACCGTTGCTATGAGTTGTTCCTCCTTACTCCCCAGCATTCGGGAGGGTCATCCCCGGAGGGATGGGGCGCGGGGTGTTTGACCCCGCGCCCCTGGTCTTCCGGGGTCTAGCGACGGATGACAACGTCCAAGGAGGCGAAGGCGGGGATGCTGACCAGCCGCGAAACCACTACCGCTTCCACTCGGGCTGTGCCGACGGGCAAGCGTGCGGTCTGGGCAGCGGTGAGGCTGATCCGCCACTGGCCGTCCCGAACCGCCGTCGCGGGGCCGGTCAGGGCCACCTCACCCCGGGCGTCGAACAGCAAGAACTTCAGACTCTCGATGTCGCGCACCGGGTAAGGCCGCCCTTGCGTCGTCACCCGCACGTCGAAGCTGGCAGCCGCGCCGGGCCGGACCCGGGCCGGGCCGGTCACCGTCGCCGACGCCAGCGCGGGGACCCCGAAGCGGTCCCACTTGCCGGCGGGGTCGATGAACTGCTCAAAGCGGTCCAGTTGCACCACTTTCTCCACCGGGAAGGCGCGCTCCAGGTAGAAGGGACCGTTGCCTACCCAGAAGTGGCCCTTCTCGGCGAACCAGTTGACGAGGTTGTGCCAGCGACGGGTCGCATCCGCGTGGGGGATGAACTCGCGTAAGGTGGGTTCGAAGGGCACCCAGAACTCCCGGGCCAGGATGGGCAGCGAACGACGGAACACATTCAGGCTCGGCCCGGCGATCATGTTCATCCACTCGATCCGGAGGGCGGTCGCCCGCGCGAATGAGAAAGCCAGCCGCCGCTCGGTCTCGGCCCGGATGCCCATGGCCACGGTGTGCCACGGTCCGGGGCCCTGGACGTAATACGGCCACATCGCATCGGCGGCGGCGGTTGCCATCCATTCAGCATCCAGGAACCACTGGTCGGTGTACCACTCGATCACCAGCGGGTCGCGGGAGACGATGCGCGCCCCCCGGAAGTGCCCTTGGAAGGTGCGGAAGGCGGGTATCGCCCCCGGATCGTGGATGGCGCTGGCCGGGTTGGCGCGATCGAAGGTCAGAATCAGCGGCAGCACCACGTCGGCTACCGAGAAACGGCTGCCGTCATGCCACGTGGTCTGGAACAGCTCCCGCGGGTAGCGTAAGACTACCCGGGTGTTGGCGGTGAGGCCGGCGGGATGCTTGGTGCCCACGGTGATGAAGCGCTGCGCCGCCGGATCCCAGTCGATCCAGGCATCGGCCGGCACACGGATCTCATCGGCGAAGTCCAGGCTTACCCAGTCGTGCGTGCGACCGACCGGCAGCCCGCGCTTGTGGGTCACTTCCGCCCGCTCCAGCCGCTGCGGCCACTGTAGTCCGGTATGGGGATCCCAGACCGTGGGCCAGTCGGCAGTGGCGCGGATGGGGGTCATGTCGAAGATCCAGTTACTGCCGGCTACCGGGTTCCAGGGCTGGACCAGCACCTGCGAGGAGGCCAGGCGGGCGGTGCCGCCCACCTGATCGCCGAGCCGCAGGGCATGGGCCCACAGGAACGCTCCCGCGACGCCGCCGGCCAGGTCGGACGCTACCCGCACCTCCCGCCGGCGGGCAGTGACCGGCGCGCGTTCGGTCAGCCAGATCCGCGGCGACATGCGCAGGGCGTGATCGAGGGCTTGGCCGAACAGCTGCGTCCGTTCTTCCAGGGTGGCGAAGTCCCGGCGGGACAGGCGGTCGGCCAAGGCGGCAAACTCGGGGCTAGGCCGGTAGGCCTGCCATAGCGGGTTCACCATGGTGGAGGCTGGCGTATAGAAGAAGGTGAAGTTCCCCGCCTGGTCGCGGCTGATGACGGTCGCGATCCAGCCGGCGGTCACGGCATGCCAGCGGCCGTCTTCCGGCCGCCCCTGCCAGATGGGAGCCAACTCGCCGCCCGTGCCGTAGCGGCGCTCGACGGTGAAGCCGAGGCCTTCCAGCAGGCCCGCGAAATAGTCGCCGATCTGGCGCCGCTCGTCCTCGGTCCGGATCAAGACGATTAGCCGTACCGGCTTGCCCTGAAACTGCCAGCGTCCGCCGACGAGTTCGGCGCCGAGCCGGCGCATCTCTTCGGTCACCACGGTACGCGCCTGGGTCGGGTTATGGGCGTAGCGCCGCTCCAGCCGCCGGGCCACGTCCGCCAGGCGGGCGTAGTCGGGGAAGGCGGTGTTGATCGGCAAGTAACGGGGCACCGCCAGTCCGCCGTGGGCCTCCCGGACGATGTGGTCCCGGTCCACGAGCCAGTTCATGGCCTCGCGGATGCGGTCGGAGTGGAAGGGGTTCAGCGTCCCGTCAGGCAGCACGGGGCCCGCCACATTGAACGTAAGCTCCCAGAAGGTACCGAAGCTTCGATCGTAAGCGAGGGCCGGAGATGCCGCTATCCGCCGGTAAAGATCGGCAGTCCCTATCGACGTCAGGAACAGATCGATGTCCCCGGCCTCAAGCCGGGTGATGGCTCCGGCGCTATCGCGTATTTCGCTGATCAGGATCCGGTCCACCCAACCTCCCCGCCGGGGGGCCTGGGCTGCCCCGGCAGCCGCCATGCCCACCAACAACAAGGCAGCCAGCCCGAACGCGACCAATTTCTTGCGCACACTTCCACCTCCTCGGTGTTCTTCAGGAAAGATGCCCTGACTTCGCTGCTAAAGCCGACCTGAAGCATCGGGGAGCCCTCCAACGCCCCCTGGGATCCCCCTCCCCCTGGGATGATCGGATTCGGATAAGGATAAGAAACGAGACCCGCCCATCCGGGCGTCCTCGGCTGGAAAGCGTCGGTTTGTTTCGGCAATGCTGGCCGGAATTCCTCCCAGGCCAGCATATAATATGCAAGCAGGTGCAAGATGAGTAGGGCGCACTAGGGGCGGGTTCGCAACCCGCCCTTACGTGGAGTCAGCCTATCATCGGGCTATCCCGAGGGCTATCCGCACCTCATCCGGGGTTGCCGGGGGCCGCTCGAGTTCCCGCCCGATCCTGGCGATCCTGGCCACCAGTTGCGCATTGCCGGCGGCCAGTTCCCCCTTGCGATAGTAGATATTATCCTCGAAGCCGACCCGGACGTGCCCGCCCATGGCGATGGCCATGGTCCCCAGCGTCAGTTCGTGGCGGCCCATGCCCGCCACGCTCCAGGTGCTGCCCGAAGGCAGTTCTGCCACCAGGTGGATGAGATGCGCCGGAGAAGCGGGGATGCCGCCGGGCACTCCCATCACCAGGTCGAAGTGCAAGGGGGTCTCGAGCAGTCCCCGCTTCACGAGACCGAGGGCGCTGGCGATCATCCCCATCTCGAACACCTCGATCTCCGGCTTGATCCCGAGTTCCTTCATGACGCGCGCGAAGTGCTCGATCACCGCGGGCGGGTTCAAGAATACGCCGTCGCCGAAGTTGACCGAACCGCAGGTCAGGGTGGCCATCTCCGGCCGGAGGAGGAGCGGCTGGGCCCGTTCATCGGCCGTCATGCCCACCGCGCCGCCCGTGGAGGCCTGGATGATCACGTCGGTGCGGCCGCGGATCAACTCGATCGTCCGGGCGAATACCGCCCGGTCCTGGGTGGGGCGTCCGGCCGCGTCGCGTACGTGCAGGTGCACGATGGCCGCCCCCGCCTCGCGTGCGGCGGCCGCCTCTTCCGCGATCTCCTCGGGAGTGATCGGCAGGTGCGGCTGTTGCTCCCGGGTGACTTCCGCTCCCACCAGGGCCGCCGTGATCCATAGCTTATCCACCCGTCTCCCCCCGCTTCCGCCGGCGCTGGGCCGGGACAACGCAGGTGCCCGAGGCCCGGGCGACCAGGAGCGGGGGTTCCAGCACATCCGCCGCCGACTCCCGGCTGCCCGCGCCCGCGGCGCCGATGAACTTGTAGGCCTCGAAACTCATGCCCCGCGAGGTGTTGCCAGTCCGGGTGATCCGTCCCCGTACTTCCAGGAAGTCGCCGGCGTGCACCGGGGCCACGAACTCGACCCGGTCGTACGCCACGAACAGCCCTTCATCGCCGTCATGCATTATGCACAGCGCCGTTGCAGCATCACCGAACCACTGCAGGATCCGGCCCCCCGCCACCAGGTTGCCGGCGTAATGGGCATCAGCCGGCCCTGCGCGGAAGCGCAAGACAACCTGCTCGCCCTCCATCGCTCACCCCTCCTGCCCCGCCCGCCGGACCTGCCGGCGCCGGTCGAGTTCCTGGACTATGAAAGAAGCCACCATCGAAGCGCCGGTACCCGGGCCGAACCCGGCGTCATAGCCCAGCTCGACCGCCAGTTCGTGGGTGATCCGCGGACCGCCGCAGACCAGCACCACCCGGTCGCGGACGCCTTCCGCCTCGAGCATCTCCGCCAGACGGCTGAGGTTGGTCAGGTGCACATCGCGCATGGTGACCACCTGCGATACCAGGATGGCATCGGCCCCTTCTTCAACCGCCCGCCCGGCCAGCGTCTCGTTGGGCACCTGGCTGCCCAGGTTGACCACCCGGAACTCCGGGTAGCGCTCGAGCCCGTAATCGCCGGCGAACCCTTTCATGCTGAGGATGGCGTCCAGCCCCAGGGTGTGGGCGTCGCTGCCGGTGCAAGCGCCCACCACCACCACCTTGCGGCCGAGGCGCTCGCGGGCAAAGCGGTTCACGGCCTTGAAGTCCATCACCTCGGCATTGACCCGGGCCACCCGCACCGCGGCGAGGTCCACCGCATGCCGGCAGCGGCCGTAGCCCACCACGAAAGTGAAGTCGCCTCCCAGGTCGCGGGCGAAGACCACCTGCGGCTCCTCGAGGCCCATCTGGCGCATGAGCATCCGGGCGGCCTCGCGCGCCCGTTCGCCGTCCGGCACCGGCAAGGTGAAGCTGACCTGAACCGCCCCGTCATCCCGGCGGTCGCCGTAAGGGCGTACTCCTTCAACTTCAACCATCGCCGCCGCCTCCCTCCAGTGCCTCCAGGAACGGATTGAAGTAGTCGGCCTCCCGGAGGACCACCCCTTCCCGCCCCTTGCCGCCCTCGCGGTCGCGGCGCACTCCGGCAAAGAAGCCCTGCTCCAAAGCTTCCCACAGTCCCAGGTAACGGATCTCTCCCAGCAGGCCCGCCGCCCGCTCCAGCACCTCGCCGGCCCGCCGCCCGATGCGGCCGCCCGGTCGCAGGGCCAGTTCCTGTCCGAGACCACGCGCGTTGTTCATCACGTAGCGGGCATTTTCCAGCGCCAAATAGCGGTCGCCGACGAAGGGGGTGTGCAGGGCTTCGGTGGGCATCCCGAGGAGTTGGATGCCCTGGCCGGTCATCACGCCCACCAGGTTGAACAGGGCGTCCTGCAAGTGAGCGCGGAAGATATTGCCCGTCTTGTACTTGGTCGGCGGCATGAACTTGATGGGGCACCCGGGGAATAGCGCCCGGACCAGGGCGGCCTGGGCGATCTCCGCCAGCAGGCCGCCGGTCATCTCCGGGTCCATCTGGAAAGCGTGCCCGAGGCCGATCTGCTCCGGCTTGAGCCCCGCCGACAGCGCGAACTGCTCGTTGATGAACTGGGAGGCGATCACCGTGTGGGCCGCCTCGTAGGCGTCATCGGTGGTGAGGTAGTTGTCCTCCCCGGTGTTGATGATGTGGCCGGCCCGGGCGCTGATCCGCCGCGACAGGTACTGGTCGATCAACGTCCGGCGGGGATTGATGTCCCGGAACAGTATGCCGTACATCGCGTCGTTCAGCATCATGTCCAGGCGCTCGATTGCGCCCATCGTCGCGATTTCCGGCATGCACAGGCCGGAGGCGTAGTTGACCTGCCTGATGTAGCGGCCCACTTCCTGCGACACGCCGTCCAGCGCCTCCCGCATCACCCGGAAGTTGGCTTGAGTGGCGTAGGTGCCGGCATAGCCCTCGACCGTCGGGCCGTAGGGGACGTAGTCCAGCAAGCTCTGGCCGGTCGAACGGATGACGGCGATGACATCGGCCCCCATCCGGGCCGCCGATCGGGCCTGAACCACGTCCTCGTAGATGTTGCCGGTGGCCACGATGACGTACAGCCAGGGCGAAGGCGGATTGCCCAGCCGTCCCACGAGGGCGTCCCGTTCCTGCCGGCGGGCGTCGACCGCCGCCACCGCCGCCCGGGCCGCCGCCCTGCCCAGCTCCCGAACTCGCCCCGGCGGGGCCGAAGGTACGCGGGCGAGATCGATCCGGCCCTCGGCGACCGCCCCGGCCACCGCCATCGGGTCCAGGCCGGTGGCCGCAACCGCGTTGAACAGCCAGTAGGCGGCACCGTATCCGAGACCGGCCCCCATTTGCTCGACCAGCAGATTGGGTAGCGGTGTGCCCTCGGCATCCACGCCGTCGATGCCGGCCAGCCGCAAGGCGGTCCGCTCCATGCTGGTGGTGGTGTGCTCCCGGACATGGTCCAGCACCTCGCGGGCGATGGCCCGGGCATCTTCCCTCGCTTGGTCTACCAACCTGCCATCCAGCTCGAGGTCGGCCGGTATGGCCGCAGGTCGCTCATTCATCTTCCTTCCGCCTCACCCTCATCCGCCCCCGCCCGCAAATACGTCTCCGCCAGGGCGACGACTTCTTCATCCAGGCCTAACAGCCTGGCCACCAGCAGCGCCTCCCGGGGAGCAAGCGTCCCCGGCGATACCCGCTCCAACCGGTAATCCATGTGCTCGTATAGCCATTCGGCTCCGGCAGCGGGATGTACGTCGGCCAGCGACTCGCCGCGCAGTCCCCGGGTTTGCCAGTGCGGGATCCCTGCCAGTTCCGCTACCCCGGAATGGTGGGTGGCCAGGAAACAGAGGCTCGCGCTACCCGCCAGCCGCCGGAGTACGGCGGCCGAGAGGGCCCTGCCCTCCCGCGGGTTGGTGCCGCGGGCGAACTCGTCGAGCAGGAGCAGTCCTCCCTCATCCCGCCGCGCCAGCGGCTCGCGCAGCCGCGTCACTTCCATGGCGAAGGCACTCAGACCGGGGCGGCTCTCCTCTTCCTGGCCGCCGTAGAAGATGAAGGCAACCGGCGACCATGCCAGGCGACCGGGGACCAGGAGGCCCATCTGGGCCATGGCCACCGCCAGGCCGACCGTCCGCAGGGCCACGGTCTTCCCGCCCATGTTCGGTCCGGTCAGCACGGCCGCCCCCGGCGCCAACTCCACCGCCAGCGGGGTGAACCGGCGCCCGGTCCCCTTGAGCGACGCCTCCACGACGGGATGGCGGCCGTCGGTGATGGCCAGTCCCTCGCCGGGCGGCCGGAGGACGGGCCGCCTCCCATCCATCTCCCGGGCGAGCCGGGCCCGCGCGAACAGGAAGTCTACTTTGCCCAGCACCGACAGGTTATGGAGCAGGTCCGGCCCCCGGCGGGCGACGCTCCGGGACAACCGCGAACGCACCTTCGCCTCTTCCTGTCGTTCTTGTTCCCGGAGGTGGGCCAACAACTCCTCGGCCTCTCTGGCCCGGGGGCCCGGGCGCAGGCGGAAGTAGCCGTAACCGCCGGCTTCTCGGACGGCCAGCAGGTCCGGGTCCCGGTGCGCCGCCGCCAGCTGCTCGACATCGGCCGCGGCGACCGCCAGTTCGCCTCCTGCGCCGGGCTCTCGGCCAACCCGCCGGGCGACGGCGGCCGCCTGTTCCCGCCGCTCCTCGGCCAGGCTCAGCTCGCAAGCCCGCTTATGCCGGCGCACGCGGACCAGGGCGGCCGAAAATTCATCGCCCACGAAGAACCCAGGACTGCCGGTACCGCGCGGGTCGAGGAGTCGCACGATCGCGGTCAAGTCACGGAGCCCGAGTTCCGGCGGACGCTCCCAGGGCAGGCGGGCGAGCAAGTCCTCAATTTCCTCGCACAGCCGCGCGAACCGCTTCAATTCATAGAGTTCCACCACGTCAAGGGTGGCCCCTCGGACGGCGGCGGCGACCGAACCCTGCAAGTCGCGAAGCCTGGCCAGCCGCCCATGCAAGCTCCGAGCTGCCGAGGGGGCGAGGTCCCACGCCCGCCGGGCCGCTTCGACCCGGTCCAACTCCGCCTCCAGTTCCGCCTCCTGCCCGGGCAGGAACGGCCGGGCGCGCGCCTTCGCCTCCCGGCCCAGCGGGCAGGCCGGCTCCAGCATCGCCCACACCCGGTCAAAGCCCAGGCCGGTCTCGGTGGCGGCCAGCAAGAAGCCTTTCATGCCGCGACCTCCAGATTCTTGGCGCGACCCAGCACCAGGTCGAATACGGGCAGGGGCCTGGCCACCCGGCCGATTTCTTCCAGCAACTGGTCGGGGTCGAGGGCCAATCCCTCCGGCCCGAACGGGTTCAGCGTCACCGCACGCACCGCTATCGACTGCAAGACGGCGACTCTCCCTCCCGAGCGCCCGAACCGGGCCCAGGCCCGACTGCCGGCGAAGATATGGGTGCCGTCGGGGACGATCACCTGCAACCCGGGCTGCCGCGGGCCGAGCGCGGCCATCGCCTCCAACACGCCCTCCGCCAGGGCACCGGCCAGCACCAGCGCCCGCGCCCCCTCCTCGATCGCCCCGGCGATGGTCCCGGCGCTCCCCAGTGCCGTCCGCAAGCTGAGCGGCTCCACCCGATAGTCATCGTGCACGACCGCGACACGCCACTGCCTCACCGCGCGACCGGCGGCATGCCCTAGCCGAGGATCCTCCACGCGGGGGAGCCGGAGGAACTCCAGGAGCAACCGCGTCCGCTCCGCAACCTCCCGCAGCCCGCCCCCCACCGCCGCTCCGGTCGCGACCACCGTACCCCCGGTGACCAGGGGAGCGGCGGACGCCACCCGGTCGAGCGACCCGTCAACCAGGACGAGATCGCCGCCGAGCGCGTTCAGCCGGCCGACCGCCTCCCGCAGCGCCCGGGCGGTCGGCGGACCTGCCAGGAGAAGGCGACCGGGCTCGCATACCCGGGCCAGGACGGTCTGTCCGAGCGGTCCCGCGTGGGGTAGAACCTCCAGGACTTCGAGATAAGCCTCGCTCCGGCGAAGTGCTTCCGCGGCCGTCGCCACCAGGCTGCCCCGGGGAGCGTGCACCGACGGGTGGTCGTCGTGACCGGCGCCGTCCACTTCTTCGCCTTCCCGGCCGCTCGCCATCAGGCCCACGCATACGCCTGCCGCGTGGGCCTGAGCCACGAGGTGGTTGAAAGTGCTGGTCTTGCCGACCCCGCGGGCGGTGCCGACGACCGCCAGGCTCCCGGCGCCATCCCCGACCGCCACGCGGTACAGGTCGCCCGCTGCCGGCCTCCCTACCCCGGGTCGGTCATACGAACCATGCCTCGAAGATAGCCCGCAGTCGAGAGTTCTCTTGCAGGCAAGCCAGGGCCGTGCGGTCATGCCCCCGGGTATACCCGTTGCCGATGATCATCTGCACGTCGCGGCCGATGCCCTCCGCCCCGAGCGCAGCCGCGGTGAAGCTGGTCGCCATGCTGAAGAAGTACACCGTCCCCCCGTCCCGGGTGCACATGATCGAGGTCATCTCCGTGCCGGAGACGTTGACGCAGTTGATGGTGACGTCCGCCGCCTGCCCTCCCGCGGCTTGCTGGAAAGCGGCCAGGGCCTCCAGCGGCCGGCCGGCATCGGCGGTGAACACGGCATCGGCCAGCCCGAGCGAGGCGGCTCGCTCCGCCGACGCCGACGAATGGGCCATGGCGTATACCTTGCCGGTGACTCCCGCCCGCTTCCTGGCCTCATGCAGGCAGAGGAGCCCCGACTTGCCTCCCGCGCCGATGATCAGCACGCGGTTGCCCGGACGGACCAGGTGAGCGGTCTGGGCCGGCGCGCCCGCCACGTCGAGCACCGCCAGGGCGAGCGTTTCCGGCAGATCGGGGGTGATGGCCGCGTATATGCCGGAAGCGAACAGCACCGCCTTGCCCTCTACCTCCACCTGATCGCGGTCGAGGTTGATGCCCTTTATCCGTTCCAGCTTGAGCGGGGTGAGCGACAGGGATACCAGGGTGGCGACCCGGGTCCCCGGCCGCAAGGAAGCGGCCGCCGGGTGGGCCTTCCCCACTTCCTCCACCGTACCCAGCAGCATGCCCCCGGAGCCCGTGACCGGGTTATGGAGCTTGCCGCGCCGCGCGACGATGTCCAGGATGGCCTCGGCCATACGCTCGGGTATCGTCCCGCCCGACCGGGCTGCCTCCTCTTCCGCCGCCCTCTCGAGCTGAGTGAAGCTGGCGGCATCCACATTGAGGGTATCCACGCGGATCAGGAGTTCATCATCGCCGATGACCGGCGTATTGTCGATGCGCCAGGCCGGCTGGGGCAGCGAACCCTGGGGCTCAAGGCTGCGGTGGCTGCCGTAGGGGCACGTCTTTACCGCTTTCGTCAACCTGCATACCTCCTCGGTCTCGAGAGCAGGCACGGGACAGCCGCAAGCCTCCCCGCTCGCCTGCCTGCGCCCGGTTTATGCAAGAAGGATGCCCAGCACGGTCAACTCGCCCGGTCAAGGGGAACGACGCGGTCCCAACGGCCCCTCCGGCGTGTAGGGGAGCGGGATATACTGGATGGAAGGGCGGCGGCCGGGGGGTTGCGGGTAGTAGTCCATCAAGGTGTAGATCTCGTCCGGCAGCCGATCGCAAACCGGGAGCCCTAGCCGGGTCAACTCCTCGCAGGTGATGGGGTAGTCGTGGGTCCAGTAGCCCTCGGTCAGGTAGTCGGCCAGGGTTTCAGCCTGCGCCGCATCCAGAGGATCGGTGGCGATCTCCAGCACAGTCCGTTTGACCTGGCGCACGGCCTTCTCCGCGATGTCCGCCAGGATCATCGTCTCGTCGTTGACCTCCTGGGGGGGCTTGCGCCGGACCGCCTTGAGGATGGACACTGCCGGGTACTTGCCGATCTGGGGATCGAGCGGGCCCATCACCGCGTTGGCATCCATGGCGATTTCGTCGGCCGCCAGGGCGATGAGCGTCCCCCCGGACATGGCGTAGTGGGGGATGAACACCGTCACCTTCGCGGGATGGCGGTTCAGGGCCCGGGCGATCTGCTCCGCCGCCAGCACCAGGCCCCCCGGCGTATGCAGGAGGATGTCGATGGGCATGTCGGGCGGCGTCAGCCGGATGGCCCGGAGGACCTGTTCCGAGTCCTCGATGTCGATGTACCGGGACAGGGGCACGCCCAAGAAGGCGAGCGCTTCCTGGCGATGGATCATGCTGATGAAGCGCGACCCCCGTTTCCTTTCAAGCTGCCGCATCATCCGCATGCGTTCGACCTGGAGCATTCGTTGCCGCAGTACCGGCATCAGGGTGAACAGGATGAGGACCACCCACAGCCACTGGAACATATCGCTTGCCTCCTTGGTGATTGGCAGGGCCGGGTTCGGAACCCGCTCCTGCCGCTCGGGGATCAGGAGAACCCGTCCCTACCTTCCCCGCGGAGGCCGCCCATTCCTCGCGCCCGGGGCCTGCCCAAAATTCGGCGACCGGGCGCGCGAAATCGGGGCCGACTATCATACATGGCATCGGGAGGAAAGCCGGCATCCTCGGGGAATCGCAATGGGGCAGGCCGGTTCATCGACCGCGTCGCTGGAAAGGAGACCAGGAGCATGGTCGAGTCGATCTCGCCTTACCGCCCGCGGCTGATGGCCCTGGCCGGCAGCCCGCGCCGGCATGGCAACACGGAAATCCTGCTGGACGAGGCGATGGCCGCCGCCGGAGCCGGCAAGGCCGACAAGATTGTCCTGGCGGAACTCGAGGTCCGGGGCTGCCGGGCCTGCGATGCCTGCAAGCACGGGCCATGTCCCCTGGATGACGACATGCAGGAACTCTATCCGAAGCTCGACGCGGCCGACATCCTGCTGGTGGCATCCCCCGTGTTCTTCCTGGCGCTGAGTTCGCAACTCAAGGCGGTCATCGACCGCTGCCAGTTGTTCTGGAACCGGAAGCAGCGCCCGGGCGCGTGCCCTGCCCGGCCGCTCCGCCGGGGTGCCTTCATCGCCGTGGGCGCGACGCGGGGCGACCGGCTCTTCCAGGGCTGCCGCCAGACCATGCGCATCTGGTTCGACACCCTGGATGTCGAGTATCGCGAAGAACTGCTGGTCCGGGGCGTGGACGCCCGGGGAGCCATCCGCAGCCATGCGGACGCGCTGCGCCAGGCGCGCGACCTGGGGGAGGCCCTCATCCGCGGGCTTTGAGACGAGCGGTCATGCCGCCCTCCGCGTAATCGCTACCGCCCGCCGCCCGGCCGGCTAGGCCTCCGGAGGTACAACCTCCGCCTGGTACCCCGCGCCCGCTACCGCCGCGGCGATGGCATCCCCCGCGGCGTCGCCCCATACGGTGACTTTGCCGGTCGCGAGGTCCACCTCGACCCGGGTCACCCCGGGCACCCGCCCGACGGCGGCTTTCACCGCGGCCACGCATCCCCCGCAGCGCATGCCGGAAACCTTCAGCTCCAGCTTGCGTTCCTGCACGAAACTCACCCCTTGCGCAAGTAATCTGTAACAGCAAGAATGCGGTCACGGTCGCGGTTACTGCCCTGGTAGGGGCGGGTTCCGAACCCGCCCCTACATCCGAACTGCTCTCGACCCGCCCCTACATCCGAATGGGCCTCACGTTTCGTGGTGTGCCGGGAGGGGCATGAAGGTCCGCCCTACTTGCCCTGGTCGGGACCGTGTTTGGCCCGCTCGCCGCCGATGTAACGCGGTCGGGTCCGGGCCATGGTCAGACGGGCCTGCCCGATCGAGCGGATATCGCTGCGTACGGGAACCGCCACCCGCCGCAGGTGCATGCCGATGAAGGTGTCGCCGATATCGATGCCGGCGTGAGCGGCGATGACCTCAACGACCACCGCGTCGGCCGTTAGCTCCATGGCCAGGGTGGCGAGCGCCCCTCCCGCCTTCAAGTGGGGCAGCACCGATACGATCTCCAGGCCATAACGTTCGGCGCAAGCCCGCTCCACGACCAGCGCCCGGTTGAGATGCTCGCAACACTGGACGGCCAGGAATATCGCGTGTTCCTTGACCACGGGCCCGAGCCCGGCATACACCGCTTCCGCCACCTCGTGGCTGGAAGCGGTGCCGATTCGCTCCCCCCGGATCTCGCTGGTGCTGCAGCCCACGATCAAGATCTCGCCCGGCCGCAGCCGCGCCATGTCGAGCAACTGCCGCGCCGCCCGTTCGGTGTCCCGCCGGATGGCATCCAGGTCGATCGGCTCCCGAGTACCACCCACCGCCCCGCCCCTTCCTCCGCAAGCCGCTGCAAGGCAGTTCTACGTCTGCATCGTAGTATCCTACCCGTCCTGATGGCCGTGCTTCAGAGTTCGCGGATGGTCACCAGTTTGCCGGCCCGGCGCAGCTTCTCCGCCAAGGCGGCGACAACCGCATCGCGGCCCAGCATGCCCGCAGGTTTGAGGGTGGTGAGATGGGCGGGATTCTCCGCCTTGCCTACCCGGAAGTGCACCTCGTCGGCATGCGCGAACAGCTCGAGCAGCCGTTCGGCGCCGAAGCCCGCTTCCCCAGCCAGCTCGGGCTGGTCGTACACGTTGTTGGCCCGGTTCAGGGTGATCGTCCCCTCGCAAGCCAGGTCGATCCCCTCGATCTGGTAGTGCGCGGGCGCGCCGGGACGCCCCGGATGCACCTGGGCCTCGACCCCCAGGTGCCTCGCAACCAGCATGGAGGTGGTGCCGCCGCATACCGCCCGCGTCCCCTCCGCCGCCAGAAAGTCCGTGATGGCGCGCGTCGTATCCTCGCGGCGGGCGGGAGGGCCGGTCAGCACCTGCAATACGCGGGGGCGGCGCAGTAACAGCAGCATGGCGGTGAGGTCGTCGGCCGGACGGTCCTGGGAGATGACCCGGGCCTCGGCCACCACGGCATCGGGGGCGCGCAGGGCGGCACCGGGGTGGTCAAGCCGGGATCGGGTCAGAAAACGCTGCAAGCCAGCCTCCCCCCAGCCCCGGGCCAGGCCCCGTCCCAGTCCCGCCTGGGTGATACCATCGCTGACCACCAGCAGCGACTCGCCCGGCCGGAGGTGGTTTTCGAGTTCCCCGACCACTTCGCCCTCTACGTAGCGCGGCACCACGTTTGTCGTCTCCACACCCTTGCTGCCGATGACCAGCGGCGCTGGAGACTCGTAGCTGAATACCAGGATCGCTCCGTCCGGGCGGATCTGGACGGCGGTGAACGCCGCCCAGGGGCCCCCGCCCAACCGGGCCGCCCGCAAGGCCCGCATCTGCACCCGGATAGCCTCCGCCAGGGTGCACCCGGTGGCGACCAGAGCGACCAGATACTCGGAAACCAGCGTGGCCGCAACATTCGCCGCAATTCCCGACCCCATCCCGTCCGCCAGGATGGCGAGGGTGAACTCGGGGAGGCGCTCGACGCGGACCACGTCCCCCGAGTGGCGATGCCCCTCCTTGGGCAGTTGGCGGTGGACCTCTTCCACGAAGAGGTGAGCCATCAGTCCCCTTCCTTGCGCCGGACCAGTTCGGTCAGCCGCGCCAGCGTGGCCCGGGTCTCCGCGGCCGACTTACCGAGCAGCTTGGCCACTTCTTGAGCGATGTGCACCTGGTTGTCGATGACGTTCTCCGCCCGCTCGAGCGCCTCCCGGCGCAGGAGGTCGAGTTCGGCTTCCTGGCGCTTGCTCCGGGTGAGGTTTACGAGGATCCCCACGACCTCCGTGGACTCCTCGCTGCCCACCCGATACACGAGTTGCTGGCACACCAGGCTGTACGCCGTGTGATGGACCGTCTCGTCGTAGAGATCGACCTCTCCGGCCAGCACCCGCCGGAAGGGTTCGGCGTCCAAGAAGTAGCTGATGTGCTTGCCATGGCACCCCTCGGAGGTGAGGAACAACCGGCAAAACTGGGTGTTGACCCGCAGGATCCGCAGGTCGCGATCCAGGATGACGATGGCGTTGGGGCTGTTCTGAACGATGGCGTCGCTCTGCAACTCCGCGTATCGCCGCATGAAAGGGATGCACATGTCCACTTCCGCCATGCCGCGTAGCACCGCGACGGCCTTCTCCCGGCAGGTGGCATAGCCGCATGCCCGGCAGTTCAACTCGTCAGCCGGCTCGAGCTTGCCGGTACGGGCCAATACCTGGCGGATGGCCGCCTCCTCGAAAGCGGGCTCGACCGCGGCTTCAGGTAAGTACTCGGTCCGAAGGTCAACGGGTACCGGTGCCGCGGCCGGCCCTCGCCGGAAGTCGCCGTAGTCCGCGGTGCTTGACAGGGCTTTCATGAAAGCGTGGCGAGCCTGCAGCCGGCCGTAGCCCCGCGGCATGCCCACACCCCCCAGGCATCCGCCCGGGCACATCAGGGCCTCCACGATCGCCGTCTCGCTCACCTTCTGCAGGTACTCGACGGCTTCTCTCACCGCTTCTGGACCGGTCACCGCCAGCATCTGGCGGGCCAGCCGGTCGGTCGGCCACCCGGCCGCATGGGCGAGTCCACCCCCCAGGGGGAAGTGGCGCCCCTTGCCCGGCAGCGCGTCATCGAAACCGCTCGGTTCCGCCTGGTCGAAATCGATCGCCTGCCGCGCGGCCCATAGCCGCAGTTCCTCGAAGGTCAGGACGGCCGCGACGGTCCGCCTTTCACCTTCCGCAGCGGCCTCCGCTTTCTTGGCGATGCACGGGCCGATGAAGACGACTGCAGCCTGCTCGCCGTGCACGCTCTTCAGGAAGCGGGCGTGGGCGATCATGGGCGATACTACCTCGAGCAGCGCCGCTGCCGCTCCCGGCTGGAAGCGCCGGACGTACTCCGCGACGGCTGGACAGGCACTGGCCAGGTAGACCCCTTCCGGGCGAGCGCTCACCAGATCCGCACACGCCCGGGCTACCAGATCGGCGCCGACCGCCGTCTCCGTGACCGATCGGAACCCGAGCTGCCGCAGGACCGAGGGCAGCGCCCTGCTCTCCGCGGGGGAGAAAGCGGCCGGATAGCTCGGCGCCACCGAGGCGATCACCGGGATCCCCGAGGCGATCAACGCCTGCGCGACCTCCGTCTCGTCACGATAGGACTTCGCGCCCTGCGGGCACTCGAGCACGCAGCGCCCGCACAAGATGCACCGGTCCGCCATGACTTGCGCCTGGCCGCCCTGCTTGCGAACGGCCTTGACCGGGCACGAAGTCACGCACCGGTTGCAGTCCCGGCATCGCGCCGCATTGGTCCAGAGTATCTCCCCGCCGGGCTGGCCCGCCGGAGATCGGTCAGCGGTCAAGCTACTGCCCCCTCATCTCCGAGGCCACCACGGGAGTTCCCTCGGCCGCTATCGCACGCTCCAGGCGGTCGAGGACCATCTCCAGGGTACAGCCCTCGTACAGCTCATCGTCGATCCTGACCGCCGGCCCCCGCTCGCACACCTCGTTGCAGAAGGTGGCGGCAATGTCGACGAGGTGGCCCCATCCGCGTTCATTCACCTGATCGATCAGCCGGTGTAACAGGTCGTGGCTGCCCCGGAGGTGGCAGTTGGTGCCGACGCACACTTCCACCCGCACTGCCCGGGTCGAGGGCTCGGTCGCACCGGTAATCTCGACCTCGACCGCGCCCGTGCGCCGCCGGGGATGGTAATGCGTGTGCAGCAGGTCATGGGCGGCGGAGCTGCCCGGTTCGCCCAGGGTATCGGCATACACCCGCTGTAGGTAGGGGTTGTCTTGACTGTTGTGCATCTGCAGCATGGTGTCGCTCTGGTAGATGGATGCCTGCCGCGCCGCCCGAACCGAAGGAGTCCTCGCGGGCGGCTGGCCGGCACCGCCCACGCAGCCGCCTGGACAGGCCATGACCTCTACCAGATCGTACTTTCGTCTCCCTGCCAGCACGTCCTCGACGAGCTTCTGCGCCGCCGCCAGTCCGTGCACCACGGCGAGGCGTAACTTGCCGTCGCCCAGTTCCACCTCAGCTTCCCGCAACCGCTCCATGCCCCGGACCTCGTGGAAGCCGGGCGGGCGCCCGAGGGGCTTGCCCATAACTTCCGCGGCATAACGCAGCACCGCCTCGGTCACCCCGCCGGTGGTGCCGAACAAGACCCCGGCGCCGCTCTTGAACCCGTAGGGCAGGTCCATGCGGTCCGGTTCCAGTCCGGCGAAGTCCAGGCCGCACTCGGCGATCATCTGCACCAGTTCCGGCACGGTGATGACCGCGTCCACATCCGGCCGGCCATCGGTGGCCATCTCCGACCGACTGGCCTCGAATTTCTTGGCCGTGCACGGCATGATGCTCACCATGAAGATCTTGTCCTGAGCTACGCCGATTTCCCGGGGCAGTTCCCGCTTGACCAGCCTCCCCAGTGCCTGCTGGGGACTCCGGCAGGTACTCAGGTTGCCCAGGAGTTGCGGGTACCACTGCTCCACCAGCTTGACCCATGCCGGACAACAGCTGGTGAACAGCGGCAGATCCCGTCCCGACCGGTAGCGCCGGACGAACTCGGTGCCCTCTTCGAGTACGGTGAGGTCGGCACCGAAACCCGTGTCATATACCCGGTCAAAGCCCATGGCGCGCAGGGCGGCTACCGTTTGGCCGATGTGGCTCTCCCCCGGCGGCAGTCCGAATGCCTCGCCGATGCCCACCCGGACCGCCGGCGCAACCTGGGCCACGACCGTCAACTCCGGATCATGGATGGCTGCCCAGACTTCATTGACCTGGCTGCGGGCGGCCAGGGCTCCGGTGGGGCACACGTTGACACACTGGCCGCAATGCACGCACTCCACCTCGCCCAGTCCCTGGCCGAAGGCCGGGGTGACCTGGACCTTGGAGCCGCGGTTAGCGAAGTCGAGCACACCAATCCCCTGGACTTCCCGGCATACCCGGACGCAGTCGCCGCACAGCACGCACTTGTTCGGGTCGCGTACCAACGCTATGCTGCTCTGATCCAGCGGCAACCGCTCTTGTCGCCGGCGGAACCGTATCCGGTCGATCCCCATACGTTCAGCCAGGCGCCTTAGCTGGCAGGACCCGGCTCGAGTACAGGTGGGACAGCTCAGATCATGGTTGGCCAGCAGCAGTTCTGCGGTCAGCTTCCTTATGTTGCGCAATTCCGCGCTCCGGGTGGACACCACCATGCCGGGTTCCGGTTTGGTAGTGCAACTGGTCACGATGCCGCGGCCGGCCACTTCGACGATGCACAACCGGCACGCCCCGTACACGCTGAGGTCGCTATGGTAGCAGAAGGTCGGCAGGTCAATGCCGCTCCCCCGGATCAGGTCCAGGAGGTTGACATGGTCGCCGATCGGCACCATGCGCCCATCGAGGACGATGGTCCCGTCTTTTGGCTTCATCACAGGCTTTCTCTCCCCTCGATTGGCCGGTACGCGCCGGCCGGGTCAACGGGCGGCAATGGCCTTGAAGCGGCAGACCGTCGCGCAGACGCCGCACTTGGTGCACAGGGCAACGTCGATGCGATGGGGGGCCCGCTTCTCGCCCTGGATCGCGCCTACCGGGCACTTCTGGAGGCACAGGGTACAGCCCTTGCACAGGTCGGGGTCGATGGCGAAAGTCTTCAACGCCGAGCATACCCCGGCCGGGCAGTAGAGCCGTTCGACATGCGCCAGATACTCGCTACGGAACATGGCCAGGGTGCTCAGCACCGGGTTAGGAGCGCTCTTGCCCAATCCGCAGAGGCTGGCCACTTTCACCGCCCGGGCCGTCTGTTCCAGGAGTTCGATATCTCCCGGCACGGCTCTACCCTCGACGATATCCTGCAGGATCCACAGCATCTGGCGGGTTCCCTCGCGGCACAACACGCACTTGCCGCAGGACTCATGCTGGGTGAACTGCATGAAGAAGCGCGCCACCTCGACGATGCAGGTCGAGTCATCGAGGATGACGATGCCTCCCGAACCCACCATGGCGCCCACCTGGCCGAGCGTTTCGTAGTCCAGCGGCATGTCCAGGTGCTCCACCCCGAGACACCCTCCGGACGGCCCGCCGATCTGCGCCGCCTTGAACTTGCGTCCGTCCGGCACGCCCCCGCCGATCTCGAAGACGATCTGGCGCAAGGTCGTGCCCAGCGGCACCTCGATCAACCCCGTATTGCGGATCTTGCCGGTGAGGGCGAAAGTCTTGGTGCCCGGACTCCGCGGCGTGCCGTAGCGGCGGAAAGCGGCCGCGCCGTGCTCAATGATCCACCTCACCGTGGCCAGCGTCTCGACATTATTCACCACGGTCGGCAGCCCGAACAGGCCGCTCTCCGCGGGGAAGGGCGGCTTGGGGCGAGGCATCCCCCGCTCGCCCTCAATGGAGGCTAGCAGCGCGGTCTCCTCGCCGCATACGAACGCCCCCGCCCCCTCGACCACTTCGCAGTCGAAGGCGTAGCTGGAGCCGAACAGGTTAGGGCCCACGATGCCCAGACGCCGCGCGTCGGCGATGGCCTTGCGCATCCGCGCCAGGGCCAACTGGTACTCGGTCCGGATGTAGAAGTATCCGTAAGCAGCCCCCGAGGCATAAGCCGCGATGATCGCGCCTTCCAGCACGCGATGGGGATCGCCTTCCATCAGGCTCCGGTCCATGAACGCCCCGGGGTCTCCCTCGTCCCCGTTGCACACGAGGTACTTGGGCGAGCCGGTCGCCCGCAGGGTGGCCAGCCATTTCCGCCCCGTGGGGAAGCCCGCTCCTCCCCGCCCGCGCAGGCCGGAAGCGGTCAACTCCTCGCACACCTGTTCCGGCTTAAGCTCGGTCACCGCCCGCCGCAGGCTGGCGTAGCCGCCCCGGGCGACGTACTCCTCGATGTCTTCCGGCTCGGCGTGGCCGCAATCGGCCAGGGCCAGGCGGGTCTGGTTGGCGTAGAAGGGGATGACCCGGGAACTCCGATAGGCTGTCCCCGTGCTGGGGTCGCGGTACAGGAGCCGTTCCACGGGCCGCCCGGCCTTGAACGTGGTCTCGACGATCTCGGGCACGTCGTCGGCGGTCACCCGGCAGTAGAAGATTTCCTCCCGGCCGTCGCCGTCGCCGGGGATGACCACCAGCGGTCCCATCTGGCACAGACCGTGACAGCCGGTGCGGCTGACCAGCGGGCGGCAGAGGTCGCCGGCGGCGAGCTGCACCTCCGCCAGTCCGTCAAGCCCCTCCGTGAGGTCCAGAAACCGGCGGTGGACGAGGCGCGAACCGCTGGCCACACAGCCGGTGCCATCACACACCATCACCCGCCAGGTCGGCCGGGCCAGGCGCTGGTTGACTTCCCTGGCGATCTGGTCGAGGTTGACCGTGGTCGTCATGTCCCCACCCCTTTCTCGGCGCGGACCATCTGCTCGAGGACCTCGCCCAGTTTCTGTACGCCGAGCTGCCCATACACCCGGTCGTCGACCACCGCCACCGGTGCCAGCCCGCACGCGCCGATACACGATACCCGCTCCAAGGTGAAGAGCATGTCCTCGGAAGTGGGCTTCTGCTCATGGATTCCCAGCTTGTCGCGGACCAGGTCCAGCAGCGCCTGGCTGTTGTTCACGTGGCAGGCGGTGCCGTCACATATCCGGATGATGTACTTGCCCTTGGGCTCGAGGGAAAAGTGGGCGTAGAAAGTGGCCACCCCGTATACCCTGGCCCGGGGTATCCCGAGGCTGGTCGCAAGGTAGTTGAGTACCGGTTGCGGCAGATACCGATACTCGTCTTGGACCGCCTGTAAGATCGCGATCAGGCGCCGGGGATCTCGGTCAAACCGCTGCAGGATTTCGTTTACCTTGAGGAATTGTCGAGTCCGTGTCGAACGTGCATCGATACAGGCGCAACCCACTCGGTCAACCTCCCCTTGAGAGCTGCCTTGCCGGGCAGCGTACCGCGTGGCGTAATCACCGGGCGTCCCCGGTAGGGGCGGGTTCCGAACCCGCCCCTGCGATCACCGCCATCCGCCCGCGCCGTCACGATCATCAGCCCCTACGCCATTCTCCCCTGTAATTCATAGCTGAGCAGCGAGAAACCCGCGGCGAGGTTCTCGTTGCGGACGATCACTTCCGCCGGGACCACCAGGGCGACCGGGGCAAAGTTCCAGATGGCCGTGATGCCCGAACGAACCATCCGATCTACTATTTGCTGAGCGGCGGCCGCGGGTACGGTGACGATGCCGATGCGGATCTTCATCCGGCGGGTCATGTCCTCGAGATCGCCCAACGCCAGGATGGGGATGTCGGCAACTCGCCGGCCGATGACCGACGCATCGTTGTCGAAAGCCGCCACGATCTTCAGGCCATACTGCTCGAACCCCGTGTAGCGCAGGAGCGCCCGGCCCAGGGACCCGGCGCCGACTAGGAAGGCCTCCTTGGCGTTCGCCAGCCCCAGCACCTCTTCGATCCGGGCGACGGTCGTGGGCACATGGTACCCGACCCGTTGCACCCCGGATACCACGCCCGACAGGTCCTTGCGGACCAGGCTGTCGTCAATCCCCATCAAGCGGCCCAGATGCTCGCTGGACACGAACTCGCGTCCGCGCTCCCGCAGGTCGGCGAGGATCTGGTAGTAGTGGGGCAGTCGGGTCAACACGGCCGCGCTGACCTTACGCATGGTCGCCCCTCCCCGGGCAATCGTGACGCTCGTCACATTTATTCTAGCGCTCGGTCTCTCGCGTGTCAATGGGGCTTGCGGCGGTCTCTCATTGGCCGAGGCGGTCCCGTGGGGAGTCCGCCAACCGCTCACGCCGTCTTGCGTCCCTCGATCAGCACCCGGGGGTCGAGGATGGCATATGCGATATCCAGGACGAATACGGTCACCGCCAGCATGTAAGCGTAGATGACCACCGCCCCCACCAGCACCGGCGTGTCGTACATGCCTATGGCCTGGAAGATCAGCCGGCCGATGCCGGGCCAGTTGAACACCGTCTCCAGCACGATGGCGCCCATCCACACGTCGATTATGGTCAGGGCGAAGCTGGTGACGATGGCCGGCAGCGTGGGCCGCAGGATGTGCCGGCGTTCGATCACCGCGGAGGGCAGCCCTTTGGCCCGGGCCATCTCCACGTAGTCCTCCCGCGAGTGGATCAGGAAGAAAGTGCGCCAGTAGTACACGGCCAGGAAGATGGCGCTGCTCACGATGGCAGTCACGGGCAGGACCAGGTGCTCCAGCAGGCTGAGGGCGTAGGCCCAGCGGTCCGCGGGCGGCGGGACGGCCACCATGCCGCCGAATGGCAAGACGCGCAGGAGGGCGGCGAAGATCACGATCAGGAATATCCCATAGAACCACGCGGGCGCCGCCGAGGTGGGAGCCAGCGCGACCGTCAGCCGGTCGAGCAGGCTGCCGTAGCGCTGGGACAGGTAAAGGGCGATGAACACCGCCCCGAAGAACAGGATCAGGTCGGCGGTGGCGAACAGATAGAGCGTGGGCGGGAGCCGTTCCAACAAGATGAGCCGCACGGTGCGCGAGCCGCTGTCGCTGAGCAACTGCTCGGACATGCCGAGGTCCAGGGTCAGGGCGTTCCTGAGAAACGTGACGCTGCGCAGCCAGAAGGGCTCGTGCAGTCCCAGTCTTTCCTCCTCCAGCGCCACCATCTGATCGTATATGGCACGCCGCTCTTCGTCGCCGAGCAAGGCGAAATCGAGGTCTGCGAACAGGGCTATGCTGACCGCTTCCCGGATCTGGGCCCGGCGGATCTCGTCGACGTACCCCCCCATGTTGGCGATGAGGATGGTGAGATATACGGCGACGACCACCGCGAACAGCAAGGTGGTCAGGCGGACCGATGTGTACCGGGCGAGCCTCACGAGGGTCTCCCGGGTCGCCGCGGCACGGGCCTCCGAGACCGGCGGGGCAGTAGCCATGGCGGGCTTCTCCTCCACTGGTGGGCCGCGGGGTAGTTGCGCGCGGCTCCAGACTTGCCAATACAGTTGGCCGCACACGGCGGCTCTTCCTCCCGTCAGAATTGCAGGTCATGCAGGGCGCCTGGCCGAATCTTCGAGGGGCTGGGATCCCCGTGAGGGTGCGCGAAATCCCGTGCGGAGGCCGAACCCGCCATGAGGATGCAAGAAGTACTGCGCCTGCCGGAGCTGGCGGCCGGCCGGCTGCTGGCCGGTGCCGGAGGTCTTCACCGCGAGGTCCGCGGGGTCACGGTCATCGACGCCCCGGACGGCATCGCCTTCATCCGCGGGGGAGAACTCGTGCTGAGCACATTGTTCCTCTACCGCAGCGCCCAGGAACAACTCGCGCTGGTCGAGGAGCTGGTGCGCAGGGGGGGCGCGGGGCTCGGGATCAAGCTCGAACGCTTCGTGGACGCGCTTGAGCCGGAAGTCACCGCGGCTGCCGACGCCCTGGCTTTTCCCATCTATCGCGTCCCCGACGCCCTGGCCTGGGTCGACATCATCAACCCCGTGCTCACCGAGTTGCTCGGGCGGAAGAAGGGGGAACTGGAGCGCTGCTGGGCCATTCAGCGCCGGTTCATCAGCCTTGCCCTCGAAGGCAGTAGCCTCGAGATGCTGGCCCAGGAGTTGGCGGGGATGATCCGGCGATCGTTGGCCGTGGTGAATAACCTTACGGGAGAGACGGCCACGGCGGACTTCCCCGAACTCGCCCCCGAACCTTGGCGCGCCGGCCCCGGCGAGACGGCCCGGCCCCTCCCCGGACGCCCGAATCTCCTCCACATTTCCGCCCCCGACCCGCGCTGCCGGCGGATCGTGTGCCGGATTGGCGGCGACGGCGAGGTGGACGGGTGGATCATAGTCATGGATCAGGGGGATCCGCTCCTCATCGAGGAGCTGGTGGCCATCGAGCAGGCGGCGGTGGCCGTGGCGTTGGAGGTGCACAAGGCGCGCGCCGTGCACCACATGCGGCGGTCGGTTCAGGGCGACTTCCTCCACCACTTGCTGGCAGGAGATTTCGAATCGGAAGCGGCGGTCACCGCCTCGGCAAGGGCGGTCGGGTGGCCGATCGCTCCGGCGTACGTCGGCGTGGTCGCCCAGGTCGACCGGCTTCCCGCAGAGCCGCCGCCCGGCACTTATCGAGTTGGCTGGTGGATCCTGGACCTGTTGGCCAGGGAAGGTCTACCGCCCGGCTGCATAGCCGAGCTGGGCTACCAGGACCGGCCGGTAGCTCTCATCCCCGTGAGCCCGGACGCAGCGCGGGACTATGCCGACCGGCAGGTGGCCGAGCGGACCCGCGAGCTGATCGCCCGCCTGGGACGGGGCCATCCCGGGCTCAAGCTGTCAGCAGGCGTCGGACGGCCGCGGGTTGGCGTCCTGACAGCTCGCGAAAGCTACCGCGAAGCGGTAGCAGCGTTAGAGCTGGCACCCGTGCTGCCGGGTGGGGGACCGGTCGCCCTGTTTCGCGACCTCGGCCTGTACCGGCTCGTCGGTCAGCCCGATCATCCCGAGATCGAGCAGTTCATCCATGACACTCTTGGTCCCATCTTGCGCGCCGACCGCCAGCATCGCGGCGAGTTCGTGCAGACGCTGGGGGTGTTCCTCGACCACGGCGGGAGCTACCGCGAGACCGCGAAGGCCCTGCACGTCCATCACAACACGGTGCGCTACCGTCTGGCTCGTGCCCAGCTCCTCGGCGGTTTTGACCTCGGGTCAGCCCGGGAGTGTTTCAACCTGCAACTGGCCGTCCGACTGTGGCGGGCTTCCCGGTTGTACTCCGCCGCCAAGTAGGCGGGGCAAAATTCGTGCGCGTGGTCAAAGGCTTATCCCGCGATCAAGCGCGAAGCTTTGTCAGCTTGAAGGTCCCATCCTGCCGGAGGTGCCATCTGAGATGCTGGATCACGCGGAGGAAGGCAGGGAGTTCGTGATCGGCCTGCGCCGCCGGCTGCATCAGAACCCCGAGCTGGGAGGGGCGGAGGCGGTCACTTCGGCCATGGTCGCCGAACAACTCGGGCAGCTCGGGCTGCAGGTGCGGTCACCCATCGGCAACGCGGTCCTGGGAGTCCTGCCCGGCGTCGGCGATGGTCCCGGCATACTGCTGCGAGCGGAACTCGACGCCCTGCCCATCACCGAGGTACCGGGCCGCCCGCATGGGTCGCGGGTGCCGGGCATGATGCACGCGTGCGGCCACGACGGCCACATGGCCATCCTCGTGGGCACCGCCAGGTTGCTCGCCGCCGAGCGCCGCCCGCTCCGGGGCGATGTGTACTTCCTGTTTCAGCCGGCCGAGGAACAACTCCCCGACGGGGGTGCCCGGCAGCTCATTGAGGCGGGGGTGCTGGAGGGCATGAGGCTGCGGTTGGCGGCGGCCGTACACCTCTGGCCGGACCTGCCGCTGGGCACGGTCGGGATTCCGCTCGGACCGGTAATGGCCGCAGGCGACATCTTCCGAGTGACTTTCTCGGGCAACGGCGGACATGCCGGCCAGCCTCACACCGCCGCGGATACGGTCGCGGCCGCGGGATACACGGCGGCCGCCCTCCCCGGCCTGGTCCGCCGGCGGGTGAACGCCCTGCTCCCGGCGGTGATAGCGGTGGGCATGGTGCATGGGGGAGCGTCGCCCAACGTGATCCCCGCCGAGGCAAGCTTGGCCGGAACCACCCGCTATTTCGAGCCCGGGCTGGGTGACATCCTCAAACGGCATATCCGGGACGTCGCCCGCGAAGCAGGGGAGCTTTATGGGTGCCGGGCTGACGCCGAGTACCGTCACGGCTACCCTCCGGTGATTAACCATCCCGACGCCGCCCGGGCCCTGGCAGGCTCGGCCGGCCGGGTACTGGGCGAGGGCGCGGTCAGGACGGACTTGTCCCCGTCAACCCTGGCCGATGACTTCTCCTATATCGCCCAGCGCGTGCCGGCAGCCTACTTCTGGCTGGGGACTGCCACCCCCGGCCATCCCACCGCGCTGCACCGGCCCGATTTTGACCTCCCCGACGATGCCCTCGTGTACGGCACCGCCATCCTCACCCAGCTGTGCCTGGACAAGCTGGGTGCTTGAAGATCTGCCTACCGCTGCTACGAAAACGGGGCGTCATCCTGGGCGCGGCCGTAGTCCTGGGCGGAGCGCGGCCGTAGTCACGCTGGCCTCCCGACCCTGGTAGGGGCGGGTTCAGAACCCGCCCCTACCTTCCTCCCGGCGGCGCTCTCAACCCCACCGGCCTCCGGTCCCGTGCCTGCGCGCCGCGGGCAGGAACTGATCTCCGGTCGCCGAATTCCTCCCACCGGCGGCGCGCGGTGCGCCGCGGCTGCGATGGTTGCCGGTGAGCCGGCGCTTGCCCTTGGGTTATCGCAGAGAGGAGTGACGGATTGTGCCCCGACTCCGCCTGTTGCACCTGTTCTTCGGGACGCTGCTCATCTTCCTCGGCGCTTTGTGGCTGCTGGCGAACCTCGGCGTCCTGGAGGTGGACCTCGGCCGAATGATCGTGACCTACTGGCCGGTGATCCTCATCGTCATCGGGGTGGACTTGCTCGCCGGTCAGGCGGGCGCGCGCTGGTCGGGTGGGCTGCTCCTGGCTTTGGGCGCCGTCTACCTCGCTGCCAACCTGGAAATCGTCACCATCGACCCCGGCGTCCTCTGGACCCTCGTCGGGGCCCTGGTCATCATGCTGCTGGGCGCGTCCATCCTGCGCAGCGCCTTGTCCCCCGGCGGGACGCAGTGGGCCATCATGAGCGGCATCGACTACAAACCGGAGGGCGAGATGCCTGCCAGCGGCGGCTTCACCGCCTTGATGGGCGGCGTGGAACTCGACCTGTCCCGGGCCGACTTCCCGCATCCGGAGACGGTGCTCAACCTGACGGCCATTATGGGCGGCATCGATGTGAAAGTCCCGGCGGATGTGGCCGTCGTGTGTCAGGCCACCGCCATCCTCGGCGGCATCGACTGCCTCGGTCAGGAGGTCGGGGGCGTACTCGGCTCGCGGACCATGAACCGTCCCGCCGCCGGGACGTCACCGAAACGGTTGCTCATCCGGGCCACCGCCCTCATGGGCGGAGTCGAGATCGACTGACACTGGGAGGAAGCTGCGGGTGGAAACGGTCCTGATCGAGAACTTGCGCAAGAGTTACGGGAAAGTCAAGGCGGTCGACGGCATCAGCTTCACGGTGCAGGCCGGCGAGGTCTTTGGGATGCTGGGGCCGAACGGCGCGGGCAAGACCACGACGGTGGAGATCATGGTAGGCATCCGCAACCGGGACAGCGGCCACGTGACCGTCCTGGGGCTCGACCCCCGCACTTCGCCCCAGGCGGTCAAGGCCAGGGTGGGAGTGCAACTGCAAAGCACGGAGCTGTATCCGCGGCTGACGACCCTGGAAGTGCTACGCTTGTTCGGTTCCTTCTATCCCCGCCCCGCCGATCCCGAAGCGATCCTCGACCTCGTGGGACTGGCCGAGAAGCGCCAGTCGCTGGTCATGCACTTGTCAGGCGGGCAGGTCCAGCGACTCGCGCTCGGCACTGCTCTGGTGGGCGACGCCCAGGTGGTATTCCTGGATGAGCCCACGACCGGACTCGACCCTCAAGCCCGGTTACAGCTATGGGAGGTCATCCGGAAGTTCAAGGAGATGGGCAAGACGGTGTTCCTCACCACCCACTACATGGAAGAAGCGGAACGCCTGTGCGACCGGGTAGCGATCATCGACCACGGCCGCATCATCGCCCTGGGCAGTCCCCGGGCGCTGGTCGCCGAGCATTTCTCCGAGCGGGCCATCGAGTTCCGCCCGCAGGCCGGGGGGGCGCCGGCCGATTTCGCCCACTTGCCGGCGGTCACCCGCGCGGAGCGGCAAGGGGAGATGGTCATCCTGTACACTCGCCAGGTCGCCCCGGTCCTCGAGAGCATCCTGGCGAGCCCGGGGACGAACGGCGGGGGTATCGCCGACATCACCGTCCGCCAGGCCACGCTGGAGGACGTCTTCATCAAGCTGACGGGGAGGCGGATGCGCGAGTGAGGACTTTCGGGCAACTCACACTGGCCACCCTCAAGGAGATCGTCCGGGACAAGATGGCGCTCTTCTGGTACCTGGCCTTCCCCATCCTCTTCATGACCATCATCGGCGTGGTCTTCGGCGGGGCGGGTCAGACTATCCTGCCCGTCGGGGTGGTCGCCGGCGGCAGTCCCCACGGCGCGGCCGTGGAGCAGGCCTTGCGCCAGGTCGAGTCCCTCGAGGTGCACGCCGGCACCGAGCAGGAGGAACTCGCCGCGCTGCAGGCGGGCGACCGGTTCCTGGTGGTGGTCTTCCCGCCGCAGGCGGCGGGAGCGCCGGTTGGCGCCACGCCGGTCCGCGCGTACTACGATCAGGGGCGGCAGGCGACCAACCAGATCCTCATCGCCTCCCTGCAGCAGATCCTCGGCGAGATCGAGCGGAGCATCACCGGCGCGCCGCGCCTGTTCGTCCTGGACGCCCGGCCCATCCAGCCCCGTACCTTCCGCAACGTGGACTTCTTCGCCCCGAGCATAATCGCCGTGTCCCTGATGCAGCTCGGCCTGTTCGGGTCGCTCCGCCTCGTGAGCTTGCGGCAACGCCATATCCTCAAGCGTCTCGGCGCCACCCCCCTGCCCCGCCACACCTTGATCGCCAGCGAGGTGGTGGTGCGGGTGGCCGTGGCCCTGGTCCAGGCGGCCATCCTCCTGGGCATCGCCTACTTCGGGTTCGGGGTGCCCGTACTTGGGAGCTGGTTCGCGCTGGCCGGCTTGACGGTCCTGGGGGCCCTCACCTTCACCAGCCTCGGCTACATGCTGGTGGCTTTCGTGCGGACCGCCGAGAGCGGCGAGGGCATCATCCAGCTGGTCCAGTTCCCCATGATGTTCCTGTCCGGGGCCTTGTTCCCCGCGGAGATGATGCCCGAATTCCTCCTCCCGGTGGTGCGGGCGATCCCCCTCACCTACCTGGCCGACGCCTTCCGGCAAGTGATGGTGGATCTGCCGGCCGCCTTCAGCGGGGTGGGCGAGGCGGTCCTGATCCTGCTGGCCTGGCTGGTGGGGTCTTTCCTCCTCGCCGTCCGCTTCTTCCGCTGGGAGTGACCTGGACCAGGCCGAGACGCATTCAGGCGTACGTGCATTCGGCGGGTAGGGGCGGGTTCGGAACCCGCCCCTGCGGAGGCTTCAATAGTGTCCGAGCAGGCCCCGGTTGCGGGCAATCCGTTCCATCCGGGCGAAGACGAGCAGACCCAGGGCCAAGTAGGCCGCACCGGTCGCAACCAGTACCAGCAAGTCCGCCGCCGGCAACTGCCAGATGCGCACCCCGTCGCCCATCACCTGCCCCAACAACCGGGTTCCGAGGTTGAACGGCAGATAACGGGAAACGACCCAGTCGCCGGGAGCCATAATGAATCCGACGAACACGAACTGCAGGATCTGAAATGCCGCCTGGATGCGCTTGTGGACCAGCGCGAGCCCCCCGGCCATCAAGCCGAAACCGTAGGCGGCGGCGATCGTCGCCAGGAGCAGGGGGACCACGCTGACGAGGTCGATGCGCAGGAAGGTGCTTGTGGTCAGCATGATGGCCAACAGCATGAGGGAACCCAGACCGAAGTTGAAGACCAGCCCTCCCAGCTCGTTGAAGACCGTCACCCAGCGGAACCCCGCCGGGCTGAGGAACAGCTTCTCCAGCGTCCCGATCTGCGCCTGCATGATGAGTTCCCAGGCCAGGTCGGAGTAGGCGAAGAGGGCGAACATCCATACGAGGTAGCCCACGACCAGGCCCTCAAGGCCGTCTCCCAGCAGCATGGGGCCGGCCAGGGCCCGCCCGCCCAGGAACAGGAGGAGGAATACGAGGTAGATCGTGATCATGCTGGATAAGGTGTTGAAAGCGTAACGGCGGGCCATGATGAGACGATGCATCCACATGGCCCGGAACACGCAACCGAACAGCCTCACACTCATATTCCTTCACCCCTCATCAGGCGCAGGAACGCCTCTTCCAGATCCGGCTCCCGCTGGGTGATGGTGTCGATCAGGACTCCCGCCGCGCGCAATACGTCGATGATGGCGTACAAGTCCTCGGCCCGGTCCAGCACGACCTCCACCACGAAGGGCCTGCCCGGGACCATGGTCACCCCGGTGAATCGCTCGCGAAGGCGTTGCTCCAGACCGTCGGGGCATCCGTCCGACAGCGTGAAGCGATAGGCGCGGGTGCGGAACAGCGCGAGCAAGTTGGCCACCGAGTCGTCGGCGACTACCCGCCCTTCCTTCATGATCACGACCCGGCGGCACACATCCTGCACCACCGCCATATCATGGCTGCTCAGCACGATGGTGCGACCCTCGCTGGCCGCCAACTCGCGGAGGAGCCGCCGCAATTCGTGCGAGGTCTCGACGTCCAGACCCAGAGTGGGTTCGTCGAGGAACACGAGCGAGGCCCGGGTAGCCAGGGCGCAGGCGACGGCCACTTTCTGGCGCATTCCCGCCGACAGCTCCTGCACCGAGACGTCCTTCCGATCGGCCAGGCCGAAGACCTCGAGCAACCGGTGATTGTATGGCTGCGCCTCGTGCCTGGGCACCCCATGCAGCAGGGTGAAGAATCCCAGGTTCTCGGCGGCGGTCATCCGCCAGTATATGTTGCGGCTGCCTTCCAGCACGGCGCTCATCTGCCGCGCCGCCTCGGGACGATGGCGGGCGATGTCGCGACCGAACACGCGGACCGAACCTCCCGTGGCGAGCATCAGGCCCAGGATGCACTTGATGGTCGTCGTCTTACCGGCTCCGTTCGGCCCGAGCAGCCCCACCACTTCCCCCGGCTGCACCTGAAGGCCGATCTCCCGGACCGCGACTACCGGATCTTTACCTCGCCGCCGGAACACCTTCGTCAAACCTTGCACCTCGAGCGCCATCGTCACCAGAGCAACACCTTCCTCCGTCCGTCTGGACCCGCGGACCGCTTGGCCCTCCCGCCGGCTTCCCCCTCCTCGCAGCCGGAGCTACTCTCCCCGCTGCAAGCTCTATCTCCCGCTGAGACTCCCAAATGCCCGGTCGTCCGCCCTTGGCCGCCCGCCGCTCCGTTCCGCTCAGCCAGATCAACACTTCCCCATACAGGTGCAGATTCCCTTCCATCGGAACCGTCCTCCCATCAATGACATTGATATCGAACTTGTTATCATTAAGCTATTGCCTTAATTTTAGCAAGGTCGCCTGCCAAATGTCAAGGGTTGAATTGCATATATGGGCATGGCCTCCCCTACCCCACGAGGTACGAGAAGGGCGGGACACCAGCGGACCGCCGCATTGGGACAAGGAGGGAAGGTATGCGGGCGCGGGGGCAGAATCTCCGCTTACGGGTGATAACATGGTCGGGCAGCGGAGTCGGCAAACCTACCTGGCCGTGGCCATCGGGCTGCTGATGGTGGCCGGAACCATCGGGTACATGGTCTTGGAGGGACTCAGTCCCCTGGAAGCGCTGTACCTTCTCGTCATAACCGTGACCACGGTTGGCTATGGCGACCTCCATCCCGTCACGACCGGCGGCAGGATCCTGACCATGCTGATGGTCCCGCTTGGCCTCTTGCTGGTATTCGGGCTGGGAGTGGTGACCATGGCCGGCCGTCTGGACGACATGCTGTTCCGGGGAGGTGCGGGAGCACTGCGCAGGAAGATTGCGGGTCTCAAGGACCACTTCATCGTGTGCGGCTACGGCCGTCTGGGCCAAGGAACGGCAGCCATGCTGAAGAAGCTCGGGGGGACGGTGGTGGTGGTGGAACGCGACCCGGAGCGACTCCGCGATATCCCGCCCGACATCTTCCCCGTGGCCGGCGACGCTCTCGAAGAGGAAGTCTTGCGTCAAGCAGGTATCCGGCATGCCCGCTCGGTAATCGCGACGTTTTCCGACGACACGCTCAACGTGTACCTCGTCCTGGAAGCCCGGGACATCCGCCCCGATATCGAGGTCATCTCCACCGCTTCCAGCCGCGAAGCCGGCCGCCGGCTCTACCTCGCCGGGGCCAGCCGGGTGGTGTCGCCGCAAGTGCTGAGGGCCGACATCCTCGCCAAGAGCGCCTACAACCCGGCGGTGTACCAGCTGATGTCGGACATGATCGGCGCCGAAGCTCTCGGTGGCACGATAACCCAGGTGGTCATCGCTCCGGAGTCGTCGTTGGCAGGGCGATATCTGGGGGACTTCAAGGAACTCGGGATAGGGGGCCGGGTGCTCCTCGTCCGCACGCCGACTTCGACGGTCCTCTCTCCCTCCGGCGACCTGCGCCTGGAAGCGGGATGGGTGCTGGTGGTGATCGGCGAAGCTCACGACATCGAGAGACTCGAGCGGATGGCCTCCAACTGAGCGCGAGACCCCTTGCCGCCCGGCCGAGCGGCGGCAAGGGGTCGCACGATGGGAATCTACCGAGCTAGCGGGCCAGGTCCAAGGAACCCTCCGGCCGCTCCCCTTCCCACACGCCGACCATCGCGGCAGCGGCGATGTCGTCGGTGACATTCACCGCTGTACGACCCATGTCCAGAATCCGGTCGATGCCCGCTATCAGCGCGATCCCCTCCAGCGGCAACCCCACCGCCTTCAACACCATGGTCAACATGATCAGCCCGGCGCCGGGCACCCCGGCGGTCGCGATCGAGGCCAGGATTGCCGTGAGAGCCATGGTGAAGTAGTGGCCGGCGGTGAGTTCGATGCCGAAGGCATTGGCGATGAACACGGCGCTGATCATCTGGTACATGGCGGTGCCGTCCATGTTCAGGGTCGCCCCCATGGGCAGCACGAATCCCGCCGTAGTCGGGGAAATGCCCGCCGCGGTGGTGACCCGCATGGTCACGGGCAGGGTGGCCGCACTCGAACAGGTGGCGAAGGCGAACAGCGGCGCCTCCTTGACCCGCGCCAGCAGCCGCAGAGGGCTGATCTTGCCGATCAAACGGAGTAGGCCGCCGTATATGAACGTCATCTGCAGGGCCAGTCCTAGGTATAAGATGAAGATCAGCAGACCGAACGGCGCCAGCACGTCCAGCCCGAAGCGGCCCACCGTCCAGGCGATGAAGCCGAAGACGCCCAGCGGCGCGTACCACATGACCAGCGTGACCATCTTATACATGACTTCGGCGGTGGCCTGGAGGAGGTTACGGACCGGTTCCGAGGCTTTGCCGGCCATACCGGCGGCGATACCCACCATGATGGCGAAGAAGATGGTCGGCAGCATGGCACCCCGGGCCATGGCATCGACGGGGTTGATGGGCACCATCCCCAGCAGGAGGTCAACCAGCCTGGGCGGCTCGGCAATCGTCGGGGCGGCCAGTTCCCCGAGGGCCATCCCCGTCCCGACCCGGGTCACGACGGCCAGCACCAGTCCGATGGCCACGGCCGCAATGGCGGTCGCATAGTAATACAGGAAGGTCTTACCGAACATGCGCCCGAGCTTAGCGCCACCGATCCCCGCCATCGCCGCTGCCAAGCTGCTGAAGACCAGCGGTACCACGATCATCCGCAAGAGGTTCATCAGGAGATCGCCCAGGGGGCGCAGGGCCGCTGCGTCGGGCCCAAGAATCAAGCCGGCGACCACCCCCACGACAAAGGCCACCAGGATCCATTGAGTCGGTCCCCATCGGCGCAAGGTAAGTCCCTCCTCCATGTCCCGGCGGGTCACCGCCGGTCGGCTCGGTCCCTCATAAGTATTCGCCCCATTCCTTCCACATCCTGCATGTCCCGCGCCTTGCACTCAGCCCGGCGGCAGGACGTAGTCGCCAGGCACGGTGCCCAGGTGCCGGTGGAACCAGTCGACGATGCGGCGCAGCCGCTCCACCCGCAGGACCGGCCTTCCGCCCCGCGACAGTTCATGATTCGAGGCCGGGAATCTGACCAACTCGGTTTCCTTGCCCAACTGCCTCAGCAGTATGAAGAGCTGCTCCGCCTGTTCCATGGGGCACCGCATGTCGTGCTCGGAGTGGAGGATGAGCAGGGGGGTGGTGATGTCCTGGGCGTAGCTGGCCGGCGAGAGCCGGGCGAGCCGTCCTCGATCGGAGATGGGATCTGAGCCGAGTTCGTGCTCGACGAAGAAATAGCCGATGTCGCTGACTCCGTGGAAAGAGAGCCAGTTGCTGATGCTGCGCTGGGTCACCGCCGCCCGGAATCGGCCGGTATGCCCCACGATCCAGTTGGTCATGAATCCCCCGTAACTCCCGCCGGTCACGCCCAGGCGCGAGGCGTCGACCCATTCGAAGCCCTCGGCGTGGTCGACCGCAGCCAGCAGGTCGGCGTGGTCGTCCTCTCCGTAGTGGCCGACCACCGCCTGCACGAACTCCTGCCCGTAACCGTGGCTGCCCCGGGGATTGGCATAGACCACCCCGTAGCCTTCCGCCGCCAGCAACTGGAACTCGTAGAAGAACGCGTGCCCATACATGGCATGGGGTCCGCCGTGGATCTCGAGCACCACGGGGTAGCGCTTGCCGTACACCGCTCCCACCGGCTTCATCCACCAGCCTTGAATCTCCAGGCCGCCACCCCCCGGGAACCAGAACTCCTCGGGCCTAGCCAGCAGCACATCCTGGGCCAGCCAATCGTTGACCCCGGTCAGCCAGGTCAGCAGCCCGTCCCGCAAGTCGACTGACGCCACCTCGCCCGGCCGTTCGGCGGTGCTGAGGCCGACTGCCGCATGCCTTCCCGCCCGGTCGACAGTGAATCCGTAGATCCATAGCGGTCCCTCGGTCAGCTTGCGGATCGAGCCATCCGCTAGTGCCAGGCGGAACAGGTGAGTGGCGCCGTGCCGGCTGGCCGAGAAGATGACGGAGCGGCCATCATCGACCCAGACGGGGTCGACCGGAGAGGCGCCAAAGCGGACATCACCGACGGTCTGGTCGCCCACCGCCAGATCGAAGTCGGCGGTGAGGCAATCCAGGCGGCCGGTTTCGACCTCGATCGTCCACAGGCGATCGAGGGTCGCCCCGCCGAACTCGGTCTGGTGACCAACACACAGGATGCGCGCGCCGTCCGGCGACCAGGCCGGCGAGCTGAAGGGGCCGGTGCCGGGGGTCAGCCGCCGGGCCTCGCCTCCCGTTACGGGGACGATGTGGATATCCTCGACGAAGGGATGTCGATCGGCATCCGGCAGGCAATTGCCCGAGAACGCGAGCCGGTCGCCGCCGGGTGCCCAGGCGGGATGCCCCACATCGAAGCCACCGGCGGTGATCCGCCGCGGCCGCGACCGAACGTCAGGGGCGTCCGACCTCGCTGGGACGTCCAGAATCCACAGCTGGCTATAGCGGCCTTCGAGCAGCCCAAAAGCTTCGTCCGCCTTGTACTTGAGCCTCGTCACCGTGGTCGGCCGGTCCTTACGAGCTTTGTCCTCTTCTTCCTTCTCCTTCGGGGTCCGCTCCCGGAGCAACGACTCGAGGTCTTCGTCCGGAGCACACGGTGAGAGGAAAGCCAACTGCCTGCCATCCGGCGACCAGACTGGACCGGACGCCCCGTGGCGCATGGTGGTGAGTTGCCGGGCCTCGCCTCCCGCCCGCTCCAGCAGCCACAGTTGCTTCGCCCCGGAACGATCGGATACGAAGGCCAGGCGCTCGCCATCCGGTGACCATCGCGGCTCGGCATCGGCCTTCGGGCCGGCGGTGAACGGGCGCTCCTCCCCGCCGGTTGCCGGGACCAGCCAGATGGTCGATCGATATTCCCTGGTCTCGGCATCGATGGCCGTGCGGACATGCGCCACCAAGTCCCCGCAGGGATTGAGTTGCGGGTCGGACACGAACACCAACTTGAGCAGGTCATCAGCCTTCAAGCGACGCCGTGCGGTGGGGTCGGACATGGGGCACCTCCCGGAGCGTCAGTCGCCTGTTATTTCGCGAAGCGAATCAACCGCACCTTCCTGCCCGACATCAGTATTCGCGCCCCAACGCGCGCCCCGGCCCCCGCGCCGGGCGTGGGCGGAAGGTCTCTACTTCGGCAAGCTCTGGCCGTGAAAGACTGGGGCTACTTGGCCGGGTTGACCACGTGCCCGAGGAAGAGGATGCTGCCGGTCTGCACATCACGGACCAGGAAGATGAACGGCCGGTCCACCCGCACCTCCTTGGGCCCTTGGGCGGGCGCGGATACGAGATCCATCACCACCGCCGTGGCCGCGGCGGCCTCGGTCCCCTTTTCATCTACAGCGACAAACGCCTTGTGGTAGACCTCGTCGACGTACAGGTCCTTGCGGCCGGTCATGCCCGAGAAATCGGCGGTCCTGCTAAAGGCTTCCTTCATGCCCAAATCACTGAGCGCATCCTTCAGCTGAACGCCGGACTCGTACTTGAACTTGGGCAGGGTCAGCGTCACCTGGTTCCGCTGGATGCCCTGCAGCACAACCGAGAGCCTGGCGGCATCGAGGGCCTTGGCGAATGCCTCAAAATTGCCGTCGGCGGGCAACAGCACGACCATCGCCAGCTCGCCGCCGACGTACGGCAGCTCGACGGCCTGGTAGCCCTGGCCCTCGCCATAGCCCAGCCGCTCGTCGAGGCGCATCAGCGGCACGGTGACCGTGTTGCCATCCAAGAGGTGGAAGGCGCCGTCCTGCGTCGCCCCTTCCACGAACGGGTGCATCCAGCCGGCGTTAAAGTAGACAGCGTTGCTCAGCACCAGGCGCGTGTCCGGGTCGATAGATCCTTCCGGCAGCAAGTCTTTGATCTTGTCCTCGGTCTGCTCCTCTACCCAGCGGTTGATCGCCTGGCGCGCGGGCTCCGGGGCGTTCTGAAAGTCCAGCAGGCGCAGGCCGGCGCCATAGTTCTGGGCCAGCAGGTCGAGGAAGGCTGGCTGGAAGCTAAAGCCCTGCTGCCCCCAGAGCGCATTGGCCACGCTCAGGCGAAAGCGCTCTCCCTGTTCCTTCTTGATCTGCTGCCCGCGGCTGGCCAGCGCCTGGTCCAGGGCGCTGAAGGCCGGATGTAGCTGCTCCTGGGGAAGCGTAAAGCGCAGGGCGCGGGCCATCTCGCGCTCGGTATCGCCCCGCGCCCCGGCGTAGGTCATGGCCAGGGCCAGCGAGATGCTGTACGGCGAGTAGAAAAGGTTGGCCTCCTTATCGAACAGCGCCCCATACAGGCCCAGGGCGAACTCGCTGTTGCCTTGTACCAGCGCGGGCAACTGCACCTGGCCCGCCGGTGCCAGGCGCGGCTTGTCGGACCTGGCCTCCTCAGCCCCGACCGCGCCGCCCGGCGGTGCACAGCCGGCCATTGTCCCGGCCACTACGGCCAAAACCACAACCAACGAGACCAGACGAAATGCACTTGCCTGCATAGCCTGCCGCCTCCTCAGCCGCAGTTGCCAGCCGGCCCCGCCGGGCCGACCACAGCTGCGACTCCATTTACCCCTATGACGTGTGCCAGGCCCGAGAAGTTCTGCTCACAACAGAGGTCACAAGTTAGCTCAATTCGCCTCTCTGTGGCCACGTCCTGACGCGTCTATGTCAATGGTCACGCTGCCGCGCTCTTGCCGCAGACCGACCGAACAAGGAGCCTCTGGCGAGTTGGGGTTCCCCCCTCCCACGGGCTGGGCCTCCTTGTAGCCAGTCTGGGCCCCTGGATGGTGGTGATCCTGGGCGCAAAGCTGTTCGGCGATGAGTACGCTCTTGGCACCATCCGCCGCCTATGGACGGAGGGCCCCCCGAGGACCAGGCAGCTTGGCGGTAAGCTCGGCGCCGTGTGCCTGACCAGCTTGGCGATCATGGTCTTGACTTGTCTTGCCGCCGTGTTGCTCACCCCGGTGGTGCGGTGGTTCTACCCCATCCCGTGGGCCCCCGCCGCCTATTTCCCTTCCCTCGGGCAACTGGCCGGGCGGTTCGCCCTGTAGTCAGCGGTATCCCTCGCCATTCTCTTGTTCTTAGCACTGCTTGCGGCTACGATCGCCACGGCAGCCCGGAGTGCTTTCGCCGGGGCGGTCGCCGCTGCGCTTTACTACTGGGTGGCGATGTTCGGTCTGGAGACTCTCTTACCGGCTCGACTCCAGCCCCTCCTCCCCGGTTGGCACGCGACCGTCTTGCGGGCCCTTGCCTTCCCCGAGTTCGCCGCGGGACCGGTTCAGCCGTCCACGGTGCAGATGGGCTATCGCATACTGACCATCAATACCGAGCAGGAGTTGCCGGCCATGGTCGGCTTTCAGCTGCCGCCGGGGGGCCCCGAACCATCGCTGGTCCTCAGCCTGGCCGTGTTTGGGGCCTACCTGGTGCTGATGATAGGCGTGCTTCACGTCCTGTGGCATCGCCAGGAAGCCCCCTGAACGGGCCCCACCGCACGTTGACGCCCGGGATGGCGCATGCTAGAATGCTTCTGGCCCGGTAATTCTAGTAAAGCGAAACATTTCCGGGGGCGAAAGCGTGTCGCTGTTGAGGCGCCTACTCGGCCATGCCTTGCCCTATCGCTACTGGCTTGCCGGCGGGATGGCGTGTATGCTCGCCGGTTTGGCCCTATCCCTGGCGGTACCGGGGTTGATCCGCGAAGCAATTGACCACGCCATCCTGGGCCTCGAGGTCCGGATCCTCTTCTTGCTGGGCATGGCCATCATCCTGGTGAGTCTATTCCGCGGCGTACTGGCTTTCGGCGAGCGGTACTCAATGGAGTACGCCGCCCAGCGGGTCATCTACGACCTGCGCAATCAGATCTACCGGCACCTGCAACGGTTGTCCTTCAGCTTCTACGATCAGGCGCGCACCGGCCAGCTCATGTCCCGCGCCACCCAGGACGTGGAGACGCTGCGGCGCTTCCTGGGATTCGGGGTGGTCAACATGCTGGCCAATGCCGTGCTGTTCCTGTCCATCCTCGCCATCCTCACCGCGATGCACTGGCGGCTGACTCTCGTGTCGCTCTTGACCCTGCCGCTGGCGATCCGCGTAATCACCCAGTTCGCGAGGAAGGTGCGGCCGGCCTATGCGGAGATCCAGCAGCAACTGGCCGTGATCAACAACGTGCTGCAGGAGAACATCACCGGGGTTCGCGTGGTCCGGGCTTTCGCCGGCGAGGAGCATGAGATAGCCCGGTTCGACGGCGTCAATCGCGGCTACCTCGAACGGTCGCTGCAGGCCGCCCGCCTCTGGGCCTTCTACTTCCCGCTGGTCAACTTCCTGACCGCTGCCGGCACGGCGATGGTCTTGTGGTACGGAGGCCGGGAAGTGATCCAGGGTCGCCTTACGCCCGGGTCGTTCGTTGCCTTCAACACTTACCTGATGATGCTGGTGACGCCCTTGCGCATGCTGGGCTGGCTCGTCAATCTGGCCCAGCGGGCCTCGGCGTCGGGACAGCGGGTGTTCGAACTCCTGGACACGGCGGCGTCCATAGAGGATCGCCCGGGGGCCCGCGATCTCGGCCGGGTCCGAGGCGAGGTGACCTTCGAGGACGTCAGCTTCAGCTACGACGATGGGAGCGGCCGGCGCCCCGCCTTGCAGGGGGTAAGCTTCGTCGCCCGCCCCGGCCAGTGTTTCGCCCTCATCGGCGCCACCGGTTCCGGCAAGACGACCATCGCCAATCTGGTACCACGATTCTATGACCCGGATGGCGGTCGGGTGCTGGTGGACGGCGTCGACATCCGCGACGTCACCCTGGACAGCCTGAGACGGCAGATCGGCATGGTGCTCCAGGACACTTTCCTCTTCTCGGCCTCTCTACGGGAAAATATCGCCTTCGGCCGGCCCGAGGCCGAGACGGCGGAGGTCGTGGTGGCGGCCAAGGCCGCCCGCATTCACGATTTCATCGCCAGCCTGCCCCAGGGCTATGACACGATGGTCGGGGAACGGGGGGTGGGGCTTTCCGGAGGCCAGCGGCAACGGGTGGCCATCGCCCGGGCGCTGCTCATGGACCCCCGCATCCTGATCCTGGACGACTCCACCTCCAGCGTCGACGTGGAGACCGAGCGGCAGATCCGCCTCGCCCTCCGCGAACTGCTGCGGGGCCGTACGGCCTTCATCATCGCCCAGCGGCTGTCCACGGTGGCCGAGGCCGACCAGATCCTGGTGCTCGAGGACGGTCGGCTGGCAGAGCAGGGCACGCACCAGGAACTGCTGGCCCGCGGCGGCCTATACGCGCGGACCTACTCGCTGCAGCTGGAGCAAGACGAGGTCGCCTGAGAGGACGGATAGCCCTGGCCCACATGTTCCATGAAGCTGAAGGCGAGCGCAAGCCCATCCGGCCCGACCTGCTCCGGCGGCTGCTGACCTACCTCGCACCGTACCGCTGGCAGGTGGCGGCCGCCGGGTTCGTGACCGTCTTGGTGGCATCCTCTCAGCTCGCCGGCCCCTACCTGATCGGCTTGGCCATCGACCGGCACGTGATGACCGGCAATCCCGCCGGCCTGGGGGCTCTGGCCGCGCTCTACCTTGCCACTTTCGGCATCGCCTGGTTCGGCAGCTTCTACCAGACCTACTTGATGGCGCTGGTGGGCCAGAAAGCCATCTACCGGATACGCGGCGACATGTTCGCCCAGATTCAGAAGCAGGACTTCCGCTTCTTCGACGGCAGGCCGGCCGGGGTCATCATCTCCCGGCTGACCGCCGACGTCGGCGCGATCGAGGAACTGATCGTGATGGGCGTGGTCCATGTCATCGCCGACTTCCTGCTCCTCGGCGGGATCATCGCCCTCATGCTCGCGCTGGACGTGCGCCTGGCCCTGGTCTCCCTGGCCACCCTCCCCCTGGTGGTGCTGTTGGCCACCGGCTTTCGCAACCGGGTGCTCGGTGCCTACCGCGAGGTGCGAGCCAAGATCGCCATGATCAACGCCAATCTCCAGGAGAGCATCTCCGGCGTCCGAGTCACGCAGTCGTTCGGCCGGGAGGAAGTGAATCAGGATCAGTTCCTCCGTACCAACCGGGACAACCTCCGGGCTAACCTGCAAGCCGCCTCGCTCTTCGCCGTGTTCGTACCCATGGTGGAGGCTGTGGGTGCCCTGGGGATGGCCCTGGTGATCTGGTACGGGGGCCCGGCCGTCATCCGCGGCACGCTTACCCTCGGCGTGCTGACCATGTTCCTCACCTACGTCACCCGCTTCTACCAGCCGATCCGGGACCTCAGCGCCGTATACAACCAGCTTCAGGCGGCAACGGCCGCCGCCGAGAAGATCTTCGAGATCCTGGACGCCCGTCCGGGGGTGGTCGATCAGCCCGGCGCCGTCGAACTGCCCGCCATCCGGGGTGACGTGGACTTCCAGCGGGTGGGTTTCGCTTATCACGACGGCCAACCCGTGCTGCATGACGTCAGCCTTCAGGCCCGCGCCGGTGAACGAATTGCCATCGTCGGCCCCACCGGAGCGGGCAAGACGACCATCCTGGCCCTGCTCGCCCGGTTCTACGAGCCCACGGAGGGACTCATCCGTATCGATGGCCGAGACACGAGCCGGGTGACCCTGCGTTCCTTGCGCCGGCAACTTGGGGTGGTGCTGCAGGAAAACTTCATCTTCTCCGGCACCATAGGCGATAATATCCGCTATGGGCGCCCGGACGCCACCGACCTCGAAGTGGAGGCGGCCTCCCGCGCCGTCGGCGCCCATCCTTTCATCGAACAACTGCCCGACGGCTACGCCACCGAGGTCCACGAGCGAGGCGCACGCCTCTCCGTCGGCCAGCGCCAGCTGATCGCCTTCGCCCGCGCCCTCCTGGCCGACCCGGCCATCCTGCTCCTGGACGAGGCCACCTCCAGCATCGATGCCGCCACGGAACTCGTGATCCAGGAGGCCCTGGCCCGGCTGATGGAGGGTCGCACGACCTTCATCGTCGCCCACCGCCTGTCTACCGTTCGCCATGCCGACCGCATCTACGTGATGGATGAAGGCCGGGTGGTCCAGGAGGGGACGCACCGGCAACTGCTGGCCGAAGGAGGGCTATACGCTCACCTGCATGAGCAGCAGTTCGCGGAACCGGTCGGCTCGCAGGCAATGGCGACCACACCGCTCGGCGGTGGCGTTCCCGCTCCGGGCTAGATACGGTAGTCCGCGCCAGACGCAACTTAGACACCCCGCAGCTGCCGACCGATTGCCTTGACAACGGATCGCCTCCCTGGATACTATTAATCGGGAAAGTTCCGGATGTCCGGACTATTATGAGATGTAGCCAGGGGGCACCGGCCATGGGACTGAGTGCGGTGCGTGCCAGCCTGCGACGAGCGGGACTGGCCGGAATCAACGCCGACGAGTGCCGCGAATCCGTCGTGCTCAACGGCACGGTCCCGACCTGGCAGGACTTCGTGGCCGCGGGTTATGCGGCCGCCGGCAAGGGGTACCGGGGCGTGGTCAACGACGTCCAGGTGGAAGGGGTCGACCCCCAATCACTTCCGGTACCGGCCTTGAGCGATGATGTCTTGGAAGGACGTGACTTCGACGCCGTCATCATCGGCGGCGGGATCATCGGCTGCCTGCTGGCCCGCGAACTCCGTCGCTTTGACATCACCGTGGCCCTGCTCGAGAAAGAGGCGGACGTCGGCCGCGGGGTCTCCAGCCGCAACAACGGCATCCTCCACCCCAGTCTTGCCGCCGCCCCGGGGACGAGGAAAGCCGCCTACGGCACCCGGGGCAACCGCATGTACCGTAAGTTGGCTTCTGAACTGGGCTTCAGGCTCGACTGGTCCGGCGCCCTCTACCTGTTCCCCCGGCGTTGGTACGCCGCCCTTTATCCGCTGGCCTATCGGCGGGCGCGCCGCAATGGTGAGGAGCACATGGGCCTGCTCGGCCGCGCCGACGTCTTCCACCTCGAGCCCCATGCCTGGCCCGCCCAGCAAGGCGGCATCCTCTTCCCGGATTCGGGCGTGGTGGCCCCGGATCAGGTGACGATCGCCGGCGCCGACAACGCCGTGGAAAACGGCGCCCGCATCTTCCTGAACACGGCCGTTACCGGCCTGGACGTGGAAAGAGGGCGGGTCACCGCGATCCGCACCAACCGCGGCCGGTTGCGGGGCCGGGTGGTGATCAACGCGGCCGGCGTGTGGGCCGACCGGGTGGCGGAGTTGGCCGATGACCGATTCTACACCATCCACCCGCGCAAGGGGGTGATGGCGGTCACCGACCGGACCCTCGGCGACTTTCAGCAGCGAAGCCTTGGGATGATGTGGATCCGTGGGTCGGGACACACCAAGGGCGGGGGCGTCAGTCGCACGGTGGAGGGGAACCTCTTGCTGGGGCCGACGGCCGACGAGGTGCCGGGCCGCGAAGACTACGGCACTTCGGGCGAGGAACTGGAAGCGGTGCTGCGGCGACACATGCCGCTCAACGATTGGCTTCGGCCCGATCACATCATCGCGTACTTCGCCGGCGTCCGGGCGGCGACTTTCGAAGAGGATTTCGTCGTCGAGCAATCCCGCCACCTCACGAACCTGATTCACGTGGCCGGCATCCAATCCCCCGGCCTCACCGCGGCGCCGGCCATAGCCGAGGACGTACGCGACCTGGTGGCGGCCGTCTTGCGCCGGGAAATCCCCGTCCGTCCCCGCCCGGAGTTTGACCCTTGCCGTAAGCCTCCGCCTTCGCTCTCCCGGCTGACCCTCGAGGAACGGCACCGGCTGATCTTGCGCGATTCGGCCTATGGCCGCATTGTGTGCCGCTGCGAGGAAGTGTCGGAAGGCGAAGTGGTAGCCGCCATCCACTCGCCGCTGCCGGCGACCACCGTCAGTGCCGTCAAGCACCGCGTTCGGACCGGCATGGGGCGGTGCCAAGGCGGCTTCTGTACGCCTTCCCTCCTGAAGCTGATCGCGCGCGAGACGGCGACGGCGGCCGCCCAGGTGACCTGGGAAGGCGACGGTTCCCCCATGTTGGCGGGTGATACCGGTGAATGAGCGATGGGATGTCGTGGTGGTCGGCGCCGGGCCGGCCGGCCTCGCCGCCGCGGCCGCCGCCCACGACCGGGGAACCAGCGTGTGCGTCGTCGAGCGGGAAGATCGCCCGGGAGGCATCCTCAAACAGTGCATCCACGACGGGTTCGGCCTCCTGCGTTACCAGGACCGTCTGACCGGCCCGGAATACGCTCACCGCGAACTCAGCCAGGTAAGGGCAAGGGGGATCCCCATCCTGACCGGGGTATTCCTGTTGGCGATCCGCCGCACGGGCCGGGGATTCGGACTGACGCTGCAATGCCCGAAGAGAGGCGTTTTCGAACTCGCCACCTCCAGCCTGGTAGCAGCCACCGGATGCCGGGAGCGCACGGCGCGCCAGGTATTCATCCCCGGCGATCGCCCGGCTGGGGTATACCCGGCGGGCCTGGCTCAGCGCCTGCTGAACATGGAGGGCCTGCTCCCCGGCCGGCGGTGCGTGGTCCTGGGGTCAGGGGACATCGGCTTGATCGTCGCCCGCCGCCTCACCCTGGAGGGTGCGACCGTCGAGGGGGTCTACGAGATCAAAGCCGAGCCCTCGGGCCTGGACCGGAACCTCGCCCAGTGCCTGGATGACTTCCACATCCCCTTGTACCTCGGCGCTACCGTCAGCCGCGTTCACGGCCGGGGGCGAGTGAGCGCCGTTACCGTGTGCCGGGTGGACGATCGGCTTCGTCCCATGGCCGATACCGCGCGACTCGTCCCCTGCGACACCCTCATCGTCTCGGTGGGTCTCATCCCCGAGAACGAGATCCTGCGGGGTCTGGACGTGGAGTTCGACCCGCGGACCGGCGGCCCGATCGTCGACCAGACCCTGCAGACTTCCTTGCCCGGCCTCTTCAGTTGTGGCAACTCGCTGCAAGTTCACGACCTGGTGGACCACGTCTCGGAGGGCGGGGAGATCGCGGGCGCCGCTGCCGCCGACCACGCTGCCGGCCGCCTGCCGACGATGGGGGAAACGCCGGCGCGGGAAGTCCGGGCCGCCGGCGAGTTGCGGCAAGTCGTACCGCAGCGGATCCACCCGGCCTTGCCGGGTCGAATCGTCCTGTGGTTCCGCGCCCGACGAACCCTCGAGGCGTCCACCCTGACCGCGGCCTGGTCGGGGAAGCCAGCGCCGGTCGAGGAGTACTCCTCGCTGCGGCCGCCCGAGATGCAGCGAGTCGCCCTCGAGTACTCGGGGCAAACGGATCATCTCGTCCTCGAGCTGCGGGAGGTGTCAGGGAATGCCCGCGAGAATGGTGTGCGGGCGGTGCCCGCTTAGCTGCAGGTTGACGGCGGTAGTCGGAAGCGGGTCGGGACCGGAAGTGCAAGGTCATCGTTGCCCGCGGGGGCGGGAATATGCGGAACGCGAGCTGGTGGACCCGCACCGCACCCTGACCACGACGGCGCGTACCGGGTTTGCCGACCGGCCGCGCCTGCCCGTGCGAACGGCGGGGGAAATCCCGCTGCGCCTGTTCGTGCCGGCCTTGCGGACCATCAAGTCCATGCGGGTGGAACAGCGCCTGGCCCCCGGCGAGGTCTTGCTGTCCGATCTCCTGGGAACGGGCGTTGCCGTGATCGCGACCGACGGCCTGGCGGAGGAGGAACTGACAAGTGAGACTACTGGCCATCGACTGCGGCACCCAGAGTCTGCGGGCGATGATCTTCGACGCCCAGGGACGCCTGGTGGCCAGGGCCAAGGTGCCCTACGAGCCGTACTTCAGCCCTGAGCCGGGTCGAGCCGAGCAGGATCCCGAGGTCTACTGGGACAGCCTGGGCCGCGCTTGCGGGGAACTCCGGGAACGCCACCCGGCGGCTTTCGGCGAAATCGGCGGCCTGGCCGTCACCACCCAACGCAATTCGCTGGTAAACGTGGACGCGGACGGGCGCCCCTTGCGCCCCGCCATCCTCTGGCTGGACCAGCGCAAGGCGGAGCGCCGGACCTTCCCCGATCCGCTCACCCGGCTTGCTCACCGCGTGGTGGGTATGAGCGAAGCCGTGGCCATTGCGCAGAAGGACGCCAAGACCAATTGGATTCGCCAGAACCAGCCCGAGATCTGGGCGGCAACTCACAAACTGCTCTTGATCTCCGGATTCCTGAACCACCGCCTCACCGGTAGCTTCACGGACTCCGTCGCTTCGCAAATTGGCTACCTCCCGTTTGACTACCGGCGGCGCCGCTGGGCGTCCCTGCGCGACTTCAAGTCGGCGATCTTCCCCGTGGAACGCGACAAGCTGCCCGAACTGGTCGAGTCGGGACAGACGCTCGGACGGGTGACTCGGTCGGCAGCGCAGGCCAGCGGGTTGCCGGAGGGCCTGCCGGTGATCGCGGCGGGGTCGGACAAAGGCTGTGAGACGCTGGGCACCGGCTGCCTGGACACCACCGCCGCCAGCCTCAGCTTCGGCACCACCGCCACCGTCCAGACCACCTCCCGCCGCTATGCGGAGCCCATTCGCTTCATGCCCGCCTACCCGGCTCCCATGCCCGGTTACTTCAACCTTGAGGTTCAGGTATTCCGGGGATACTGGATGATCAACTGGTTCCGGCAGGAATTCGGCCTGCGGGAGTCGGTCTTGGCCGAGAAGGAAGGGGTCGCGCCCGAGGAAGTACTCAACCGCTTGCTCCGGCAGATCCCGCCCGGGTCGATGGGTCTGGTGCTGCAGCCGTTCTGGGGAACCGGTCTCAAGACGCCGGAAGCCAAGGGTGCCGTCATCGGTTTCGGCGGTGTCCACAACCGAGCGCACCTGTACCGGGCGATCATCGAAGGGCTGGGCTATGCGCTACTCGATGGCCTGGGCAAGATCGAACAGTGCGCGGGCAGACGCGTTGACCGCCTCTTCGTAGCGGGCGGCGGGTCGCAAAGCGACGACATCTGTCAGATCACCGCCGACTTGTTCGACCGGCCGGTATACCGGGGTGAAACGCCCGAGGCGGCCGGTCTGGGTGCCGCCATCGCCTGTGCGGTGGGTCTCGAGATCCACCCCGGTTTTCCCGAGGCCACTGCTGCTATGGTGCGACACACCAGCGAGTTCCAGCCCGAAGCGGCTCGGGCGGCCGTGTACCGGCAACTATTCCAGCGCGTCTACCTGCGCTTGTACGATACGCTGCGCCCCCTCTATCACGAGATAAGAGATATCCTGAACTACCCGGAGAAGGTCTGAGCGAAGGGGCTGGCTCCTATGAAGGGACGACGCGAATTCCTGCCGGAATGGTACGACCAACCCGCCCCGCCGGGATCCTACCGATCGCTCTTCCGCTGGGGCTACCCCGACCGGTTCAAGCACCCCAGTCGCCGGCTCTACCGGCTCATGAAACGCCGACTCGAGTTGACCGATGAGGACTTCCTCCCGCCCCGCGACCTCGGGCAGCAACTGGTCGACCTCGACCTCCCGGCGAAGTTGACGTCCGCGCATCGGGAACAGCTGGCGAAAATTGTGACCCCCGCCAACTTGCGGGTCGATGCTTATTCCCGCCTGCGAGCCGGCTACGGCAAGATGGCCTATGATCTGATGCGCTTGCGGCAGAGGGTGTTCGAGAATCTGCCGGACGCCGTGGTCAGTCCCCGGGACAAGGACGACGTGAAGGCGATCGTCGCCTACTGCCACGACCACCACATCCCCGTCACCGTCTACGGCGGCGGCTCCTCGGTGATGCGGGGCACGGAGTGCCCCCGGGGAGGCGTTTCTCTCGACCTGCGCGAGCACATGAACCGCCTGCTGCGCGTGAACCCGCTCAACCAGACCGCCGCCGTGCAGCCGGGCATGCTCGGACCGGACTTCGAGGCGGCGTTGCGTCGGGCCCCGGAACTCTTCCGAGCCCCGCATCCGTATACCTGCGGCCACCTGCCCCAGTCCTTCCACTCCTCGACGGTCGGCGGCTGGATCGTCACCCGCGGGGCGGGCCAGAACTCCACTTACTATGGGAAGATCGAGCAACTGGTGGTCAGCCAGGAGTACGTGACGCCGGTGGGGACGATTCACACCCGGGAGTATCCGGCCGAGGCCCTGGGCCCCGATATCGACCAGATCATGATCGGCTCCGAGGGTGCTTACGGCATCCTCGTAGAGGCAACGGTGAAGATCTTCCGCTATCGCCCGGAGAACACCCGGTACTTCAGCTACGTATTCCGGGACTGGGCTCACGCCGTCACCGCCGCTCGCGAGATAGCCCAGGGCGAGTTCGGCATGCCGTCCGTGTTTCGCCTGTCCGACCCCGAAGAGACCGAGGTGGGGCTATGCCTTTACGGCGTCGAGGGGACGCCGCTCGATAGGGCGATGCGGCTGGCCGGCTATCGTCCCGGCCGCCGCTGCCTGCTCCTCGGCACCGCCGATGGCGAGCGGGGCTTCGCCCGCCATGTCGCCCGGGGGGTGAACCGCGTGGCCCTGGCTCACGGAGGCATGAACGCGACCGGGTACGCGGCCCGGCGGTGGGAGCATGGCCGCTTCCTCGACCCCTATCTCCGGGATGACCTCATGGACTACGGGATCATCATCGATACCCTGGAGTGCGCGGTAACCTGGGACCGATTCCTGGACGTATGGCAAGACGTCCGTAGCTTCTGCAAGTCGCGGCCGCGCACCGTTTGCATGTCGCATGCTTCCCACTTCTACCCTCAAGGAGCCAACCTCTACTTCATCTTCATCGGCCGAATGGAGATCCCGGAATACCTCGAGTATCACGCGGGCATCGTCGACGCCCTCCGCCGGTCGGGCGCGGCGCTCAGTCATCATCACGGCATCGGCAAGTTGCTGGCGCCCTGGTTCGAGGAGGCGCTGGGCTCCAACCAGTTGGAGCTGCTGCGCGCCATCAAGCGCCATCTCGATCCGCACGGCATCCTGAACCCGGGCGGGACGCTCGCCCTGGATCTGCCCGACGCCTGCCGGCGGTGACCGGGATGGCCGCTACGGCTCGAGCCTGGTCTTGATGGTGTATACGTCGCCCCGGCATGCGAATACCATCCAGAAGAAAGGCACGCCGGACGGGTCGTGGACCAAGCGGGTGAACTGCAGGATGGGGTGGCCGGGCTGAAGCTCCAGCAACTCGGCCGTGGGTGAATCGGCGGCGGCCGAACTTATCTCCTGGATGATGCGCCCGGGCTTCAGACCCTTATCATACACCAAGTACTGATAGAACGACCCTCCCAGCTTCGCGGGATCCAGATCCCCGAACACGTCCGGTCTCAGGTACGACTCCTCAATGGCCACGGGGATGTCTCCCGCCGTGCGCAGGCGCTTGAAGTAGATGACCGGCTCCCGAGTATCCAGGACCGCGGCCACTTGCGGGCCGGGCAAACGGTTTTCCAGCACCAGCACCTTGGCCCCCGGCCGGTAACCTCGGGCTACGATCTCGGCCGTGAAGGAGACGAGTTGCTCGAGCCCGTCCTCCGGGCGTTGCCGGCATACGAAGGTGCCCCGACCTTGGCGCCGATAGAGATAGCCTTCGCTGACCAGTCGGAGGATGGCCCGGCGCACCGTCTCGCGGCTGACGCCGAGCTGTCTTACCAGCAGGCTTTCCGGCGGCACCGGGGTTTCGGTCCGCCATTCGCCGCTGACTATCTTGCTCTTGAACTGCTCATACAACTGCAGGTAAAGCGGGACTCCGCTCTTTGGAAACAGCATCTTCCTGGATACCTGCGCTCTTCTTTGATCTGAGCCGCCGCCCAGCCATCGGCGGTGCCGACATCTCCCCTTCATTGTACGGGCCAGCACAACACCGTTCAAGCCGACGGCGCCGATCCCGGCAGGAGAGCCGCCATCGAAGGCGTAGTACCAGGGAGAATGATTCATGGCCTGGAGGAGGAATGTAGCTTGCCGGCCGATGGCGAGTCGCCGCCCATCATCAGCCGGGCGGAGGTGGAAGTCGCCCGCCGGGCACTCGGTTCGCGGGTGACCCGGACCCCCCTGGTCACGGCGGAGGCCGCCGGCCGGCAATTGGGTGCCCGCGTCTACCTCAAGCTCGAGTGCCACCAGCGTACCGGGGCGTTCAAGTACCGGGGAGCACTGTATGCGGCCGCCACGCTGCTGGAAGGCACGGGCGGCGAGATCGTCACCGCCTCCAGCGGCAACCATGCCCTCGGGGTGTGCCTGGCCGCCGTCGAACTGGGCGCCCGGGCCACGGTGGTCATGCCGGAAACCGCCCCGGCGGTCAAGCGGGAGCGTGCCCTAGCCCTGGGTGCCGAGGTCATCGTCCACGGCACCGTGTACGACGAGGCCCGGGCGCACGCGGAGGATCTGGCCCGGTCCCGCCGGGCATTGTTCCTGCCCAGCTTCGACCACCCGCTGATCATGGCGGCCCAGGGCACGGTGGTGCTCGAGATCGAGGAGCAGCTCCCCGACCTCGATCTGCTCGTGGTCCCGGTGGGCGGCGGAGGTCTGCTGGCCGGAGCGCTGGCCGCCCGTCCCGACCTGGCCGTATGGGGCGTGCAGGCGGCCGGGGCGGACTCCTTCGTACGCTCCCTGGCGGCCGGCCATCAGGTGACCATTCCCCGTACTTCCACCTTGGCCGACGGCATCGCCGTGCTCACCCCCGGCCGGCTGACTCTGTCCCAGGCCCTCGCCGGCCGACCCCGGGTGGTGACGGTAACCGATGGGGAGATCCTGGCCGCCATGCGCCACTTGCTGCTGAGCGAGCGCGTGGTAGCAGAGCCGGCGGGCGCGTCGGGTCTGGCGGCCTTGTTGGCCGGCAGGATCCCCGTCCGCGGGCGGACGGCGGCGGTGGTGATCACCGGGGGCAACGTGATGGCGGACGTCCTGTGCCAGGCGCTGATGGGCGAACCGGAGGGTCCGGGCTGGCGACCGGCCACGCCCTGACTCATTCGAGCGGCTTCCGTTCGCTGGGGAGTGATCAGGTCTGCGGGTAACCTGGACTCCGCGGCGGACTCCATTCCGGGGAGGAGAAGGTTTTGGGAGGAATGCTTGCCCGCTGGCGTTCCCTGTCGCCTGACCTGCGACTGATCTACTGGACCACCGTCCTCGCCGGTCTCGCGCACTCGGCCTATGACGGTCTCCTGGCCCCTTTCTTGCGAGAAGAAGGACTGGCGGTCGAGGGGGTCGGGCTGTTCTACGCCGCGACCACGGCGGTTGGGGCCGCCGCCTCTCTGGGTGGGGGCTTTCTAGCCGATCGAGTGGGCGCCCGGCAGGTGATCGTCGCCGGCCGGGCATTCAACCTGATCGGCCTGGCCCTGCTCCTGATCAGTCGCTCACCGCCCTTCCTGGCGCTGGTTGCGCTGGCCTGGGGGCTGGGTCTCATGACCTTCCCCGCCTTGTCGGCGCTGGTCGCGCGCCAGACCACGCCCGCCAATCGGGCCACCGCTTTCGGGCTGTGGGACACCTTGGGAGCGGCTGCCGGCACCGTTGCGCCGCCGGGAGGCGGGTTCCTTGCCGACCGTTTCGGGCCGAAAGCGGCCTTGCTAGCGGGGCTGCCCTTCGCTGCTGCCTCGACCCTGCTCGCGAAGAACCTCCGCCCGGACGCGCCCTCTGGGCCGGCACCCGCCGGCGCCGAACCCCGCGGGGGATCCGGCTCGTTGCTGGCGATATACCGGGGAAAGACGGCCCGGGTGGCGGCGGGCGCATCCCTCCTCTGGTTCCTTTGCGGCGTGGAGATGGGCCTGCTGCGACCGGTGAATTCCCTCCTGGTCGTGGACAACTTCGGGGCCACCTGGCTGTCGGTGGGACTGGTGGGCACCTTCTCGGCCATAGCCGCCATGGCCGCCAGCCTCAGCGGCGGCATACTGGCCGATCGGCACGGGCGTTTCCCGGTTACGTTGGCCAGCTTCCTCTTCGGGTCGATCGCCTTCACCGCGCTCCCATGGGCACCCAGCCTGGAAGCCGCTTACCTGGGCTTCTTTCTCGTCGGGCTGGTCATCACCTTCAACGGCCCGGCGCTCAGCGCCCTCACCGCCGAGGCGGTGCCGGCCGCCTGCCGCGGCCGCTTCCTGGGTCTCACCAGCACGCTGATCATGCTGGGGATGATGATCGGGGCGGCACCGGCGGGCGTCCTGTATGACCTCGCCCGCTGGCTGCCTTTCGCCGTCGCCGGCCTGCTGGAGTTGACCATGGCAGCCATCGTCTGGCTGGCGCTGCGGGGGCAGCCCGCCTGCGAGTGAGGTGCTTGGCCGGTTCGTTGGCCGGCATGGCGATGCGCCCCCGGGACCGCTCGGCGGCAACCGCTATCAGGTAAGCCAGGCCGCCCGGGCGCCCGCTTCCAGTTGCTCGGGCGTCAGCCCGTAGACGGCGTCGAACAAGGCTACCTTGAAGGAGGCCGGCCCCGTGGCCTCGCGGGCGGCCACTTCCGCGGCTAGCCCGAAACCGGCGAGGCCGGCGGCCGCGGCAATCAGAGCATCCGGTTCCACGGCCGCAAATGCCGCCGCGACGCTCGTCGCCATGCAGCCGGTCCCCACGACCCTGGTCAGCCAGGGGTGCCCATTGTCGACGGCCAGCGTGCGCTCCCCGTCGGCTATGATGTCGCGCTCGCCGGTCATGGCCACCACGGTCGCCCAGCGCCTGGCAGCATCGCCGGCGGCGGCCGGGTCCGGCGGCCCGGCGATGCTCTCCACGCCCTTCACCGCCCCGCCCGCACCCGAAAGCATGCCGATCTCTCCCGCGTTGCCGCGTACGAGGGCCACCTTCAGCTCGCGGAGCAGGCGAAGACCGATGGCCGTGCGATAGGGCGTCGCTCCCGCGCCCACCGGGTCGAGGACCACGGGGATGCCCCGCTCATTGGCCCGCCTGCCCGCCACCAGCATCGCCTCGATCAGCTCGGGGTCAGCGACGCCCAGGTTCAATACCAGAGCGCCCGCCGAGTTGACCATGTCCGCGACTTCCTCCCGCGCCCGGGCCATCACCGGCAAGGCGCCTATCAGAAGGGTGAGATTGGCGGTGTCGTTCATCACCACCGGGTTGGTGAGGTGATGGATCAGGGGCCGCTCGACTCGGACGCGTGCCAGCAGCGTGCCAAATGTCCTCGCCAGTTCCCGGTCTCGCATGCGCTATCGCACCCGCCTCGCCGCCTCCGCCGAGGGGCCACGGCCCTGCCGCCCCTCGGCCCAGGGGCTGTATTTGCCAGCAACATTGTATATCCCGGCAAGCCCGCGTCAATGGTCCGGCCTGCGCTCAAGGGAGACCCTCATGCCCCTCGGAGTACCGTCGGGCGCGGAAACGACCCATCGCCCTGACGGTAGGGGCGGGTTCCGAACCCGCCCCTACCACGGCCGTGCCCCCGATCGGAAGGCTGTTTTCGTGGCAGCGCCAGCCGGGGACTCTCCCCTCCCCGGCCACCCCCTTGACGGCGGGCCCCCATCGCCATAGACTGTTAGTGATTGCGTGCTTACTTATTTTCCTTCCGGAGGATGCTGTCATGGAATCGGCGCGAACTCGTATCTTGCAGGCGGCGTTGGAGCTGTTTTCGGAGCGGGGCTACGTCGGGGCCACCACCCGGGAGATATCCCGCCGAGCTGATATAGCCGAGATCACCCTCTTCCGGCACTTCCCCTCCAAGGAGAAGCTGTTCGAAGAAGTGGTGAGCGCCTATCTGCCGTCTCCGGAATTCGGCGAGGTCATGACCAGGGCCCGCGAGCTGCCATACCGGGACGCCCTGGCCTTGATCGCCGGGGCCTTCCTGGAGGAATTGCGGGCCCGAGAAGATCTGATCTTGATCATGTACAGCGAGAGCCAGCGGCACAGCGAGTTGATGGAACGGATCTATAAATCGCTGGTGGATAACCTGGTCAGCCTGCTCGCCGGGTACTTCGGTGAACTGCAGCGGGCCGGGGCGGTCCGGGAATTCGACGTCCGGGCGGGCGCCGGCGCCTTCCTGGGCATGTGGTTCGCCCTGTACGAGGCGGGCCAACTGTCGCCGGGGTCCAGCCTGTCCGGTCCCGAAACGGCGGGAGTCGCCAGGGAGTATATCGAGATATTCGTCCGGGGCACCCAGGAGTCTGGAGGAGGGCGGGGACATGAGGTCTGATGGCACACCTTCAGGAGAGAGCGAACCCGCTCCCCGGGAGGTGCAAGTGATTGCGGGGAGGCGAGGCAAGCGAAGGGCCCCGAGGAGCGCTGCCGGGCTGCTCCTCGGCTTCAGCGCGGCCATCGCGCTGGCCGCAGCGGGCATGGGCGTGCATCTGTACCTCGACTACACGAGGCAATGGGTCAGCACGGATAACGCCTTCGTGCAAGGGCCGATCTACACGGTGTCGTCGACGATGCCGGGGGTGCTGCGGGCGGCCCATGTCCAGGACGGCGACCGCGTGGCCGAAGGCGACCTGCTGCTCGAACTCGATTCGGAACTGCAGCAGCTTGCGGTACGCCGGTCGGAGGCGGCCATCGCCGCCCACCGGTTGGCCGTGACGGCCCGGGAAGCGCAGCCCGGGCGCCTCCCGGAACTGGAGATGGCTCGGGCGCACCTGGCCGAACTGGAGCTAGTCCTCGAAGAAGCCCGCCTGATCTTCCGGCAATCGCGGATCGCGGCGCCTGCGAGCGGCTATGTCGCGGAGATGAGGGTGAAGCCGGGGGAGTACGTGTTGCCCGGACAACCCCTGCTCTCGGTCGTCAACCTGGATGACTTGTGGGTGGTGGCGAATTTCACCGAGGAACAGATAGGCGGGTTGACGATCGGTCAAGCGGTCGAGGTGCGCGTCGATGCTCTCCCCGGCGAGCAGTTCCAGGGGAGGGTGGAGGTTATCATGCCGGCCAGCGGAGCCTCCTTCGCGCTGTTCCCTCCCGACGCCGCCGCCGGCAACTGGGTTCCGGTCCCGCAGCGGATACCGGTCAGGATCGAGTTCATCGACGAGCCGACGCCGACCGCCGGGTTGAGGATAGGGATGCTGGCCAGGGTGAGAGTGCGACGTGACGGCAATGGGTCTGGCCCCTGACGGGAGGAAAGCTGAACGGACCGACCGCTGGCTGATCCTGATCGGGATCGCCGTCCCCGCCATGATGGTGGAGATGGCGGGCACCAGCGTGTTCGTGGCCCTCGAGGCCGTAACCAGCGACCTGGGAGTGAGCATCTACCGGTCGGTGTGGCTGTCCACCATGTATCTGGCGACCAATGCCATGATGATCCCGCTGGCGGGATGGATGGGCAGGGTTCTGGGCGCCAGACGGGTCATGCTCCTGGGCATCACCATCTTCACCGTCTGCGCCTTCCTCAGCGGCAGCGCCGGGGATTTCGAAAGCCTGGTCATCTTCCGAGCCTTGCAAGGGGTGGGCGATGGACCGATCATACCCATAACCACCGGGCTGCTGTTGAATGCCTTCCCTCCCGGCGAACGCGGCAAAGCCATGGCCGGACTCATGCTGGCCATAGGCGTCTCCCCGGCGCTGGGGCCGTTCCTGGCGTCGTGGGTGGTGGAGCAGATGGGTTGGCGCTGGGTGTTCTACATGAACGTCCCGCTCGGCCTCCTGTCGCTGGTTTCCACGACGCTGTTGATTCCGGCCTCGAGACCTCCGGCTGAGGACCGGGGGATGCACTGGGCGGGAATGGTCTTGTTGGCCGCCGGCACGGGCAGCCTCCAGTTGTTCCTCGATCGAGGATAACACTATGACTGGCTGGCGTCACCGTTCATCGCCGGCCTCCTTGTAGTCGCCGCGCTCACGCTATCCCTGTTCCTGGTCTTGACGCTTGCCGGCAACCACCGCACCGTGCTCGACCTCGGGCTGCTGGCCGATCGGGCCTTCGTCACCGGCAATGGCGCGAACATGCTGCTGTTTGGCGCCCTCTACGGCGGGCTGGCGACCAAGGTTATCTTCCTTCAGATGCTGATGGGCTTCGGTTCGCGGGAAGTGGGCATCTACCAGATGCTACCGTTGCGGGCTCCATGCTGCTTTCCTCGGTGGCGGTCGGCGTGTTGACCGACCGGGTGCATCCCCGATGGCCTGTCCTGGTAGGCGTCCCGCTATGCGCTTATGGGATGCATCTGGCTTCGAGGCTCACCCTGCAAGCGGACATGAGCGCGATACTCGAGCCCGCGGCCATCATCGGCCTGGGGCTGTCCTTCCTGGCCGTCCCCGTATCGGTCTGCCTCTTCGCCACTATCAAGCCCGAGCAGATGGCCAATGCGTCGGTCCTCAACAGCTACCTTTCGGTGATAAGCGGTAGCGCATCGCTGGCCATCGTCACCTCGCTGCTGATGCACCGGATCGAGGTCAACTCGATACGACTGGCCGAGGCGGTCCGCCATGGCAACCCGGCGGTGCAGCACATCCTGCACGCTATGGAGCCGGGGCTCGCCTATCCCGTCATCTACGGGCAAATGCTGAGACAAGCTGCCATGTTCTCCTTCAACGATGTGCTGTACGCCCTGACCCTCGTAGTCCTATCGCTGGCGCTATACGTGCCGTTCGCGAGGCGGGCCGAAGCCCGGCAGCCCTGACCGTTCAGTGGTCGCATCCGCCGGACTCCCGGTTCAGCCAGACCACGATGGCCCGGGCAAACTCGTCGAAGTCGGGGAACCCGCCGGCTAGCTTCTCATAGACCTTCGCCTGATCGATGTCCAGGTAATCGTGAACGAGTATGTTCCTGAACCGGGTCATGGCCTTTACGCGTTCGCCCAGTGTTTGATCGATGACGCCATGACGCGCAAGCGTCAGGAACACGTTCTCTTCACGGTCGGGGACTTCCCGGCGGCCATGGGCGATGATGTAGTTGGCAAGGTCCAGGCATACCTGGATGGCAAGCTGCAAGCGGCGCTCCACGATCGCCTGCAGGTCCTCGTCGTTCAGATACTCCTGCCGGGTGACTCGCTGGAATCTCCGCAGCCCCGTCACATAGGCATTGAGCTTGCGCAATCGGGCTTCGATCACCCGCTCATCCACGGCCGAGTCCCCTTTCCCGGATGGCCTTACGCAGGGCCGCGCCGTGAAAATCCAGATAGCGGCAGTGATCATAGTACATGGCCATAGCGCGGGCTTGGTACAGGGCACGGCGGTCGGCATCCCGCTCGAAAACGATGCGGCCATGCTTGAACACTTGAAACTGCAGGAGGAGGGGCGCGTCAGGCAGGACCACAACGTCAACGGGCGCGCCAAGCAGGCGTTCGAGTTCCTCGGCCAGGCCAAGCCGGTATTCGAGACCGTCGACCACCGTCTCGTCGGGCAGTACGGCCACGTCGGTATCGCTGTCCCGGCGGGCTACGCCCTGGGCGCGCGAGCCGAACAAGTAGGCGGCGATGACCTCCGGCCGAGCAGCGAAGAAGCTTGTTAACTTGGCATCGAGTTGCATGCCCCGACCTCCCGCCGGCTATCGTCGCCTCGATCGTACCACTCCGCCGCCGCCGGGACAACCATTTCCGTCTGCTCGCGCACACCCTGCCTCTTGGAGCGCCCCGAAACATTAAAACGGCCGGGCAGGGCGGTTGCGCCCCTTCTTGTGGTGGGACAGGTCGCGGCGGTCCATTTGCTGGTAGGGTCGGGTTCGGAACCCGCCCCTACAATGCCCGCAGCGTTGGCCGTGAGTTCCTGTCTCAGCAGCAGGGCGATCGGGTTCCTGGCAGGGAGCGCCTGATGCCCCATCGAAGTCAGTTGAATGGATAGGGGTGACGGCGATGGCGGTGATCCGTACCGAAGGTCTCACCAAGTATTACGGACGGACGCGGGGCGTCCTCGATCTGAATCTGGAAGTGCAGGCCGGTGAGGTATTCGGCTTCCTGGGACCAAACGGCGCAGGCAAGACCACGACCATCCGCATCTTCTTGGACCTGCTGCGCCCGACCCGCGGCACGGCACTGGTGCTGGGCATGGTCCCTTCGCGGGACAGCCTGGCCGTCCGTCGCCGCGTGGGTTATCTGGCCGGGGACGTCGAGCATTACGGGAATCTGAGGGGCGGCGACCAGCTCCGTTACCTGGCGGCCTTGCGCGGCGGCGTGGACTGGAGCCGGGTCCGCGCCCTCGCCGACCGGTTCGCATTGGACCTATCCCGACCCATCCGCACCCTGTCCCGAGGGAACAAGCAGAAGCTGTCGCTGGTGCAGGCATTCATGCACCGGCCCGAACTCCTGATCCTCGATGAGCCCACCTCGGGACTCGATCCCCTGTTACAACAGGAGTTCCGGCAACTGATCCGGGAGACGGCGGCGAACGGGGCCACCGTGTTCCTCTCCTCGCACATCATGCAAGAAGTGGAGGCCCTGTGCGACCGGGTCGCCATCGTCCGCGAGGGGAAACTGGCAGCGGTCGAGACCATCGCCGACCTGCGCGGACGAGCCCTTCGCCGAGTACGGGCCCGTTTCGCCAATCCTCCTCCCGCCGGCTTCGCCGACCTCGCCGGGATCAGCGGCATACAGCTGGACGGAAATGTCCTGACCGCCATGCTGCAGGGCTCGCCGGACCAGTTGATCCGGAGGCTGGCTCAGTATCGCCTGGAAGACCTGGTAGTGGAAGAGCCTGAGCTGGAGGAAGTCTTCATGGCCCTATACGGGGGTGCACAGCCGTGAACTCGATGCTGGCGGTCTTCTTCCAGACGCTGCGCTTCGCCCGGAACGGCATCCTGGGATACGCCGTGGGCCTCGCCGCGACGGCGTATGTGACGGTGCTCTTCTTCCCCGCAGTGAAGGCGGGCATGGCCGATTTCGAGCGACTGCTGCGGAACCTCCCGCCCGAGTTGATGGGGCTATTTGGTATAGCTGGGGGGATTGATCTGGGCACCCCTGCCGGCTATCTCTTCGCCAACCTGTTCGCGTTCCTCGTACCCTGGGTCCTCATCCTCCAGGCAGTCTACCTGGGCGCCCATGCGGTGGCCGGCGAGGAGGAACGGCGCACCCTCGAGCAGGTCATGGCCCAGCCCATAGCCCGCGCCGATTTCTTCCTGGCCAAGCTGGGCGCGCTCAAGTTCGCGCTCATTGCCAGCACGGCCTCCCTGTTCCTGGGCACATGGATTGGCGCCGTGCAGGTGGGCATGGATCTTCACCCTGGGAAGCTGGCCGCCGCCTGCCTCAGCGTGTGGACGCTGGCCCTCCTGTTCGGCGCGGTCGCCTTGGCCGCCGGGGCTGCCTTCGGGAGGCCGGGCCTGGCGGTAGGTCTGAGCACGGGCCTGGCGGGCATCAGCTACCTGTGGAATGCGCTGGTGCCGCTGGCCGAGCGGCTGAGAGGTCTCGAGGACCTTTCCCCCTTCTACCACGGGGTGGGCTATGGGCCGCTGGAACACGGCCTGCGGGCGGCGCCCTTACTGATCTTGCTGAGTCTTGGTCTACTGGTGGCGGCACCCGGACTCGCCCGCTTCGTCCAACGCGACCTGGGTACTTGACGGATCGGGCAGTCTCCCGGCGGCCCCGGGCCCGCTACTCATGGCGCAACGCGTCGATGGGGTCGAGCGAGGCCGCGCGCGCCGCGGGATACACGCCGAAGACGATGCCCACCAGCGCTGAGAAGCCGATGGCCAGGGTCACCGAGCCGGGGGAGATGAGCGCGGGCAGGTTGGCCAGCCGGCCCACGAAAGCCACCAGGCCGGCGCCGACCGCTATGCCGAGCAGGCCGCCGGTGATGGCCATGAGCACTGCTTCCACCAGGAACTGCAGCAGTATATCCGTCCGGCGGGCGCCGATAGCCTTGCGCAATCCCACTTCCCGGGTGCGTTCCACCACCGACACCAGCATCACGTTCATGATGCCGATCCCGCCCACCAGGAGGGCGACGGCCGCTATGCCGCCAATCACGGTGGTGAGCACCCCGGTGACGTTACGCACCACCTCGAGGACCTGTTCGAGAGTTTCGACCTCGAAGCGGTCGGGACCGTGGCGGGCGGCGAGCACGCGTCGGACCTCGGCCGCCGCCGCCGGCACGGCATCGCCGCTGACCGCCCTAACCCAGACCATGGCGATGTCGGTGCGGCCACGCTGCCGCTGCAGCGTAGTGTAGGGCACAAACAGGCTGGCCTCGCCGAATTCATCGCCGAACATGCCCCGGCGAAACGGTTCTACCACGCCGACAACCAGGTAGGTCACGCCATCTATCCTGACCGATTCGCCCATCGGGTCCTGGGCGGGAAACAGGTCCGACGCCAATACGGGGCTGAGCACGGCCACCCGGGCGTTGGCCGCTACCTCGTGCTGGCCGAACCACCGGCCGTACGCCACCTGGATGTTGCGCACCCCGGGGAAGGCGTGACTCACCCCGTGGACGGATGAGGAACGGGCCAGTCTCCCTCGCTGCACGGGCAGACTGACGCCGATCTGGGGCGTGAGCCCGAAGACCGAAGGAGCTTGCCGCTCGATCGCTTCCAGGTCATCGATGTGCAGCCGCTGGGCGCGAGCGAAGGGATTGGCCTCATCGGGTGGGCGGGGATAGACCCAGAGGAGATCGGAACCCAATCCCTGGATCTCCCCGAGGACGGCCGCCTGCCCCCCCTGACCGATGGCCACAACCGCTATGACCGCCGCCGTGCCGATGATGATGCCGAGCATGGTGAGGCCGGACCGGAGGGCGTTACCCCGAAGGCTTCCCAGGGCCAGGCGGCCCGCCTCCACCAACCTCATCGCCGAGCACCCCCTGTGTCCTCGACCACCCGGCCGTCATGCATCCGGATCAAGCGGCCGGCCAGCCGCGCAAGGTCGGCATTGTGCGTGACCAGGATCACGGTGGTGCCTGCGCGGTGCAGGCGGAACAGCATGTCCATCACCTCGGCGCCCGAACGGCTGTCGAGGTTGCCCGTGGGTTCGTCGGCGAGGATGATGGCCGGCCGATTGATGATCGCGCGGGCGATGGCCACCCGCTGCCGTTCTCCACCCGAGAGCTGCGGCGGCCGGTGGTGAACCCGGGCCGCCAGTCCCACCTGTTCCAGCACCGCCAGCGCTCGCCGCCGTCGCTCCGCCGGACCTACCCCGGCATAGATCAGGGGCTGGCCGACGTTTTCCAGCGCCGTGAGCCGCGGCAAGAGGTGAAAGCTCTGGAAGACGAACCCGATGTGGCGGTTGCGGACGGCGGCCAGGTCCGCGTCGGCCAAGGAGCCGACTGCCCGCCCGCCGAGGTGATACTCGCCCCGGCTTGGCCGGTCGAGACAGCCGAGGATGTGCAACAGGGTGGACTTCCCCGACCCCGACGGGCCCATCACGGCCGCGAACTCGCCCGGGCTCACCTCGAGTTGGATGTCGGCGAGCGCGGCCACGGGGACAGTGCCCGGATAGGTCTTCCCCACATCTCGCAACCTCAACAGGGGGGCCGGGGCGCTCACCGGCCCTCCGCCACCCGAACCCGGTCTCCGGGGGCAAGCCGGTCCAGCAGGTGCAGCGGTCCCACCACCACCGACTCGCCCTCGGCCAAGCCGGAACGGATCTCCACCCGGGTGCTGCCGCGGACTCCGCCCAGCACGGGCCGGCGCTCGATAGCCCCTCCGGCAACGACCAGCACCGCTTGCTGCTCTCCCTCCCCCAGCACTGCCTGCAGGGGGACGCTGAGCACGTCATCCGCCCGTTCCACGACCAGATGGGCGTCGACCGTCATCCCCGGCCGCAGCCGCCCTTCCCGGTTGTCGAGGAGGATGGTCACCAGGAAGCGCGCTGCGCGCCCTTCAAGCTCCGCCACCGGGGCGACCGATTCCGCGGTCCCCGGGAATCCCTCATCGAGGAAGGCGCCGGGATAGACCGCGGCGTACTGCCCCACGTGCACCCGCCCCACATCCAGCTCGTCCACTCGCACTTCCGCCCGGAGTCGGCTGAGGTCGGCCACCGTCGCCAGCAAGACCCCGCTCGCAGCCGGTGCCCCCGCCTCCACCGCCACGGTCAACACGGTGCCGTCAATGGGTGAGACGACCGTTGCCCGCGCCAATTGCACCTGAGCCGCCGCTTCCGCCCGCTCGGCCGCGACCAGCGCAGCCCGGGCCGCGGCCAGAGCTTCCGGCAAGACGCGCCGTCCCTCCTGCCGGAGTTTGAGCAGCTCATACTCGGCCTCGGCCTGGGTCAGATTCTCCGCGGCTTGTACTCGTCGCGAGTCGTTGGGGGACAATCCCTGCACGTCCTGGTAGGCAATCCCGACCTGGCGCAGTCTTGCCTGGGACTGTTCCCGCTCCCGCGCGAAGATGGCATCTTCCAGCCGGAGTTGAAGCTCGAGCCCCGCCAGCCGCGAGCGCGCCTCGCTCACCCGTAGCCCCGCCTCCCGCAGGCTGGCCTCGAGGGCGTCCCGCTGGTAGCGGACCAGCACGTCGCCAGCGAGGACCTTCTGACCGCTGCTGGCCAGAATCTGCTCGATCGTCCCGCTCATCGGTGCGCGAACCCTGGCTTCCTTGCCCGGGCGAAGGGTACCCATAGCGCTCACCACTGCTTCGACGCTCGAACGACCGACGCCCTCGACGGTCACCAGCGTTGCTTCATTTCCCCTTCGTTGCCGCACCACTCCGGCCACCGCTCCCCCGCCGAGCAGGACGGCCAAGACCAGTCCGGAAGCCGCCAGCCGGACGCGGCGGCGAGCCAGTACCGTCACGATCCATCTCCTCCATCGCACCGCGACCTCATTGTAGGTCGGGCATCCCGGGAGTGTCAAGCACCGATCCCGATGTGTAGCTGCCATTACGCCCTCACGCTCTCGGAGCGGCGGTGCCGGGAGTTGCCAGGCGGTCATGACCGGGAGCAGGATGGACCGCCCGGTCTGCAGAATTGCGGTGGTACGTCCGTGGCTATGGTCGTTGGCGCGAGGATGGCCACGATGCGACCGTCACAGTGGCCGCGACCGCGCCCACATTTTCGTATCAGGGGGAGCCTGCGCCATGGCAGACGAGGTTCATCGCCCGCCGGCCAATTTCATCCAGGATCTCATCGACCAGGACCTCGCCAGTGGGCTCAACGGCGGTCGGGTGCATACCCGTTTCCCGCCGGAGCCCAACGGATATCTACACATCGGCCACGCCAAGGCCGTGATCCTCAACTACGGGCTCGCGGTGAGGAATGGTGGCCTGTTCAACCTGCGCTTCGACGACACGAATCCTGCGGCGGAGGAAGAGGAGTTCGTGGCGTCGATCATCGACGACGTGAAGTGGCTGGGAGCGGACTGGGGCGACCGGCTCTTCTTCGCCTCGGACTACTTCGAGCCCATGTACGCTTTCGCGGTGCAACTGATCGAGAGGGGCAAGGCCTATGTCTGTGACCTGAGTCAGGAGGAAATGCGGGGTCATCGCGGTACTCTCACCCAGCCGGGCCGGGATAGTCCTTACCGGAACCGTCCGGTCAAGGAAAACCTCGAGTTGCTGGAGCGTATGCGAGCGGGAGAGTTCCCGGAAGGCTCCCGTACGCTGCGGGCCAAGATCGATATGGCCTCGGCCAACATCAACTTGCGCGACCCGGTGCTCTACCGCATCCTTTACGCCCCGCACCACCGCACCGGGAATCGCTGGTGCATCTACCCCATGTACGACTACGCCCACCCCCTGTGCGACGCGCTGGAGGGCATCACCCACTCCGTGTGCACGCTGGAGTATGCCGACCACCGGCCGCTGTACGACTGGGTGCTGGATAGTGTCGAGTGCCGGGCTATATCGGGCGTCCATGGCCGGCCCCGGCAGATCGAGTTCGCCCGGCTGAACACGAGTCACACGGTGATGAGCAAGCGCAAGCTGCGCCGCCTGGTCGAGGGCGGACACGTGAACGGGTGGGACGACCCCCGCCTGCCCACCATTGCGGGGCTGCGCCGCCGCGGGTACCCGCCGGAAGCCATTCGTTCCTTCTGCGAGCAGATCGGGGTGGCCAGGAGTGACAGCGTCGTGGACCTGGCCTTCCTGGAGCACTGTGCGCGGGAGGACCTGAACCGCCGTACGCCCCGGGCGATGGCGGTACTGCGGCCGCTGAAAGTCACCGTCATCAACTACCCTCAAGACCAGGTCGAGTGGATGGAGGTCGAGAACAACCCCGAAGACCCCGCGGCAGGCACTCGCCGGGTGCCTTTTTGCCGGGAGCTTCATATCGAGCAGGACGATTTCCGGGAAGAACCGCCCGGCAAGTTCCACCGGCTGGCGCCCGGACGGGAAGTCCGCTTGAAGGGCGCCTACATCATGCGGTGCGAGGCGGTGGTAAAAGATGAGGTTACCGGCGCAATCCGGGAACTCCACTGCACGTTCGACCCGGCGAGCCGGAGCGGAGAGCCGAGCGCCGGGCGCAAGGTCAAGGCGACGATTCACTGGGTATCCGCCCGGCATGCCGTATCCGCTACCGTCCGCCTGTACGACAACCTCTTCCTCGCTGCCAGCCCGGAGGCAGTCCCGGAAGGAAAGGACTTCACGGCCAGTCTGAATCCTCATTCGCTGGAAGTGCTCACGGCCTGCCGGGTGGAACCGTCCCTGGCCCAGGCAGCCCCCGGCAGTCGCTACCAGTTCCTTCGCCAGGCATACTTCCACGCCGATCCGGTGGACTGCCGGGAAGGCCGCCTCGTCTTCAATCGCATCGTCAGCTTGCGCGACACCTGGGCCAAAGTGCAGGGGTCCCAGCTCCTGGATTGACCCCGCCCCGCACGGCCAAGAGCATCCCTATGCTCCACAGCGGCCGGCGGGCATGACCGCCTGGCGCTCATCGACTTCCGGGCCGATCTCGCCGCCCGTGCCCACCGCAACCGTCCGCACGGGGACCGGCTTGCCCGACCGCGCCACCGCCTCCTGGACGAGCCGCACCAGGCCGAAACAGCAAGGTACTTCCATATGCGCCACCGTGAGTGAACGGGGACTGGCCTCGCGTACCACGTCGACCAGCCGGCCGACCAGCTCTCCCGGGTCATCCAGCTTGGGGCAGCTCACCAGTAGCGGCCGGCCGCGCCGCAAGTCCTGATGGAAGCGGACGGCGGCGAAGGGGACGCAGTCGGCGGCCACCACGATGTCCTGCCCCTTCAAGAACGGCGCCCGCGGGCCCACCAGGCGGAGCTGGACCGGCCACTGCTCCAGGCGGTCCGCCGCTGCCGTCAGATGTTGTTCGACAGCGTGGGGGTCGAAGGGGTCCGCCTCCCGCTCTTCCAGGGTGATGGCCCCCTGCGGGCACTCGCCCAGGCAGGCGCCCAGACCGTCGCAGTAGCTGTCCTTCACCAGCCGGGCCACGCCGTCCACGATCTGGAGCGCGCCCTCGGCGCAGGATGGGACGCACAGCCCGCACCCGTTACACAGGGACTCATCGATCTTCACCATCAGTCGCTTGGTCATCCTCCAGCCTCCTCTCGCCATCATCCTAGCGCGCGGGCTGGCCCCATGCATTGACCGAGATCAACTCCCTCGCATCCCCGTGCTACGAACAGGGAGCAGCGTACCGATGGAGCGCGCAGGAGCAGGAGATCCATGTGTCGAAACGTTTCGGCGGATACCCGGAACCCGCCGCACGGTCACCGCATAAGAGTTATCGGGGCTGGTCACCTTGGTCTCCCGGGAACGGCTGGCCGTCCCGTGGGGAGGTTCAGGGGATTTGGCATGCGTCAGCGATGGCTCCCCCGTCCCCGGGGGCAATGCCGTGTTCATCTTCGCTCACAACGACGATGAGATCTTCATCAACGCCCGCATCCGCCGCCTCATCGCATCCGGGCGGGGGGTGGAGGCACTGTGGCTTACCTCCGGGCTCCTCGCTCCTTCCCCCGAGGTCCGACGGCAGGAGTCGCGGTGGGCAATGGCGCGGCTGGGCGTGCCCGAACGCGCGCTCACCTTCTGGGACTATCCCGACCTGCGGACCCTCGGCTATCTCGAGGAACTAGTGATCGGCGTCGCCAGCTACCTCCAGGGTCGGGTCGTTGCCGAATTATACGTCCCGGCATACGAGGGCGGGCACCCCGATCACGACGTGGCCAACTTCGCCGTCAGCCAGGCAGCGGCCCGCATTCGCCTCGTCGCTCCCATCTACGAGTTCCCGATCAACAGCGGCCCGCGGGGGAGGCGGCAACTCATCGGCGGCTTCTTCGCCGACTCTCTTCCCGCCATCCGCACACCGCCCCGGCCCGATGACCGGCAGGTGTGGGCCGACCTTTGGCGGTGTCACCGTACTCAATACCGATACCTCCGGCTGCCGATGGCGTTTTGCCTCGATCGCCGCCGCTGGTCGCTGGGTGAACCATATCGGCCCCTGCCCCGACACGACTACCTGAACCCGCCCCACCGTGGGCGGTTGGGCTACGAGACGGCGCTGGGGCTCCCCTTCGCCCGGTTCCAGTCCGCCATCCGCGAGTTCCTGGAGGCCAACGGCTGAACATCTATCTACCTCGAAGCAGATCCCGCTTCCTGGTGTAATTTACCTTCCAGCATCCTTCCAGGCAGGTTCCGTCATGTCGAGCGGCGAATGGGAATACTGGAGGGGAGGGGCAGCGGATGGCTACGCGGTCATGGTTCGAGTTGAAGGAAATCGCCCCGGGCCTATGGAGCCTATCCGAACCCGGCCACTTTGAAGAAGTCATCTCCTACCTGGTGCTCGGCCGCGATCGGGCCGCGCTCATCGATACGGGCATGGGCATCGGCGACCTGGCGGCCGCGGTGAACCGGCTCACCCGGCTGCCCATCATGGTAATCAACACTCACGCCGACTACCACCATTGTGGAGCCAACCACCACTACCGGGAGATTGCCGCCCACCCGGCGGAGGCGCCCCGCATTGAGCGGGGTTGGGCCAGGGAAGAAGTGGCGGACGCCCTCCTGCCGCACAAGATCTGGGGGCCCTTGCCCGCCGGGTTCGATCCCCTCAAGTACGCGGTGTTGCCTTCCCGGGTCACCCGCCTGCTCGATGAAGGCGACCTCGTGGAACTCGGAGGCAGGCGTCTCCGCGTCCTTCATACCCCGGGACACGCAGCCGGGGGCCTCTGCCTTCAGGATGAGAACAGCGGCACGCTGTTCACCGGCGACACCCTGGCCCCCACCACCATCTCGGCGTGGGGCGATGGGTCCGACCCGGAGCAATTGCTGGCCAGCCTCGAGCGATTGGCGCGGGATGCGGGTCAGGTCGCGCGGGTGTGTCCCGGGCACCACCTCACCCCGCTCGGCCCCGACTTCCTGGCGGAAGCTGCGGCGGCGGTAGCCCGCGTGCGCTCGGGAGCGACTCGCGTCGAGCCGGCCCGAGAAGGCGTCATACGTCATCGTTTCCGGCGGTTCTCGCTGCTCTTGCCCGGCCATATCGATCCGCCGCCGCCTCCGGCGCCGGAACCGTCGCCGCCGGCACATAAAGCCGGGGCCAAGAAGCAGGCCCCGGGCAAGGGGCGCAAGCGGCAGGCTCGTCAAGCCTCCGGCCGCTGACCGGTCAGCGGTGCTCGGCGAATACCACCGGCACCCGGAACAGCAGTTCGGTGCCCTCGCCCTCGATGATGCCATGGGCATATACGTGAACGTATCCTTCGCGCGTGGCAGGAAGCGGGTAGTCGATCCGATGCTCATGGCGATGGAGGAGTATGTTCCAGTGGGCAACTTCGGGCAACCAGGTCTCCGCCAGAGTGTCGCCGCGGGCATCCACGATCCTGATCATCGCGCGGGTGTAATGGTTGCTGTTGTGCCAGATGTCGAGCACGATGGGGTTGTCTACGGTATCGCCATTCCCCGGCGACTGCAGGGCGGCATACACGTTGCCCCTTGAAGACACGCCGGTAATGGCGCGCCCCCTGGTCTCAGCGAAGAAGTGAGCGGCATTATCCCGCATCCGCAAGGCTTCGCCGGCCACCGGATGGAGTATGGGGTAGTCGGGAATGTCGCGTACCCGATCCGGATCGTTGGCCCCGATCACCTCGCGATAGACGGCCAGCGCCTCGATGAAAGTCTCATGCGGATCCGCGTCCGGCGGCACATCGGGCTGCGCCGGTCGAAACCACCAGAGGTAATACAGGCCGGCAAGGAGGCCTATTACCAGGATCAGGACGATCGAGGTCAACTTGGGCCGGGACTTCCAGTAGCAGCGCATCTTGCCTCAGTACCTCCTCCAGATACTCTATCCCATCCTTTCAGCGGACGATGCAAGGGTCCTCCTTGTTCCTTGAACAATCTGCCCCGGGTAACGCGATGGACGGCGCGGCGGCCGCCCCATGCAGGAAACCGCCCCGCGAACGTACAAGTTTCCTGGAAGTGTTCAGGCGCGTCATGGGGGGTATGCCGCGTGCGGGCGCCGCGCCGACTGCTGATCGCGATGGCCGTCGGATTGGCCCTGGTGGGCGCCACCGGGTCGACGGCAGCGGGGACCTCCCCGCCCACCCTGTGGATCGAAGGCAGAGAACTGCGCCCGGCGATCCCGCCCGCCATGATTGACGGGCATACTCTCGTGCCGGTGCGGGCGGTCGCCGAAGCGCTGGGAGCGCGGGTGGATTGGGTCCCCGAGCGGCAGGAAGTCGCCGTGGCCCATCGTTCCCGGCGAATCCAGTTGAGGGTTGGAGCCCAAGAGGCGCTGGTGGATGGGCGGCCGGTCCGCCTGCCGGCTTCACCGCGAATGGTCGGCGAGCGGGTCATGGCTCCTCTCCGTTTCGTGGCCGAATCCATGGGCAGTTTCGTGGCCTGGGATCCCCGGGGGCCGGCCATTCACGTCAGCACCAACCCCCATCACCTCCCGGCGGGCGGCGTCGTGCTATCCGATGCCCCTTTCGGCGAGGTCGCCAACGCCCGCCATCTCATACGCCTGGTCGAGCCCGGTGCCGGCCTGATCGGCGCCGATTTGCGGCTGCGCGTGGCCGGGCGGGTGCTCGACCCGTCTTACGTGAAAGTGCAGGCATGTCTGTATCAAGTCCCGCCGGCCTTCGCCGGCGGAGCCGTGCCCGACCGGCAGGCGCTGGCCTCGCTCATGGAGGGGCAGGAGCCACTGCTCTCGCGCCTGGTGTCTTTGACCGAGAATCGCTTCGAATTCGACCTGTGGTTCGAGGATCCGGGCGATTATATAGTCCTCCTGTCGGTCGTCAGCGACTACCGGGAGTTCGGCGCCCACGTGTCCTGGAAGTGGACGCTGACCCACTGGTTCCGGGCGGTCAACTGGTCCCGCGAGGCCCGCTATCTGGTGCCCACTTCCTATGAGATCGACTCCGACCACCCCGAGGTGTACGGATGGGCGCAAACCCTGACGGCCGGTCGGCGAGGTCGCGAGGCGGTGCTGGCCATTCATGACTGGGTGGCGAGAAATGTGCAGTATGACACGGAACGGCTGGCCGCAATCCGCGGGGGCGGCGAGGTCGGAGTGCCCATCTTGCGGGCATCCGACATCCTGAGTCTGCGCCGGGGAGTGTGCCAGGATTACGCCGTGCTGGCCGCAGCTCTCCTGCGGGCGGCCGGTTTCCGGGCCCGAGTGGTGACGGGCATCGCCACCCCGCCCGGCGGCGAGGACGAACTGCACGCCTGGAACCAGGTGTGGGTGGATGGCCGCTGGCTGAGCTTCGACGTCACCTGGAACTCGGGTCATGTCGAGGACGGCCGGTTTGTGGCCAGGTTCAGCCGCGATTATTTCGACCCGCCGGAAGCGGCCTTCGCCCGGACCCACCGCGCCGAGACCGCGCCCCGGCCGGTGAGTCCTTAATTCAGCCCATTGCAGCCATCCCGCGAATCGCCTCCTCCATGTCAGCAAGCCCCAACGCCGCCAGTCGATCGCGGCCGGGCAGACCTCGCTCGTCGAGCCCGCGGAGGGCACGCCACTCCGCCAGCATCCGGGCGATGTCAGGCGCGATCCCCTGCGTGGGCCCATCGCTCAGCCGGAGGAGCAGCCGCGGCGGCAGCAAGTCGTCAGAGCCGGTATCTCCCAGCAAGATATTCAGGCAGCGTTTGAGGATGAACACCCGCTCGCCGGTCTGCCGCAACCGGCCGGGTTCCCACGCTTCGCCGGTCACCGCAGCGAGGGCCTGGCACAGCTCGGTGACGCTCATGCCCATACCCCCGTTGACGCAGACGATGGCACAAGAACCCATGGCCTGGCCGATGTCCTGGGCGAACATGACCAGTCGGGCCTTGCCGTCGGCCGTGCCCATCGTGAACGGCCCTTCCAGCCCGAACTCGGGCAGGGACGATGCGCTCTGCTCGAGCCACAGCGTCCCGCTCTCCACATGGCAGGCGCCCCGGGTCGAGGTCGCATAGGCCAGCCCCAGGCCATGCAGGGCACGCGGGTCGTGCATCGGCGCCTCCAGACGCCGTACGGTGGTGAGGAAGGCCCGGGAGGCTTCGCCGAGTTCATCGGCCATGGAGGCCGAACCCAGGGCAAGCAGGGCCCCAAGGCCCTCGCGGCGGGCAATCAAGGGCAGTACCTCGAGCAAAGGACCGGGATCGCCCCACCGCAAGCGAATCCCCCCGGTTTGTTCCGGGGTGAGAAGGCCGGCCTCCTGGCACTCGGTGGCGAAGGCCAGGGTACAGCCGCAACTTATCGTATCCATCCCCAGGCGGTTGCACAGGTCGTTGATCCGGGCGATGGCGGCCAGGTCATCTACCAGCAGCAGGGAGCCGAAAGCGGCCACCGTCTCATACTCCGGGCCGGGCGCCGCGACCCCGTCCAGGGCGACCCGGCGTTTGCAGCCGATCGGACAGCCGTAGCAGGTGCCCCGACCATCGCCCAGCACTTCCTGGTAGCCTGCGGCGGTGAGTTTCTCGAATCCCGCATCCCAGTTGCCCTGAGACCAGTTGCGGAGGGGAATGTCGCCGATCAAGCAGCCCGAGTCCAGCGAGGCCAGCGTGCCGAAAGCGCTCAACGCCTGCACCAGGAGATTCTCTCGGGCGGCGTCGATGAGCCGCCGGCGTAGGGCGGATACCGCCCGGGAATCGGCCACCGGCGGCCGGCGCGACCCCTTCACCACCACGGCTTTCAGCCGCTTGGCCCCCATCACCGCGCCCATGCCGGTCCGCCCGGCGACGTGGCCCTTGTCCGTCACCACGGCGGCGTATGGCACCTGGCTCTCTCCGGCCGGGCCGATGGCCAGCACTCGACCTTGTCCGCCCAGCGCATCCGTCACCTCATAGGTGTCCCGGCCCCACAGGTGGCGAGCATCAAGCAGTTCCGCCTCGCCCTCCCTGATCCGCAGGTAGCAAGGAGTGGCCGCCGTGCCCCGGAACTCGATCCCGTCGAATCCGGCGCGGCGGAGTTCAGAGCCGAACCATCCGCCGAAGTTGGCTTCTCCCCAGCGGCGGGTCAGGGGCGATCGGCCGGCAATCACCGCCCTGGGGCTGAAAGGGATGGGCGTGCCGGTCAGGGGTCCGGTCATGATGTACAGCGGATCATCCGGCGACCGCCCGGCGGCCAGTTCCTGCCAATACAGGTGGGCAGCCAGCCCGCCGCCGCCGAGGAACTCCCGGCCGGCCTCGGCGGGGAGGTCGCGCGAGGAACAGGTGCCCCGCTCCAGGTCAACGGTCAGGATGTGCCTGGTCATGCCTCGCCCCCGGGCAGGCCCAGGGAGCGGGCGATCTCGGGATACTTCCGGTAAGCCGGCTTGATGGCGGGCAGGAGCTTGAGGATGCTCTGGATGGGGCCTACCGCCTTCATCTGCCCCCGGGCCAGCGCGGTCATGAGATTCATCTTGCCGAACCAGAAAGTGTGGGCGATGTCGGAGTCCATCTCCATGGTCACGTCGGCCTTGAGGTCCGACGGGCCGCAGTGGACCGCGAAATGGCGTCCTCCGGGTGCCGCCGCCTTGGCGTCGACGGTGATCTCCGCATCAGGCCGGTGATAGATGAAGCGGATGGTCAAGCCCGACTTGCCGATCTTGGGTCCAAGTTCCTCGTCCTGGCTCCCCCACTCGAACAGCGCCCCGATGGCGGCATACACGTCCTCGGTTCGGGCGAATACGGCCATGTGGTGCAGCCTCCCTCATGTCAGCAGTCAGTACGCGGCACGCAGGATCTGGACAAGTTCCTCGACCGTCGCTTCCCGGGGATTGGTGAAGATGCTCCCGTCCAGGATAGCCGCTTCGGCCAGCGGCTCAAGATCCGCCTCGGCTACCCCCACCTCGCGCAGCCGCTCCGGCAAGCCGATCCGCCGGGCCAGGGCAGCCACCCCCTTGACCGGGTCGGCCCCCATCGCATCGGCCAAGGTCCACCAGCGCGCCTCCACGGCGGGCCGGTTGTACTCGAGGCAATGGGGCAACAAGATGGCGTTGCCCACGCCGTGCGGCACCTCGCGCAGCCCTCCGCAAGCATGCGCCAGGGCATGGGCGCAACCCAGCATGGCCCAGGAAATGGCCATGCCGGCCTGACAACTGGCTATCAGCAAGTGCCAGCGCGCCTCCCGGTCGCTGCCGTCACCCACGGCCTGGGGGAGATGCCGGCAGATCGTCTCCAGGGCGGCCAGGGCCGGTGCATCGCTGAACGGGCCGGCCCGGTTCGACAGGTACGCCTCCACGGCGTGGGTGAGGGCATCCATCCCCGTGGACGCCGTCAGGGCCGGAGGCAAGCCGAGGGTCAACGCGGGGTCCAAGATCGCGAGCGCCGGCGCCAGCCACTCACTGGTGAAGATGACCTTGGCGGCGGCACTCGCGTCCCTGATCACCGCGTAGCAGGTGACCTCGCTGCCCGTCCCGGCAGTCGTCGGCACGGCGACCACCGGGAACAGGGGGCGGGTCAGTACGTTGACCCCCTGGTGATCGAGGAGACGGCCGCCCTCGGTGAGCACGATGGCCGCAGCCTTGGCGGTGTCGATGACGCTGCCCCCTCCCACCGCCAGCAGGAATCGGGCGTCCGTTTCCCGCGCGCGCTCGGCCAGGCGCTCGACCTGCCCCACCTCAGAGTTGGGCGTGACGGCATCGTGCAGGCCGATCAGGTGATGCGGGGCGGCGGAGAGCAGCCGTTCCGCCAGGGGCCGTACGCCGGGATCGGTGACGGCTAGCCCGCGCTCAAGGCCGGCTCGGGTCAGCTCGACGTCCAGGCTGGCAGTCAGACCCCAGCCGGCTACCACCCGCGTGGTCACGCGGAACTCCGTGAATTCCAGGGTCATCCCCCTCCGATCAGCACGCCCACCAGTACCCGGTCGCCGTCGAGCAACGCCGTCCTCATCCCGCCCTCCACGCGCAGGTATAGCTGGCGGGCCTGGGCCGGGGTCAGTTGGCACCGCTTCGTCACATGTTCGAGTACGGTCTGCAGAGTCGCGCCGCCGGGCAGCTCGATCCGTTCGGTCGCCGCGCCGGCCAGCCGGGCGACGTAGCCCGCGTAGCTCACCTCAACGGTGATGGTCCCCATGCGCCTGTTCTCCACCCATGTTGATGATGGCCAGGCCGCGTTCAGAGGCGGCCTGGCACAGCCAGCGGGGATCCACCGCGCCATCGGCCTCGGGCGGATACACCCCGAGCCGGGTGATGATGCCCTGTCCCAGGCGGTGGGTGATGAGGGCGGCCGGCAAGGCGGTCAGGATGGCCATCCGGTCGGCGGCACCCCACGACTCGCGGGCCGGAGTCCCCGCCCGGGTCCCGCTCACGTCCACTCGTATGGCCGAGCAAGGGGTTGATCGAGGACCGAGGCGTTCCAGCAGAGGCAAGGCAGGCTTGATCAGCGCGGCCACCCGGCGTTGTCGGGCCGGGGTGGCGATCAGGCCCAGGCGCGATATCGCCACGGCCAACGTTGTTAGCACGGGTTCCTTGAGACCGCCCTTCAAGTGACACTCCTGGATGCCCCTGCCGATGTGAACCGGCACGGTAATCGGCTCGGGATGGCCCACGGTGAAGACGCGGACCGTTCCGACGGGCGGAGGGAAGCGAACCAGTTCCGGCTCGCCGCCGGCCGCGACCCTGACCAGGCGCCCGCCTCGGAAAGACGGGACGGTGCCGGCGAAGATGTGCAATGTGTGCAGTAACACCGCGTGACCGGGCGCATCGGCCGACGCTCCCGCCCAGGCAATCCGGATGGCGTCGACCCGGTCCATGCTTTCCGCGGCCCGCTTGGCGAGTGAGTTGGACAGGCCGGGCGTCCACCCGGCACCCACCAGGATCCGCGCCTTACGCTCGCGGGCCGGCCCGTCAAGCGCCAAGACCGTTTCCGTGGCGTCGTGGTCGTCGCACACGCTGACGTATGCCGCCCCCGCCTCCACCGCCGCCCGGACGACCCCCTCCTCGAAACGGTAGAAGGGCCCGGCTGCACCCAGGGTCACGTCGTGCTCCCGCATCAGTTCGATCAGTCGCGGCCGATCAGCGATGTCGATGGGGGCAGCCACCGCTCGGCCGTCGCCCTGATCGCGGACGACCTCGGCTGCCTTGTCGATCCGGATATCCGCCACCGTCACCCGGTGTACGCCGGGCATCGCCAGCATGAACCGGACCGCGGCACGGCCGATGTCGCCCGCCCCCCCGAGCACGGCAATGCGCATGGGCATCTCCCTCCCGCGACGGCGACTCGCATGAATGTTTCGCTTGCCGGAGGAGCAGAACCTTCCAAGCAGAGCAATAAGGCCGGGAGTCTGCCCAGACATGACGCCCGGGAATGCTGAATTGCAGGCCAACGCCAAGAGACTGAGACTATGGCTCGCCCGGGGCGTCTGCCGCGACGGGCTGAACAGCTGCCACTGGTCGTCCCAACGGTGAAGGTTGGCTACAGGAATGAAATGTACAGGGATAACTAGCAGCTGCATTCCGCTGGTGTTGCACGTTGGGCTCCTCGACGGGTCATGAGCACAAGCGCCGCATCCTCCGAACACACCCCCCGAAATCGCCGTATGGCCGCACAAGTACAGGCACCAGGTTGACAGCCTCCCTTCACCCCACCGCGCTCCGAGATATTCCTCCCCTCCCCCCGTCGGACCGACAGCATATGTCGGACTATGGCGATATGATGTAATTGGTCCGTATCGAACCGGTGAGGACGGGCGAAGCCCGGGATCAGGACTGGCGCGAGGAGGAATCCCAGTGCTGCGAGTACATCGAGTGGCGGCGATTCTGCTCGGGATGGCGATCCTGCTATGGTCCACGAGTGCTGCAGCTTTCGTCACCCCAGCCCCCGAGCGCAAGGTCGTTTTCGTGGCTGACTACCTCACGTACGTGGTTGACGGCGTTCCCGAGCAGGCGGACGCCCCTCCCTTTATCCGCGAAGGCCGGACCTTCGTCCCGGTCCGATTCCTGGCCTACTCGCTGGGCATATCCGAGGAAGGCATCATATGGGACGCCGCCACGCAGACCGTAACGCTCAGCATGGGTGCGGTATCGGTGAGACTGCGGGCGGGCTCTCCGCTCATCGTGGTCAATGATGTCCAGCGAATGATGGACGTGACGCCGCTGATCGTCCCGCCCGGGCGTATGACCCTGCCGGCACGCTTCGTGGCCGAGGCCTTCGGGTTCGAAGTCGGCTGGGACCCGATACACCGCGCTGTGCTGATCGGGCCGCCAGGCCGGCTCCCGGGGGTGCCGACAAGAGTAGCCGCTTCCGAACCGGCTTTGCTGTCTATCCGGGAAGTGATCGCGCTCGTCCAGCCGGCAGTGGTGTCGGTGAAGACTCACCGGGGTAACGGCAGCGGCTTCTTCGTCTCCTCTGACGGGTGGGTGCTCACCAACGCGCACGTCGTGCGAGGGAGCCAGTGGATCGCCGTCACGACCTTCGACGACCAGCAGTTCCCTGCTACCATCCTCAAGATCGATAACCATACGGATTTGGCAATACTGACTCTGGATGTCCCTTTTCAGCTACGTTTCCCCTTCATCCACCATCACCGCTACCTGGGCGCCGTTGCCGTCGGCGACGAGGTCTTGGCGTTTGGCGATCCGCTGGGTCTCCACCGGACGGTCACCCACGGCATTGTGGGGGCCATACGCGAGATGTCGGCCTCGCAGGGAGCATGGATCCCCGACATCAATGTCATTCAGCATGCCGCCGCGATCGCCCCGGGGAATAGCGGCGGCCCCCTCGTCAACCTGCGCGGCGAGTGGATCGGGGTGAATACGATGGCGGTGCCGGGTGGGAATTTCGGCTTTGCCGTGCCGGCCGACCGCTACTACTGGCTGCTGCAAGAAGCTGAGTATGACCTTCAAGACGACTGGCTGAGTTACTACACGGAAGAGTACGCGTGGTGGAGTGAGTGGCAGCAAGCGCAGTCTCTTTTCGATCAGGCCATCCAGGCGGGATGGGGTCCGATCAAGACCAACCTGCTGGTAGGAGTGCGCAACCGGTTCTCCCAGCTAGGCAGTATCGTGCTCTCATATCATGCCCGTTACGCGGAAATCCAGGAACTGGTGTTCCTCTACTCCCAGCTCCTTCGGGCGGACTACGCCTATGCAGCCTACCTCCTCACCGCATCCCTCGAGCCCCTCGCCTGGTCGCAGACTACCCATGACAGTCTCTGGGAGGCGCGGGCCGCCGCGCGCGCAACCTACAACGCCGCCAGGCAGCGGGTGGCCGATCACCTGGACCTGCGGCCTGGTGGACCATAATGGGATGCAACCACGTAGGCCCCTTGCCGACGCCCCTCTGTCGCGGCCGCCCGTATTGCCGGAGCGAGTTCGTTCCCTGAGGAGATGCCACCTCCAGCGCTCAGAGCCGTCGAATCAATCTATCATATTCCTCGTGAGTCCCGATCCACACCCATAGGAAGTCCTCGTCGTCCGGGACTGCCAAAGCGCGAAAGGAGGGATGTCGTGGGTCGCGCTGAAGGAGGCGGAAACTCCGGTCAGCCAAGTCCCGCACCTCCCGAGGCAAGTTCCTGTACTGCTCCCAAAACCTCGGAGTCGTGCAGTGCCTTATAGTTCCCTGAGTTTTCCCTGTTTCCTGGCGTCAGACGCTTCCCGGACAAGGAAGTCAAGCTTACCAGCGCTCGAGTCTTCCTCAAGCTGCCTGTCCCATTGCTCCCAATCTTTCTCCAGGAACCACCGCCGAAACTCGCGGAATTCCTCGGCAGTCAGGGAGGCCACCGCCCTCTCGAGTTCCTCCAGCCTGGTCATGACTAGCACCTCCGGACTCTCATGCTCCTATCATATCAGTACGAGCAAGAGTGTCGGCCGGCCAAGGCGAGGAGGTCGGCCCCCTGCCCGCACTCGAGATCGACCTGCGCCAGAGGCTCGGAGACGGGGTAAACCGCGTACGCCCCGTAGCCGACGACCTTGTGCCGGGGCCCGCCCGTGTCGCCGGAGTTCCTCACCGCGAGCATCTCAACCCGCAGTTCGTGCCGGCGGGCCAGTTCGAGGAGAGCGACCAGTCCCGTCCACCCACAGGCCTGACGGGGCCGGATGTCCTCGGGTCGCAGGGCCTCGATGGCTCGGGAGGTGGCCAGATCAAGTCGCCTGGCCGCCTCATAGTCCAGATGGTGGCTGAGGTCGGTGCTGACGACGACTAGCGTTTCCGGTCCGTCCCGCAAGGCCTCCAGCACCTCGAGCACCTCCCGGGGAGTGGCGTCGCCCACCAGGAGGGGCACGAGGTTGAAGTCGGCGAGAGCAGTCTGAAGGAACGGTAGCTGTACCTCCAAGCTGTGCTCGGGAGCATGAGCGGCGTCGTCGACGGCGACCCGGGGAAGCGATAGAATCGAGGTGACGGCGGGGTGATCGACGGGCACGAGGCCCAAGGGCGTCGCGAAGGCCCGGGCGCTGCTGGTCGCAAGGCCCCGCACGGGGGCGCGGTGGGCCGGGCCGACCAGCACCACCCGCCGGAAGGCAGCACCGCATGCGGCCACCCGTCCGTAGGCGGCCGCCGCCACGACGGCGGAGTATGCGTACCCCGCATGAGGGACGATGAGGGCGATCGGTGCCGCTCCGGGGAACCGGGCAGCGGCCAGGTACTCCCCGACCATGGCCCGCAACGCGTCCGGTTCGGCGGGGTAGAACGTGCCCGCCACGGCAGGTGGCCGTACCTGAAGCATGACATCTCCGCCTTTCACCCGCCAGGCCATCGGTACCGGCCGAGGAGGGAAGCCGTTTGGACAAGGCGACAACCGGCCCCGTGGTGCCCGCCAAGTACTGGCATGCCAGGCCCGATGGCCGCATCCAGTGCGATCTCTGCCCCCACCGCTGCCGGCTGCGCGCGGGGCGGCGAGGGCTGTGCTTCGTCCGGGCCTGCCGGGAAAGCCAGGTCGTGCTGACGACCTACGGCCGATCCAGCGGTTTCTGCGTCGATCCCATCGAGAAGAAGCCGCTCTATCACTTCTTACCGGGAACGTCCGTGCTCTCCTTCGGCACCGCCGGCTGCAACTTGACCTGCCGCTTCTGCCAGAACTGGACTCTCTCCCGATCGCGGGACCAGCATGCCGGGGGCGATGCCGCCTCGCCCGAGCAGATCGCCCGCGCGGCGCGGTCGCTGGGCTGCCGTAGTGTCGCGTTCACGTACAACGATCCGGTGGTCTTTCACGAATACGCCGTCGACGTTGCCGTGGCCTGCCGCGCGCTCGGGATCAGGACCGTGGCGGTCACCGCCGGCTACGTGTGCCCCGAGCCGAGGGCCGAATTCTACCGGCACATGGACGCGGCCAATGTGGACCTGAAGAGCTTCAACAATGCCTTCTACCGGCGGCTGTGCGGTGGACGGCTCCAGCCGGTGCTGGATACGCTCACCTACCTGAAACGGGCGACCGATGTCTGGCTCGAGATCACCCACCTGATCATACCCGGCGAAAACGACGCGCCGGCGGAGGTCGACGCCATGACCCGGTGGGTCGTAGATCAACTGGGCCCGGCGGTGCCCATCCATTTCACGGCCTTTCGCCCCGACTGGAGGCTGCGGGACCATGCGCCCACTCCCCCGGCCACTCTCCGCCGGGCACGGGAGATCGCCCAGGCAAACGGCGTCCACTACGCGTACATCGGCAACGTGCGCGGTCCCGGCGGCGAGAGCACCTATTGTCTCGGGTGCGGCACCCTCCTCATCGGCCGCCGGGGGCACGCGATCGCCGAGTGGAACCTGACGCCAAAGGGGAACTGCTGGAACTGCGGCGTCCCCTGTGCCGGCGTCTTCGAGGCCAGCCCCGGCAACTGGGGCCAGCGCTGCCTCCCGGTGCGGCTGCAAGACTTCGATGCGGCGCCTGCGACTTGAAACGCCGCGCAGTCTTCACCTATTCCTTCGGCGCTTGTCCCGAGGCCCGGATGGCCCGCAAGTCATCGGCCATGCGGAACACCACCATGATGACCTCGAGCCAGATCCGGAGGGCGATCGCCCCTATCAGGAAGAAGAGACCGGAGAAGGCGAGAGCTAGCAGGGTCGCACCACCTGGCATGTGCAAGGCCGGCATGGTCCACAGCCACATCAGCGAGGCGATGGCGCTGAACACAAGGCCAACGATGAAGACGACCCTGATGATACGCGGGGTGACCAGTTCGGAGAACTCGAGATCGAACAGCGAAGCGAAGAAGCCCTTCTGCGCCGGCATGCATCCTACCTCCCCCGGTTCGGCCTACTCCGATCCTTCGCCGCGCGCCCTACTCATCCTCCTGCTAGTACCCGGGCAGCGCCAGTGCCCGGCAAGCGGCGACGACCTGCGGGTGTACGTAAGCCCCGTCCACTTCCAGGGGAATGCCGTCGAGATAGATGGACGGGGAGAGCACCACGCCGTCGGTGTGCGATGCGGCGGACCAGGTCTTGCCCCGGATCTGGGCACCCTGGCTCCCGAAGCCCATCTCGATGCAGCCGAACACCCGCTCGTCCTCCACGATCCGCCCGGTGGGCCGGGTCACCCCGGGATTGAAGCCGAGCGAGTAGTGGGCGAGCCAGAGCATCTTCTCATCGCGGAAGCTTCGAAGCCAACGTTCGAAGGTCCGCGCCTCGCTGCCGCCTTCGATGGCGACGATCGCGCCCTTCTCCAGGGTCAAGGCAACCGGCTCCCGGAGCAGCCCGAGTTCCACCGGAGGCCACAGGGCCCCGTCGAACACCAGCCGTCCCTGGATGGTCTCTTCCACCGGGCACCAGGATACCTGGCCGCCCAGCATGATCGGTTCGCCGCGGGTGTCGGCCAGCTTGCCGGATTGCCGGACCTTTCGTCCCCGGTTGTAGGCCGTCAGGTCGGTGCCGGCGGGGCTGGACACCCGCACCTCGTCGGCCGCTTCCACCAACCCGCGGAGCGTCTCGCCCAGCGCTAGCAGCCGGGGGTAGTCCACCCTGCCGATCGTACTCACCATCATAGCGACGTCCATGCCCGTCAGGCAGATGTACCTCGACCCGGCAGCCATGGCGGCGCGGAAAGCGGGAGTGTGCAGCACGTAGGCATAGGCGAACTCGATCCAGACATCGGACCGCGCGACCGCCGCCGCCACCGGGGCCGGTGGCTCCACCACCGCCGTCGGCCGGGTCTCATAGAGGAGGACGGTGACGATGCCGCCGGCAGCCTTGACGGCTCCGGCGGCCGCCTCTACCACCCGCCAATCGGATGCGGTGTCGGCGGTGATCGCCACATTCTCCCCGGGACGGACGAGCATGACGCCTTCGACCAGTTTACGGGCGGCCCCGGCCAACTCAAATGCGAGGTACTCGGGGCGCGGTTCGGTCCCCGTTGCCAGTTCCATCGCTTCTCGATCCTCCCTGAGTATTTTCGTGTCAGCCAGGGCCCCTACGGCAACAGCCGGCCGCCCTTCATCCGCGTCACCCCATCCAGGACGAGTTCCGCTTCGGGGATGACATAGTCCTGGTGGAAGTCCGCCACGTTGCGTCCGCCCATGTGGCTGTTGTCGCCGATGGCCAGGTGCACGGTACCGCGGATCTTCTCCGCCTCGAGCACGATGTCCGTCCGCCGAGCGTTGGGGTTGGTGCCGACCCCCAGCTCGGCGAGATGCCGGCGGGGGTGGCCTTGCGTGCCCCCCAGACCCAGGAAGACGGCGAGCTTGCGGCCTACATCACCGCCGCCCGTCACCTGGACCACCTCCCCCCGCTCGAAAGACAGGACGAGGTCCTCCTCCTCCACCCCGGGGAACCACCCGCGGCGGACCACGATGCGGCCCTCCGCGGACCCTTCGACGGGAGCAACGTAGGCTTCCCCCGCCGGCAGATTGCCCCAGGACCCGGCGGCAGTGTACAGCCCATTGTCGCTCAGACCTTGCCGATCCCGCAGGCTGAAGCGAATGTCGGTCCCGTCCGGCGAACGTACGGCGGCGCTGCCGGCGGCGGTCAGCCACGCGGCGATCATCCCCGTCTCCGCGGCGATGGCCGCGTAGTCCACCGCCATCGGCCCGCCCGGGTAGAACATCTCGGGGATGAACCGGGGCATGCTGGCGACTCGCACCCCCGCCCGGCATGCCTCCTCCCGCGCGGCGGTGTGGCTCAAGGAGAAGGAGACGATGGCCACGAGGACGTCCGTCTCCCTGAACCTGGCGGCTGCCGCCGCCGGCGGTTCCTTGCCCGACTGGCACGTGGCCTCGAAAGCGTAAAAGTCCACCGGGCTCTCGGGAAACGATGCCGCGGCGACTTCGGCCACCAGGCGGGCCAGGTAGGAGCGGCGGAGCATCCCTTCCAGGTCGCCGCTCGGATACTCGCGCCAGCGCTCTGGAGACAACACGTCGGTGACCACGAGCACCCGCTCACCGGGCCGCAGCCCGAGGTTCACGCGCAGCATGCTCTCCACGCCGGGGATGATACGGTCGCGTTCAACCCAGTCCATGCATGTCCGTCCTTTCCTTCTCGCGGGGGAGGGGATAGGCCCGCCTGCTTGGGGCAAGACCCGCCCGAACGTACAGCTCCGCCAGCTTCACGGCGGCAGGTGCCGGCACCACCACCGGCAGGCCGAATGTCGACTCGAGTTCCGGGCCCAGGTCCACCATTGACCCGCAGCCGAGGATCAGCACATCGATGCCATCCTCCGTCACCATCCGTCCGACCACGCTGAGCGCCCGCTCCCGCACCCGGTCGGAATCCGTCAGGTCGAGCACGGGGATATCCAGGGCGCGAATCGAGACCAGTTTGGCCGCCGTCCCCGAGGCTCGAGCCTTACGCCAGTGACGGCCGATCGTGCCGGACAGGGTAGCCAGGATGCCCAGTCGCTCCCCCAGGGGCATTGCCGCCACCTGAGCCGCCTCCCCCAGCCCGACCACGGGGATGGCGGCCGCCTCTTTTGCGGCCTCCAGGGCAGGGTTACCGAAGCAGTAGATGATCGCCGCGTCGCTGTCCTGCGCCGCCGCAGCGACGGCTTCCAGGATGGGCAGAGCAGCCCACTCTTCATCGAACATCGACTCTATGGACGCCGGTCCGCGGGCAAGGTGCACCACTTCGATCCGCGTGGCGGTGTCGGCCGCCGCTCGGCAGATCCGTCCCACATCATCATCCCAGCCGGGGAAGGTGACGGGGACGATGACCTTGAGCCGAATCGAAGCGCTCATCGGGCGGGAGCGGCTCCCAGGAGTTCGCCCAGAACCCGCGCTACCAGTGTTCGGGCCAATACCACCGGGCGGCCGACCAGCCCTTGAACCAGTGCCCGGTGCCGCATAGCGTGCCCCATGCAGTCGAGGACCACGATGTCCACCCCATCCACCGCCAGGCTCCGAGCGGCGGCATCCAGCTCCCGTGCTTCGCCGTAAGGCGAGCCCGAGACCGCCGTGACCCGTGCCGCCGCCGGCCCCCAGCGCGCGGTGGCACCGGGTATCTGAAGGGGCGAGGGCACGATCACGCCCAGGTGCAGCTCGCGGGCCAAGGCGCTGACGGTATGGAACAGGAGCCGCTGCGGCAAGACCAGCGGTACTCGGGAGGATAACCCGGGAAACTCGCCGGTGCACAGGACCACGATCAAGTAACAGCCCAGGGCCTCGAGTTCCGCGATGGTGGCGGGCAGCGCCTCTCTGGCCCACCGGGCGGAGATGGACACCTCCGTCCCGTCCCGCAATCGGCTGACGAGGACCGCTTCGCCCGGTGGCGGCTTCATGGCTTGAATCTCGGGCGCACTCCTCCCATCCAGCAGTCCGCGCTCGATGATTTCGACGGCCTCGCCAAGGAATGGCGCCATCTCGGGGATCACGTCGGCGCGCGGCGACTGGCCGATGGTGATGGCGCCAATGCGCCGGGGCTGCTCCGCCCGCACGGAAAGGGGCTTGGCGGCGTACGCCGGCGCTGGCTCTCGCGCCGGCATCACCCCAAAACTCATGGTTTCATCCACCTCCGAATCCGGGAAAGGCATGGGCGAGCACCGGCTCGCCAACCGCCTCCTCCACCATCCGAAACAGTTCCGGGTCGCGCATGCCCGCTCCCAGCACCAGCCGGCTGGCCGGAACGGCCAGCAAGCTGACGTCTATCCCCTCAACGATCGCGGCGCTGATCAGCGGCCAGCCATCGCGGTCCAGGGTGGCGATCAGGTCGGGGAAAGTCGCCAGGCGTCCTCCTGGTCCGTCCAGGGTCATATACTCGTTCCATATGGTCAGTCGGAAAGTACCCCGGTCCGATGCGACCTCCATACGGCCGACGTCGAATCCCCCCCGGGTTTCCAGCCGGTACGACCCCACCCGTCCCCGGGCGACGACCGTGCCTCCGAGCCGGCTGGCCACCGCCTCCGCCCGCTCGCCCGGCGCCGATGCGAGCAGCAACTCGCCGATGGCAATCGCCTGGCTTATCCCCCCCGGCGCAGCGTGCTCCTTGAGGTAGTCCACCTCCACCGGGTTCCGGGCCACGGCAACCAGTCCGCCGGCGTGCACCGCCGCCTGCCTGACCAGGGCATCGGCCAGGAGCAAGGGGGCTCGCACCGCCAGTTCGACGCGTCGGGCTCGGCGGTGGTCGCCGCCGACCGCACCCTGGATCGACACGTATCCCGCCCGCCGGTGCAGTCCCATCGCCCCCATCGTCCCCGTCGGGTGCGCCCGGCCGTTGCAGGGAGCATCCAGGACGGGGAGGCCCAGGCAGGCTGACTGCAACCAGCCGTTCACGGTGGCCGTCGCCCCGTTTTCGTTGGCGATGAAGGCGGCCGGCCGGCAGCCCGCGGCGCCCATCGCCAGTTCCACCGCTCGCAGATGATCGATCGGCTCGAGGTAGCGCTCGCTAGCGGCCGGGGCACCCACAAGAGATACGGTGAAGACCAGTGCGCCGGCCGGCAATTCTTCGATCGATGCGAGGGTGGGACGGCCCATGCTGACGGCGAGATCGCCCAGCCGGCGCCCATCAACCGGCCAACCGCCGCCTCCGCCGCCCAGCAGGGCGCCGCCGACCACGGCCGCTTCCACATCCGCTCGGGTCAACTCGCGCAACCGGCGATCACCCCCTCCTGTGCGAGCATGGTGATGGCGACCCCGCCGGCGGCCAAGACCGGGTCGACCACTGGCAGGGGTAGCTCACGGCGTAAGCGAGCGGTAACCCCGGCAGTGGACATCCCCGTGCACGCCACCAGGATCACCTGCGCTCCCGCGTCCACCAACTCGCGGGCCGCCTTGAGGCAGGCGTCCATGGCGTCCGCCCGCATGAGGTCCAGGGTGGTCCGTACGCCTTGAGGCGCCGCCGACCGGCATAAGGCCCGACCCAACACCCGCGCCACCGGCAGCGGGACCTCGGCCGTCAGTCCGAGCACGCCCACCGGCCCCCCCGGGGCCAGCGCTATCGCGGCGGCTGCGCTTCCGGCTCCGATGACCGGCACGCCGACCGCGGCCCGGCATAGCTCCAGGCCAGGGTCGGCGCAACAACTGATGATCACGGCGGCAGTTCCGCCCTCGGCCAACTCCCGGGCCAATCGGGCCACTTTCGGCGCGGCGGCCGCCAGCGAGACGTCATCATGAACCCCGCGCGGCTGGTCGGGAATGCAGGCCGTCCTCACCGCAAGCCCCGGGTAGGCCAAGCGGAGCAGGCGTTCATGCGCGCCCAACACGCCAGGGTCATCGGTGGTCAACACCCGAATCAGCCCGATCCACGGCCGAGACACGGCCATTGCGGCCCCCTTCCCGAACAGCAGAGAAGGAGGCCGCCCTGAACGAGCCCCAGGGGCGAGTCCACGACGGACCCCCTCCTGCCCCCCTTGCTCAGCGCAACCGGACGCGGACGATGGCGTTGAAGAACCCGAACAACGCGTCGCCGGCGATCGTCCCGGCGCCGAAGATGTTGAGGTAGGATTGGGCGGCAGCCCCATACAGCCTGGTGGCGATGAGTCGGATGGCGATGGCTGCCAGCACCGCCCACCCGCCCAGGGGGCTCGGGATCAACAGGCCGGTCGCCAGCAAGATGCCCATTTGTCGGGCCGGACCGCCGACGGCCTGCAGGACGGCGCCGGGGATGGCCCACAGCATTATGTTTCGGAGCACGCCCGGATCGATCCCCGCGGCGATGGTCGCCACATATACCCGGACCACGGGCGGCAGCAGGTCTTGCTCGAAATAACCACGCCAGAACAGGATGACCATCACCAGGGCGACCACCAGTCCCAGCATCTCCGCCCGGAACTGCTCCCTGCGGCCTTCCAGTTCGAACTTCCGGTTCTTACCCTGTCCTCGCAAGATCCAGCCGGCCTTGAAGTCGTAGCCGGTGTCGGCGAAGGCTGGACTCACCGAGGCCACGTAACCCACGAGGAAAGCGCTGGCCAGGGGCGGGAACCCCATGAGGATGCTCAGGACCAGGAAGATGAGGGCCACGGCGAAGGCGGGGAACCACCCGGAGTGCATGGCCGCCAGGCCGACGAGTTGCTGGCCGATGATGGCGGCCGCCCCGGCGAAGATCACCCAGCCGATGAACTGGGCCGCCGGCATCTCCGCGACCAGCCCGGCCAGGATGGCCATGACGATCGCTCCGACCACGAACACCCCGTAGCCGTAACCGAAGGAGCGCCCCAGTTGCCGTTCGCTCACCGTGTACTCTTCATCGGTCTGGCCGGGTTGACCGGGCCGGCTGCGCTTGCCCTGAACCAGGATCATCGCGACCTGCACCATGGCGATGAGGCCGGCTCCCACCATCATGCCGTGCGGCAGGTAGTGCTGCATGACATTGATGCCCGCCACGGGCACGCTGTAACCGCGGATGAGCAAGCCGATGCCGAACATGCTCAGCGCCCAGATGTTGCCGATGAAGCCGACGCCGAAGGCGGACATGGGGATGCGGAAGTAGGCACCCAGAGCGCCCAGGACCGTCCCGCCCAGGAGTACGAGCGCGCGGCGACCGCCGCGGTCTCCGGCGATGATCGCCTCGGCGGTGGCGATTCCCGGCGGCCAGATGCCCTTGGCCGGGAAGGTCCGGGAATCGAACTGCAAGTATAGCATGGTAGTACCGAAGAACATGCCGATGGCCGCCCCGATCAGCATCGGGGTTACCAGCTCAGGCCTCCCCATCAAGAAGGGGATACCGATGGGAATCAGCAAGCAGTTAGCCGCCCCGAAGGTGGCTGAAGATATGGTGCTCTGGATCAGATTCTGCTGCTGCACCGACTTGAACGGCAAGATTGCGGCCAGCGGCACGCGGGCTATGGCGATGGCCACCAGCGCGCCGAGGATCGACGTGTTGGTGGAGATCCCAAGGGTGGTGATGAGGTGCATGCCCACGATAGCGCCCACGGCGGCAAGCGCCGCGTTCAGGAGGAACGGGAAGGTCTGGAACAGCGACGGGTGCCGATCGGGAATCTCCGGCACATAATCGGGCAGCCGATCTTTTGCCTGGACCTGCTCGATCTCCAAACTGTATGCCCCCTCTCCGTCATCGCTTCATCCTCTCATCGGTTCACCATGAATTGTGCGACACATTTTAAGCATTGGCAATGGCCGGGACGCACGAAAGTTGTCGCCCTGACGTGTGCCGGCTGCCCAAGCAAGCGGGTGATTGGGGCAGGCTGCACAGGGATCGGCGGCCCAGTTTGGATTCGCTGCCCGTACCGGCTATCCTCGACCGAGGTTACAATGGACTTGCAGTCTGACCGGTTCAGGGAGGGAAGGCGTGTGGCAATGCGGCAGGTCCTGGATGCCTGGGATATGCTGGATACGCCCCGGGCGGGAGGGAAGCTGATTGCGTCCCGGCTGAGCGCCCGCGGTCTCAAGGACATCACCACCCTGCGCCTTGGGGGCGAAGGACCGGGCACCGACTTCCTCAAGGTTGTCGTACCGGGCACTGATGGCCGGCAGCGGGGCGGAACTGCTCCAACACTCGGGATAATCGGCCGCCTGGGCGGTGTGGGCGCGCGCCCCGCCTTGATCGGCCTGGTGTCCGATGCCGACGGCGCGGTGGTCGCACTGGCCTCCGCCCTGAAACTTGCGGATATGGCTGCGGAAGGCGATACGCTCGCCGGTGACGTGATCATCACCACGCATATCTGTCCGAGTGCCCCGACCCTGCCGCGGCACCCCGTGCCGTTCATGGGATCGCCCGTGGACACGGCGACGCTGGTGCGGCACGAAGTGGATCCGGCCATGGACGCCATCCTGTCCGTCGACACTACGCGCGGCAACCGGATCATCAACCGGAGGGGATTCGCCATCACCCCCACGGTGAGAGAAGGTTTCATCCTGCCGCCGGCCGAGGACCTCCTCGACATCATGCAGCATGTTACCGGGCAGTTGCCCGCGGTATGCCCCATAGCCACCCAGGACATCACCCCTTATGCCAACGGTCTCCGGCACATTAACAGCATCCTACAGCCTGCCACCGCCTGCAACGTTCCCGTGGTCGGGGTAGCCCTCACCGCCGAGGCGGCCGTCCCCGGCCCGGCCACCGGCGCCAGCCAAGTTGTGGACATTGAGGCCGCGGTGAGGTTTTGCCTGGAAGTTGCCAAGGCCTTCACGGCCGGTCGTTGCCGCTTCCACGACGCCGGCGAGTTCGACCGGCTGTTGGCGATCTATGGCAGTATGTCTCACCTGAACTCGCCCGGCAGGGTAGCGTCGCCGGCCTAGACGCCCGCCGGGATGAACGGTAGCAGTTTGATCGCCAGCAGCAGTTCAAAGCGGGCATCCCCGTCGGCGAGATCCCTGCCTGACAAAGCGCTCAACCGTTGTAGGCGATAGCTGAGCGTGTTGCGGTGGACGAACAGCCGGTCCGCCGTGGCGGTCACCACGCCTTTCTCCTCGAGGAAGACCTGCAGGGTCTTCAGCAGAGACGTGCCGTGGACCTCGTCGTAGTCGAGCACTCCGCCCAACACCCGGCGGCAGAAGGCCTTGGCTTCAACCGACGCGCCCATATCATGCAGGAGCCGTTGCAGGGCCAAACCCTGATAGTGGTGGATCCCACCCCTGCCTCCCGCTAACCGTCCAATCTCGAGCGCCTTACGGGCCTCACGACACTTGTCGCCCAGCTCAAGGAGGTCGGTGCAGAGCGAACTCAACCCGATGGACACGGTCACCCCTTCGGCACATCGCTCCAGTTGCCGTTGGATCTCGCGGGCGATTGCCGCGATCTCGGCGCGCCCCCCCGCCTCGTCCCCCTGAACATCGGGCGTGACGAAGCAGAGGACGCTGTCGCTGCGGCTCACGACGACCGCCCGCTTGCCAAGGTGGGCAATCGCGCGTCGAGCGGCGGCGAACAACTGACCCTTCGTTTCCTGGGCATCGCCCTCGTTCAGACCGTGTCGGCGGATGAAGTCGGCGAAGGCATCGATGTCGGCGATCATGACTGCCAGGCGCTTGCCGGTACTGATCCCCATCGCCGCCGCCCGACTCTGGACCAGATCACGCTCATGCAGGTTCCCCGCGATCAGGTCCTCCACGAAGTCCTGGGCCAGCCGCCGTTCCGCTTCCTGTACCGCCCTCCCCTTGATCAGTTCGAGGGCGGTCACCGTCACCGCATGGTCCACCGCCATGCGCTCCAGTTCACTGAGTGCCTGCCGAGTGCAGGTCCGCAACTGACCATAGCGGGTGCCTTTCACCGAAACCGGCACCGCGGTTACTCGCAGTCCTGCCTCCCCACCCGCCGTCTCTAGCTCCCCGGCCGCGTCCGGTTGCGCCGGAGTACCGGGGTCGCCCGGCAAGGCTGAAGCCGAAGCCAATAGCCGATCATCCTCACCCACTATCACCACCAGGCCGTTAACCAGCCGGGCCAGTTCGGCCGCGACCGCCTCGAGCCCGTGCCCCTCCAGCACCATACGGGTGAACTGGCCGCGGATGGCGGCGGAATACTGGAGCTGCAGGGTCTGTCGGCTGATGATCGCCCCCAATAACGGATGGGTGATGTCCACATAGGCTATATCAGCCGGAATCTCCAAGAGGGGCAGTCCCGCGCTGTCCGCGGCCTCGCACATCTCCTCGGGGACGGCGGCGAGAAAACGCCCGACCTTGACCGCCAGGCCGGCGGCCCCCGCCCTCCCCAACCCTTCTACCAGCCGGAGCTGGGCTCCGGCGTCGTCGCGCACCGCGTAAGCGGTAGTCAGCACCAGGAGATGCGGCCGGAACCAGCCCTCGGCATCGGGCACCTCGAGCACATCCACATAGCCCACTTCCCGATCCAGGCCGGCGGCCCCCGCGACGAGACGCGCGCGGTTCAGCGCTCCGATGTTCAGAGCCTCCCGCATGGTCAACATCCCGGGGCACCCGCCTCGTCCTGCCGCCTCCGGCGCATGAACAGCTTCTCGAACTCCACCGCTGCCAGCAGCGAGGCACTGACGGCCGTGCTCACCGCCAGGTCGGGTCCAGAAAGCGGCACCAGTTGCAGCAGCGCCTCCCGCAGGAAGGGGAGGTAGACTGCAGCCAACTGCATACCGACTACCAGGGGGACGATGAGCAGTAGCAGCGGGTTACTCAGGGGACTCATCCGAAAAATGGACCGGTACGCGGAACGGGTCACGATGGCATGGAATACCTGAGTCAAGCCCATAGTGGTGAAGATCATGGTCTGCCACTGCTCGAGCCCCCGCCCGTAGTACCACGCGCCGACGGCCAAGGAGGTGGCGCCGATGAAGCCGCCGACCCACAGGACATGCCAGCCGGTGCCGGTGAACAGTCCGGCCTGCGGTGGGTTGGGCGGCCGGGCCATCACGTTCTCCTCCGCCGGTTCCCGGCCCATGGACATGCCCAGCAGCCCATCGGTCATGAGGTTCAGCCAGAGGAGTTGCAGGGGCAGCAGGGCGACGGCGGACCCGGGCGGTGCGCCCGCGGCGGACAACATCGGCCATAGCAGCATGGCCCCAACCTTGCCGATATTGCCGGCTACTGCGAACTTCACGAAGCGCCGGATATTGTCGTATACCGTTCGACCTTCCTCAACAGCGGCGACGATGGTCGCGAAGTTGTCATCGCGCAGCACGATGTCGGCCGCCTCCCGGGTGACATCCGTGCCCGTCACCCCCATGGCCACCCCGATGTCCGCCAGCCGCAGGGCGGGCGCGTCGTTGACCCCATCCCCGGTCATGGCGACCACGTGGCCCCGGCGGCGGAGGGCCCGGACGATTCGCAGTTTGTGTTCGGGGCTGACGCGGGCGTACACCGCCGTCTGCTCGGCGATGCGCTCCAGCTCTTCATCCCCCATCCCATCGAGGGCGGCTCCGGTAAGCGGACTGCCGTCGCTCCCGATCCCCAGGTCGCGGGCGATGGTCGCCGCGGTCAGCGGATGGTCGCCGGTGATCATCACCGGGCGGATGCCGGCAGCCTTGCAGGTGGCGATGGCGGCGCGCACTTCCGGCCGCGGCGGGTCGATCATCCCCACCATTCCCAGGAAGATGAGGTCCCGCTCGAACTCCTGCGGCGGGACATCCCGCCCCGCAGGGCGGAAGGCCACCCCGAGCACGCGCATGCCGTCGCCGGCCAGGTCCTCATGGGCGACCTGGATGCGTCTCCGGAGGCCGACATCGAGGGCTACCGGACCATCGCCATCCCATACCCGGTCGGTGACCTCGAGGATCCGGTCAACCGCCCCCTTGGTGACGACTACATGCGGGCAGTCCGGCGTGAGACCGCCCTCCCCCCACGCCGCCAGCACCGGCGGCGGCAGCTCGGCGCCGGCACCAGGGCGGCGGTGAACGGTGGTCATCCGCTTGCGGTCCGAGTCGAAAGGCAACTCCGCCACCCGCGGCATGACCCGCTCGAGGTCCGCCTTACTCATGCCGCCATGAACGGCCGCGACCAGCAAGGCCCCCTCGGTGGGGTCGCCCAGGGTATGGAAGTGCCCCGGCCGGGCCTCGGCCTGCAGCACCGCGTCGTTGCACAGGGCGCCGCCGGCCAAGACCAGGCTGATCGCGGAGAAGCCGCCGGCTTCGGACCTGCCCGGCTCCACCGCCGGCATGCGGCGGCGCATCGTCTCGACGAGGTCCAAGCGGTGGCCGGCCACGTCCAGCACCGTCACCGTCATCCGATTCTCGGTGAGCGTGCCCGTCTTGTCCGAGCAGATGGTGGTCACCGACCCCAGGGTCTCCACGGCCGGCAGCCGCCGGATGAGGGCGTTGCGGCGGAGCATGCGCTGGGTGGCCAGAGCCAGGGTGAAGGTGAGCACCGCCGGCAGTCCCTCGGGGACGACGGCCACCGCCACGCTGATGGCGGCGAGGACCATGACCTGCCAGGGCTCCCCCGCCAGCAAGCCGAGCGCCATGACCAGTGCGGCCGCCGCCGCGCCCCCCGCAGCCAGCAGTTTGCCGACGCGTTCGATCCGCCGCTGCAGGGGAGTGGCCTCGTCCCGCACTTCCTGGAGCAAGCCGGCGATGCGGCCGAGTTCGGTGTCCATGCCGGTGGCTACCACCATGCCCTCGCCCCGCCCGTAACTCACCACCGTGCCCCGATAGGCGAGGTTCCTGCGGTCGCCGAGGGGGAGATGGGCCTCGGTCAGGCCGGCCGCGTCTTTCTCCACCGGCTCCGATTCGCCGGTGAGGGCCGCTTCCTGAATCCTGAGATTGACCGTCTCCCGCAGCCGCAGGTCGGCCGGCACGAAGTTGCCGGTTTCAAGCGAAACCAGGTCGCCGGGCACCAACTCCGCGGCCGAGATCGCTTGCTGGCCTCCGTCCCGGGTGACGCGCACCCAGGGGACCGCCAGCCGCTTGAGGGCGGCGATGGCCCGCTCCGCCCGGTACTCCTGTACGAAGCCCAGCACGGCGAACAGGAAAACGATGGCCAGGATGGCCCCGGCCTCGAGCAGTTTGCCGAGGGCGACCGACAGGCCCGCCGCCCCCAACAATATGACCACCATCAATGAGGTGAACTGCTCGAGGAACAAGTGTACCGGATGCCTGGCCCCCTGGTCGACGAGTTCGTTGGGGCCGTGCCGCGCCAGGCGCCGCGCCGCCTCCGCGGTGGTGAGGCCGCCCGGACCGGTACTGAGGCGGGTCAAGACCTCTTCGATGTCCAGGCAGTGCCAGGCCGGGTCCGTTGACCCGCGTGACCGTGAACAATCCACTGCCCTGCCCCCATTCCACCGATTGGCGCCCCGCGGCGAGTCTGATGGTGTGGTGTCCATTCGCCCTCGCCCTGGCATATCCCTGGCAGGAGGCGAAGGTGCGTCCTGCTGAGCGCGTACAGCCTTCGTAGGTGCCTGGAGGTCGGACCGGCCCCGGGCCACTTGTCAGCATACCTTGATCCAGCCATGCCGTATGGGTAGAATGTAAATTGGAGTAAGGGAGGAGATCTCTTGCCATGGGACGGCAGGCGCCGGGGTCCTCTGCGCCCCCGTCACTACGCGGCATTCTGCCGCGGTCTAGACTGGTCCTGGTCGCACTGGGCTTGAGCCTTGTGCTGGCTACCGGCGGGTGCGCTCCTCGCGCCGCCCCTCCGGCGAACGCCACTCCCCCGCCGCCGGCGCCGGTTGTTCAGCCAACCGCCCCGGTGGTAGAGCCGCCTATGCCGCCCGCCCCGGCCGCCCAGCCTCCCCCCGACTATCGCTTCCCGGCTCACGGATACCGCGTCGAAGGACCAGGCGTCCACCTGGTGGCGCCGGAGTTGTCAGTATGTCTGTATCTGGACGCCTACGGCGAGTGGGCGAACAATTATGTCTGGCAGTACTGGTTCATCGACGTCGACCCGGTCACCATCGAGATCCGTTTCGCTGAAGCCATGCCGTACCCCGCAGCCGCGATCGGCCAGCTCCGCGAAGCGTTGAGGGAAGCGATCATCCTGGAGGAAGGCCACGCGGCCGACCGGGTCTTCGTGAGAGCCCATTTGCCGCCCGGGCGGTATGAGGTTCGCCTTCTCGACGTCGGGATGATAGGCAGCATCGAAGTCCTCCGTCCGGGTCTCATCCTGGACAGGGGACGGCCTTTCCGTCTGATGTACTGGGAGCCCGGCGGGACGCCCGAAATACTGGGCGAATACGCACTGCCTTACTTCGCTGACCTTCCTTCCGTTTCGCTTGCCCTCCCCGTGGCTGAGCGGGAAGAGGCATTCTTCAGCGCCTACGCCCTCGGGGGAGCCAAGTCCCTCTGGCGCTGGCAGCGCAGCGGTCAACCGCCTTCCTTCCGGCCCTTGCCCGTGACCTGGACCGGGTGGACGGCCGAAGTCACATCCGTACGCCGCGATGGCGTGGTGATCGAGAACCGGAATTCGGTCGTGATGGTCGGCGCCAAGGGAGAGCCAGTCGCCACGCTCGTGGAGCAGGGCAACCCGTACGGGACGGCCGTGGGTCCGGGAGGAGAGATAGCGGTATTCCTGCTGGAGACAAACAATCAGGGTGCGCTCGAACTCGATCTGACCATCTTCTCGGCAACGCTCGAAAAGCAACAGACGTGGGCCGCCGTTTACCCCCACGGGCGGTTCAACGACGGGATCCCCCGGGTTAAACCTATCTGGACTGGCAACGATCTCCTGTTCGTCGCGCTGGACGATCGTAAGCCGCCGGACGAGCGGCCGACCTACAACTTGATGGCCTTCGATGTGACTACCGGCTCCGTGCAGCACATCTTGGGGCCGTTCGATCACGCCTGGAGGAGCGGACAGACCCACTACATCTTCGAAAAGTGGCAGCCGCGAGTTACGATAAAGTTTGACGCGGCCACCCGCTCCTCTCGGATCCTGCCCGCGGCAATAGAGGCCGGCTCGGGCTCGCCGTCCTACGTGTCCCCGATAGCGGTCAACGGCGAGTGGGTGGTCTTCCGGTCGGACTCGCACCTGCTGGCCTGGCACCCGACCGCCGGCGTGACGCCCCTCGGCTCGGGTAGGGAAGCGTTTGCGATGGGGGTCGGGTTTGCCTGGTGGATTGGGCTTCCCTGGGGCCATTGATGCCGGAAAGCGCAGCCTGGTGAACCGGTGGGGGGAGGTCCGGAGATGACTTCGCTGATCCTTGGGTCCCGGTGCGGTCTGACGCTCGTAACACTGGCCCTGTGCCTCGCCTTGGCGACCGGCGGATGCGGCCCTCCCGCTTCGCCTCCCGCGAACGGCACGCACCAGGCTCCGTCAGCGCCGATCGCGCAGCCGCCCGCCCCGCTGGCAGAGACGCCCGCCCCGCCTCCGCCGGCGCCGGTTGCAGAGACGCCCGCCCCGCCTCCGCCGGCGCCGATCGCGCAGCCGCCCGCAGCGGCCGACCCACCGCCGGCTGACTACCGTTACCCGCCCCACGTATACCACGTCGGAGGACCAGGTGTTCACCGGGTGGCAACGGCTCTGACATTGGGCGATTATCGACCTCTCTGGCACTGGGGCCACAAGTATCTCTGGGACTACTGGTTCATCGACGCCGACCCCATCACCGTCGAGATCCGTTTCGCCGAAGCCATGCCGTATCCCGCGGATGCGATCCGCCAGCTCCGCGAGCGATTGGCCCCGGCGATCATCTTGGAGGAAGGCTATGCGGCCGATCGAGTCTTCGTGAGGGCACGCCTGCCGCCCGGGCGGTATGTCGTCTACCTCTCCGATGTCGGGATGAGGGACGGCCTCGAAACCAACCGTCCGGGCCTAGTCCTCGACCGGGGGCGATCCTTCCGTCTGACATCCTGGGAGCCGGGCGGGACGCCGGAGGTGCTGGGCGACTACGTACTGCCTCAGCGTCCTTTCCTGGTCGCCCCCAAGGCCGGGCGGGAATCAGCAGTCTTCGGCACCCAGTGGTCGTGGTGCATGGGCATGACCTTCTGCCTCTGGCGCTGGCAGCCCGGCGCCCAACCGCCCCTCAGGCCGCTGCCCGGGTTGTGGTGGCTGAAGGGGTCGATCTACCATGATTTTGTGTTCCCACGCCGCGAGGATCTGGTCATAGAGCACGGTCGATGGGTCTCGGTGGTCGACGGCAGCGGTCAGTTGGTCGCCAACCTCGTGGATGACTTTGAGCATTACGGGACGGCGGTGGGGCCAGGAGGGGAGATAGCAGTATTCCGGCTGCGACGGGGCCGGCCGGGCAGCTGGCTCCACGATCTCGATCTGACGATCTTCTCGGCGACGCTCGAGACGCGACAAACGTGGGCCGCGGTCCATCCGCACGGACAGCTCCAGGATGGGAGGGTCGTCCGCGTTCAACCCATCTGGCATGGCAACAAAATCTTCTTCCTGGCGTCAGATAGTCGTCAGCCGGATGGGCGGCCAACCTACAACGTGATGGCCTTCGATGTCACCACCGGCTCCGTTCAGCACGTCTTGGGGCCGTTCGCGCATGCCCGGCAAGTAGGACCGACCCATTACCACTTGCATGTGGGCGCCGGGGGGGGCGCGGTGCTGTTTGATGCGGCCGCCCGATCGTCGCGGGCTGAGCCCTCTGGGGCAGAGCTGGGTTTGGCTTCCGGACTATCGGCGGCCCGGGTAGCGATCAACGGCGAGTGGATGGCTCTCGCGTCGAATTCGCAGCTCCTGGCCTGGCATCCGACGGCAGGCGTGACGGTCCTCAGGGCAGCCGAGCCGGGCGGCCCGGATTGGTGGGGCTTCGAGGGATTCTCCTGGGTGTTCCCAATGGGTAACGGGTTTGGCTGGTGGACCGAGACCCCTTATGGAGGGCATTGACGCCGAGCGGCCGGCGCCGACGGGTGAGCCGGTTCGCGAACTACCTCAGGTCATCGATAGTTGTGATATACTGGGAGTATGGATCAGGACGCCTGGAAGGAAACGCTCCGCAAGGGGCTCCAGGGTGGTGCGGAGGCCCACCTGCCGCTGCCCCGCATCCTCAGCGCGGATCCCGGCGAAGGCGCCGACCGCCGTTGGCCGGGGATGCCCAACACCGCCCGGGAGTGCCTTTACCACCTCCTCGTCTGGGCTGAAGTGCTCACCGCCTCTCTGGCGAACGACCCGAAAGAGTGGCCTCAGGACCTGGCGGCCACCTGGCAGGTTCCCCGGGAGCTTCAAGGGCCGGCGGGATGGAAGATCATGGCCGAGCGCCTGCTCGATACCGTGGATCGAGCGTCGGTACTACTCGAACGGCTCGAGCCGGGTGACCCGGTGCCGAGTTGGCCCAAGGCGACGTTGGGTTGGAATTACCAGGCGCTGATCATCCACAACGCTTATCACCTGGGTCAATTGGTCGCGCTGTTGCGCCTCGCGGGAGCCTGGCCGCCGGCGGAGGGCTGACCGCCCGTTCCCCGCGCGGGGCGGGCGGCCCAGCTCAGCATGAGAGCAGCGACCAGGCACAGGACCGCACCCCAGACGAAGGGTGCTGTGACCCCCAGACGATCCCACAATACCCCTGCTGCCAGCCCTCCAGCCAGAGCCGCCAGGCCGGACACGGTTTGGAACAGCCCCATCGCCGTCCCCCGGCTGGCAGCGGGAGAGAGATCCCCGAGGTAAGCGCGGAAGTTGCCCTCGAGCAGGCCATTCGCCACACCGTACATGCCGAAGGCCGCGATCAGCGGGAGGACCGCCGCCGAGAACCCGACCCCCAGGCTGGCCAAGGCGAGCACGACCAGGCCGGCGGACAGCACCGGCCGGCGCCCCGACCGATCCGACCACCGGCCTGCCGGGACGGCGGTGACGGTATACACGAGGTTGAACCAGAGGTAAAGGAACAGAGGGGCCAAGGTGGCCATCGCTCCCGGGAAGTGCCCCGAGGCCTTCAGGAGGTAGAACATGTACCCGACCTTGCCGAGGCCGAACACCGCCCCCACCGCCAGCAGGCGGCGAGCCGGTTGCGGCAGGGAGGAGATATGCAAGGCGAGCGGGCGTTTCAGGGACGGCCGGGCCTGCTCCCGCAGCAGGAACAGCCAGGGCACCGCCGCCAGGGCCAGCGCGGCGCCGATGAACAGCACGGTGCGAATCTCGAGCCGCATCCACCCGATCAGTGCGATCCCCAGGACCGTCCCGGCGATGGCCCCGGCGGTGTCGGCGGCGCGATGGAAGCCGAAAGCCAGGCCTAATGTCTGGGGGTCCGCCAGGTCGGTGATGATGGCGTCGCGGGGCGCCGAACGGAGACCCTTGCCCAGGCGCTCGAGGGGGCGGAACATCAGGAACTCCTGCCAGGTTGCTGCCAGGGGGAACAAGAACTTGCCCAGAGCCGATAGGGCATAACCGGCCAGGACAAGCGGGCGCTTGCGGCCGATTCGGTCGCCGGCGTAACCGGCGAAGACTTTCAGCAGGTCGGCGACGGCATCGCCCACTCCGCTCACCAGGCCGACGGCGACTCCACCGGCACCCAGCGCCGCCAGATGTAGCGGGAGCAAGGGCAAGATCGTCTCGCTGGACAGGTCGGTGAGGAAGCTCACCAGACCGAGCAATAAGATACCGCGGGGCAATCGCAAGACGCTGCCCCGCCGCCACGCGGACTCACGCTCCATGGCCGGTGACTTCGCCCCGGAGCCAGCGACTCCTGCTCCGGCTCGATCAGCCGGACGCGGGACGGGCCGAACGCACCGCGGCCAGCACCGCCGCGGCGGCGGCCGTAATCGCCTCGTATCTGCCCTCGGCTGCGGCCCGGGCGTCGACCAGCTTGCCGCCCAGCCCGACCGCGAAAGCCCCGGCGCGGATGAAGTCGCCGGCGTTGTCGGCGCTCACCCCTCCCGTCGCCATGATCTTGGCCTGAGGGAGCGGCGCCCTTACCTGCCGGATGTACTCGGGTCCCAGGCTGCCCGCCGGAAAGACCTTCACTATCTGCGCGCCGGCCTGCAGGGCAGTCACGATCTCCGTGGGCGTCAGCACTCCCGGTATGACCACCCGGCCGTAGCGCAGGCCGGTCTCGACCACCCCATGGTCCAGGTTCGGAGCCACCAGGAAGTGGGCGCCGGCGGCGATGGCCTCCCGGGCGGCGGCCGTATCCAGCACCGTGCCCGCCCCAACGAAACTACCCGCCTCCGAGTCCCGGATCAGTCGCGCGATGACCCCAGGGGCATCCTCACTGTCCATGGTTATCTCTACCAGGGGCAAGCCCCCGGCCCACAAGGCGGCGGCGATGCGCTCCGCCGCCGGCGGCGGCACCCGGCGGATGATCGCGACCACCCCGCACTCCCCGATCGCCCGCAGCAGTTGCTCTTGCATGCCGATCCTCTTCTCCTCTCCTTCATCAAGGGCCCGCCGAAGCCTTTACCACCGGCCGGCCCCGTTCCTCAAATACCCGCAAGGGGAACCCGGCCTGCTGAATGCTGGCGTAGTCGTGCCCCGAGTCGCCCGGCCACACGCCGTGGAAGATGAAGGGATGCCTTCCCGTGTTCAGGGTCCGGTGCGCCCAGTAAGGCGGTATGTAGGCCGATACCCCCGGGGTCATGACGATACTTCGCCCCTCGCCCTGGCGATTTCCCAGCAACAGGTAGCCTTCACCCCGCAAGCAGGTGTAGATCTCCGCCCGGGGTTCGCTGAGGTGATAATGACCCTTGGTGAAGAAATACTCCCCGCCCACCCGGCCGGGATGGATGATAGTGGTGCAGGACAGGAGATGCCCGTCCTCCTCGGGCACCCGGACTTCGTACACCTCGTAGGCCACGGGATCCCCCGCCGCCATCATCGCGTCATAGGCTGCTTCATCGTAGAAGAGCCCGCGCAGGTCGCTGAGCCGGCGGGTGAGCAGCCGGGCGGGCGGCCCGATGTGGCCGGTGGTCAGGTCGATGTTGACCGCGAACGGAGCCATGTGGTTCCTGTGCGACAAGACGTGCCGCCTCCCTGTCCCCTCACCTCAACCGGGGCTTTCAGCTTGGTCCGCCAAGTCGGCCAATACGCCGAAATGGGCGGAGTAGTCCTCGAGGATCTTGCGATATAGCTCGACGTAAGGACGGTAGAGCCGGTGCTGGTCGGGTCTGGGCTCGACGCGGCCGCTTAGTCCCGCATGCGACCGGGCGGTAGCACTGAGGTCGCCGAAGATGCCCACGGCCGCGCCGGCGATCATGGCTGAACCCCAGGTGCCCACTTCCGCCCGGTTGACCCGCGCGTAGGGGATGTCCAGCACATCGCTCTTGATCTGATTCCAGAGGGCGCTCGCCGCGCCTCCCCCGATGGCCCGCACCTCGCGGCAGCGGAGTTCGGGGTGAAGCTCCTGCTCGATGCGCAGGTAATACGCATACTCGTAGGCCACCGCCTCCAGCATCGCCCGATACAGGTGGGCGCGGGAGTGGGCCCAGGTAAACCCGGTCCACAATCCGCGCAGCTTGGCATCCGGGGGCAGCACCCGGCCCTGGAGGTGAGGGATGAAGATCGTCCCTCCCGACCCCGGGGGCACGGCCGCCGCCAGCCGGTCCAGCACCCGGTAAGCGTCAGCCACCGGCGCGCCCGCCAGGTCGGCCTGGCCGAACTGCTCGCGGAACCAGCGCAGGTTGAGTCCACCGCCATTGATGAAGGACAGGGCGTAGAAGGTGCCGGGGATCACCCCATGGGAGGCGAGCACCACCTGATTCCGCAAGTCCGGACGGAACTGGTCGACGCAGATCGAGAACACCGACGCCGTGCCGGCGCTGTCGAACGCGTCCGCCGGGCTGACGGCGCCGGCGCCCAAGGACGCTGCTGCCTGGTCGCCCGCTCCCGCGGCGATGGGGGTTCCCGCCCGCAAGCCGGTCACCCGGGCCGCCTCGGCGGTAACCTCGCCGATTACCTGGGTGGGACTGACGATCCGGGGCAGTTTAGCCGAGGGGATGTCGAATCGGTCCAGCAGTTCCTCCGACCAGCGCCCCCGGAGGGTATCGCTGAGACCGGAGAAGTGCAAGCAGGTCAAGTCGATGTATGCGTCCTCAGCCTTCAGGCCGGCCAGCTTGCCGGCCACGTAAGCCAGGGGCACGATGAACTTCGCGGTGCGCGCGAAGGCTTCCGGCTGGTTGCGCCGCCACCATACCACTTTGGCGGCGTGGGCATAAGTAGGCGGGCAGCCGCTGAGGGCGGTCATCCTCTCGGCCTCGGGCTGCAACAGGGGTAGACAGGCGGCACAGCGCGTATCCAGCCAGCTGTCGTAATGCGCCACGGGCCGCCAGTCGCGGTCGATCATGCCGACCCCCGACATCTGGCTGGAGAAAGCCAGGGCGGCTATGCACCCGGCGTCCACGCCGGCTCGCTCCCGAGCCAGCACGATGCAGTTGACGGCCGAGGCGTAGATTTCCTCCAGATCCTGTTCGACCCAGCCGACTCGAGGATAGCGGAGGATCGACTCTTCGTAGGCATCCCCCAGCAGTTTACCCTCGAAGTCGTAAAGGGCCGCCTTGGTCCCCATCGTACCCAGGTCGACTCCCAGCAAACAAGGCTCAGCCATATTCGCTCGCCTCCCCGGTCACCGGGCGTCCGGCCGCCTACGGGATGACCAGTGTCTTGATTCCCCTCCCCTGCCGGGCTTCCTCGAAGGCGTCCGCCGCCCGCGCCAAGGGATAAGAGGCGGTGGGCACCCGCCGCAGCGACTCGAGACGCCCGGCGGCCATCATGGCCACCACCGCGCGCAGATCGGCGGCGCCGGCCCCGGTGGTGCCGAGGACTTGCAGGCCGCGGTAATGAACGAGATTGCTCGGGAAATGGTCAAGCTCGCCGGGACCCGGCAGACCCGCGAACAGGTTGATCCGACCGCCCACGGCCGCGGCGAGGATCGCCTGGCGCTGAGCGTCCGCCACCGGGGCGGTGACTATGGCCACGTCAGCGCCCTGCCCGCCGGTCACCGCGCGCACTCGCTCGGGGAAGTCCGCCCCCGTGGGGTCGAGCGCCTGGTCGGCACCGAATTCCCGGGCCCGGCTTCGCCGGTCGGCCAGCGGGTCGCCGGCCAATACCGGCGCCGCCCCCATCGCGCGGGCCAGCACGACCGACAGGATGCCCATGGGGCCAACGCCAAGTACCAGGCACGCTTCTCCCGCACGGAGCGAGCAAGCCTGCAACCCCCGGTAACAGCAGCCGGCCGACTCGGCCAGCACGGCCAGGTCCGCCGCTAACTCCCCGGGTACCTCCACCAGGTTGCCCCTGACCACCGCCGGAGCCGTGACCAGCATGAACTCGGCCAGACCACCCGCGAGCCCCACCCCGAAAGCGCGGTAGTCGGGGCAGTAGCTGTCGTGCCCGACCTGGCAAGCCGGACAGAGGCCGCAACCGATGTTGGGGGCGACCACGACCCGCTTCCCCAGCCAGCCCTGACCGACCCCCTCTCCCGCCTCGACCACCGATCCCACGACTTCATGGCCCAGGATCGCCCCGGCGCCCGGCGGGATGTTCCGGTGCCCGCGCTGCCAGATCTTCAGGTCGGTGGCGCATAGCGCGGCCGCCTCCACCTGCAACAGGACCTCGCCTGCTCCCGGGCGGGGCCGGGGCAACTCCCGCGTCTCGATGCGGCCGTCCCGGTACTCGGCAGCCAGCATGGTCGGCATCAGACCTTCTCCGCCTGCCGGCTGCGCACCGATCGGTTAGCGGCTACTACCGCCCGGAGGGCCTGGTACCCATCCTCCAGGGTCGAACGGGGCTCAGCCCCGGTGAGCAGGCATTCGATCAGGTGGCGGTCCTCGGCCAGGTAGGCCTCCCGGAACAACGAACGCCAGCTGTCCACGATGTCCATGGTCACCCCGCGATGCCGGGTGCCGACCACCGTCCCCGGCCGCGAAAGGCTGCCCAAAAAGAGCACTCCCTCACTACCCTGCACCTCGACCCGCGCGTCATAGCCATAGTCCGCCGGGCAAGCGCCGTCGATGGCGCCGATCAGGTTCCCCGACATCGCGAGGGTCGCCGCTACCGTGTCATAGAAGTCGGGGAACTCCCCCGCGAGTTCCGGGCACTTGTTGTTGTGGGCAACGGCGAAGACCCATTCGAACTCGCGGCCGGTGAGGAAGCGGAGGCAGTCGAAATCATGGCTGTTGACCTCCCCCAGCATGCCGTTGCTCCGGGCCACATCCCACGCCCACCGCGGCGGCAGGCCCGGCCCCTTGCCCGTGGACTTGACCATCAAGGGCACGCCGATGGCACCCTCTTCGATGAGTTGCCGGCCCCTCAGAAAACCCTGGTCGAACCGGCGCATGAACGCCATCAGGAAGACCACATCCCGCTCGGCCACCACCGCCGCCATCCGCTGGGCTTCTTCGACGGTAAGGGCAAGCGGCTTCTCACACAAGATGGCCTTGCCGGCCTCGGCCGCCGCCGTGACCAGATCCGCATGGAAGGGGGTCGGCGCGGCTATCACCACCGCATCCAGGCTGGGTTCCGCGAGCAACTGCTCGAGACTCGGACAGAAGCGGGCCCCGAGCTGCTGGGCTACTTCCCCGGCACTCCCCGGATCGGGATCGTACACCGCCACCAGTCGCGCTTCCGGCACATGGCGGGCGAAGTTCTGCGCATGAACTCTCCCGGCCCGACCCGTCCCGATCACGCCTACGCCGACCAGATCCGCTTTCAGCATCGATTCATCCGTCCCTCTCCCGACGCCCACGGGTACACTTCCGGGTTCACTACCTGGGCGGGCCGAACCCCTGCCAGCACGGCCAGCAGGTTCTCCACCGCCTCCTGACCCATCCGCAAGAGAGCCCCCCGGCTTGAAGCGCCGATGTGCGGGGTCATTACGACGCGGGGCGCGGACCGGAGCCGTTCATCCTGAAGCGGCTCGCTCGTGAACACGTCCAGCGCCGCCGCGAATATCCCGCCGGCGGTCAACACCTCCACCAGAGCGCTTTCGTCGATCAGCCCGCCGCGGGCCGTGTTCACCAGTACGGCCGACGGCCGCATGAGTCCCAGCAGGCGGTGTCCGACGAGCTGGCGCGTCGAGGGCGTTATCGGGACATGCAAGGACACGAAGTCGCTGCCGGCGAACAGTTCCTCGAGCGAGACGTACCCGGCCCCGACTCCCGCCGCCCAGGTCGGGTCGGGCTGAAGGTCATAGGCCAGGATCGACATGTCGAAACCGCGCGCTCGTCGGGCTACCGCCCGCCCAATGCGCCCGGTGCCCACCAGGCCGAGCGAGCGTCCCCAGAGGTCCACGCCCAAGTGCCGCTGCCAGTTCCCCTCCCGGAGGGCCGTATGGGCATGGGCGATGCCTCGCGCGGCGGCCAGCATGAGACCCAGGGCCAAGTCGGCCACCGCTTCCGTGTTGGCATCGGGAGTGGCGGTCACCACTACCCGCCGGCGACTGGCCGCCGCCAGGTCGATGTTGTCCACCCCCGCGCCGTACTTCGAGATGACCCGCAAGCCGGGAGCTGCCGCTAGCACCCGCTCGGTGACGGGGTCGATGCCCACGATCAGCCCGTCCGCACCGGCTATCGCGTCGGCCATCTCCGCCTCGGTCAGCGGCCGTTCCCCGGGATTCCGCCGCACATCGCAGCCGCTTTCCTCAAGCCGTGCCAACGGTTCGCGGTCGAGTTGCGCGAAAGAACGGGGCGTCACGAGCACTCGGTAGCCCATGGATCAGCCTCCCGCGATGGCGGATATCACCAGCACGCTGTCGCCGTCCTCGAGCCGCGTATGGGCCCAGCGCTCCCGGCGGAGACCGCGCTGGTTGAGGAGGACGAAGTACGACGCGCTCCGCCCGATTTCCCAGGAGTAGCGCTGGTTCAACTGGTCCACCAGCTTCCCCAGGGTGATGTCGGATTCCAGTTCGAGCGTCTCGGCCTTGACCCCGGTCTCGGTACGGGGTAACCCCGCAAACCGGACCTCCACCCTGATCAACCGGCAGCCTCCCTCGCGGCTTCCCGGGTCCGGGCGGCGGGAACGCCCCGCCGGTCCCACTTCCGGAGGCGATAGTACTCATCCAGCATGATATCGTACATCTCGCGGGTGAGAATCCTGCCTCGCGCCGGACCTTCCGGCAGCGGCTCGGTGTAAATCCGATCGGGCAGGTAATCGTCCTCGCGGGTGATCCCCTCGCGGACCAGGATCGTCCGTTCGAGATCGATGATATCCTGTCCTATGGTCATCAGCCGCGGCGTGAAATCCACGCCCGTGGCCGCCAGCAACACATCCCCCTTCGGTGAGTCGGTGAACCCCATGGAACTGCGGACGACGGTGCAGATACCCAGACTGTCGATGTAGGCCCGGGTATCCTGAAGCCGCTTCACCAGTTCCCCCTTGCCCTCGAGGGCGAAGCGGTCGTATTCGCCGGTGAGCAACTCGTCACGGATGGTCCAGCCGCCGACATTGTGGCAGGCTCCCCGGCTCGAGGTACCGTAAGCCAAAGCCATGCCGTAGAATCCCCGCGGTTCGTAGGCGGCGAAGGCCATGCCCTTGACATGCATCATGTAAGGCGCGGTAGCCGGGTAGGCCCGTGCCAACTCGCGGAATCCCTTCCCCAGGACCTTCCCGAAACCCTCACCCTGCCCGATCCGGCGGATCAGTTCGAGCATGACGGCGGCATCGCCGAACCGGAGTTCCAGCCCGCCGGTGTCCTCCCGGGTGAAGAGCCCCCGTTCGTAACACTCCATGGCATAACCGATGACGCAACCGACGGTCATGGTGTCGATGCCGTACTCGTCGCACAGTTGATTGCCGGCGATGATGGCGGCGAAATCGGATACGCCGCACACCCCGCCCAGCGTCCCCACCGTTTCGTACTCGGGATCGCTGACCGCCCCGGCCAGCGGGCCGTCGCGTACCGAGCAAACCTGAGCGCAGCCCACCGGACACCTGAAACACGCCGCGCTCCGGTCCTTGTAGTGGCGGGTCACGTAGTCCTTGCTGAGGGATGCCGCCCCCTCGAATACCCCGGTGGTGAAGTTCCGCACCGAGTAACACCCGAGTTCGTTCATGATCTCGGTATACTGGTTGGTCCCGAACAGGTTGTGCGTGCGTTTGGTTTCGCGGGCGTTCTTGGCGGCTACCGGGAGGATCGCTTTCAGACGAGCCCGGTCGGCCACCGGGATCTCGCCCCGGCTGTTGACGGCCACCGCCTTGAGTCCCTTGGCGGCCATGACCCGGCCGGCTCCGCCCCGCCCAAAGCTGCGATCGCCCACCATGATGCACGCGTAGCGCACGTCGTTGTATGCCGCCGGTCCGATCGCCATGACCGCCGCGTCCGGCCCGGGTCCGTCCGCCCGCACCGCCTCGATGGCGGCCGGCGCGTCGAGCATGACCAGGTCGGATGCGTCGCGGAACTCCACCCCGCCGCCGGTTATGGCGAGGTACAGTGGCCGCGCGGCCTGCCCCTCAATGATCAGACCGTCATATCCCTGCCGCTTCAGGTACGGCCCCAATTCGCCGCTGGAATTCGTGCACAGGTAGATGCCGGTCTCGGGCGAGCGGGTGGCGCACTGGAACTTGGTGGTGGCGGGCAGCGACAGCCCCGTGAGCGGGCCGGTGAAGAAGATCAGCTTATTGGCGGGCGAAAGCGGGTCCACGGACGGCCCCAATTCCTCGCGGTAGTAGTGGGCGGCCACCCCGCGGCCGCCCAGGTACTGCTCGAAGATGGCTTCCGGCACGGGCTCGATTGTGTGATGCTCTCGAGTCAAGTCGACTCGCAGCAGTTTGCCCAGGTACCCTCCGGTAAACATGCGCACCCCCCGAGAATGGTCAACGGCGCGACCGTTAGCTCAACCGGCAGGTCTCCGGCCCAAGCCCCGCTCGAGGCCGCGCAAGCAGGCGATGCTGTCCGCGACGTCATCATCCCAGCGGAGGCGGTGTTCCTCCAGCCGGTTGGCGACGAAGGGGTTGGGATGGGCCGGCAGTGGCTCCAGCACCAGATACCCGGAGTAACCGACGGTGGAGAGCGCCCGCAACAGGCCCCGGAAGTCAAAGTGGCCGCGGCCGATCGCTTGCCGGTTGCTGTCGGAGAGATGCATGCTCACCAGCGCCGGCCCGGCCAGACGGATGGCTTCCCCGATATCGGGGTCCTCAATATGCATGTGAAAGGTGTCGAGGTGCAGCTTGACATTGTCCCGGCCGACCGCGTCGATGAAAGCCATTCCCTGGACGGCGCTGTTCACCAGGTAAGACTCGAAGCGGTTGATCGGCTCGACGGCGATCGCCACGCCGCGTTCCCGGGCGTAATCCGCGGCCGTCCGCACCGAATCCACCGCCCGTTCCCACTCCTCTCGAGCGAGGCGTTGCCAGGCAGGCGCGTCCTCGCCGGAACCATGGGGTGCCGGCCGGCCGGCGGGTCCGGGTATGACCACCACGATGGGCGCCCCTACGGCCACCGCAAGGTCGACATTGCCGGCGATGTAGGCGATCGCCTGTCGCCGCAGTTCCGCGTCGGGGTGAGCGAGATCGCGGGAGGCGATGGGCCATAGACACCAACTGAGCACCGATGCCACCTTCAGCCCATACTGGTGGTTCAGGGCGAGCACCCTGTCCGGGTCATGGCGGTCCGGTTCTCCCACCAGCTCAACCCCGTCGAATCCGGCGCGATGCAACCGCCGGTAAGTGAGTTCCAGATCCTCGCCGCCGTAGATCCAGTTGCTCACCGCATACTTGAACTTCGCCACCACCGTCACCTCCGCCGCTCCCCATCTCAAATGTTGTGATCCTATCATTACAGGTTCAGTTTAGGGCACCGAACATCGCTTGTCAATGCTTGGCACGGGCCATTGTCATGCTTGGCACGGGCCATGAACGGACGTCGCAACTGATCGCAGGATACACCCTTACCCGACACCGCAGTTTCCCGGCTATTGACACGGTGGCAACCCTGGTCTAAAATTCAGATACAAGCAGTACTTACATCATTACAGGCGTAAGGGATGACATGCATGGCGGGACGATCGCCGGTGTCCAAGCTGGCTAACGCGCGTATAAACAAGGGCACGGCTATCCCCTATTACTATCAGCTCAAGGAGAGTCTCAAGTCGCTCGTTGACGAAGGGACCTTGCTTGAGGGCGATCAGATTCCGTCGGAACAGGACCTGTGCCAGGAGTTCGGCGTCAGCCGGACCGTGGTGCGTCAGGCGCTGAACGAGCTGGTCAATGAGGGTATGCTGGTCCGGCACAAGGGCAAGGGCACTTTCGTGGCCCGACCCAAGATCATCGGCAACTTGATGCAAAGCCTGACCGGTTTTTATAAGGACATGGCGGGCCGGGACTTGCAGACGACCTCGAAGGTCCTCGACCTGTCGGTGATCGAAGCCGGCCGTTGGCTGGCCGGACTACTCGAAGTCCCCCCCGGGGAGCGCATCATTCGCATCGACCGGGTGCGCTACGTGAACGGCGAGCCCATAACCTACGTGCGGGCACACGTCCCCGAGCACTTCTGCCCGGACCTGGTCCACGAGGATCTGGCCGGGCAGTCCCTTTACGCGGTGATGGAGTCCCGGTATGGCCTCACCATCGTCCGCAGCCGGCGTACGATCGAAGCGGTGGGCGCCAGCGATCGGATGGCCGAACTCCTGGACGTCGATCCCGGCGCCCCGCTCCTGTTGCTGAAGAGTGTCAGCCATCTCGAAGACGGCCGGCCGGTGGAGCACTATGAGGCCCTGCACCGCGGCGACCGCAGCGGCTTCCGAGTTGAACTCCTGCGCGGCCCCAACCAGGGACTGTCGCTTAACGAGTTGTTCACGGGGATGGATCCCTGACCGACCGGTCGGGGTGTAAGGGGTCGGGCTCCATGGTACGGGAAGGGAGGGGAGGTGGGGAGACGGGAACGACCTTTCATGGCGGACACAGGATAGTGCATGCATCCCACGAGCGTTGAGCGCGGAACGAGTCTCAAGATAACGAGGGGGACAGTTGATGAAGAGCCAGAACAAGATCGTGGCCATCCTGGTGGCCTTGGTGGTCATCCTCGCGGTGGCCTTGGGCTTCATCTGGGCGGGACAGCGGGCGGAGCCCGAGGTCGCAGCGCCCTACCGGACGGACAAGATCGAGATCGGCTTCACGCCTCCCGACATCACCGGCGTGTTCAAGACGGCGACCGACTTCTTCATCGAGTCGGCGGCGAATGCCCGCGCGGCTGGCGTTCACGTCGAGGTGATCGCCCGTTCGCCGGCCACTCACGTCGCCTATGCTGACCAGGTTGCGATCGTCGAGGACTTCATCGCCCGGGGCGTCGATGTCATCGCCATCTCGCCCGCGGACGTGAAGGCCCTCACCCCGGTGCTCCAGAAGGCCAATCGAGCCGGCATCCCCATCATCGTCGTCAACCTGCTGGGCCCCTTCGAAGGCGTTGAGGTGGCGTCCTACGTCGGTTTCGACAACTTCACCGCCGGCGCGGTCACCGCTTATGCGGTGCTCGACTACTTCGGAGGTCCGGGAGTGCTCGGCACCGGCCCCAAGGTCGAAGTGAAGCCCACCGACTTCCTCGACCTGCCATGGTGGGAGAATCTGTACCGGAACGTTGACCCGGCGACCATTCGGGCTCGCGGTGCCTTGCTTGAAGGCGTGGCGGGCAGCTATTTCTCGACCCGCCGGCTCGAAGGTTTCCGTTCGGTACTGGCCAAGTTCCCCAACGTCGTCGAAGTCCACCCGGTGATCGCCACCAACTGGAACCGAGCGCTGTCCATCGCCGCCGTCGAGGACATCCTGGCCAAGAATGCGGCCGGAACCATCGATTTCATCTGGGGCATGTCCAGCGAGATCGGCCTCGGCGCCATGCTGGCCGTGGAAGCTGCCGGACGCCAGAAGGACGTCATGGTCTTCAACCAGGGTGGCACTGCCGAGTCGATGACCCGGGTGCGGGAAGGCCGACTGGTCGGCGAAGCCTGGCATGGCTTCCCCGAGTGGGGTTGGTACGGCGTGAAGCACGCGGTCATGACCGTCCTCGGGCAGGAGCCTCCGCTCCACTTCGACGTGCGGCCCCGCCTCATCTACAGGGACAATCTGGTTCAGTTCACCCCTATCCCCCATCTCGCCGAGATCGACTGGGAGGCAATCCTCCAGGCGGCCGGCAAGTGAACTGCGGGTAGTCGTGCCGAACTGGGCGGGAGGGGCGCGCGAAAGATGCGCCCCTCCCTCTGTCCCCGCTGGGGAGTTCGGCCAACGGAGAGGGAGGTCCGGCACATGGGGTTTACGGGCAAGGTAGTCGCGGTGACCGGCGGCGGACTCGGCATCGGCCGGGCTGCGGCCCTGGCTTTCGGAGCGGCGGGCGCCCGGGTGGCGGTGGTTGATGCCGGCCGGGAACAGGCAGAAGAGGCGGCCAATGCCATCACCCGGGCAGGGGGGCAGGCCGTCGCCCTGGTGGCGGACGTCTCTTCAGAGGCGGACGTGCGGCGGGTCATGGCCGCGATCGCCGACCGCTGGTCTGGGCTGGACGTGCTGGTCAACAACGCGGGCATATACTTCCAAGGCGACGCCCTGGGGACGCCTTTGGCCGAATGGGACCGCCTGCTGGCCGTCAACCTCACCGGCGCGTTCCTGTGTAGCCGCGAGGCCGTCCGGCTGATGGGCGACCGGGGCGGGGTGATCGTCAACGTCGCCTCCGAGGCCGCCCTGGCCGGGATCCGGGGACAGGTGGCCTACAACGTCTCCAAGTCGGGGATGCTGGCGCTCACCCGGAGCATGGCGGTGGACGGAGCCCCCGCCATCCGCGTCAACTGCGTATGTCCAGGGACGACGGAGACGCCCCTGGTATTGGCGGCGATCGGCCGGTCCCCCGATCCCATTGCCGCGCGAAAGGCACTCGAGACATCGCGGCCGCTGGGCCGACTCGGGAGACCGGAGGAGATCGCCCGGGCGATCCTCTTCCTGGCCGATGACGGCGCGGGCTACGCGACGGGGACCATTCTTTCGGTTGACGGCGGTTACACCGCCCAGTGACCCAATACCTGGCAGCCGGGAGGTCGAAACTCCAGGTCGATGAAGCAGCCACTACTTGAACTGAAGGACGTCAGCAAAACGTATCCCGGAGTGCAGGCGCTCAAGAAGGTGGATTTCGACCTCTATGCGGGCGAACTCCACTTTCTCCTGGGAGAAAACGGCGCGGGCAAGTCGACGCTCATGAAGATCCTGAGCGGATCGGTGCAGAAGGACAGCGGGACCATCTCCCTCGATGGCCGCGAGATCACCATGAACAGTCCCCGGGATGCCGATCGGCATGGCATAGCCATGGTGTACCAGGAACTCAGCCTTTTCCCTGCCCTGTCGGTCGCCGAGAACATCATGGCGGGCCGCCTGCCTCGCAGGAAAGTCACCGGCATGGTCAACTGGGGCCGGGCCCACGCCGATTCTCGCAAGATCCTCGACGGGCTGGGGCTGGACATCCCCACCACCACCCCGGTACAGGATCTGGGGGTGGGCGCCAGTCAACTCATCGAGATCGGCAAGGCCTTATCGCGCAAGGTGCGCGTCCTCCTCCTGGACGAGCCGACGTCGGCGCTGTCGGTGCACGAGGTGGAGCGGCTTTTCCAGATAATCGGCGACCTGCTCAAGCGGGGCATCGCCATCATCTACGTGTCGCACAAACTGGCGGAGGTGCCCCGGCTCGCCCATCGCGTGACGGTCCTGCGCGACGGCGAGAAGGTCGGCACGCTGGACGTCAAGGACGCCGCCGAGCCCACCTTGATCCGCATGATGGTGGGACGCGAAGTCACCGACCGCTATCCCAAAGAGACGGTGCCCCTCGGCAACCCCGTCCTGGAGGTGGAGGGGTTGTGCCTGGGCCGGCGGGTGCGCGATGTGAGCTTCGCCGTCCGCGAAGGCGAGATCGTCGGCGTGTTCGGACTGAGGGGGTCAGGGCGGACTTCCCTCGCCCGATCGCTATTCGGGCTGGAGCCGCGGGATGGCGGCATCATCCGCATCCGCGGCCGTGTCGCCGATATCCGCAGCCCGGGCGATGCGATCCGGGCCGGTCTGGGCTATATAACCGAGGAGCGCAAGCTCGGTCTGGTCATGCGCATGGGGGTGGCCCCCAACATGACCTTCGCCGCCCTGGGCAGCCTCCTGCGGTTCGGGCTCATCGATCACGCGCGGGAACGAGAGGCCGCCGTGGGGCTCATCCAGCGGTTGCGCATCGTCACCCCCCACGTATATCAGCTGGTCGAGTTCCTCAGCGGCGGGAGTCAACAAAAAGTCGCCCTGGCCCGTTGGCTATGTGCCAAAGCCCATGTGCTGATCATGGATGAACCCACCCGGGGCATCGATGTGGGCGCCAAGGTCGAGGTCTACAAGTTCTTGTCCCAACAGGCCCGGGAAGGCGCCGGGGTGCTGTTCTTCAGCTCCGAACTCCCGGAGGTGATGGGCATCAGCGACCGCGTCCTGGTCATGGCCCAGGGTGAACTGGTAGCGACCTTTGACGGCGGCAAGTCCGCTTCCGATGACATTATGGCATACGCTGCGGGAGGATGCGGAAGTAGTCCGGGAGGTGTACTGTCATGAGTAAGCTGAGTCTCGAGACCGGTACCGGTCAGGTCCCGGCCCCGCTGACCTATCGCCAGCAACGCCGATCGATGTTCTCCGCGCTCGCGGGCCCCGCGACGGGCCTGCTGCTGATGCTCACCATCCTGTCCATCGTCTCTCCCCACTTCCTCACGTCGCTCAACCTGCTGAACGTCTCCCGCCAGGCGGCGACGAACATCATCATGGCGGCGGGGCAGTCCCTGGTGATCTTCACCGGCGGCATCGACCTGTCGGTGGGTTCGGTGATGGCTCTGGCCGCCTCCACCGCCATCGTCGCCATCACCCATCATGGGCTCAACCTGTGGCTCGGGATCCTCCTGTGCCTGCTGGTGGGCGCCGGCTGCGGGTTCGTCAACGGCGTGATCATCACCAAGGGCAAGGTGCCCGACTTCATCGTCACGCTGGGCATGCTTTCGGCCGCGCGGGGGCTGGCCCTGCTGGTGACCGATGGGATGCCGGTGCCGTCCCACTACGTGGCAGTGCGGGCCTATATGCCACGGGCGCTCATTGCACTGGGCGCTGGCGAGGTCCTGGGCATCCCTGCCCCGTTCTTCATCGCGCTGGTCGTGATTGGCGTGACCTGGTTCATCTCTCAGCACACCCGCACCGGTCGCCATCTGTACGCGGTGGGTGGTAATCGCGAGGCCGCCCGGGTGTCGGGCATCAATGTCGAACACTCCAAAGTGGCCGCCTACACGGCGTCCGGACTCCTGGCGGCCGTTGCCGGGCTGGTGTTGGCCGGTCGCCTCAACTCGGCGAACGCCCACATGGGCACGGGAGCCGAACTCAATGCCATCGCCTCGGTGGTCATGGGTGGCACCAACCTCTTCGGCGGCGAAGGTTCACTCGGCGGCACGCTGATCGGCGGGACCACGCTGTCGGTGCTGGCCAATGGCTTGAACCTGCTGGCAGTCTCCCCCTTCTGGCAGCAGGTAGCCATGGGGACCGTCGTGGTAAGCGTGGTGGTGTTCGACCAGTGGCGCCGCCGGCGCCTCGCCGGTCGAGGATGAGGTCGCCTCGGGCGACCGATGAGGACCTGACTCCCGGGAGGGTTCCTCCCGGGAGTCAGCCTTTTGCGACGCGACTCACTGCAACTGAGGATACAGCGGGTAGCGTTCCACCATCGCGCTCACCTGGGAGCGGGCGTCTTCCAGGACGCCCGCATCACCGGGGGAACGCAACACCCGGGCGATGATGTCCGCTACCCGGTCCATATCGGCGGGAGTGAAACCCCGGGTGGTGACCGCCGGGCTGCCCAGGCGGATCCCCGAGGTCACCCGGGGCGGCCGGGGATCGAAGGGGATGGCGTTCTTGTTCACGGTGATGCCCACGCTGTCCAAAACCGCCTCGGCGCGGGCGCCGGTGATATCGAGCGACTGCAAGTCCACGAGGACCAGATGGTTATCCGTCCCGCCTGACACCGGCCTGAGCCCCCGGCCGGCCAACCCCTCGGCCAGAGAACGGGCGTTAGCCAATACCGCCTGCTGGTAGGTCTTGAATGCGGGGGCGGCGGCCTCGAGGAAACACACCGCCTTGGCCGCGATGATGTGCATCAGCGGTCCCCCCTGGTTGCCGGGGAATACCGCCCGATCGATGGCGGCCGCCAGGTCCTTGATGCAGAAGATCATCCCGCCTCGCGGCCCTCGGAGCGTCTTATGGGTGGTCGTCGTGACCACCTGCGCATGGGGGATGGGGCTCGGGTGCAAGCCGGTCGCTACCAGTCCGGCAATGTGAGCCATGTCCACCATCAATAGGGCACTGACCTGGTCCGCAATCCGGCGCAACCGGGGGAAGTCGATGACCCGCGGATAGGCGCTGGCTCCCGCCACCAGCAGTTTGGGGCGATGCTCGACGGCCAGCCGCTCCAAAGCATCGTAGTCGATGGTCTCCGCGGCGCGGTCAACCCCGTAGGGTACGAACTTGAAGTAGAGGCCGGAGAAGTTCAGCGGGTGCCCGTGGGTGAGGTGGCCGCCGTGGGCCAGGTTCATGCCCAGCACGACATCGCCCGGCTTCAGTATGGCCATATAAGCCGCTACGTTGGCCTGAGTGCCGGAGTGCGGCTGGACATTGACGTGTTCCGCGCCGAACAACTGCTTGGCCCGATCGCGCGCGAGGTTCTCCACCACATCGACGAACTCGCAGCCGCCGTAGTAGCGGGCTCCGGGGTAACCTTCGGCGTACTTGTTGGTCAAGATGGAACCCGCCGCCTCCAGCACCGCCGGAGACACGAAATTCTCCGAGGCAATCAGTTCAATGTGTCTGTGCTGGCGGCGGGTTTCTTGCCGAATCGCTGCCTGAATCTCCGGGTCTGCCTGCGCGAGTCGCAAGATCATCGTCCCTCCCGAAAGGAAAACGAGATGCTACAGCACCGGGGGCCGCCGGAGCAGCGCCTGCCGCAGGTTAGCGATGGCTTCTTCCGCCCGGCCGTTGCTTACGGCTTCCTGAATGCACGATTTCAGATGCTCGTCGAGCACCAGGGCCGATACTTGCTGCCAGGCGCCGATAATGCTGCGGATCTGATGCAGGACCTCGGTGCAGTCGCGATCGGCCTTGATCATCTCGATCGTGGCCCGGGTGTGTCCCTCGATCTTGGCCAGTCTTGCCGCCAGCCGGCGGATGCTGGCCTCCGGATGGTGCTGGAGCAACCTGCCTCGCCCCCTATCCGTCCGGGCAAGGCCGGCCGGAATATGGTCTGCCGTCAGGTAATTCCCCTTCCCACACTCCGTTTTCCTGCCGGCCAGGGGTGGCCCGTTCGCCTCGCCGGGCGGTCCGCCGTCAGCCACTCGCCTGACGCTGGTTCAGGCGAGGATTGACATACCGGTCAAGGGCGAACCCGGTCAGGGCAAACCCCATCACCGTCAAGGTTATGAGCAGCCCAGGCGGCAGAACCCACCAGAGCCAGGCCCCGGTGATGAAGGCGCCTCTAGCCTGCGCATAGAAGAGGATCGACCCCCAGCTCTTCTGCAGCGGGTCCCCAAGGCCCAGGAAACTCAGCGATGCCTCGATGAGTATGGCCATGCTGGCGCTCATCACGAACTGGGCCAAAGCCAGCGGCAGCACTCCGGGCAGGATGTGCCGGAACATGATCCGGCCTGAAGATGCGCCGGCCGCCCGCGCCGCCTCCACGTAGGTGCGGCACCGCAAGCTCAGCACCTGGGAACGGATGATCCGGGCGGGCCTGGCCCACATCAAGACGCCAATCACCAGCAGGAGGTTGTAGAAGCTCGGGCCGAGGAAGGCCGCCAGCAGGATCATCAGCGGGAGGAAGGGGACGATGAGCACCAGGTCGGTGAAGCGCATCAACAGGTTGTCGACGGTCCCTCCGCTACAGCCCGCCACCAGACCCACCGTGGTCCCGATGGTTGTCACCAGCATCCCCGCCACCACGCCGATGGTCAGCGAAGCCCGGGTGCCCCAGATGATTTCCGAGAGGATGTCCTGCCCGATGTCATTGGTCCCCAAAAGGTGGCCCGCGCCCGGCTCCTGGAAGGGCCGTCCCACCCGATCGTCGGGGTCATAGGGGCTGATCTGAGGAGCGAAAACGGCGATCCCCAGCAGCATTGCCAGCAGCAGGGCGCCGATCAGTCCCGGCGGGTTCTCCAGGAAGAGTTTCAGTGCGTGCGGGCGCGTTCCGGGCACCAGGTTGGTCATGTTGATCTCACCCTCGGATCCACCAGGGGATACAGCAGGTCCGCAACGATATTGGCGGCGATCACCGCCAGGGTTATCACGAGAAAGGTGCCTTGCAGCAAGGGGTAGTCGCGCCCCAGTACCGCCTCGTACATCAGCCGGCCCATGCCCGGATACGCGAAGACGGTCTCGATTACGGTGGCGCCACCCACCGCGAAGCCGAGACTCAACATGAATACCGTGGCCACCGGTAGGAGGGCATTCCGGCCCGCGTGCTTGTACAGGACAACTGCCTCGCGCAGCCCCTTGGCGCGGGCGGTGCGCACGTAGTCTTCCCCCAACACGTCTAGCATGGAGTAGCGCATGGTCATGAAAGTCTCGGCGGTGCCGAGCACCACCATACTGGTCACCGGTAATGCGAGGTGTCGCAGCACATCGACTACTGCCGCCAAGCTGTCTCCGCCTACCAGCCAGGGCTTGAACGCGCCGAACATGGGGAACCACCGCAGTTCGGCCCCGAAGATGGCGAGGAGGATCATTGCGATCCAGAAGGAGGGCATCGAGCGGCATAGCATGACGGCGGCCATCGTCCCATAGTCCGCCGATCCGCCCCGGCGCCAAGCCGCCCAGCCGCCCAACATCACCCCGATCAAGGTCTGAAGGGTGAGGGCGGTCGTGGTCAAGAGCAGGGTCCAGGGGAGCCGCTCAGCGATGATGCTGGCGACCGAGGCATTGCGCTGGAAGGAATAGCCCAGATCGCCCTGCGCCAGGCTGCGCAGGAAGATGCCGAACTGGACCGCCAGGGGGCGGTCGAGCCCGTGGCGGACCAGGAGTTCCTGGCGCGCCTCGGGGGACATCAGCGCGACATCCTCGCCGGCCAGGCGGGACAGAGGATTCCCTGGCATGGCCCGGGGCAAGAAGAAGTTCAGGGCCAAAGTGAGGAAGATGAGGACGAGGTACTGCACCAGTTGGGACCCGATTCGGCCTCTCATCGGTGGGCTTCCCTCCGGAAACCGGGGAGGGGGTTGCCCCCCTCCCCGGCCTGGGTTCAGCTACGCCGCTTGCGCCGGGCTACCACGATGCCGGCTCCAGCCAACACTACAGCGAGGACTATCCAGGGCAACGAGCGAGCCCCTACCGGGCCAACCGGACCACCGCCCGCGACAACCGGCCCGATCAAGGACAGCTTGTCGAGGATGCCCAGGCCCCGCACGTACACCCAGCCATCGTGGGCTTCCGGACGGTAAGCGTAGCTGTTGTCCGGATACCACAGAGTTATGAAGGGCACCTTGCCCGCGGTCGTCCGCGCGAGTTCCTCCACCACCGGCCGGAAATCGTCGCGGTTCGTCACTCCCAGCAGGCGCTCGGCAATGGCATCCACCGCCGGATCGGAGAAGGCGCCGACATTCAGCGTTCCCCTGGTGTGGAGCACTTCCCAGAGGTTGAGCGGATTCTCCTGGACGCCGGCCGACCAGCCCCATACCGCCAGGTCGTAGTCCCGCCCCTTGGTGACGTCGAAGTCAGGCCAGACTCGGGCTTGGACCGTGGTGTGCTCCATCGCCTGGACCACCGTGTCCAAGCCGGCCTGCTTGAACCAGTCGCCGATGATCTGGGCCACCCGCACCCGCTCCGGGCGCTCCGCCGAGGTGATGATCGTCTGCTGGAAGCGGTTGCCCTGCGGGTCTTCCCGGAGGCCGTCGCCGTTGCGATCGGTGAAGCCGAGACCGTCCAGCAGCCGGGCCGCCGCCGCGAAGTCCTGCTTGACCGCTTCCGGCACTGCCGCTACCCACGGCGACATGGGATGGACGAAACCAGGGCTACCGATGGTGGCCTGGCCCAGTCGAATGATGTCGACGAGGTACTGGACGTCGACCACCAGTTCCAACGCTCGGCGGAAATCGACCTGATTGAAGGGCGGCCGCTGGTTGTTGATGGCGAGCAGGGTGGATACGTACGACGGGCCGCGCTCGACCTTCAAGCCGGCCGTCCCCGCCAGGTCCGCCACCATTTCCGGCGGCACATCCCGGGTCCCCATGTCGATTTCGCCGGCCTTCAGGGCCATGAACATGGTGGTAGCATCGGGGATGAACGGCACGATGATCGAGGCGACCGACGGCTTCTGCTCAGCATGGAAGTAGTTCGGGTGGGCCTCAAGCCGATAGAACTGGCCGGACTGATACTCGACCAGGCGATAGGGGCCGCTGCCCGTGGCGTCAGTGATGGTCTTGGGGTCGGTCACGCCTTCCCAGACGTGACGGGGGATGATGACCACTTCGGCCAGCGGCACTTGCTTGAACAGCGGCAACACCCGCTCGAGCTGGATCACTACCGTGTGTTCATCGGTTGCCTCGACGCTCTTGATCCCGCGCAATGACCGCTGCCAGGGGCCATGCCCGTGCAAGGTCATGAAGGTGTAGCTGAAGGCGACGTCCGCCGAGGTGAGCGGGGTCCCGTCGTGGAACTCAATGCCCTCGTGGAGCTTGAGGGTCCAGGTCAGGCCGTCCTCGGACGTGGAGTACTCCCGCACCATCCAGGGGACCGGCGTCCGCTCGGCGTTCATGATGAACAGCGTGTCGTAGATCATCCGCACAAACGGGAGGCCTGGATATCCGGTGACGTAGGAGTATGGCGTCATCCAGCCCTCTTCCGTATGGATGCCGATCCGGAGCTGCGGAGGTTCGGCGCCGGAGGCCGCCGTGCCGATCCCTGCCAGGACGATCAGCACCGTGACGAGCCCAACCCATCGTCTACCTCTTGCCGACCTGCTTACCATCTCTAACCCCCCTTGTGTCATCCACCACTCGCCTCCCTAGACGACGAGCTGTTCCAGCTCGAACGGACCTTCCCGGCGGTACGGCTCACCCATGGCGACGCGGGCATGGGAAGGATAGCCGTGGTACACGTGAAAGGACCGGTCCAGGACTGAATGCAAGGCCCGTCCCAGCTCCAGATCGGAGGCTTGGGTCTTGTCCGACCCCACCAGGTTGCGGAGCGCGGTCGGGCTGAGCCGCTCGCGTAGGACCTTGCCCGTGAACTCCTGTTGCCCTGCCAGGCAATTCATCGCCTGTTCCTTGACTTCCCAGATGTCCGCCACATCGATCACGCAGTTGGCATGCTCGGGGGTCATGTAGTAGATCGTCGGCACCGGATGGGGTTTCAGGCCCGGCATATCGCTCAAGGCAAAATCCCGCGATGCCAGGGCCAACGCCTCGAGGTATAGGATCATCGCCGGGCGCCGGTCCGGGTCGAGATCGGGGAAGGAGTGGACCGGATCCTGCATGATGCAGATGTCGGGGCGTACTCGGCGGATGAGTTCCACGAGCTTCTTCTTGCCCGCTACGTCGGGAGCCACCTGCCCCTGTTCGAAGTTCAAGAACTCCACCGTCGTCCCCAGCACCTCGCCGGCCTTCACCGTGCCCGCCCGATTCGCCTCCCGGCACAGGAGAACCGCCGCATGGGACTTCCCGCCCGTGCGTGCGTTCTTGTACAGGGCTCCCCCACATTCCACGATCTCCATGGCAAAGGTGGCGAGCATCAACACGGTCTTGGCCATCGTATCATCCCCCTGTAGTCAGCTTGGTCTGGCTGGGTTCGTACGCGGCGTCAATCAGGGCACAAGCCGTCCCAGCTGGAAGTTGCCCTCCCGGCGGTAGGCCTCCGCCATGGCAAAATGCCCATGGCCGCCGAGTCCATGATGAATGGCATCCGCCCGCTCGCGGGCCCGATGCAGGGCAAGGCCCCTTTCCCGGTTGCCGGGAAGCTTGCCGTAGCCGGGCACGGCGGCCTCCAGGCTCGCCGGGGTGAGACTGCCCTCAAGCATCTGCACCGTGAACTCGTGCTGGTAGGAGATGCACTCAACCGCCTTGGCCTTCACGTCCCATACCGGGGAGATGTCGAGGACGCAGTTGGGATGCTCCGGCCACAGGTAGTAGATCGTGGGCACCGGACATGGTTTGAGTCCGGGCAGGTCCTCCTGGGCGAACTCGCGTCCCGCCAACGCCAGTGCCTCGAGGGTGAGCATCATCCCCATGCGGCGATCCGGGTCCAGGTCATGCCACACGTGCTCCGGGTCCTGCATCAGCGCGATGCTCGGGTGGAACTCGCGGATGGTCTTGATGAGGCGTACCTTCTGCTCGTACGCCAGGCTTATACCCCCATTGGGCAAGTCGGCGAATTCGATGCCGCAGCCGATGGCCTCAGCGGCCCGCTGCAGGTCTGGCCGGGCCTTCGGCCGCGCCAGCAAGATGAGGGCGTGCGTCCTGCCGCCGGCGGCCACGTTGCTGGCCAGAGCCCCGGCAGTCGCGACCAGTTCCGAACCGTAGTTTGCGATCAGTAGCAGCGAGTCTTTACCCAAATCCAATCGCCATTCCTCCCTATGGGGGGGTAGGCCTTGTCTTGGCCTACTTCACCTAGCCAGCGGCTGTGAAGGCGTCCCCTCCCTATGGGAGGTCACTTCGCCATTCAGGGCATAAACCCTTTTCGGGGTTTGCCCGTCGGCCATGCTCATTGAGCACAGCGTTGTTCGCGACTGCGGGGGTCGAGCACGTCGCGCAGGCCATCGCCCAGCACGTTGAATCCCAGCACCACCAGCATGATCGCGACTCCCGGGTATATGGAGAGGTGCGGGGCGCGGAGCAGGAAGGGGCGAGCCTCGTTCAGCATCGCTCCCCACTCCGGCGTAGGCGGTTGGGCTCCCAGTCCCAGGAAACTCAGCCCGGCGGCGGCCAGGATGATGCCCCCCATCCCCAGGGTGGCCATGACGACGATGGGCGAGAGGCAATTGGGGATGATGTGGCGGAAAATTATCGTGAAGTCGCTCGCCCCCGCCGCCCGCGCCGCCTCGACGAAATCCCTCTCCTTCAGGGCCAAGACCTGCCCGCGCATGACCCGAAAGTAGCTGGGCCACCCGGTAACCGCCAGGGCCATCATTGCGTTGAACAGGCCGGGACCCAACATCCCCGCGATGGCCATTGCCAATATGGTCCCGGGAAAAGCCAGCACCACGTCCGTGGCCCGGCTCAGCAGATCATCGAGGCGGCCGCCGAAGTAGCCGGCCATGCTGCCGAGCGTGGAACCGATGGTCACCGCCGTTCCCACGACCATAATGCCGGTCAGGAGCGATATCCGGGCGCCATGTATGAGCCGGCTCAGCACATCTCGCCCCAGGAGGTCGGTGCCCAGGCGATGGGCCGGGCCGGGGGGGGCCAAGGTGGCGCGCAAGTCCTGGTCGAGCGGGTCCCGGGGCGCGATGTAGGGCGCGAACGCGGCGCAGACCAAGAATGCGAGGATGACCAGCATGCCAAGTCGGGCCAATCTATCGGCAAACAGTCGGCGCAACGCTCTCCGCATGTCCGTCGGCTCTCCTTTTGGCTCAGCACCTGATACGGGGGTCCAGGTAGGCGTAGGAGATATCAACCAGCGTATTGGCCGCGGTGATGATGGCGGCGAACATCAGGGTAGCGGCCTGGACGACGACAAAGTCGCGCGCGAAGATGGCGTTCACCATCATCCGGCCCATGCCCGGCCAGGCGAAGACCGTCTCGACGATGGCGCTACCGCCCAGGGCGAAGCCCATCTGCAAGCCCAGGATGGTGACGACGGGGATCATGGCGCACTTCAGGGCATGCACCCAGACTACTACATTCTCGCTCAGACCCTTGGCCCGGGCGGTGCGGATGAAATCCTCCTGCAGCACCTCCAGCATGCTGGACCGGATCAGCCGGGCCGACAGTGCCGCCATGCCGGTTCCCAGGGTGATGGCCGGGAGGATCAGGTGCCGCAACTCTCCCCGGCCGAACACGGGCAGCCACCCCAAGTTCACCGCGAATACCAACATGAGCAGCAGTGCCAGCCAGAAACCAGGCATGCAGAGGCCGATGAGCGATACGATGCGGCTGGCGAAGTCGACGGGCGAGTTGCGCCGGGTAGCGGATAAGATACCTAAGGGGAAGGCGATGATGATGGCGATGAACATGGAACTGAAGGCAAGCTCCATGGTCGCAGGGAGCGCGGCGGCGATCATCCGGGATACCGGCAAACCGGTGATCAGAGACTCTCCCAGGTCCCCCCTCAGCACGCGCGAGAGCCACATGAAGTAGCGGATATATGTAGGCCGGTCGAAGCCCAGCTGGGCGCGGAGCGCATCGATTTCCTCCTGCGTCGGGGCCGCGCCACTGACATCTATCAGCATTGCCACCACCGGGTCGCCCGGTACAAAGGCCAACAGCAAGAATACCAAAAGCGTGGCAAGCCACACCGTCACTATTGCGACCGCCAACCGTCGCACCATGAATTTGAGCATGCCGGCTAGCCTCCCTCCGTTCGGGATTCGGCGACCTGGGGGAGAAGGTCGCCCCCCTCCCCCAGACCAGGTCGCTGCTTACCGCCGCCCGATGTATACGCCGTCGTACCTCTGGTGCCAACTGCTAGAATGCGGAACATACCCGCGAACGTGAGCGCCCGACGCCTCAAAGTCCAGCATGTAGTTGATGGGTACGGTCACCACTTGCTCGTAGAACTGCCGCTGGATCTCGCGGTAAAGCTCAAACCGCTCCTCCTGGTCGAAGGTGGAGGTAGCCCGGTCGATGAGGGCGTCCATCTCCTCGCCCATCCAGAAGATCGGGGCGATGCGGTTGTTCATATCCCTGATGTGAGCCCGCCGCAAGATGATTTCTCCGGTGGCCGAGGCAATAACGTTCTGGACGAGCACCATCTCATGGGTTCCCTCGTCGGTGGCCGTCCAGTAAGCGGCCCGCTCGAGCCCTACCAGTTGGACGTCGATGCCGATATCCCGGAGCATGCTCTGGATGGCCTCGGTGATCGGTATAGCCATCGGTGCATGCGTGCCAAACAACAGCCGGAGGCGAAGGGGTTGCTGATCGCGATCCACAATGCCATCTGCATTCGTGTCCGTCCACCCGGCTTCCGCCAGGAGGGCTCTGGACCGCACGGGATCGAATCCATATGGCTCGACCTGTCGACGTCAAGGGAAAATGTCAGTGTTAGTGATGAGCGATTATGTCAGTAACCTTTTCCGGCTCCGGCGACGGGCCGGGTGCCTTGGCCCGCGGTCTAGCCCGATTGGCGGGCGGACTTGCGGCACGCAGGTACTTGC
>DATIKW010000021.1:0-28399 GCA_035477115.1 Bacillota bacterium | reverse complement strand
GTGCCAAAAACTCATGCATGATCCCGCTAGCGCGCTGTTCTATGCTGATGGATAGAGCCAAACACGAGGGGGGCGGGTTCCGAACCCGCCCCTACAACGCAGCCGAGGGCCCATCCGGGAGGGACGGATGGGCCCTCGGCTCATTCGAAGACGGTTTTGACACAAACCCGGGGGCGGCATATAATTACCGTGCGAACACATGTTCGATACTTTATCAGGCAGGAGGTCCTTCCCGGTGAGATGGGTAGTCCACCTCTTCGCCCCGGGTTCAGTGCCGGCCGGGGACTTCTACGCCCGCTGGTCGCCCCGGGTCGAGTCCGATGCATCCGGGGGAGTCTACGTGGAACTGCTCAGCAGCGACATCCGGAAGGGAGCGGAAGAGCTGCTGAATCGGACCCGAGCGGTCCTGGGGGACGAGTTCCGGGCGGGAGCGGCACCCTGTAAGCTGGTGGCCCGTCTGGCTTCCCGCCATGCCGGGAGGGAAACGATCCGGGTGGTCCCCCCCGAGGAAGTGGCGATCTTTCTGGCTCCCTTGTCGCTCGAAAACATCGAATGGCTGGATCGCCGCCGGCGAGAGGAACTGGCGCTACTGGGATGCCACACGATCGGCGACCTGGCTTGTTTGCCGGAAGCGGAACTCGTGCGGCGATTCGGCGCGGAAGGCCGCCGGTTGGCCGCCTGGAGCCGGGGCCAAGACGGCGAGCGGGTGAAAATCTTGAAGTCCCCCGATCGCTGGGAAGGGGTGATAGAGCGGGAGGAAGGGGAACGACTGGCATCGGCCCTGAGGCACCATGCGGGAATGCTATGGGAATATCTGGAGGCAACGGGGAGGGAAACCGGCGAGTTGCGCCTGGAGAGCCCGAGCGAGATCAGCCGATCTCGCCGTTTCCTTCGACCGCCGTCTTCCCCGGCCGGGCTGCTCGCAGCTATGACCGCCCTGGTCGAGGAATTGGGGCGGGAGACCGGCGGGGAAGTTCTTTCGTCGCTCAAGTTCGTGGCTACGCTCCATCCCCGTCCCTGGCGCCAGCTCAGCTTCGAGGGGAGACGAGGCGGGGGAGACCTCGAGCGAGTGCTCGAGCAATTGCGCGACCGCCGCGGTCTGACGATTGGCCGGCGGTTGTTGCCGGAAAGCCGCCGGGAAAAGGCGCTGAGCCTCTTCGATCCCTTTCGCCTACGTTCATGAAACCGGCAATCATGGTCAAATGCGATCAGCGGGGCTGGCCGGTCGCCATCCGCTGGCGGAGTCGATTGGCACCCGTCCGGGTGCTCGACGCGTGGGAAGATGTGGGCGCCTGGTGGGCCGGCGAGGGAGAGAAGGTCTTTTTCCGGGTGGAACTGCGCTCCGGCCCCCTCATGGAGCTATATCGAGATACGGCGACGGGCGGCTGGCAGGTATACCGGGTATATGACTGAAGACTTCGTCCACCTCCACGCCCACTCACCCTTTTCTTTTTTGGATGGCGCTTCCCGGCTGGAAGATCTGGTAGCCGGGGCGGCCGGATTCGGCCAGCCGGCGCTGGCCCTGACCGACCACGATAGCGTCGCTGGTGCGGTCCGCTTCCACCGCCTGGCGCGGGCGGCGGGCCTGAAGCCCATCCAGGGGGTGGAGTTGACGCTGGAAGGGGGTTACCACCTGGTCTTGCTAGCCAGAAATCCCCAGGGGTACGCCAACCTGTGCTCCATCCTCACCCGAGCGCACCTGGGCGGCGAGCGGCGATACCCGGCCTTGAAACTCGAAACCACGCCCCGGGAACTGTTCGCGGATGTATACGCCCTATCCGGATGCCGCAAGGGCGAGATACCTCACTTGCTGCTCCGGCGACAGCATGGCGAAGCGCGGCAGGCGGCCGTCCGTTACCGGGAACTGTTCGGGCGGGGAGGATTCTTCCTTGAGCTGTCGGCGGAGCCGCTGCCGGGCACCCGCGCCTTGAACGACGATCTGGCCCAACTCGCCGAACACTTGGGCGTGGGGGCGGTGGCCACGGGCAACGTCCATTATCGGGACAAGTCCTGCTTCCCGCTGCACGACATCCTGACTTGCGTGCGCACCGCGACCCGGCTCGATCAGGTTCATCCCGAGCGGCGGTTGAACGCCGGCAATCATCTGCGGTCCAGTGAGGAGATGGCGCTGGCGATGGCGGGGCATCCCCGGGCGATGACCGCCGCCGCCCGCCTGGCAGGAAGCTGCGAACCGGTTCTGGATCTGGAGGCCAGGCGTCACCCGCGCTTCCCCTTGCCGCCGGGCGAGGAAGACCCGGCTATTTATCTGCGGAAACTGGTGGAGGCCGGGGCCCGGCGCCGTTATGGCGAACCGCCGCCGGCGGTGGTTGCCCGGCTGGAACACGAACTGGCCGTGATCGAGCACATGGGCTTCGCCGACTACTTCCTGCTGGTCGAAGATGTGGTGGGCCATGCCCGGCGGCAGGGCATTCGCTGCGCCGGCCGGGGCTCGGCGGCGGATTCGCTGGTGACTTTCTGCCTGGGGATCACCGAAGTCGATGCGCTGGCCCGGGGGCTTTTGTTTGAGCGATTCCTCAGCCGCGAACGGGCGGAGAAGCCCGATATCGACGTGGACTTCGATGCCCGGCGGCGGGATGAGGTGGCGGCCTACGTCAGCCGGAAGTATGGAGCGGACCGGGTGGCTGCCGTATGCACCTATCAGACTTATCAGGCCCGGTCGGCGTTGCGGGACTTCGGGAAAGTCATGGGCTTTACCGCGGAAGACCTCGACCGACTGGTCCGGCGCGTCCCCCGGATCCGGGCGGATGAACTGGAGCGGGCAGCCAGGGAATTCCCCGAACTCAAGCATAGCGGGATCCCGCTCGAGCAGTTCGAGGAGCTATTTCGAGCTTGCGCCGCCGCCGCAGGTTTTCCGCGTCACCTGGGAACCCACCTTGGCGGCCTGGTGATCGGGGACGGCCCGCTGACGGCGATCACGCCGCTGCAACGGGCGGCCAAAGGAGTGGTGGTATGCCAGTTCGACCGGGAATACGTGGAGGACCTGGGACTCATCAAGCTGGACCTGCTTGCCTTGCGAACGCTGGGCGCGGTGGAGGATGCCGTCCGGAATATCGGCCGGCGGGACCCGGATTTCAGCTATGAACGGATACCGGTGGATGACCGGGATACCTACCGGATGCTGAACCAGGGGCATACGGTAGGGGTGTTCCAACTGGAAAGCCCGGCCCAGCGCGCCCTGCAAGGCCGCCTGGGCGCGTCGCATCTGGAAGATATCGTGGCCAGCCTCGCCTTGATCCGTCCCGGGCCCATAAAAGGCAATATGGTGGAGCCCTTCATCGCCCGGCGCGGGGGCGACGAGCCGGTGACCTACTTGCATCCGCGGCTGGAACCCATCCTGCGCAAGACATACGGGGTGGTGCTCTTTCAAGAGCAGGTCATCGAGATCGCCATCGCCGTGGCCGGATTCAGCCCGGGCGAGGCCGATCGCCTGCGCCGGGTGATGACGCATGCCCGGTCATCGCGGGAGATGGAGGAAATCGGGGCGCTGTTCCAGTCCCGGGCGATTGCCTGCGGGGTGGAGGCGGCGACGGCCCGGGCCATCTTTGACTGCCTGGCCGGCTACGCGAGCTATGGTTTTTGCGAGGCTCACGCCGCCGCCTTCGCGACCACAGCCTATAAGACCGCTTATCTGGCCCGCCATCACCCGGCCGAATTCTACGCGGCCGTATTGAGTCTGCAGCCCATGGGCTATTACCCGCCCGATACCATCGGTTGGGAAGCGCGCCGGCGGGGCGTAACCCTCCTCCCCCTGGATATCAACGCCAGCGGCCGGGAATTTCAAGTCGAGACGATCGGCGATCGGAAAGGGATAAGGGTGGCGCTGTCCCGGGTGAAGGGGATGGGCCCCGCTCCCCTGGCCGCCATACTGGATGCCCGGGCGGCCGGACCTTTCCGTTCCCCGGCCGACTTCAGCCGCCGGGTCGGATTGGAGCGCGATCTGCTGCGGGATCTGGTGCTGGCGGGCGCCTTTGACCGCCTCCATCTCAACCGCCGCCAGTTAGCCTGGGAACTGGGTGAGCTGGCCGAACCGGGGCTTTTCGCTGAGGTGCCGGCCGCCGCCATCCCCGATTACCGGGAGGAGGATAAATACGTCCTCGAACAGTCCATCCTGGGTCTCGGCGTCCGCCACCACCTCCTGGATTTCTTCCGTCCGGCGCTTCGCCGGGCGGGTTACCTCACCACCCTCGAGGTGCAAGGCATGCCATCCGGCCGGAGGGCTCGTACGGCCGGGCGGCCGCTGTGCCCCCACCGGCCGCCCACGCGCAGCGGCCGGACTACCGTCTTCCTGACCCTGGAGGACGAACACGGACTCCTGGATGTGACCATTTTCGAGGGAATTTATCGGCAATACGGCGCCTTGTTGTTCGGCGGCCCTGAACTCTTGGGTTTCGAAGGGCGGGTCGAGCGGCGGGGGAAGGGGAACGTGGCCTGTCTGGTGGCCGGGCGGGTGCTGGATCTGGCTTCCCCCGCGCCCGGACTCATCCCTCGGCACTAGGAGGGTGGGTGACAGACACCATCGCGGTCACGGCCGCGACCACGACCGGCGGCCACGACGGCGAGGCAGACCGTGGAGTAATGTTCCGGTGGCCTCCGTAGCCCGGGAGCTTGATCTGCATTGCCGCTCGGATGATAATGGCCGGGAGAGGTGGTCGGCCATGAGCATGCTCCCCGGCCGTCCGGCGAAGCGCTGGGCGGCGATAGTCCTGCTCGTCCTGGTGCTCGGGGCGGCACTGGTCCTGGCCTACCTCGCCCGCCGGGACTCCCGGACGCGCCCGGACTTCATCCAGCAGGGTTTCGTGATGGACACTTTTGCGACCATCCGCGTACCGGCCGGACGGGAAGAAGCAGCTCAAGAAGCTTTCGCCGAGCTGCAGCGCCTGGAAGGGTTGTTCAACCGGCACGATCCGGGCAGCGAAGTTGCCCTGATCAACGTCCAGGCCGGCCAATGGGTGCCGGTCAGCCCGGAGTTGCTCGAGGTCCTGGCGGTGGTGAAGGATATGGCTCCCGCCACCGGAGGACTATTCGACGTCACCGTCGCGCCGCTCCTCGACCTCTGGGGGATCGGCACCGACCGCGCGGCTGTCCCCGATGCGGCCGCGATCGCTCGGGCTATGGAGCGAGTCGGCGGGGACGGGCTGGAGATCGACCGGGCGGCGGGCCGCGTCCGGCTGGCAAGACCTGGCATGGCCATCGACCTGGGCGGCATCGGCAAGGGCTATGCCATCGACCGGGCCGCGCAGGTGCTGTCCCGGGCGGGGGTATCGGCCGGCCTGGTGGAGGTGGGCGGCGACCTGTACCTTCTCGGCCGCCGGCAGGGCGACCAGCCCTGGCGGGTGGGCGTGGAGCATCCCCGGCAGCAGGGCGCGTTACTCGGCATCCTCTACCTCACCGACCACGCCGTGGCTACCTCCGGCGACTACCAGCGTTTTTTCGAGGTCGCAGGCGTGCGCTACCATCATATCCTCGATCCGCGCACCGGCCGGCCTGGGCGCACCACGATGAGCGTCACCGTGGTGAGTCGCACGGTCGTGCAAGCGGATCTCCTGTCCACGGGCGTCTTCCTCATGGAGCCGGCGGCGGGCATCGCCCTGCTCGAAAGCCTGCCTGATGTCGAAGGGATCATCGTCGATCCAGATGGCCGGGTGCTGGTCACCTCGGGTCTCGGGGATGAAGGACGGTTACCCTATTTCCGGGCGCGATGAGGGGCTGCTGACCCGGACTGGGTGACGTTTATCACTATACCATATTCGGCAGGAGAATCTAAAGTGGTGTCGAAGAAACTGGACCTGTGAAGCAGCAGAGGGGGCAGGCGGTGCGGCAGACACGGACCGGGTGGCCCGCAACTAGGATTGTGCAACTGTCGGTCATGGTTGCCATGGCCCTGATCATCTGGGTGGTGGAGTTGGCGGTGCCCGTGCCGCTCGCGGTGCCCGGAGCGAAGCTCGGGCTGGCCAACGCCATTATCCTGTGGTGCCTGGTGAGCCGGGGGTTCGCCGACGCTTTGCTGGTGAACGTGCTGCGCATCGTCCTAGGGTCGCTCTTGACCGGGACCTTCCTCAACCTGCCGTTCACGTTGGCGATGGCCGGAGGGGTTGCCAGTACGCTGGTGATGGGCGCCCTATACCGTTTCGGGCGGCAATGGTTCGGCATGGTGGGCCTGAGCCTGGCGGGTTCCTTCACCCACAACCTCGCGCAGTTGTTGGCGGTGGCGGCGGTCATCGGCCATCTCGGTCCGATGGTCTATCTACCCTACCTGCTCGGTTTCGCCATACCCACCGGTCTGCTGGTCGGGTTGGTCGTGAGCGCCTTTGGACGCTCTTCCCCCGGCGGGCTGTTGGTCCGCGGCGGCCAAGCGGACTGAAGTACACTAGGAGGGATAGCATGCGGTATGGTTGGCGAGTGCTGGCGGCGGCGGTCGTGCTGGCCTTGGTGGGAGTGGCCGTCACCGGCTGTCCGGTACGGCCGGCAGAGGAGGCGCGTACCTACCAGGACGGTGTATTCACGGCCGTATCCGACGGCGAGCCGCACGGGTATGCCCGGGTTACGTTGTTCATTGCCGGCGACCGGATCGTGGACGCCGAGATTGACGAGTACGATGGTTACGGATTGCTCAAGCAATATCCACTTTATCACACGCTTTTCCCCTTGCTGGGTGAAGCTCACGCGACGCTGGAGGATCGGCTGGAAGCGGCCGGCACCTGGGACGTGGAGGCTTTCACCGGAGCCACGGGCACAACGGCCAGAGTCCGCGGGGCCGCCCGCCGGGCCCTGGAGCGGGCGCTCGTGCAGCGACGAGAGGACGGCACCTACTTCGATGGGACCTTCATGGGGGTGTCGGATCGTACCGGACGGGGCTGGGGGCTTGCCTGGGTTACTTTGCAGGATGATCGCATAACTGCTGTCCAGCTGGAGCAGACGATGCCGGAACGCGACGCTGAAGGCCAAGTGGCCGTGGATGACTGGCTCAACGCCTTATGGGCCCTGGCCGATGAGCGCCACCCCCATCCGCCTTTCCATGAGGCGCGCGTCGCCATTGCCGAGGCGATGGTGAGGGCCCAGGGGGCGCAGGTGGATGCGTTCACCGGCGCCACCGGCAGTTCCCGGGCGTGGATGCAGGCGGCGGAACGCGCGCTGGAGGCTGCCCGCAGGTAACTGAAGTGAGCGGCTGAGCCGGTCGTAAGAGGACGTGCAGGCCTGTCGGGGCAGGTGCCGGCAGGCCTGTTGCCGTTCGGTGCCGGCTAGCCAAGCGTTTGCCCGGGCGGGACGGGATCGAGTATGCTTGGGTGGAGGGGCGGGTTCCGAACCCGTCCCAGCAGGGTAGGAGGCCGGAAATTGCGGCGGCGACTCAAGGCATGGGCAATCCCGTTCCTGATAGTCCTGACCATCCTTGCGGGTATTGCCGCCGGCTGCGCGCCGCCGGCCGACGCCGAACTGGCGGTACACTTCCTCGATGTCGGGCAAGGCGACGCCATACTGATCCGGCTTCCCGGCGGACACCACCTGCTGATCGACACTGGTCCCGACCCGGAGCGGATCCTCGGACACCTGCGCCGTCATGGCGTGCGCGATCTGGAAGCCCTGATCCTCACCCATCCCCACCACGATCACATCGCGGGAGCTGAGGCCGTCCTCGCCGAATTCCCCGTGGCCGTGGTATACGATAGCGGCAGATCGCATACCACCCGCACCTACGAGCGTCTCCTGGAAGCCCTGCGGCGTCCGGTTGAAGAAGGCAGGACGCGCTTCATCCTCGCCCGGGCGGGCATGGATCTGCCCTTGCCCCCGCCCCGGCCCCCGTCACCTCCCGTACACCTCCATGTATTACACCCGACCGATCGGGTGGAAGAACTGAGCGTCAACAATGCGTCGATCGTGCTCCGGTTGGCCCACGGTGAGGTGACCTTCCTGTTCACCGGGGATATCGAGCGCGAAGCCGAGGAGCGACTGGTGAGGGAGGCGGAGGTCCTTTCCGCCGTTTTGTTGAAGGTGGCCCACCACGGGAGTCGTACCTCGACGACGGCGCGATTCCTCGACCGGGTGGGCCCGCTGGTGGCGGTGATCTCTTCGGGACCCAACCCATACGGGCATCCTCACCGCGAGGTACTGGAGCGCCTGGCGGCGGCCGGGGTGGAGGTTTACGACACGCGAGAGCGCGGTACAGTAACGGTTTTCAGCGATGGGGCCCGATACCGCATTCGCAGCGAGCGCTGACGGGAGGAGTAGGAGACTTGCGTCTGAAGGTCACCGTCGATCGAATGGAGGAAGGCATGGCCGTCCTCATCCCGCGGGAGCCCCCGGACACTGCCATCTTCTGGCCGGCCGGTCTACTGCCGCGATCCGTCCGGGAGGGGTCGATCCTGGATTTCGAGATCCGGTTGGACGAGGAAGAGACGCAACGGGTGCGCCGCCGCGTACGGGGGCTAATCGAGGGACTCGTCCGGACCTCCGAGCGACCGAAGGGGCGAGAGTGACAGGGTTGAAACGGCTCATATTCCTCACCAATGACGACGGGATTGACGCCCCGGGCCTTGAGTCTCTGCGCCGGCAGTTGCTGGCCGAGACCGACTGGCGCGTACTGGTTGTGGCGCCGGACCGGGAAAGAAGCGGAGCCGGACATTCGGTATCGTTGCGCCAGCCGGTCTATGTGAACGAACGCGAATTGAACGGGATGCGGGGCCGGGCCTGGGCCGTCGCGGGAACGCCGGCGGATTGCGTCAAGGTCGGGCTGGCGGCCTTGACCGATACAAGACCCGATCTCGTGGTGTCCGGGGTCAATCGGGGGGCCAATCTGGGGACTGATGTGTTCTGTTCGGGCACCGTCTCCGCGGCCGTGCAAGGCGCCATCCTGGGGATTCCGTCGCTGGCGGTCTCGCTCAATGCCTACGAGGGGGCCGACTTCAGTCTGGCAGCCAGAGTCGCCGTGCGCTTGGCGGCACTCATCCTCTGCCGGGGACTCCCGCCGGGTACGATGCTCAACGTCAATGTGCCCAATGGACCGGCAGTCACGGCCCCCGGTTTCGCCCTGACCCGGCTTGGTTCGGGCTTCTGGTTGAACCAGGTGCAGGAGCGAGTGGACGCCGACGGGCGCAGCTACTATTGGCTGGCCTCAAACCCTGCCGCCGTCGCCAACGAACCGGGCACCGATCACCTGGCGATGGCGGAAGGGAAAGTCTCGATAACTCCTATTCATTTCGACCTGACGCATCCTCCCTCGCTCGACCTGCTCAGCGACTGGGATATCGCGGCCGCCTTGGGTAGGGGCGGGTTCTGAACCCGCCCCTACCGCTGAGATGGGGGATGACGCGCCACCCCCCGGCATAGGGTTTGCCGGGAGGTGGCTGCGGTATGGGCCGGCGCCTGGTCGTCATCGGGCTAGTGCTCGCGGCCGTCACTGCTGGGGGCTGCAGCCACTCGCCCGGGCGGCAGCCGAGCCCCGAGCAAGATGCCGCACTGCGGGGAGGCGTCTGGCGGGAAGCCTGGAGCCGCGGCCCGGGCAGCCTCGACCCCGCCCATATCGTGGCGCTGCTCGATGCCGCGGCCGCTACCCTCATCTACAACGGTCTCGTGCGTTTCGATCTGCAGGGGCGCTTGGTGCCCGACCTCGCGGCCCGCATGCCCGAGCGATCGGCGGACGGGCTGACCTATCGCTTCGAACTCCGGCGGGGAGTCCGTTTCCATAACGGCCGGGAATTCACGGCGGCCGACGTGGTGTATTCGTTCAGGCGGGTCCTCCACCCGGCCACGCTATCACCCCGGGCCTGGGTGTTGGAGCCGCTGGCCGGAGCGGCCGCTTTCCTCCGCGGCGAGCGCTACGATCTCCCCGGGGTTCGCGCCGAGGGCAGGTATCGGGTGGTCCTTACCCTCGAGCGACCGCTGGCCCACTTCCTGAGCCTGCTGGCGATGCCGGCCGGATTCGTCGTCGACCGCTCGGAGGTTGAGCGGCACCAGGACCCGGCCGACTACGGATTCCACCCCGTCGGGACGGGCCCCTGGATCCTGGACGGGTGGCTCCCCGGCGCGTACCTTCGGTTCCACGCGAACCTCGACTATTTCGAGGGACGTCCTCACCTGGACCGGTTGGAGTACCGAGTGATCGAGGATGGGGCCACGGCCCGCGCCGAATTCGTGGCCGGGAACCTCGACCGGTTGCGGCTGACTCCCGGAGACTCCCGTCACTTCCGCGAGGATCCGCGGTGGCGGGATGCGATGGTCCCGGCCATGGACCTTGCTGTCTACTACCTGGCCTTGAACTGTGAGAAACCCCCATTCTCGGATCTGCGGGTGCGAAAGGCCATCAACCATGCGATCGACCGGGAGGCCATCCTGAAGGCGGTGCTCCCCGGCCGGCATGTGCTGGCCAACGGTTCGATCCCCCCGGGGCTGGAGGGCCATGATCCTGCCCTGGTGGGTTGGTCCCATGCTCCGGACTTGGCCAGGCGGTTACTGGCCGAGGCCGGACTCCCGCGGGGCTTCGGCATGGAGATCCTCCAGACCGCCTCTCCGGGCGTACTTGCGATCACCGAGCCGATCCAGAGCATGCTGGCTCAAGTCGGCATCAAGGCGCGCATCGTCCAACTCGAGACGGCGGCGTTCTTCTCGGCCGTCGGCGATCAGGGGAATCCCGACGCCTTCTTCATATCCTGGTGGGCGGACATCCCCGACCCGGAGAACTTCCTTTACCCTCAATTCCACAGCAAGAACCGCGGGGCGGGCGGCAATCGCTCCCGGTTTTCCGATCCGGTGGTCGACCGCCTTCTGGAGACGGCGCGGAGCACCATGGACCAGGCGGAACGGATCGCCATGTATCAAGAGATCGAGCGCCGCGTGTTCGACCAGGCTCCCTGGGTGCCCCTGTATTTCCCCGTGAACTACTCAATCCACCAGCCCTGGGTAAGGGGATACATCCCGTCGCCGGTCGGCACCGCCCAGAAAATGACCGGAGTCTGGTTTGATCCGGAGTCGGCACCCCAGCCGTTCCGGCCCCGGGGTAATCGAAGGGAGACGGCGTCGGAGGATGCTCAGCTATCTGATACGCCGGTTGTTGCTCATGGGTCCCATGCTGCTGGGGGTAAGCCTGCTGACTTTCACCATGCTTCATGTCCTCCCCGGCGACCCGGTTGCGTCGCTGGTGGGCGAGCGGGCTTCTCCCGAGCTAATCGATAGCATACGGCGGGAACTGGGACTAGATGCCCCCATTCATGTGCGCTATGGGCGATGGCTCGGCCGTACGCTCCGGGGCGATCTGGGTCGCTCTTGGGCGACCCGCCGGCCGGTCCTCGAATCGCTGATCACCAGGTTTCCCGTGACCCTGAGACTCACCGTCTTGGCCTTCACTCTGTCCGCCGTGCTGGGCGTGGCGGTGGGCGTGACGGCCGCGGTGCGCGAGGTGTCCGGGTCCGACTATCTCGTCCGACCCATCCTGCTGGTGGGGCAGTCCCTGCCCGTCGTCTATCTCGGCCTGCTCTTCATGTACGTATTCGGCGTGTGGCTGCGCATTACGCCCATTTCGGGCATCGGCGATGGCGGTCTCCGCTACTTCGTGTTGCCGGCTGCCACCCTGGGCCTGTACGGCTCGGTGTACAAGGCTCGCATGACCAGAGCGGCCATGCTGGAAGTGCTACGCCAGGACTACATTCGTACCGCGCGCGCCAAGGGGCTGGCGGAACGGGTGGTGGTGTACCGCCATGCCCTGAAGAACGCCATGGTGACGGTGGTGACGGTACTCGGGACCGGGCTGTCGGCCTTGCTGGTCGGCTCGGTCCTCACCGAGACGCTGTTCGGCCTTCCGGGCATCGGCAAACTGCAGGTGGAAGCGGTGTGGGCGCGCGACTACCCGGTGGTGATGGGTTGTCTCCTGTTCGAGGCGGCCACCGTCAGCGGGGTCAACCTGGCCATGGACGTGGCCTATGCCTGGGCCAATCCCCGCATCCGGCTGGCATGATCGGCGGCAGGAGGGTGAGGCGAGGGTTGAGGGTGGAAGCCCGGTCACCCTGGTACCGCCTGGCTCGGAACCGGGAGGCGAGCGTGGGTCTGCTGCTCATCGCGGGCATGGTCCTGGGGGCTGTCTTTGCCCCGCTCCTGGTCCCGCATCCACCCGACCGGATGCACCTCGACCGGCCGTTGGCGCCGCCCGGGGTGGAGCATCTCTTTGGGACCGACTACTTCGGACGCGACGTCCTGTCCCGCATCCTTCATGGCGGGAGGATATCGCTCGGCGTGGCCGTGGGCGCCCAGGCCCTGGCCCTGTTGCTGGGAGTAACCCTCGGCCTGCTGGCCGGATACCATGGGCGATGGGTGGACCTCACCATCATGCGGGTGGTGGAACTGTGGCTCTGTTTCCCCGATCTGCTGATGGCCGTAGGGCTGGCCGTGGCGCTCGGCCCGGGAGTCCCCTCCGTGTTCCTCGCCCTGGGCTTGGTCGGTTGGCCGGGCGTAGCTCGACTGGTCCGGGGGGAAGCACTGTCCCTGCGCGAGCGGGAGTTCTTGGAGGCCGCACGAGCCGCCGGCACGCCTACTTGGCGCCTGCTGCGCCGCCACCTCTTGCCGAACTGCCTGCCGGCAGTGGCGGTGGCCTTCACCGGTGGCATGGCCGCGTGCGTGATGGCGGAGGCCAGCCTATCCTTCCTCGGTCTCGGCGTCCAACCGCCGACGCCGAGTTGGGGAGCGATGCTGAACCAGGGGCGTCCCTATCTCCACCACGCGCCGCATCTGGTCGTGTTCCCCGGGCTGGCCATCGCGGCCTGCGTCCTCGGTTTCAACCTGCTTGGCGATGGTTTGCGCGACTTATTGGACCCGCGCGGCCATGAGTGCCGGTCAGGGCAGGGCTACCGCCGATGGAAATCGTGAGCGAAGCCGGTGAGCTTGCAGGGAAAATGCCTGCCGACCGCTAACCAAAGATAAATCGTGTGTGGCTCAGGACGCGCCTGGGGGAGCAATCGTCAAGCGAGGTGGCATGCGGCGTGAAGCATCTGGTCGAACTCAAGGATCTCAAGACCTACTTCTACACCGAGGAAGGGGTGGTGAAGGCCGTAGATGGAGTGTCCTTCCACATCGAGCGCGGAGAAACGCTCGGGGTGGTGGGGGAGTCGGGCTGCGGCAAGAGCGTGACCGCTCTGTCCATCCTGCGGCTGATCGCCAGCCCACCGGGGAGAATCGTCGGCGGCAATATCCTGTTCGAAGGCGAGGATCTCCTGCTCAAGACCGAGGCACAGCTCAGGGACATACGCGGCAACGATATAGCTATGATTTTCCAGGAGCCGATGACCTCGCTGAATCCCGTATATACCTGCGGCGAGCAAATTGCGGAGGCCGTAGAACTCCATCAAGGCCTCGGCCGGCGGGATGCCATGGAGAAGTCCATCGATATGCTGAGGTTGGTCGGCATCCCCTTGCCGGAGCGGCGGGTTCGCGAGTACCCTCACCAGCTTTCGGGGGGCATGCGGCAGCGGGTGATGATCGCCATGGCCCTTTCCTGCAACCCCAAGCTGTTGATGGCGGACGAGCCCACGACCGCTCTGGACGTGACCATCCAGGCGCAGATCCTGGAACTCATGAAGAAGCTGAAGCAGGAGCTGGGCATGGCAATCATGCTCATCACTCATGACCTTGGGGTCATAGCCGAGATGGCGAAGCGGGTAGTGGTCATGTACGCGGGGAAAGTGGTGGAGGAAGCCGATTCGGTCAGCCTGTTCCGCCAGCCGATCCACCCGTACTCCGAAGGACTCTTGAACTCCATCCCCCGGCTGCACCGGCCGCGCGGGCGACTGCACGTGATCACCGGTCAGGTGCCCAATCCCGTCAACCTGCCGGCAGGATGTAGTTTCCATCCGCGTTGCCCCCTGGCTGAGGATATTTGCCGCCGCCAGGAACCCCCGCTCATCGACCTCGGCGGCGGGCGCCGCGTGAGTTGCTGGGTCCGAGCGGGCGGGTCGCGTGAGGAGGTGGCGTAGATGCCTCGCAAGCGGGAAGCAATCGTTCCCGAGTTTGAGCCCCACGGCGATATGCTCCTGGAAGTGCAGGGTTTGCGCAAGTGGTTTCCGGTGACGGGAGGCGTCTTCGGCCGGCACGTGGGCAACGTGAAGGCCGTCGATGGAGTCAACTTCTTCATACGGCCGGGAGAGACCCTTGGTCTGGTGGGCGAGTCGGGATGCGGCAAGACCACGACCGGTCGCGTCATCCTCCGCCTGCTCGAGCCCACCGAAGGCCGGGTGTATTTCGAGGGCCAGAATGTATTCGACCTGAACCGGGAAGAGATGCGGCGACTGCGCCGCCAGATGCAGATCATCTTCCAGGACCCGTATAGCTCCCTGAACCCGCGGATGACCGTCGGGGACATCGTCGGTGAGGCGCTGGAAATCCATGGCGTGGCCCGCGGTCGCGAGAAGGAAAAGCGAGTCCAGAACTTGCTCGACGTGGTGGGGCTCAATCCGCAACACATCCGGCGCTACCCGCACGAGTTTTCGGGCGGCCAACGGCAGCGGATCGGGGTGGCCCGGGCCCTGGCCCTGAACCCCAAGCTGATCATATGCGATGAGCCGGTCAGTGCCCTGGATGTGTCCATCCAGTCCCAGATCCTGAACTTGCTCGAGGATCTGCAGTCCGAATTCAACCTCACCTACCTGTTCATCGCCCATAACTTGTCGGTGGTCAAACACATATCCGACCGCGTCGGCGTGATGTACCTCGGCCAGGTTGTGGAGCTATGTCAGTCCGACGAGTTGTTCGCCAATCCGCTGCACCCTTACACCGAGGCCCTGATGTCGGCCATCCCCTTGCCGGACCCGGAGTACCGGCAGGAGCGAATCATCCTCGAGGGCGACGTACCCAGCCCCATGCATCCGCCGCTGGGCTGTCACTTCAACACCCGGTGCCGGTATGCCGTGATGCCCACCTGTCAGGAGGAGCCGCCCTTCATCAATGTGGGCGAGGAGCACTTCGTCGCCTGCCATTTCCGGAAGACCAGGCAGAAGCAGTAGGGGCGGGTTCCCAACCCGCCCGGCCCAGTGAGGGTGGCGGGTTTCCAACCCGCCTCTCCGGTGCGGTTTTGCAGAATCGTGGCGGCACGTGGCGCCTCACGGTAGGGGCGGGTTCTCAACCCGCCCGGCCGGGATGATCGCGCGAGGGAGGTGATCATCCCCCTTGGTGCCACCCGTAAGGGCAGCCATCAGCCAACGTCCCGCACCCAATTCCCTGCATCCGACTTGCGTATTTCCCGCGCGGTGGTCAGGCTTCTCAGTATTGTGTTTCTTTGCCGATCCGCCGCCGTTCGCCTTTACGACCGGCGTACAGCGGTCCTATAATCAGGGCAGGTCGCGGATCCTCGGTGGAGGCGAACCGTGCTGGCGGATACCTGGCGGGAACGCCTGGGAGGTTGGCGGCACCTGACGAAGCTCGACCCTGACCGGCCACTCGACGGCCGGCGATTGGCGGGCGTGCTCCGGAGCGGTACCGATGCCCTGGTCGTGGGCGGTACCCAGGGAATCACCCCGCCGGCCGTGCGATCACTCCTCGAACGGGTGGCGGGCTGCGGGCTACCGGTAGCTCTGGAGGTGTCGTCGCCGGCCTCGCTGGTGCTGGGAGCCGACCTGTACCTCGTCCCCTTCGTGCTCAATGCCGGCGACCCTTACTGGCTGGTCGGCGCCCACGAGCGGGCTCTGCGTGACTTCCCTGATTGGCGGGACGAGTTCTGGCAGGCCGTCGTGCCGGAGGCGTACATCGTGCTCAATCCCGATTCGGCTGTGGCTCGGCTGACCCGGGCGAACGCGCCCCTGTCTCCGGAGGATGTGGTGGCCTATGGCCGTTGCGCGGAAGGGTTGTTCGGCGCTCCCGTGGTCTACCTGGAGTATAGCGGCTGCTACGGCGATCCCCAGCTCGTCGCGCAGGTCGCCCGGGCGCTTAGCCGTTCCCCCACATTCTACGGGGGGGGCATCGATCGACCGGAACGTGCGGCCGAGATGGCAGCGCTGGTCGATACCGTCGTGGTCGGGAATCTGGCGCATGAGGGAGAACCTGAACTCCTGGCCGAGATAGTGGCCGCGGTGCGTTCGACGCCGGGGAGGTCTTCCAACTGGACGCGGTACTGGTCATCGTGAACCCATCCGCAGGCGCCGGCAGGGCTGCAAGATGCTGGCCGCGCGTCCAGCGCATGCTTGCCCGTGAAGGTCTTGCGTTCTCCTCGGTCCAGCATGACGGTCTGGCGGGACTCTCGGAACTGGCAGCCGAGGCCGCCCGCTCGGGTCACACCACCGTCGCAGCCATGGGAGGCGACGGCACCATACGCGAAGTGGCGGGCGGACTCGCGGGGACCGACACCGTCCTCGGGATCATCCCCGCAGGGACCGGCAACGGTACAGCTCACTCTTTGGCCTTGCCCCTGGACCTGCCGGGCGCTTGCCGTACGCTCGCCCGGGGCGTCGAGCGGCAGGTTGACCTGGGTAGTTCGCTCCGCGGCAGCTTCCTCAATGTCGCAGGGGTCGGCTTGGACGCCAGCATTGCCCAGGAGTATCGCCTGGCGGGTCATCCTACCGGGCTGGCGGGATACATCGTGGCCGCCCTGCGGGTGCTGCCCGAGTTTCGGCCGGCGCAACTCACGGTGACGCTCGACGGTGCGTGCCATCAGCTCCGGGGCACTCTGGTCGTGGTCGGCAATGGACGCTACTGGGGGAAGGGCATACGCATCGCCGCGACCGCCGACCCGGCCGACGGGCAGTTCGACGTGTCCCTGGTACATGCGGCGAACCTTCGGGAGCTGGCAGGGCTGGTCCCGCTGCTCCTTCGCGGACGGCTGGCCGAGCACCCGCTGGTGACCGTTCGCCGGGCACGACGGGTCAGCGTAACGGGCGACGTCCCTTTGCTCGTGCATCTTGATGGCGATGTGGTCGGACATACCCCCGATCATTTCGAACTCCTGCCAAGCCGGCTCAAGGTACTGGTACCGGTTGGCTGAGGCGGTCGAGTGAGCGGCGAAGAAGAAGAGAGGAGTATACGCATGGCGCAGGCAAGTCAATCCGGTTCTGCCGATCTGCGGGGGATGTTCGCTCCCCACGCGGTTGCGGTCGTGGGAGCCTCCCGCAGTCCCGGCAAGATCGGATACTCTATCTTGAAGAACATCATCGATTCCGGGTATCGGGGAGCGGTTTACCCGATCAACCCCCGGGAGGACGAGATCCTGGGGCGGCGGACCTTCCCCTCCCTCGCCTCCTGCCCCGGCCAGGTGGACCTGGCTGTCGTGGCGGTGCCGACAGCGGCCGTGCCCGCCGTCATCGACGACTGCGGCGTTCATGGCGTACGCCATCTCGTGGTGATAACCGCCGGCTACAAGGAGGTGGGCAAGGAAGGTCTGGCGCGGGAAAAAGACCTGCTGGCCATGGTCCGCCGGTACGGCATGAAGATGCTGGGTCCCAACTGCCTCGGGCTGATGGACACGCACACGCCGCTCAATGCCTCCTTTGCTGCCGGCTTCCCCCTCAAGGGCGAAATCGCGTTCCTCTCCCAGAGCGGGGCGGTGTGCGCGGCGATCCTGGACTGGAGCCTGTCGGTGGGCCTGGGATTCTCCAAGTTCGTCAGCTTGGGCAACAAGGCCGATCTGACCGAGGTTGACTTCATCCGCGAAGCGGGGGCGGACGGGTACAGCAAGGTGATCTTGTGCTACGTCGAGGATGTGGTCGACGGCCAAGCCTTCATGAATACCGTCGCCGCCATCGGGTCGAGGACTCCCATCGTCATCCTCAAGGCCGGCGCCAGCCAGGCCGGCGCCCGGGCGGCCTCCTCCCACACCGGCGCCCTGGCCGGCAGCGATATGGCGTACGATGTGGCCTTCCGTCAGGCGGGGGTGCTGCGGGCCCGCACCATGGAAGAGCTATTCGACCTCGCCATAGCCTTCACTACCCAACCCTTGCCCGCCGGCGACCGGGTGGCCATAGTGACCAACTCGGGAGGTCCCGGCATCATCGCCACCGACGCCGTCGAGGCCCGGGGACTGACGATGGCGGAACTGACGCGGGAGACGGTCGAGCGGTTACGGCAGGGGCTGCCTCCTACCGCCAGCTTCTATAACCCGGTCGACGTCATCGGTGACGCTGACGACCGTCGCTACGACTTCGCGTTCAGCCAGGTACTGGCCGATCCGGGGGTGGACAGCGTGCTTTGCATGCTCACCCGGCCGGCGGTGATCGATCCGCTGCTGGTCGCCAGATCGATCATTGCCCGCCGGCGGGAATACCCTGCCAAACCGGTCGTAGCCGCCTTCCTCGGCGGTGAGAACGTTGCGGCCGCCACCCGCGAACTCATCGCCGCCGGCACCCCCTGTTTCAACTTCCCGGAGCGGGCCGTCACCGCCCTATCCGGGCTGGCGCGCTTTGCGGCTTTCGGCCGCCGAACGCCTCGCACGGCCAGGCCCGTCACGATCGAAGACGTCGACCGGGAGCGCGCGGGTTCGATCCTCCGGCGCGTCCGGGAAGACCAGCGGACGGTACTGCTGGCGGATGAGAGCGCGGAGCTGATGCAGACCTATGGGATACCCGTGGTCCCCTCAGGGTTAGCTACCGGCTCCGAGCAGGCCGTGGTCTTCGCCGAGCAGTTCGGTTATCCGGTCGCGCTCAAGATCGTCTCGCCGCAGATCCTCCACAAGACCGACTTCGGGGGGGTTCGCCTCAACATCAAGACGGCGTCCGAGGTGACCGATGCCTTCTTCGAGATCATCGACAGCGCCCGGCGTTATCAACCGCGCGCCGCCATCCACGGGGTCGAAGTCCAGAAGATGATGCGGCCGGGCGTCGAACTGATCATCGGGGTGAGCAGGGACGTTCAATTCGGGTCCTTGCTGATGTTCGGTCTGGGCGGGATCTACGTCAACCTGCTGAAGGATGTGAGCTTCCGCCTGGCCTCGAGAGCGACCTGGGAGGAACTCGAGGCAATGGTGTCGGAGACGAAGGCATACGCACTGCTGAGAGGCTATCGCGGCAAGCCGCCGGCGGATGTGGATGCGGTGATCGACGTCCTGGGGAGAATTGCCGCACTGGTGCAGGAGTTCCCGAGCATTGCCGAACTCGACATCAATCCCCTGTTCGCCTATGAGCGGGGGGAAGGGGTTTGCGCCCTGGACGTGAAAGTGACACTAAATGATTAGAGACGAGGTGGGGACGGTGCAGGCGGTCTGCGTCATGGGGGATGCCGGCAGCGGCAAAACCGCCGTTTGCCTGGGGCTGAGCTTGAACCTGAAAGCCAGGGGCTATCGCGTTGCCTTCTTCAAGCCCACGGTGCGACCGGCCGGACTGACGGCAGCGGGCACCGATGAAGACACCTTGCTCATGCAAGAGGTGCTCGGAATGGCAGACGCGGCTGACCGACCGGCCCGGCTGGTCGCGGGGCCGCACTATCTTCAGAAGTACGTGCGCCCGGAAGAGGATCGACGGGCGATCATCGAGTCTTTTCGCCGCGTGGCCGGCAAGGCGGCGGTCACGGTAATCGAAGGCACGGCACCGCATGTACTGCTCAGCCTGGAACTGGACGCGGCCAGCCTCTGCCGGGACTTCGGCGCCGGCGCCATCTACATCTGCCGAGTCGAGGACGATTTCAGTCTGGATCAGACCATCCTCGCTAACGACTACTTGCGGGCCAGGGAGATCCCCATATTGGGCACGATCTTCAACGATGTGCCGCGGACCCTGCTCGACAAAGTCAGAGGGCTCTACGCTCCGATTCTGGAGGCCCGAGGCTTGCCCGTCCTGGGAGTAATCGCCCGTAACCTGGAGATATCGGCGCCTACGGTGGCCGAGTTCCATAAGGCATTGGGCGGCGATATCCTGGCAGGGGAGGAGAACCTGCACCGCCAGGTAGAGGACATTCTGGTGGGGGCGATGACGCTGGAGAGCGCCCTCAGCTATCTCCGGCGGGGCGCAGTGGCCAACAAGGCGCTGGTCACCGGCGGGGACCGGGCCGACTTGGCGCTAGCCGCACTCGAGACGAACACGGCCGCGATCATCCTGACCGGCGGCCTGTACCCGGATGTCCGGGTGATTGCCCGGGCGGCGGAGCGGGGAGTCCCCGTCATCCTCGTCCACTACGACACCTACGGAGCACTGGGGCGCATGCACGAGGTATCGCGCAAGATCCGGGCTGACGACCGTCGAGCCATTGACGCGGTGCGAGACGGTTTCGACCAGGGCTGCGATCACGAGCGGCTGATGAGCAGTCTGCGCCTGCCGCCGCCGCGGTCCAATTGATCTCGTCTGCAGCCGGTGGTATGGTGAGGAGGGACAGCCGCTGCTGTAGGCGGCGACACCACACGGTTCGAGGAGGGATCGGGGGTTGGGGGATAGGCTCACGCTGTCGGTGATCAAAGCGGACATCGGTGGTTTCGTCGGGCACTGCTCAGTTCATCCGGCACTGGTAGATGAGGCCCAGCGGCACCTCACCCAATCGACGCTGTTGGAGGATTTCCAGGTCGCGACCGTCGGCGACGACTTGAACCTGATCATGACCCATCGGCACGGAGTCGACCATGCTCCCGTACATCGCCTGGCCTGGGATGTGTTCATCTCCTGCACGGCGATTGCCCGGGACAAGAAGCTGTACGGTGCCGGACAGGACCTGCTCAGCGATGCCTTCTCCGGTAATGTCCGGGGGATGGGTCCGGGCGTCGCCGAGATGGAACTCGAGGAGCGGGAGAGCGAGCCGGTGATCGTCTTCATGGCCGATAAGACTTCCCCGGGGGCTTGGAACTACCCGCTTTACAAGATGTTTGGCGATCCCTTCAACACCGCGGGCCTGGTCATCGACCCGAAGCTGCATGACGGCTTTCGTTTCGAGGTGCAGGACTTCCTGGAGCACAAGCTGGTCGACTTCGACCTGCCCGAGGACATGTACGACTTGCTGGTGTTCATCGGCGCCCCCGGCCGGTTTGCGATCCGGTCGGTTCGCTCGCGGCAGACCGGCCTGATCGCCTCCGTATCCTCCACTCAGAAGCTCAACCTGATAGCTGGGAGGTACGTGGGCAAGGACGACCCGGTGTGCATCGTTCGCTGCCAGAATGGGTTCCCCGCGGTCGGGGAAGCGCTGGAACCCTTTGCCACGCCCCACCTGGTATCGGGATGGATGCGCGGCTCCCACTGGGGTCCTTTGATGCCGGTGAGTCAAGCGGATGCGCGGCCGACCCGCTTCGACGGCCCGCCCCGGGTGGTGGCTCTGGGATTCCAGCTGTGCCGGGGCAAGCTGGTGGGCCCCCAGGACTTCTTCAGTGACATCTCTTATGATCGGGCACGCCAGACGGCCGGGATGATTGCCGACTACATGCGCCAGCTCGGTCCCTTCGAGCCCCACCGGCTCGATCTCGACCAGATGGAGTATACTACGCTCCCCCAGGTAGTGCAGAAACTACAGGGTCGCTTCCGCGCGATCGGCTGATGGGGAAGGCTGGCGAGTTTTGCGTCCCTGCGTTTTCGCCGGTGCTGTGTTCGAGAGACCTGCGAGAGGAGGACTATCCTTGAAAGAGGATGTCATCAAGGCCCTGGAAGGGATTCGGCCCCATCTGCAGCGGGATGGCGGCGATGTCGAGCTGGTGGCGATTGAGGGCGATGTGGTCAAGGTCCGCTTGAAGGGGGCTTGCGGCGGCTGCCCCATGTCCCAGTTAACCCTCAAGAACGGCATCGAGCGGCACGTCAAGGCGCAGGTGAAGGGGGTCCGCTCGGTCGAAGCGGTGTGAGGCGGGGCTAGAGCCCCAGGTGGGTTAGCGGGCGGCGACCCGGCCGTCAAGGTTGGGCCGGCGCCCGCTTCGACCATCCGGTGTTGGCCGGCCATGGCAAGCACGGCGGCGAGCGGCAGGATTGACCAGCGATCCGCAGAACTAACAACGCGATGCCAGCCGACTGACTGCCTCAGGCACCGGTCGACAAGGGCGGTGGCGAAACTGTCCGAGTGTCCCGTGCGGATACTGCTGATCTGTGAGCAACCGGAAGTGGTCACAGGGATCCGCGCCATGCTCCCCTCCCCCGGCTATCAGGTGATCGCCGGGCCGACACCTGACGCCTTGCCATTAGATTTGCCGCACATCATCCTCCTCGACGTGAACGGGGTTCCCGCCCGGCCGGAACGGGCGCTGGGTCCGCTCTGGGAGTCCGTGGCCACCTGGGATATCCCTTTGTTGTTGCTTACTGCTCGCGAGGGCATTGACCGCTGGCTGTCGCGACTCGAGGAAGGACTTGTCGATTACCTGGCATGGCCTTTCAGCCCGGCCGAGCTGGCTGCCCGCATCCGGCTGGTGCGGCGGACCAAGGCCATGTTCGATGAAGCGAGAAAGACCCACCGGCGGCTGGAAGAACTATCGATCACCGACTCGCTGACCGGCCTATACAATGGCTGGTACTTGCAGCGCCGCGGGCGGGAAGAGGTGGCCCGCGCCAAGCGGTATCAGCACCCGATATCCTGCATCATGGTGGATGTGGACCACTTCAAGCGGATAAATGACGCCCACGGCCACCCGGGCGGTAATGTGGTCCTCCAGGAACTGGGCAGGCTCCTGAAGAACATCATCCGCGGGTCCGATATCGCCGGCCGCTATGGGGGAGAGGAGTTCCTCCTCATCCTGCCCGAGACCGACGGCCCCGACGCCATGCTCCTCGCGGAGCGGTTGCGCGGGACGGTCGAGCAACACCGCTTCAGCCTGGGCAACCTGCCCCTTACCATCACGGTCAGCGTGGGGGTGGCGACTTTCCCCGATCGGGGGATAAGCGGCCACGAGACACTGGTGCGCGAGGCCGACCAGGCTATGTACCAGGCCAAGATGTCCGGGCGCAACCGGGTGGCCGGCGGCAGGGGAGAAGGCTGATCGGTCGGGATCCCGATCGGCTTTGGGGCAGGGACGGGTTCGACGTACAGGCATTCAGCCGCGACCGCGATCGCGGCCCCACCTTCGCAGTAGGAGAGAATGGCATGACTCCATCCTATCGCTCGGGCCGGGTAATCAGCGGCAAGCTGCCGGAGGGCGTAGATCTCATGGTTTTCCTCGAGGACGCGGCAGCCCGGGGCGGCTTCCGGCGGGCGACCGTGTCGGCCTTCGGCGCAGTGAAGCGGGCGGTCTACGCCTTCTTCGAACAGGGTAGTCGCCGTTACCTCCCTTTGCTGCGGGATCAGGAACTGGAGTTGCTCAACCTCACCGGGCTGGTCAGCGCCGACGGAGGGCGTCCGGCACTGCACGCCCACGTGACCTTCGGCGACGCCAAGGGGTGCGCGTTCGGCGGCCACCTGCTGTCGGGTACGGTGGTGTTCGGCGGCGTCTACTGGCTCGAGGAGTTCCGGGAACCGGAAAGCGAGGTCGACCAGCCGGACGGCCCGACGCTGCCGGCGGGCATCCGCTGACAGCCGCCGTAGGGGCGGGTTCCGAACCCGCCCCTACAGTTGATCCGCCGGACGAATGCCGGTCGTCCATCTCCCAGGTCGCTGCCGGTCCACGAGATATTTCGCTGCGAACTACTTGACAGTGAGTATTGTTATCAATATGATCTTTCCAGATCACATTGGCGGGGGGAGTCATGACGATGCGAGCAGGCAAGGCAGGTCCTGCAATTTGGCTAGTGGTTGCGCTGGTGGCCGGCGCGGCGATCATGTATGGTGTCCTGGCGCTGGCCGGGGAGCGGGAGCCCGGCCCGGCAGACGAGGCATTGGTCCCGGCGGACGCGGGCGTGGTGAACGTATACAGCTCTCGTCACTATGGGGTGGAGCCGGTATTCGAGGAGTTCACCCGGGAGACGGGCATCCGGGTTCGTTTCACCAGCGGACCGGACGCGGCGCTGCGCGAGCGCATCCGAGCCGAGGGGCGGCATACGCCGGCCGACGTGTACATTGCGGTGGATGCCGGCAACCTGTGGCTGGCCGCTGAGGACGGGCTGCTGCAAGCGGTCAATAGCCCCACCCTCATCGGGAACATCCCCGAGCACCTGCGGGACCCCGGCAACCGGTGGTTTGGACTGACCAAGCGCGTCCGCACGATAATGTATCATCCCGATCGAGTCAATCCGGCCGAGTTGTCGACCTACGAAGACTTGACCGACCCGCGCTGGCGCGGGCGGCTGGTCCTGAGGCCGGCAACCCACTCCTACACTCAGTCGCTCGTGGCCAGCTTGATAGCGGCCCATGGCGAGGCGCGGGCGGAAGAGATCGTCCGGGGATGGGTGGCCAACCAGCCCCAGTTGATCGACAGCGACACGCGGATTCTCGAGACGCTAGCAGCCGGAGCCGGCGATGTGGCCCTCACCAACCACTACTACCTGGGACGCCTGCTACAGGGCAACCCCGCTTTCCCGATAAGGGTGTTCTGGGCCAATCAGGCTGCGGGAGAACGCGGCGCGCATGTCAACGTAAGCGGAGCAGGTATAACCACCCACGCGCAGAATAAGGCCAATGCGCTGCGCTTCTTGGAATGGCTGAGCGGCCCGCGCGGGCAGGAGCTGTTTTCCGCATCGAATCACGAATACCCCGCCAACCCTGACGCTCCGGTCCATCCGATCGTCGCCGGGTTCGGAGAGTTCCGCGTGGATGAACTCGACATCGGCGAGTTCGGGCGACTGCAGGCTGCTGCCATCCGTCTCCTGGATCGCGCGGGCTACCGCTAGGCGAGGGGTGACAGTGCGGGAGTGAGCAGACGTTCGATGGTGCGCCGGGGAGGGCGTCGGCCGGTCGGGGCGATCGCCCTCCCCCTGCTCATCGCGGCGATGGTGCTATATCCGGTGCTGGCAGTCGCTTCGGCGCTGATCACGCCGACCGAGGCGGTGTGGCAGCACCTCTGGGATACGGTGCTCCCCCTCATGCTGGCCAACACCCTGGTGTTGCTGGTCGGCGTCGGCCTGGGGACGCTCGTCCTCGGTGCCGGCCTGGCCTGGCTGGTGACCGCCTACGAATTCCCCGGCCGATCCGCCTTCGAGTGGATGCTGCTCTTGCCCATGGCCATGCCGGCTTACGTCATGGGCTTCGTGTACATGGCGACCTTCGATGCCGCCGGCCCGGTCCAGCGCTGGCTGGCCGCCTGGTTTGGCGGGGCGGGGTGGTTTCCCGCGATCCGCTCCCCGGGCGGCGCTATCCTGGTGATGACGCTGGTGCTTTACCCCTATGTCTACATGCTCGCCCGGGCCGGCTACCGGGCAATATCGGCTTCATCGCTGGAGGCGGCTCGGGTCCTGGGCTACGGTCCCACTCGCTTCTTCTTCCGCGTGGCCTTCCCCTTGTCCCGGCCGGCGGTGGCGGCGGGGGTGGTCCTGGCCTTGATGGAGGCGATGGCCGATTTCGCCACGGTGCGCTTCTTCAACTTTCCCACGTTGGCCGACGGCGTGGTACGGGTCTGGCACGGCCTGATGGATCTCCGGGCCGCGGGGGAACTGGCCGGCCTGCTCGCCATCCTCGCCCTCGCGGCGATAATGCTGGAGAGGTCGCTTCGCGGCCGGAGTCGCTACCACGAAGCAGGCGGCAGATCTCCGGGTCTTCCCCGCGCGCAACTCACGGGAGGGAGTAAGTGGGCCTTGACGGCCGTCTGTGCGCTGGTGGTGGGGGCTGCCTTCTTGATCCCCGTGGCCCAGCTGGCGGGCTGGGCAGTGCTGGAGGTCGCCCACCTCCCCGTAGGCGCGGGTCGCGTGTATCTCGAGCTTGCCGTCAACAGTTTGGTGTTGTCGGGATTGGCGGCGGCCGTGGCGGTGGCGCTCGCCCTCATCCTGGCCGGCGGGGCCCGGCTCGGCGGCGGCAAGGCGGCGCGGGGCCTGGCGATGCTGGCCACTACCGGCTATGCGGTGCCAGGGGCCGTCTTCGCGGTGGGCATCCTCCTCACCTTGACCCCACTCGATCATGCCCTCAACCGGGTCCTGGAGCGCTGGGCGGGTATCACCGTGGGCCTGGTGCTTACCGGTTCGCTCATCGGGCTGACGTACGGCTATGTGGCCCGCTTCCTCGCTGTGGCCTATCATAGCACCGAAGCCGCCCTGGAGAAGATCCGCCCCAATGTCACCCTGGCGGCGAGGGTCCTGGGGGCGGGCCCCTGGAGGGTCCTCGCGCAGATCCACCTCCCGCTGGCGGCGCCGGGACTGATCGGCGGCGCGGCCCTGGTCTTCGTCGACGTCATGAAAGAACTGCCGATCACGGTGATGCTCCGGCCGTTCGGCTACGATACGCTGGCGACCTGGGTGTGGCAAATGGCCGCCGAATCGCTGTGGACGGGAGCCGCGTTGCCGGCCCTGGCCATCGTGGTGGTAGGGCTCTTGCCGGTCGTCTTGTTGACCCGGGCCGCGGCAGGGAGGTAGGGGAGGAGATGGCCGCCGTCGGCGATGACCGGACTTCTACCCGCGTCGAGCTGAGGGGAGTATCTCGCTCCTTCGGCCGGGTGCGCGCGGTGTTCGACCTGGATTTCACGATTGAAGCGGGCGAATTTTTCTCCATCCTCGGGCCCTCGGGTTGCGGCAAGACCACCACCCTGCGGCTGATAGCCGGACTCGAGCGACCGGATCGGGGAACCATCGTCATCGGCGACGACTTGGTCGCCGGGGGTCAGTGCTGGGTGAGCCCCGAGCGACGGGCAGTGGGCATCGTCTTCCAGGACTATGCGCTGTTCCCCCATCTCACCGTGGCCCAGAACGTGGGTTTCGGCCTGAAGGGATGGTCGCGCCAGGCGATACGGCTTCGCGTGGCCGAACTCCTCGCCCTGGTGGGGCTGGAAGGACTGGACGCGCGCTACCCCCACGAGTTGTCCGGCGGGCAGTGCCAGCGAGTGGCGCTCGCGCGGTCACTGGCGCCCGCTCCCCGGGTGATGCTGCTGGACGAGCCCTTTTCCAACCTGGACGCAGATCTTCGCGAGGAACTTCGGACCCAGACGAGGCGCATCCTCAAGGAACGCGGCACTACCACCATCCTTGTCACTCATGAGCAAGAGGAGGCCTTTGCCTTGTCGGACCGGGTCGGGGTGCTCGACCGGGGTTGCCTGCAGCAAGTGGGGACGCCTCCCGAGATATACCACCGGCCTGCCACTCGCTTTGTGGCCGACTTCGTGGGCAAGGCGGACTTCGTGCCCGGCGTGGTGGGAAGCGAGGGGGTGGCCGCGGCCATCGGCACTTTCCCCCTTGCGGGGCCCGGTTGGGAGCCGGGACGGCCGGTGGAACTGATGATCCGGCCCGATGATGTCGACTTCACGGTCGACTCGGAAGGCCCGGCCAGCATCAGCGGCGTCCGTTTCCTGGGCGCGTCCGTGCTGTACGAGTTGACCTTGCCCGGCGGCCTCAAGATCCACTCGCTGAAGAGTTCCACTCGCACTGTTGCGCCGGGAACCAGGGTTCGCATGAACATCGATGCGGCGCACGTCATCGTGTTCCCACGGGAATGCGCAGATCCTCAGGGCAAGGGGGCTACGTGCTGCCCGCCGGTCTAGCTGGAGCCCAGATCGAGGTAAGGTTGCACGTCGTCAAGACCCAGGATCCAGGGTAAGTCGGTCGCGAGGAGTTGCTCATCGGCGGTTATGAGCGGGATGCCGTGGTCTTCGGCCACTGCGAGGTAGGCGGCGTCGTAGAATGAGAGCCCCAGTCGCAAGCCAAGGGTAAGGGCCGATATTGCCAGGGGGCCGATCGGCACCACCGCCAGATGGAAGTTCACGAGTGCGGCGAGAGCCTCCAAGGCGGCGGCCTCCGTGACACCCTTCCGGCGGACCGCCAACATGAGGGCATTGCCTACTTCATGCAGGAAGAGGTCGGGGACAGTTATCCGGATGTCACCGGCGACGTACCGTTCGAGCAGGGCTAGCGAGGCCGCCGAGCCTTCCTCGTGCCCGAACATCCATTTCACGCCGACGCTTGCGTCCACGCACAGGCTCGCGCCCCGGTCAGCCACGGTCGTCGCCGCCTTCCGCAATTGAGCCGCGTCCCTCCAGTTCTCGGCGCGACGCTGCCAGGAGGTCGCCCCCGTCTATAGCCGGCATCTGGGACCGCAGCCGCTTGAGGGTCGACAGGGCCTTAATGCGGTCGGCCCAGACCTTCGAGAGCGGCTGCCCGTCCTGCGACTTGTGAGCCGCCGCCGCTTGCGAGATGGCGTATTCGAGTCCAGCCTCGGCGACCCGGTAAGCTGTTGGAGCCCACGTCATTTGTCGGTGATTAGGGCTTGACCAGCCGAATTGGCTGACGGTGACAGGATAACCACGTTCCATGACATAATTGGGGACGTGGTTTTTGGTTGGTCATTTGTGGGGAAATAGAGAAGCCTGCCCCTGGTCATAGGTTGGGACCACCCAGGGACAGGCTCCCGCGACCCCGCGAGGGGGCCGTTGCATGATCATCATACTGGAGACAGCCGTTTCACTCAAGAGCTATCTTCAGGAATACGCGGTCAAGTCGCCAACTGAAAAGCGGAAGTGCCCGATTTG
>DATIKW010000020.1:0-38703 GCA_035477115.1 Bacillota bacterium | reverse complement strand
GTGCGCCACCACATCGCGGAACGAGGGGTCGGAGGCGACCAGGGTGATATCGGTGCCGTGCAGCGTGGTGATCACCTTGAGCCGGCCGCCGATGATGTCCCGGGCCAGGCAGGCGGAGGTGGCGTGCGGTATGGCGTAGTGTACGTGGAGGAGGTCAAGGGACTGATATCGGGCCGTCTCCAGCATCTTGGCGGTGAGGGCCAGGAGATAGGGAGGATGCTTGAACAATGGGTAACTCGGGATGTTCACTTCGTGATAGTAGACGTTCGCCTGGGCGCGATCCAGCCGGAACGGCGCGTCATAGCAGATGAAGTGCACGGAATGGCCCCGGCGGGCCAGTTCCATGCCCAGTTCCGTGCCCACCACCCCGCTGCCGCCGTATGACGGATAACAGGTGATGCCGATCCTCAAGCGAGTTCACCTCCTCGTCCCGTGAGCGAGCTGACGTCGGTCACGGCGATCGGCTCGGGCGACCATAGTCCCTCGCCGAATTCGACCCCGATCATGGCGCCGAAGTGCCGGTCCCGGCTTTCTATGAGCCGCAGGAAGGCCCCGGAGTTCAGCCGGGTGGGGACCGACCCGGGCGCCGTCTGGAACTGGCTGGCGTGGGCCGTGAGGGCGGCCCGCTTCCGGGGGTAGTCCGCACTCACATCGACGATCAGGGAAGGCAGGGTGTCCCCATTCACGAAGTAGTGGAGCAGGCGGCGGGGACGATGGGGACGGCCCAGGTCAACTCCCCATCGGCCCATGCCCGCCAGCTGGCGAGCCTCGGCGGCCAGCCGCCCTGCCCACCCGTGCCCGGGATGCGGGTCGCCCGGATACGGAGCGAACACCACGTCCGGCCGGCAGGCTCGCAAGACCCTGACCAGCGCCTCCACTGCGAAGCCCTCCGACCAGGGCCACTCCGGCAGACCGGCATTACCTCGCCAGGTCAGGCCGAGTTCCTGGGCAGCCCGCGCCGCTTCGGCAGCGCGCATTTCGGGGCTCCCATTGGAGGCGAGTTCACCCCGGGTCAGATCGAGCACGCCCACCGGCACACCCCGGGCCGCCAGGGCGGCGAGGATCCCCCCGGCGCCGATTTCGGCATCATCGGGGTGGGCGGCAACGGCCAGCACGGTCAGGGGCCGGCCCAGATCGGCGGTCATCGGCGGCACCATCCCTCTCGCCCCATGGCGCTGTCCGATCGTTCCCTTCGCCCACCGGAAACTCCTTGTCATTACTTGACCCGGAACAGGTGTTCGTGCTAGAGTTGGGGCGAGGTGGCGTCCGGTGCCGCTGCAGGAAGTGCTCGATGAACTGGCCGGGGGCAGGTCGGCGCGTAATGTCACCTGTTGGCGTACGCTTTCCGGCCGGCCCGCACGCCTCGCTTCGTTCCCTTCCTGGCTGCATCCTTCCTTGATCGCCGCCATGGAGCGACGCGGCATCACCAGCCTGTACTCCCATCAAGCGCAGGCTCTGGAGGCAATCGCCCGGGGCGAGCACGCGGTCGTGGTCACCCCGACCGCCTCCGGCAAGACCCTCTGCTACAACCTTCCCGTCGTCGACCACGTGCTGCGCGACGGCTCCGACCGCGCGCTCTATCTCTTCCCCACCAAAGCTCTGTCTCAAGACCAGTTGGCCGAACTCAAGGACCTCTGCGGCTCGGAGTTGAACCTGAAGACCTACACCTATGACGGCGACACCCCGCGCTCCGCCCGGACGGCCATCCGCTCCGCCGGCCACATCATCGTCACCAATCCCGACATGCTGCATACCGGCATCCTCCCCCATCACACCAAGTGGCTGCGACTGTTCCAGCGGCTGCGCTATGTCGTGATCGACGAAATCCACCAGTACCGGGGAGTGTTCGGCAGCCACCTGGCCAACCTCGTGCGCCGGCTCAAGCGGGTGGCCGCCTTCTATGGCGCCAGCCCCCAGTTCATCCTGTGTTCGGCCACGATAGCCAACCCTGCCGAGCTGGCTTCCCGGCTGATCGAAGAGCCGGTCACGCTGGTCGATGACAGCGGCGCGCCGACCGGCGAGAAGCACTTCGTCCTGTACAACCCCCCGGTCGTCGACCGGGAACTGGGCATCCGCCGCAGTTCCCTCCTGGAGACGGCGGACCTGGCGACCCGCTTTTTGCGCGCCGGCGTGCCGACGCTGGTCTTCGCCCGCAGCCGCCTGGCAACCGAGGTGCTGGTGACTTACCTGAAGCGGGCGGCGGCGGGCATCCTGCCCGGCGTGGGGGAAGCGGCGGTCCGCGGCTATCGCGGCGGTTATCTACCCCACGAACGGCGGGAGGTCGAACGTGGTCTCCGGGAAGGCAAGGTGCAGGTGGCCGTCAGCACCAGCGCCCTGGAACTGGGCGTGGATATCGGCCAGCTGGACGCGGTGGTCATGGCCGGGTACCCCGGGAGCATAGCCAGCGCATGGCAGCAGGCAGGGAGAGCGGGGCGGCGTACCGGGACCTCCGTGGCGGTGCTGATCGCCGACTCCAGCCCGCTGAATCAGTACCTGGTGAACCACCCCGATTACTTCTTCGGCCGGTCGCCGGAACACGGACTGATCAACCCGGATAATCCCCAGATCCTGGCCGGCCACGTCAAGTGCGCCGCATTCGAGTTGCCCTTCCAGCGGGGTGAAGCCCTGGGTGCCGCGCCCGTGGAACCCATCCTCGAGCAACTGGCGGCCGCCGCCCTCGTCCACCGCGGGCTGGAGCGGTGGCACTGGATGGCCGAGACCTACCCGGCGGAAGAGATCAGCCTGCGCTCGGCATCGGCCGAGAACTTCGTCATCATCGACGTGACTCCGCCCACGGCCCGGGTGATCGGCGAGGTCGACCGCTTCAGCGCTCCCCTGCTCTTGCATGAAGAGGCCATCTACCTCCATGAGTCCGACCAGTACCAGGTCGAGAAACTCGACTACTCGGAGAAGAAAGCCTATGTGCGGGCGGTCGAGGTCGACTACTACACCGACGCCAGTTCGGCCGTGAGCGTCAAGGTCCTGGCCCGCTTCCAGGACGACCCCTCCCGCCGGCTCGGCCGCAGTTCCGGCGAGGTACTGGTCACCTCCTTGCCCACCATGTTCAAGAAGATCCGCTTCGGGACCCATGAGAACCTGGGATCGGGGCCGATACGCTTGCCCGAAGAACAGATGCACACCACGGCCTACTGGCTGTATCTGTCCGAGGAAGCATACTCCGGCCTGCGCCCCGAGGAACTCGAGGCAGGGCTGCTGGGAGTGGCGAACCTCCTGGTGCACATCGCTCCCCTGTATCTCTTGTGTGATGTCCGCGACATCCGATCGGTGATAGAGGTCCGATCGCCTTTCACCCGGCTGCCTACGGTGTATATCTATGAACGTTATCCGGGGGGAGTGGGGTTCGCCGACAAGCTGTATGAGCTTCACGATGAGTTGCTGGCGGGCTCCCGCGAGTTGGCGGCGGCGTGTGCCTGCGCTGACGGATGTCCTTCCTGCGTTGGCCCGGCCTCCGAGGTCGGACCGGGCGGAAAGCGCGCTACGCTGAGCATCTTGCGGGCGGGCGGCGAGGATCGACTGCGGCAACTTCTCGGTGAGCCGCTGTCATGATCATCGCGTCACGGCCCGCCGCCGCCGCCACGCTCGAGGAGGTCCGCCTGTCCGTCCACCATCGCCACGGCGGCCGCCACCTTTCCGACGCGCTGGGCAGCCCGGCGGGACCGCTGGGCGCGCTGGCCGGTTTGCCCGATCTCGGCGACCGCCAACTATCCGACCTGCTGTTCCTGGATACCGAGACCACGGGGCTGGGGATGGGTGCGGGCACCCTCGTCTTCCTGATAGGTACCGGCCGGTTCGAGGCGGGGAGTTTCGTCGTCCGCCGCTTCTTCCTGGAGGAACCCGACAGGGAAGCGGACTTCCTCGATGCCGTGCTCGACCACATCGGGCGGGCCCCCGGGCTGGTCACGTTCAACGGACGCCGATTCGATCTGCCTCAGCTCGAGAACCGGCTCATCCTGAACCGGCGCGGCCCCTGGTTGCCGGGACTCCCTCACCTCGACTTGCTGCCGGTGGCACGGCGGGTCTGGAAGCTCCGACTGGAGAGCCGCAGTCTGTCGTCGCTGGAAGAACATGTCCTCGGTTTCGTCCGGGAGGACGACGTTCCCGGCTGGCTCGTCCCCTCGTTCTACCGGGAGTACTTGCTGACCGGAAACCGTGGCCGCCTGCAGCCGGTGTTCCATCACAATTTGCGGGACATCCTCTCCCTGGTCACGCTGGCCTGCCACCTCGGGATGTGGGCGGAAACAGCGGCCGCCGGACGGCCTCCCGCCGGCGCCCATCCTCTGGACATGGCCGGCCTGGCCCACGCCTGCGAGTTGGCGGGATGGGGACCGCAGAGCACGGCCTGCTATAAGGAGGCAATCGCCCGTGGTCTGGATGGCCCTCATCAGCACCGCACGCGAGAGCGGCTGGGGCGGCTATACCGGCGGCTCGGCCATCATGACGCGGCAGCGACCGTATGGCATCAGGCCATAGCGGCGGGCTCGCCATCGCCCGCTCCTTACGTGGAACTGGCGAGGCACTACGAGCGCGTGTCGGGCGACTTGGCCCAGGCGCTGGCCGTGGTGAACGCGGCCCTCGATCGGCTGGATCTGTCGCCGCTTCAGCGGGCGGCGCTGTCCCGGCGGGCGGCGCGCCTGGAGCGGCGGATGGGCATGCCCGGCCGCCTACCCGCATACTAGGATAGCGCGGCGCTCGACCGGCGAATGCCCGATCCCACGGGAGCTGGACCCGCCCATGTCGTTCACCATCCTTGACCTGCGGTCCCGGAGAGCGGCCTACATCGGCTGGGCGTTGGCGCTGGCGGCACTGGTAGGGCTGGCGCTGGCCCCCCCGGTGATCGCGCCCGCCGCCGCCCCCCTGCGACCGGTACGCCGGTACGCCACCGATGAGCGGGTGGTTGCCCTGACCTTCAACGTGAGCTGGGGCCTGGAGATGCCGCGCCGGGTACTGGCCGCGCTGGCGGAAGCGAACGCTACCGCCACCTTCTTCGTATCGGGCCTGTGGGCGGTCCGGTACCCCGAACTAGTCAGAGAGATGCTCGCGGGAGGCCACCAGGTGGCCAGCCTCGGATACCGCCACGTGGACCTGACCACCCTGTCGGCGGCGGATCTCGAGGCGGACCTGTTCGACGCCGGCCGATCGCTGGCCGCCGTCACCGGGCGAGAACCGGTCTTCCTGCGGCCTCCGGACGGGCGCTACAGCCCTCTGGTGCTGGAAACGGCGTTACGGCTGGGCTATACCGTCGTCACCTGGCATGTCGATTCCCGGGACTGGAAAGAGGGCGAGCCGGAGCGGATCGCCCGTCACGTGCTCGCCCGCGTGGTCCCCGGGGCGATCATCGTCTTTCAGGCCTCGAACTCCGCCTTGCCGACCGACCGCGCTCTGCCGGCGATCGCGGAAGGCCTGCGTCAGCGAGGCTATCGGACGCTCACGCTGTCGGAGTTGTTGGCGGAAACCGATTGAGATGTCGCCGAATAGCCTGCAAGACGGTCGGGGGTGCTGGTCATGCCTGCACGGTGCCTCTATTTCGCTTACGGCAGCAACCTGTCGGTGGACGCCATGCGCGAGCGCTGCCGGCCCCGATCGGCGCGCAAGCTCGGGGCCGCGGTCTTGCTCGACCACCGGCTCGAGTTCCGGGCCGATGCCCACGGCTTCGGGCTGGCGACGGTGCGCCCCGCCCGGGGCGTTCGGGTGTATGGGGGCCTCTGGCGGATCGACCGGAACTGCCGCGCCCATCTCGACCGCTATGAGGCATGGCCGAGGGTGTACCTCCGGAAAGACGTGCCGGTGTTGTTCCAGGGCAGACTGGTGCGGGCGCTGACCTACGTCCTGCAGCGCGGCGGGGCTGCGGTGACGCCCGAACGCGACTACCTGGAGACGATCCTGGCGGGGTACCGCGACTTCAACCTGCCCTTCGCCCCCCTGATGCAGGCGGTGACCCCTTCCCCCCGGCTAGCCGAGTCCCCGGAGCGCCAACCCCCGTAACAGGGGGAGCAGCCGGTCCAGCAGCCAACGGACCGGCGACCGGCAGCGAACGTCCGTTGACGCCATCAGCAGCACCTCGCCGAGCACCTCCCCTTCCAGTACGGCCTCGACGCGACCCACCACCGCTCCCTGACGTACGGGAGCCCGGAGGCAGTCGGGCGACCACACGTTCAATTCCACCGCCGCTTCCCTGCCCCGTGGCACCACCACCCGCAAGTCGCGTTCGGCCGCCAGAGCCAGCCGGCCAGCCTCTCCTCGGTTAACGGGTACGCTGGCGACCAACGCGTTCCTCGGGACGAGCACGACCGGGGAAAAGTTGGCGAAGCCCCAGTCAAGTATGGCAGCCGCGTCGCGATAGCGGTCGCCCGCATTCAGTAGCACGGCCAGCAGGCGGTGGCCATCCCGGGTGGCCGAGGCGATCAGGCAGCGGCCCGCCGCCGCCGTGGTCCCCGTCTTCACCCCGTCTGCGCTCGGGTAACTCCACAAGAAGCGGTTGGTGTTGCGGAGGTGGCGCTCCCACCGGCCATGAAGCTCCCGGGCCTGTCCCTCTCTCGCCGCCACCAGCCTTGATAGCAGGGGATCGCGCAACGCATACCGAGCCAGGAGCGCCAGATCAAAGGCGGTCGTGTGGTGATCAGCTTGCGTAAGGCCGTGGGGATTCTGGAAGCGCGATCCTGTGGCGCCCAGTTCGCGGGCGCGCCCGTTCATCAGCTCGGCGAAGTCCTCGACCGAGCCGGCCAGGTGTTCCGCCAGGGCGATGCTGGCGTCGTTGGCCGACAGGAGGAGCATGGACTCGAGCAAGGTCCCGAATGCGACCTGATCGCCCGCGCGCGCCCGGAGTTGGGCCCCCGGCACGGAGGCGGCCCGACGGCTGATGGTTACCGCTTCGCCGAACCGCTCGTGCTCCGCGGCCAGGAGTGCGGTGAGGATCTTGGTAAGGCTGGCCGGCGGTCGGGGGCGGTAAGCGTCCTTCTGATAGAGCACCTGACCGCTGTGCCCGTCCACCAGTATCGCCGACCGGGCGGTCAGGGAGGGCGGCGCCGCGAGAGTCGCGAGCGCCAGGACGGTGGAGCACCAGCGCATACAACGGCCCATTGGCCAAGTCTACTGGTTGGCGGATCAGGTCATGCCTGCCCGCGCCAATTCGCCACCGTCCGGGGGACCGTCGCCGCCCCCGTAGGGGCGGGTTCGGAACCCGCCCCTACACCAAAGGAAGGTCATACGTGCGCGCCGCCTTCACGTCATACGCGCGGGCGCCACGCGGGAGGTCAGGGCGCCTCCAGCTCGAAGATGACCGTCCGGGGATCGGTGGCCGGATCCTGGAACAGGAGCCCCAGCTCCCGCTCGCCGACCCTTACGAGGGCCATGCCCGGCCGGCCCACGCGGAGGCTGAGCGTACGGGTCGCCGTGAATACCTGGACCGTTCCCGGAGGCAAGGTGCCCTGCTGAACCCAGCGATCGTCAGCATACACCTGCAGCCAGCAGTAATCGGCAAGCTCGATCGTCACCTGCAGGGTATCAGCCGCCACCCGGAAACGGACCTCATCGCCGATGTCCTCCCGGAGGATGCGGACTTCCGGTCGCGGCGGCACGGGATCAACGATGGGCGGCGGCTCGACCGGAGCCGGAGGCGTGACCGGTTCCTGGACCTGGGGTGGAGGCGGGGGCGGCGGCTCTTGCGGCCTGCGCGGCAGCACGCCCAAGTAGTAGATCGCTCCCGCCATCACGACGAGGCCCCCTACCAGGAGGGCCGCCGGCAAGGGCGAGATCTTCCGGGCCAAACGGTGCCGGGGAGCAGCGTCCTCTTCCGGAGGCTTCTCTCCCTCGCGCAATTGCTCGACGAGTTCCCACGGGTCGAGCCCAAGGTACTTTCCGTAAGTGCGCACGAACCCACGGGCATACACATCGCCGGGGATCGCCCGGTGATCCCCCGCCTCCAAGGCCGCCAGGTACCTGAGGCGAATCTTGGTGTCCGCCTGCACCTGCTCGAGCGATATCCCCCGTTCTTCCCTCGCCTTGCGCAACCGGACGCCCAACTCCTCGGTGCTCATGGCAGCTTCCCCCAATGCCCTGCTAAGGATAGATCCGGTTGAGCAACCGCGGAAAGGGTATCGCCTCGCGTATGTGCTCAAGTCCGCAAAGCCAGGCCACGACCCGCTCGATCCCCATGCCGAAACCGGAGTGGGGAACGCTCCCATAGCGGCGCAAGTCCAGGTACCACTGGAAAGCGCCCTCGGCGAGTCCGTGCTGCGCCAGCCGCTCGCGCAGGAGAGTGTAGTCGGCGAGGCGCTCGCCGCCGCCGATGATCTCTCCGTAACCTTCCGGCGCGAGCAGGTCCGCCCCCAACACGACCTCGGGTCGGTCCGGATCCGGTTTCATATAGAACGCCTTGACTGCGGCGGGGAAACGATGCACGAAAACCGGCCGCTCAAACTGGGCGGCCACGGCCGCCTCATGGGGAGCGCCGAAATCCTCCCCCCATTTGAGCGGCTCGGTCGTGGCCAGCAGGGTCAGAGCTTCGTCGTAACTCACCCGTGGAAAGGGCGGGATGACCTTCTCCAGCAAGGTGGTATCCCGTTCCAATCGCTCAAGTTCCGGCCGCCGCTCCTCCAGCACCCTGGCGACCAGATGGCTGACCATCTGTTCCTGCAGGGCCAGGTTGCCCTCGAAGTCGAGATAGGCCGCTTCCGGCTCCACCATCCAGAACTCCATCAGGTGCCGGCGGGTACGGGACTTCTCAGCCCGGAAGGTCGGGCCGAAGCAATATACCCGGCCGAAAGCCATCGCCCCCGCCTCATTATATAGTTGACCGCTCTGCGACAGGTATGCCGCCGTGTCGAAATACGTGGTCTCGAAAAGGGTGGTCGTACCCTCGCAAGCGGCGGGGGTGAGGATGGGCGTGTCCACCGCCAGGAAGCCCCGGCCGTCGAGAAACTCCCGGCATGCCGCGATCACCGTCGCGCGCACGCGCATGATGGCATGCTGGCGCGGCGTTCGCAGCCAGAGGTGGCGGTGGTCGAGGAGGAAGTCCGCCCCATGGTCCTTGAGGGTGATGGGGTAAGGCTCAGCCGCCGCGACCACTTCCAGGTCGGTGACGGCCAATTCGTAACCACCGGGGGCCCGGCGGTCGGTCCGGACAATGCCGGCAACGCGAATCGCGGACTCCTGGGTCAGAACTCGGCACCGTTCGAAGACGGCCGGCGGCAGATCCGCCTGGTTGGCGACCGCCTGTAGGTATCCGGTGCCATCGCGGATTATGAGGAACTCCAGGCGACCCGAACTCCTACGGTTGTACAGCCACCCTTCCAGCCCCACGAGGCCGTCCAGGTCGCGGCCGATCTCGGCAATACGGGTCAGTCGCGGAGTCACCCGCCGGGTCACCCCCCAGGATAGTTGCCGGGCGAGCTAATCTTTTGTTTCTTCACCATCCCGGGGATGAATCCCTCCGATACGGTCAGAGGCTGCGATCACAATCGTATGCCTCCGCCTTCGGGGCTACACTCCGCTTTCCAGGTTGCGCCTGACAGCCAGGAGGGCCGCTTGTGTCCGGTCAGTGACGCCGAGTTTCCGAAACACGCTGCTCAGGTGATTGCGGACGGTCTTCTCGCTGATGTACAGACCCTTGCCGATGTCCCGGTTCCGCAGCCCCTGGGATACAAGGGCGAGGACCTCGCGTTCCCGAACCGTCAGCCGCGCCCAGCCCGACCTGTCCCCGGCCCGTCTCTCGCAGGTGCTTCCCGGTAGGGCGCCGACCGGGGGCAGTCCTTCGCCTCCTTCGCCGGCCGCCGCGACCGCCCTCACCAACTCGGACAGGCGCATCCTCGCCAGCCGATAGGTATGAGCGCCCGTGCTCACCACCGCCGTCAAGTCGGAGGCGACGGCCTCCGGCGCCATGACGATCGCCCGGGTCCGGGGCGAGGACTGACGGAGGGTTCGGACCAGTTCGGGCACAGGCGGTCCCACCAGATCGGCCGCCAAGAGGATGACATCGGGCAAGCACGCGCGGCAGCAAGCGAGCAACTCGTATCCGCCGGTCGCCTCCGCCACTACCTCGAGCCCCGGGCCAGCCTCATCACTCAGGGACTCCCGCAGTCTGTCCCGGACTTCTCGATGCCCCGCGGCCAATACCACGTGAATGCGCTCGCTGCCCGACATCCGGCCCCACCTCCCGCCAACCGCCCCGGGGGACGGCTGTTACATAATATGTCGACGCTTGCCGATGGATCGCATCCCTTGGGAGGGGAATACTAGCCCAAGGGGACAGAAAAGGATGAGGGATGCCGGCGACCGAAGCCGAGTCATGACCCGTGCCGCGACCGGTGGCTCGCTCGCTTGCTTCTTGGGCATGCGGCCGCATTTTTTGCCGCTGACCGTAGTCTCCGTAGCACTTGGCCTCGCCACGGCCGCCCATACCCGGGGGCGGGTGGACGCCGCTTCGGCCCTGCTGGCCCTGACGGGCGGCCTGTTGGCTCATGGGGCGGTGAACGTGCTCAATGATTGGCACGATCACCGGAGCGGCCTCGACTTCCTCACCTGCCGCACGCCATTCAGCGGAGGCAGCGGCACCTTGACGCTGGGCCTGGCGACTCCCCGGCAGTTCCTGGCGATGGGGATGGCTTGTCTGACAGCACTGGTACTCATAGGAGCATATCTGGCCCTGAACCGCGGTCCATGCATCATCCCCTTCGGGATGGCCGGCATCGCCCTGCTCCTCGCCTACACACCCTACCTCACCCGCCGGCCCCTGACCGGCCTTGCCGCCCCCGGACTGGGTTTCGGACCGATCATGGTGGCCGGCACCTACTTCGCGCAGACCGGCGACCTGGGGCTGACACCTCTCGCGGCGGCGATCATCCCCGGAACCCTGTCCAGCGCGCTCCTCCTGTTGAATCAGTTCCCCGATCAGCAGGCCGATGCGGCGGTGGGCCGACGCTCCTACCCGGGCGTGCGCGGCATCCGGGCGAGCACCCGCATCTACGCCGGACTTCTGGCCGCCGCTTATCTGGCCATCCTTGCCGGGTGGGCCGCGGGCCTTTGGCCCCCTCATGTTGGATTGGGCCTGCTCACCCTGCCGCTGGCGGCGCGGACGGCACGGGGCGCCGGCAACTGGGAAGCCGGCTGGGAGGCGAACCCAGGACCGCATCTCCAGCTCCTCGCCCACAACGTGATCATCGTACTGCTCACGCCGATGCTGGTCGCGGCCGGCATCGCCCTTGCCCGCCTGCCCTGACCGCGAAGCGGGGATTTCACAGGTCCTTCACCCTTTCACCATGCTATCCGCATGACCTCATGCCACAATGAACGCGGAGGGAGGCGAGGAAATGGTGAAGTCCCGGAAGACATGGTTATGTGCGGTGCTTGTCGTCGTGGTCCTTGCGATCGCCCTGCCGGTGATCGTCCAGGCACAGGAGACGACCGCCCCATCGCGAGTCGAGGAGATCCAGGAACAGATCCTGGCCTTGCGGCGCGAGTTGGTGCAAGAGCTGCTAAGGACGGGCGGGATCACCGCGGAGCAAGCGGAACGCATGCTCGACCGCCTCAACCGCATCCCCGACCGGGAAGGCTTCCGACCCGGTAGAGGTCCTGGGCGCGGTTGGCGGGGTTGCCCGTGTTCCCCTTGAAGCACGGCCGCTGCAGGGGCGGGTTCTGAACCCGCCCCTGCAGCCGAATGGGCCCTCGAATGGGCTCCCGACCCCCGGGGTGGTGGCGCCAGTGTGTTAGAATCGGTTCAGGGAGCTTCCCGGGGAGGAGTCGAGGCGCTTGGCGGGGCTCGCGGCGGTACGCGTCCTGATCGTAGACGATGAGCCGCGAATGCGGGACATGTTGCGGCTTCACCTGGAGAAGGACGGCTACGAAGTCGTGGAGGCGCCTGACGGCAACGAGGCGCTTGCCGTCCTCGAGCGGACGCAGATCGGCCTGGTGCTGCTTGACCTCATGTTGCCCGGCATGGACGGATGGGCGGTATGCCGGCGAATCCGCGAGTTGTATGCCGTCCCCGTCATCATGCTCACCGCCAGGGCGGAGGAATACGATCGGGTCCTGGGCCTGGAGTTGGGTGCCGACGACTACATCGTGAAGCCCTTCAGCCCGCGGGAGTTGCTGGCCCGCATCCGGGCGGTGCTGCGCCGGATGCCCGGTCACCAGCCGCGCCCGGCCGAGGCGGAGCGGGTGACCTTCGACGACCTGGAGATCGACCGCGCCTCACGGACCGTCCGCACCGGAGGCCGGGAGGTCAACATGACTCCCCGGGAGTTCGACCTCCTGTGGTACCTGGCGGCGAATCCACGCCGCGTGCTCACCCGGGACCAGTTGCTCGACAAGGTATGGGGATGGAGTTTCGCCGGCGAGTCGCGCACCGTCGACAGTCACATCAAGAACCTCCGGCTCAAGCTGGCGGCAGGCAAGGCAGCCGGCTATATCCATACCGTCTGGGGTATAGGCTACAAGTTCGAGGTGATATAGGCGGTGCGGCCATCGGGGATCGCCTTCCGGCTCTGGCTGGGGATGGTCGGCCTGGTCCTCGTGATCCTGGTCCTGCTGAGCGTCCTCTTGTCGGTGCTGCTCGACGAGTTCTACGTCCACAAGCGGGCCGAGGCCCTCGAGGACACCGCCCGGCATATAAGCGAACTGGTGGCGGACGCAGCCCTGAACTACCGGTCTGAGGCATTGCAGGACTCCCTGGATGCGGCCGCCGTACTCCTTGACGCGGTGGTGGCCGTGATCGATGAGGATGGAGTGCTGCAAGCGGCCACCGGCCTGGCCCCCGGCTCCCAGGCGATGATGCGGAGGATGGGGCCGCTCCGCCACGGTCTCCTGGCAGCTCGGATGGGGATGGTGTTTCCACTCGAGGAAGTCGTCAGGGTGCTGAACGGAGAGACGGTCCGGCAGTGGGCCTACCATCCCGGCTTCGATGCTCATCTCGTCTATGTAGGGCTGCCGGTGCGCCGGGACGGGCGGATCCGGGGAGCGGTACTGGTCTACGCTCCCCTGCAACCGATCCGGGAAGCGGTGGCGGCGGCCCAGACCATCGTCGTGCGATCAGGCGGCATGGCGGTATTGCTGGCCGGAGTGCTGGCGCTCATCCTGTCCCGGCAGTTTGCCCGTCCCCTGGCGGTCATGGAGGGCGCGGCACGGGATATGGCGCGTGGCGACTTCACGCGCCGCCTGCCGGTCGGGCGTTCCGATGAGATCGGGACCCTCGCCCGGACCCTCAATCACCTGGCGGACGAGCTGTCGGCCCGCATGGGAGAGCTGGCCGCCCAGCGCGATCAGTCGGCCAACATCCTCGCAAGCCTGTCCGAGGCGGTCCTCACGTCCGACCGACGGGGAAAGATCATCAACGCCAACCACCGGGCGGAGCAGGCTCTCGGCAAGCTGCCGGACAATGTGGACGAACTGCCGGCGGCCCTCCAAGACCTGTACGCGACGGCGTTGGCCGGGCAGTCCGCCGGCCCCGAGGAAGTCCTCCTGGCCGATCACTACTACCTGGTGCAGGTCGCCCCCATCCGCGAGACCGAGAGCGGGGTATCGGGCGCGGTGGCCGTACTGCGCGACGTGACGCCTGCCCGCAAACAAGAGGAGGTCCGGCGCGAGTTCCTCGCCAATGTCTCGCATGAACTGGCGACCCCGCTCACCTATCTTCAAGGCTATGGCGAGGCGCTCCTCGACGAAATCCGGGCGGCGGGTCTGGCCGGAGGACCGGCTGAGCAGCATGGCGTCATCCTCATCGAGGAGACCGAGCGGCTGCGGCGGCTCATTCGCGACCTGCTCGATCTCGCCCGTTGGGAAGAAGGAGCCGGCCGGCTGAACCTCGGGCCGGTGGACCTGGCGTCGTTGCTCCGGCGGGTGGCCGAGGTGGTCCGCCCCCTGGCGCTGCAGCAGGGTGTAGAGCTGGAACTGGACACACCCGAGGTGCCGGCGGCGCTGGCCGACGCCGATCGCATGGAACAGGTCCTCCACAATCTGGTGGACAACGCCTTGCGCCATACCCCCGCCGGCGGCAGGGTGCGGCTCAGCCTCGGCCGGCGGGGAGCGCATCTGGAAGTCGCCGTGAGCGATACCGGCAGCGGCATTGCTCCCGGCGACCTGGAAAGAGTGTGGGACCGCTTCTACAAGGTGGACAAGGCTCGGACCCGGGGAGCGGGCGGGCACGGACTCGGGCTGGCCATCGCCCGCCGCATCGTCGAGGCCCACGGCGGCTCGGTCGACGTCGCCAGCCGAGAGGGCGCCGGCTCCCGCTTCTCTTTCCGCCTGCTGCCGGCTATTCCCGAGGTTTCCGATCGAGGAAGTCCCGGCGGAACTGCTCCCAGCTCATGAGGATTTCGCGCGGGCGGGCGCCGTCGGGACCGCTGACGATCCCCTTCTCTTCCATGGCGTCGATCAGCCTGGCCGCACGGGTGTAGCCGACCCGGAGCTTGCGCTGGACCATCGATATCGATGCCTGCCGGGTATCCATCACCACTCGGACGGCATCCCCGAACAGCGCGTCGTCCTCCGGTTCCGGCTCCTTGCTCTCCGCCGGCGCGCCCTCCGCCAGAACCGCTTCCCGATACTCCGGTGACGACTGGGTCTTGACGAAGGCCACGATCTCCTCCACTTCCCCATCGGCGATATAGGCGCCCTGCCCGCGGATCGCCCGGGTCGCGCTCACCGGCAGGTAGAGGAGGTCGCCCTGGCCGAGCAAGCGTTCGGCTCCCGGTGCGTCCAGGATAGTCCTCGAGTCTACCTGGGAGGACATGGCGAACGCGATGCGCGAGGGGATGTTGGCCTTGATGACCCCTGTGACCACATCCACCGAGGGCCGCTGGGTGGCGACCACGAGGTGGATGCCCGCCGCCCTGGCCATCTGCGCCAGCCGCCAGATGGCGTCTTCGACCTCCGCCGGCGCGACTTTCATGAGGTCGGCCAGTTCGTCGATGACCACGACGATTACCGGCAAGGCAGCCGGGGGGGAGGCTGCGTTGTAGCGACTGATGTCGCGCACGCCCGCAGCGGCGAAGGACTCGTACCGGTTCTCCATCTCGCGGACTACCCAGCGCAGGGCCCCGGCGGCGAGCCGGGGGTCGGTTATCACCGGGGCGATCAGGTGGGGAATCCCGTCGTATACTTTGAGTTCGACCACCTTGGGGTCGATCATCAGGAGCTTCACGCGATCCGGCGGGTAGCTCAGCAGGATGCCGGCGATGATGGCGTTGAGGCACACGCTCTTGCCCGACCCGGTAGTCCCGGCTACCAGGAGGTGCAGCAGTCGCTCGAGATTGGCCACCAGCGGCCGACCCGCTATGTCCTTCCCCAGAGCGATGGTCACGCCGGGCGGCGCCTCCTGGAACTCCTGGCTCTCCAGCACATCGCGAAGATGGACGGCGGCGACTTCCGTGTTGGGGACCTCTACGCCGATGACGCCTTTCCCGGGGATGGGGGCGATGCGCACGTCCTGCGCGGCCAGGGCCAGGGCGAGGTCGTCGGCCAGGGCGACCACCCGGGCCACCTTGACGCCGGCGGCCGGCTGCACCTCAAAACGCGTGATCATCGGCCCTTGCTGGACCTCCACCACCCGCGCCCTCACCCCGAAACTGGCCATGGTCTCCTCGATCAGTCGCCGGCGCTCATCGCTGTCCGGGCGCTGCCGGGAAGTGGCCCCCACGCTGCCGCGGGACAGCAGCGATAGCGGAGGCAACTGGTAGGCGGGCGGTTCCGCCGGCCGTTCCGCCGCTATCGGTTCCGGGCATGGTCCGCGCGGCGGGCCGGCCGGCTCCACGTTCAGCATCGGCAGCTCGCGGGCGCCGCCTCGGGAGGGACGCTGCTCGTCCTCCACCTCCACCACGAAGAAGTCTCGGGTTGCCCTGAGGAGGCGCCCGCCGCATTTCCGGGTCAAACGCATGGCGCCGGTGCCTAGACGAGTCAGGGGTACGCTGGATACCAGCACCAGGCCCGCCAGGAACAGCCCGGCGAGGACCAGCCATCCGCCCACCGCACCGAAGCCCTCAGTCAGCAGCCACGCGAGACCGGCCCCGATCAGCCCTCCGCCGCCACCTTCGGCGGCCCGGGCGAAGAATTCCGCCGGCGGGTATCGCAGATGGAGAAGGCCGAGCACAGCTGCCATGAGCAAGCCGGTTCCCCATGCCTGTCTTGCCGGTAGCGGCCGCCCCGGCACCGCGATCAGGGTGACTCCGGCAGCGGTCAGTCCCAGCGGCAACAAGACGGCGCCCTGTCCCGCCAGACGGATCAGCGCCTGGGCCAACGCCCGCCCCACCCAACCGGCGCCGGGGAACAGGAGCGCGAAGACGCCTACCGCCCCGCCAACGGCGAGGGCAATCCCCATCAGTTCCCGGACGAAATCGTTGTCAGGTCGCCGGCGAGTCCGAGGCAAGGCTCCCGCCCTCCGCGCTCGCACTTCTACGCGGCGGCGGGCAGGTCCTGCGCCGGTCAACCGCCTGCCAGAGTCAGCCATAACAGGGATCCGCCCCCTACCGCCCAGCAGTAATATGCGAAGGAACCCAGCCGCCCGCGCCGTATCACCCGCAGCAGCCCGGTGATGGCCAGAAAGCCGGTCGCGGCGGCGGACGCCATCGCCGGCAGCGTGACCCCGAGCCCGGGCTGCAGGAGCGATGCCGGCCCCAGGCGCACCGCTTCGAGCAGGGTAGCACCCAGGATCGCGGGCACCGAAAGGAGGAAGGAGAAGCGGGCGGCCGCATCGCGGTCGAGCCCGGACCAGAGTCCGGCGGCGATCGTCGTCCCCGACCGCGAGATGCCGGGCAGGATGGCCACGCCCTGCGCAGCGCCTACCAGCAACCCGTCCCGCCAACCAACCGCAGGGAGCGGTCGCGTACCGGGACGGATCCTCCCCGCTCCCCAGAGTATCGCCCCCGTCACCAGCAGCAAAGCGGCCGCAAGCTCCGGTTCCTCGTAAGCGCCGCGCAGCCACGGTTCCCCGGTCAATCCCATCGCCGCCGTGACCGCGGATGCCAAGGCGAGCCCGACCAGCAGCCGCGCACCGGGATCTCGGGCGAGATGCTCCCGGGGCGAGGCGCGCCGGGCGGCCGCGACGGCCATCCGCCATCCCGCCCCGAGCAGCTGCCCCAGATCGCGGGCGAAGACCACCAACACGGCGACCAGCGTTCCCAGATGCACGGCGATCTCGAGGGTCAGGCCCGGCGGCTGGATCCCCAGCAAGGCTTGAGCGAGCACCAGATGCGCCGAACTGGAGACGGGCAAGAACTCGGTCAAACCCTGCACCAGGCCGAGCAGGACCGCCTGCCCTGTTCCCACCGGCTCCACCTCGCCTCGCCGGACCGATCGTAGGCAGGGGCTTCGCTTCAGTTGCCGGCCGTTCCTCCCGTGCCGGCCTCGGGCCGCCCGGCGGCCCCGAGCGCGTCGCCCGATCCGGCTCCCGCCCGGAGGATACTTCCCGGTCGCCAGCGTGGTTCGAGATAGGCTCGGGGGTCGGTGGCGACCAGCCGGCTGATCGCCACTTTGCCATCGGCATCCACGTCGGCGATGACCCATCCCCCGGGTATAGGCAGTTCCACCCGGCGCGCGGCGTCGCTGCCCCACCCCGCCAGCACCACTTCGAGGGGCATCGGCGACCAGAGGATCATTGCGGGACGTCCGGCAGTCCGGACGGTTCGAGCGCCTTGCCTCGCCGCCGCCCCATTTCCTCAAGCCAGGCGATCGCCTTGGCCACGCCCCCCACCTCGTCGATCAGCCCTTCGCGGACCGCGTCCTGCCCGACCAGCACCGTGCCGATGTCGCGGGCGAGTTCGCCGGTCCGGAACATCAGCTCGCGCAGCCGGGTCTCGGTGATCCGGGAGTTGGCGGTGATGAAGCGGATCACCCGGTCCTGCATCTTATCGAGGTACTCGTAAGTCTGAGGCACGCCGACGAGCAGGCCGCTGAGGCGGATGGGATGGATGGTCATGGTGGCCGTTGGGGCGATCAACGAGTAGCTGGCGGCCGCGGCGATGGGGATGCCGATGCTGTGCCCCCCGCCCAGGATCAGCGAAACAGTGGGCTTCGACAGGCTGGCGACCATCTCCGCCAGGGCCAGGCCGGCCTCCACGTCTCCCCCCACCGTGTTGAGGACGACCAGGAGGCCGTGGATGTCGGGGTTCAGTTCGATGGCGACGATCTGGGGGATGAGGTGCTCGTACTTGGTGGTCTTGTTCTGGGGGGGCAGGGTCAGGTGCCCTTCGATCTGGCCGACGACCGTGAGCACGTGGTAGTTCGATTTCGGCAAGGGGGTGGCCAGCGTGCCCAGGCTCTCCAGCGCTCCAACGGGACTACGCCGTTCGTCGCCCCTGGGCCCGTCCCCTTCATCCCCGGTCTCAGGAACGGGAGGTTGCCCCGGCACCGCCGTGATCGCCGGCTGCCCCGTCCGATCGGTCAAACCCGACCAGCTCCCTTCGTCGGCCCAAACACCTTCGGCCCAAGCACCCCTTTATGGTGCTCGCCCGATGCCGGGCAGATACGCGTTCGGGAGCCGCCTAGACCGGCGTTCGACGCGCATTGCCGGCCTCGCCTCGCGCCAAGTCCCGGGAATGGCTGCGCACATGAGCTTCGATCCTGGCGATGATATGGTCCAGCGTGGAGAAGAGCGAGCCTCGCTTCATCTGCAGTCTCCAGGTCTCCAGGACCACATCCTGCGGGTCGAGGGTCCGGCCGAAGTGGCGCAGCCGGGCATCGGCAGCCTTGAAGCGGCGCACCAAGTCGGCAACGGGAACGCCACGCCCGGCCTCAACGACTCGCGCCTCCAGATCCACACCTCTGGGCAACATGAAGGGCTCTCCCGCCAGGAATGCATTGATCTGGGCGACGCAGAGTTCGTGAGCGATCACCAGGTGCGCCAGGACCTGCTTGGGTCCCCAGGGCTGGTCCACGAGGGCGGCCACGGGCAGTCCCGCAATGACGCGGCAGAATTCGTCCACCGCCTCCCGCAGGCGCTCAGCCTCGCCCGCCGGATCCCGGCGGGCCTGTCGCTCCAGGATACCGAGGTGATGCCCGATATGGCCGGCTTCGGCCGTGACAAACCAGGCCAAGGGACGCGGGACTGATCCCCTCTTCAGCCGCAAGGTGATGGAGTCGGCTTCATCGGCCTGGGCCAGGCGGCACAGCCTCTTGTTCGCATCCCGGTAGCGGCGTAGCAGGTCGGCGGCAGGCAGGTCGCGGCTCGCTGCGACCGCCCGCGCGTTTATCTCTTCAAACCGGCCCCGCGGCAGCCCAACCGCCCCCGTGGAGGGCCATGCTTCCGCCTGGGCTACGTAGCTCTCGTGCCAGAACACCAGATGGGCCAGTACTTCCTTTGGACCCCATGCCTTTTCGACCAACGCCCCATCCGGCAGCTCCGAGACGAAACGACAGAACCTCGCTACCGCCTCGCGTAACCCCTCGATCGCGGCCGCCGGATCTGATGTCATCCGATCGCTCATGGCTTGTCCGTCCCTCCTGCCAGCATCGTGGCGGGGTTGCCGCGGTTTGGTGGACAGTCAATCGCCGGATGCAGTCGCTGCCGCTTGAGGCGGGCTTGTCATTCGCTCTGCGCACCTCGCCTTCCTCTCGAACTCCACCGGACTCCGATACCCAAGCGGCAAATGCCGCCGCCTGCAACTGTGAAGTCCCCTCGATGTGGCGCGTAGAGGTACGACCGCTCGATTCGTCCTCGAATTGCGGCCTTTCCAGCCCCGACCCTGGACAATCCTCGAGAATTTCGTTAGGATAACACTTGTAGTAGCCACTGACTCGCCTCGCTCGGCAGCGGCAGGAAGCTGTGGCCTTATGGCTTCGGGAGGAGATCGACCGTGGCGCGATTTCGACCCGGATCCCTTGCGGGGATGATCCATCCGCCTGCGGACAAGGACCGCACGGCGGGGCGGCCGATCGTCCAGCCGCCCCCTCCCGACCGGGTGGTCATCCCGCTCTGGCAACACACGGGCAGCCCTTGCGAGCCGCTGGTAGCCCGGGGCGACCACGTCGCCATCGGCCAGAAGATCGGCAAGGCATCCGGCCCGCTGTCGGCGCCGGTCCATGCCAGCATATCCGGCAAGGTGACGGCGGTGGAGCCACGCCCCGATCCCCTGGGCCGCGAGGTCATGGCCGTGGCCATCGACGGCGACGGGGGGAGTACCCTCGCCGCCGATGTCAAGGCTCGAGGGACCCTCAACTCGCTGTCACCCGAAGAGATCCGCCAGGCGATCCACGATGCGGGGATCGTCGGGCTGGGAGGAGCCGCCTTCCCCACCCGGGTCAAGATCTCTCCCCCTCCCGATCGGACCATCGACACCTACATCCTCAATGGTTGTGAATGCGAACCCTTGCTCACCGGCGACCACCGGCTGATGCTCGAACGCACTGCCGACGCACTGCTAGGCTTGCGCTTGCTGATGAAGGCGGTCGGAGTGAGCGAGGCCTATGTGGCCGTCGAGAGCAACAAGGCCGACGCGGCGGAGGTCTTGCGCCCGCTGGCCCGGGACGCCGGGCTCAGGCTGGTCATACTCCCCACGCGCTACCCGCAGGGGTCGGAGAAGCACTTGATCAAGGCCGTCTTGAATCGCGAGATCCCCTCCGGTGGACTCCCCATGGATGTGGGCGTCCTCGTCAACAATGTGGGGACGGCGGTGGCGGTGGCCGACGCCGTGTACCGGGGTATGCCGCTCATCGAGCGCGTGGTCACGGTGACCGGACGGCCGGTGCGGGAGCCCGCCAACTTGCTGCTCCGCATCGGGACCAGTTTCGCGTCCGCCATCGAGCTGGCCGGAGGTCTCGGCGAACCGGCCGGCCGGGTGGTCATGGGCGGACCCATGACCGGCGTCGCTCAGGCGGGCCTCGACGCCCCGGTAGTCAAGGCGACTACCGGCATCCTCGTCCTCGGGCGGAGGGAAAGCCCCCCGGTGGCGACCACCCCCTGCATCCGCTGCGGGCGTTGCGCCCAGTCTTGCCCCATGCGGCTTCTCCCCCTCCAGTACGACGCCCTGGTCCGGGTGGGCAACTACGAGCGGACGCGGGAGTTGTTCGTTTTGGACTGCGTCGAGTGCGGTGCCTGCGGCTGGGCTTGCCCCGCACGGCGGCCGCTGCTGCACGCGATAAGGATGGCCAAGGGCGAACTCAGAAGCCGGCGGGTCGGCCGTTGAGGATCCGAGGGGCGGCCGCCAGGGAGGGGCATGGGACTTGACTGACAGCACTGCCGGCGAGAAGCGCCAGGACCTCCTGGTCTTATCCGCGCCGCCCCACCTCTTCTCGCCTACCCTCACTCATCGGCTCATGCAGGATGTGCTGATCGCCCTGGTGCCGGCCACCTTGGCCGGGGTCAACTTGTTCGGCCCCCGGGTACTGGCGGTGGTCGCTACCGCCGTGATCGCGGCGGTAGCGGCCGAGGCCGTCGCGCGACGTCTGCTGGGGCGGCCATCCAGCGTGGGCGATTTCAGCGCTGCGGTCACGGGGCTGCTCCTGGCCCTGAACCTGCCCCCCGGGGTGCCGCTCTGGCTGGCCGCCTTGGGCTCCGCCTTCGCCGTCGTGGTGGTGAAGCAACTCTTCGGCGGCCTGGGCTCCAACTTCCTGAACCCGGCCCTGGCTGCCCGGGCTTTCCTGGTAGCCGCCTGGCCCGGCTTGATGACCACCTGGGTCAAACCCGGTGACTGGACGCTGGAGGCGATGACCGGGGCCACCCCGCTGGCGATCATGAAAGATCCTGAGATCCTGCAGCGTTTTCCCTCATACGCCGAGCTGTTCTGGGGCTGGATCCCCGGGACCATCGGCGAGACCAGTGCCGTCGCCTTGCTCCTCGGAACCGCCTACCTGCTCTGGCGCAAGGTCATCCGGTGGCACATCCCCGCATCCTTCGTCGGCACGGTGGCCGTCCTGACCTGGGTGCTGGGTCCCGAGGGCCTGTTCACCGGCGACCCCCTGGCCCACGTCCTGTCCGGAGGCTTGTTGCTCGGCGCCTGTTTCATGGCCACCGACTACGTCAGCGGCCCGGTGACCCCCGCCGGCCGCGTGTGGTTCGGCGTGGGGTGCGGCCTGCTGACCGTGCTCATTCGGCTCTACGGAGGCTATCCGGAAGGGGTGTCCTTCTCCATCCTGATCATGAACATGGCGGCACCTCTCCTCGACCGCTACACGGTGCCGACTCAGTTCGGAGGGGGCAAGGCGCGATGAAGGAATCCCTGAGGTTGCCCCTGGTCTTGGCCACCATCTGCGCCCTGGCCGCCGGCATACTCACGGCGACTTACGGCGTAACCAGCGAGTTGATCGCCGCCCGCGCGGCGGAAGCGCTGGCGGCCGGCCTGCGCGAGGTCCTGCCCCAAGCCGAGACCTTCCGGGACCGGAGCGACGACCCGGTGCTCGCCGGCTTCCCCGCGATCGGTCAGGTCCACGAGGGGATACGGGGTGATGCTGTGGTCGGCACGGTCTTTCGCGTCACCGCCGCCGGGTACGGCGGGCCGGTGGAAGTGCTGGTGGGGGTGGACGCGGCCGGCACGGTCACCGCCGTGCGCGTCCTGTCCGCAGCCGGGGAAACAGCGGGCCTGGGTACCCGGATCATGGAACGCGAGTTCCTGGATCAGTTCGCCGGCACAGCCGAGCCGCCCCTGGAATTCCGACGGGATGTCCAGGCGATAACCGGGGCGACCGACTCTTCGGCGGCGGTGCTGGCCGCCGCGAATCTGGGGCTCGAGGCGCACGCGGCGCTGGCCGGCCGCTGACGAGGAGGTGTATCGATTGCGCGGCCTCTTGCATGATTTCCGCAACGGCATAATACCGGAGAATCCGCTATTGCGGCTGGTCCTGGGAACCTGTCCGGCCCTGGCGGTCAGCACGGCGGTGATGAACGGTTTTTGGATGGGCGTGGCGGTGACGTTCGTCCTCACCGGATCGAATCTCCTCATCTCGCTGATCCGGGGCGTGATCCCCGCCCGGGTGCGAATCCCCTGTTTCATCGTGGTGATCGCGACCTTCGCGACCGTCGTCGACCTGACCATGAACGCCTTCTTGCCGGAAATGCATCGCATCCTGGGGATCTTCGTCCCCTTGATCGTGGTCAACTGCATAATCCTGGCCCGCGCGGAGGCTTTCGCCTCGCGCAAGCCCGCCCTGAACGCGGTCGCCGACGGCCTGGGAATGGGCCTCGGCTTCACCCTGGCGCTGGTGGCGATCAGTTCCATCCGGGAGATCCTGGGCACGGCCAACCTGGTGGTCGCCGGTTGGCCGGTATTCGGGGCGGGATTGCCCTTCAACCCCGCGCAGGTGATGGTCATGCCTCCCGGAGCCTTCATCGTGTTCGGCCTGATCATCGCCGCGCTCAATCTCCTGACCCGCCGGTCCCGCCGACCCGGGGCCTGCTGCTAGAAGGGGGTAAACTATGGGACTCAACCTGGTCGCCATCGTCATCTCCGCCATCCTGGTCAATAACTTCGTGCTCATGCGCTTTCTGGGGATCTGTCCCTTCCTCGGCATATCCCGCCGGTTGTCCACGGCCGTGGGCATGGGCGTGGCCGTCATCTTCGTGATGACCCTGGCCTCGGCCATCACCTGGGTCTTCCAGCACACCCTGCTCACGCCGCTGGGGCTCGATTACCTGCAGACGGTGGTGTACATCCTGGTCATCGCCTCGCTCGTGCAGTTCGTGGAGATGGTCATCCAGAAGACCAGTCCCGCCCTGTACCAGGCGCTCGGCATCTACCTGCCGATCATCACCACCAACTGCGCCATCCTCGGCGTCGCCTTCATCAATGTCCGGGAGCACTACAGTTTCCTGGAGAGCGTCGTCAACGGCTTCGCCGGGGGCGTCGGCTTCACGCTGGCCATCGTCCTCTTCGCCGGCGTGCGCGAGCGCCTGGACGTCGCGGAGACGCCGGCCGCCTTGCAGGGGGTCCCCATCGCCCTCATATCGGCGGGGCTCATGTCCGTAGCTTTCTTCGGCTTCCAGAACCTGTTCCACTTCCTGCTTTCCTGAAGGGGGGCCGGCCGGTGGTTGCAGCCATAATAACCCTGTTCGCCATGGGCCTGGCTTTCGGCGGCCTCTTGGCCGTCGCCGCTCGGAAGTTCGCCGTTGAGGTCGATCCCCGGGTGGAAGCCGTCCAGGCAGCGCTGCCCGGCGCCAACTGCGGCGCCTGCGGCTATGCCGGTTGCTCGGACTTCGCCGAAGCGGCAGTACGGGGCCAAGCCCGCCCCGACGGCTGTCCGGCTGGCGGCCCCGAGCTGGCCCTCCGGCTGGCGGCCATCCTGGGTAAGCCGGTCGAAGCGCGGGAACGCGAGGTGGCCCAGGTGCTGTGCGCCGGCGGCCGGCACGAGGCGCCTGACCGCGCGGTCTACTCGGGCATTCGCGACTGCGGGGCGGCGGGCTTGATTGCCGGAGGTCCCAAGGGCTGCACCTACGGGTGCCTGGGCATGGGCACCTGCGTGCGGGCGTGCCGGTTCGACGCCATGCGCATGAACGGGAATGGCTTGCCCGAGGTGTTCGAGGATCGCTGCACCGGGTGCACCGCCTGCGTGAAGGCGTGCCCGCGGGCCATCATCGTCATGGCCCCGGTGTCGCGCCGGGTTCACATTCGCTGCAAGTCCCGGGACCGGGGAGCGGTGGTCCGCAAGCTATGCACGGTGGGCTGCATCGCCTGCCGGCTATGCGTGAAGGAGTGCCCCCGGGAGGCCATCGCTTTCGCCGACAACCTGGCCCGCATCGACTACGCCCGTTGCGATGATTGCCAGGCCTGTGTGAAGGTGTGCCCCATGCACACGATCGAGGCCTTGCCGGAACCGGCCCAGTCTCCAGCCCAGTCGCGGGGGGCCTGACGCGACATCCCATGGCGGTAGGGGGCGGGTTCGGAACCCGCCCCCTACCGCGAAAACGAGGTCTGCCGCCTTCATACCCCCTGGTGCCCCGGCGGGCATGGGGGTCTCAGTTCACTCCCAGGGCCACAGGGTTCGCACCGTCTCGCGGTACGAGGTGCGGAAGTCCCGGGCGGATGCCCAGGCCCGCGCGAAGAAGGGGTCCTTGGCCGCTTCGTCGTCCAGCACCGCATCGAACCCGTCTCTGACCTGCTTGTTGAGTTCGTCGGAGACCGCCACGAAGGTGACGCCCTTGTCGCGCAGGCGCTGGGCGGCGGCGGCTTCTCCCAGGCGGAACTCCCCGTAGGTGGTGATGAGGCTGCGCAGGGCCGTGTTGGTCACGATGGCCTGCAGGTCAGCCGGCAGCTCATTCCAGCGATCGCGGTTGATCTCGATGCCGGTCGCGTGTGACGGGGCCCGCTCCCCCATCATCGCGTACTTGGCCGCATCATGGAAACCCATGGCGTAGTCGGCCTCGAGGAACAGGAACTCCGCCGCGTTGATTACCCCCTTGAGCAGTGAGGGCACGATCTCCGCCGTGGCGATGAAGTGCGCGTCGATGCCAAGCCGCTTGAAGACGTCGAGGGACAGCCCGGCGGCCCGTACCTTCATCCCCTCCAGGTCAGCCAGGACTCGAATCGGCTGCTTGGCCCACAGGAAAGTCTCGGCCGGGTCATTGCTGAACGGGATCCAGTGCAGATTGTGCTGGCCATATAGCTCGCCGGCGAGTTCCCAGCCGCCGCCACTCAGCAGCCAGGTGCGATATTCGTCCTGGCTCATGCCCACCGTCTGGCCGCAGAACAGGCCGAAAGCCCGCTTGGTGCCTATCCACCAGGGCGGGAACGAGTGACCCACGTCGATCGTCCCGGCCGACACGGCGCTGAGCAACTCCGCGGCGGGGACCAGAGCCCCTACCGGGTGCAGCGTTATCTTCAGACGGCCGCCGCTAGCGAGATACACTTCCTCCGTCCATTCCTGGGCTTTCGTGAACAGGGGATGGCCCGTCATGTAGATCCCCTGCATCGTCCACTCGATGACCGGTTCGGGGACATCCGCGGGGTCCACGGCCGCGGGGGCCACCGCCGGACGGACGATGTAGCCTACGCCGAAAGCCGCCAGGATCAGGACCACCCACACGACCGTCATGTTCTTGCCTTTCATCCCTTGTTTCTCCCTTCTCAGTCTATCGGGCTACCAGCTTCATGCCGCCGGCAACTTCTGATCGACTCACCCCCCCCCACGGGCAACGGCCGCCGCCGGTCGCGCGTATCCCGCATCAGCGCAGCAGCAGCCCGGGCAGCCATAGCACGATCTCGGGGAATACGATGATCAGCAGCAGGCCGAGCGCCTGGAGGCCTATGAAGGGCCACACGCCGCGATATATGTCGAGCAGCGTCATCTCCGGCGGCGCGACCTGTTTCAGATAGAAGATCGCGTAGGCGAACGGGGGGGTCAAGAAAGACATCTGCAAGTTCACGCAGACCAGCATGCCGAACCACAAGGGATCCCAGCCGAGCGTGATGGCGATGGGTGTGAACAGAGGCACGGTGATCAGCAGGATCCCCACCCAGCAGATGAGCTTGCCCAGCAAGAAGAGGGTCAGCATCATTATTGCCAGCACGATGGCCGGATGGCCGCCGGCGAATCCGAGGACCCAGCCCTTGATCACTTCTCCGCCACCCTGGGCCAGGAAAACCGAGGTGAACATCTGGGCGCCCGCCGCCAGCCAGAGGATGGTGGCGGAGATCGTCACGGTCTCGCGGGCGGCCCCCACGAGGGCTTTTCGGCTGAACTTGCGCATGAAGGCGCTGAGCAGGACGGTGGAGAAAGCCCCCGTGCCCGCCGCTTCCGTCGGCGTCGCGACGCCGAGGAAGATGGCGCCGAGGACGCCGGCGATCAGCACCAGCGGCGGTACGAGCGACCAGAGCAGTTCCGGCAGGTAACGGGTCGCCGCCAGGTTCTCCCGCTCCGTCCGGGAGAGAGGCGGTCCGAGGTCCGGGCGAAAGTGGCAGCGAATTGCCGTGTACAGCATGTACATCGCGCTCAGTAACAGGCCGGGCACGATGGCTGCCGCGAACAGGGCGACTACCGACATGCCGGCCGAAAGGCCATATAAGATGAGCATGATGCTGGGGGGGATGAGGATGCCAAGCGTGCCTCCCGCGCACACCAGGCCTGCGGCCAGGGGACGACTGTACTTCGCCTCCAGCATGGTGGGGAGGGCCAGCACTCCCATCATCACCACCGCCGTGCCGATGATGCCGGTGGTTGCGGCGAGGATCGTCGACAGGATGATGGTGACGATCCCGAGTCCGCCCCGGACGGAGCCTAGGGCGACCCTCAGATTGTGAAACAGCTTGTCGGCGACGCCGGAGGACTGGAGCATGCACCCCATGAATACGAACAGCGGCAGCGCTATGAGAACATCGTTGGTCATCACCGCGAAGATGCCGCGGACCATGAAGTCGAGGGCGCGCGGTCCCATGAAGATCGTGCCGAGCAACATGCCCACCGCCGGCAGCACGGTCGCCACCGGTACGCCGATGACGATCCCGGCGATGATGGCGACGAAGGTTGCGATCACCATGACTTCCGGACTCATGCGGCGTCATCGCCCTTCCCGAGCAACGCCGCCGCCTGGGCAAGGCCGCGTACCGACTGCAGCCCTATCAGGACCAGCATGATGGGGATCAACGCCAGGAGCGGCCAAAGGGGCGGCCGCCACAAGGTCAGGATCGACACCTCGTTGAGGCGAATGGCGAAAAGCAGGCGGTTGACCGCTGGGCGGAAAAGGAAGACTGCCACCGCCGCCAGCATCGCGTTGCTAACGAGGTCAATCGTTGCCCGCTGGCGGGGGGTCAGGCGGAGGTTGTACACGAGGTCGCTGGCGCAGATCTGCTTGTTGCAGGCATAGTGATACGCCACCGGCAGGAGAAAGCCGGCCGAGTACAGCCACAGCACGACATCCCGCCCCCAGATCACGGGCAGGCCGAAGAAGTACCGCATTATGACCTCGAAAGTGACGATTGCGACCAGGACGCAGATGAAGACCACGAGGACGCTCTCTATAGCGCGGTAGAGCCTGTCCAACCACTTTCCGAGAACGCCAATCGGCTCCAACCCCCAATCCCCCCCTTGACTGCCCGGCAGCAACCGCCCGACATGCGCGATGGACTTGCGCTCAGCGGCCGGCGCCAGCTTGCCCGCACTCGGCAGATCAACCATGGATTGCCTGGTGAACCGGGTATTTACCCTAATGGTGGGTTATGGCATGGGGGACTTTCTCTGCGCCGTGTCTTCAGTCCTGCTGGCAGAGTGGGGCTCGATCACCGCTCCCCGGCTGGCGGGGCCGACCATCGCCACGTACCTGGCCAGCCAGCCCGAAGGTTGGCGTCGAGGCGGGGGTTGGACTGCAGCCTGTCTGCCGGCCAGTTCCCGGCCCGATACCTGCAGGTCAAGCGTACCTGCGTCCAGATCGTAGCCTATGACATCGCCGTCTTGCACCAGGGCGATGGGCCCGCCCGAGGCGGCCTCGGGACATACGTGGCCGATACATGCGCCCCGGGTGGCGCCGGAGAAGCGGCCGTCGGTCACCAGGGCCACCGAATCCCCCAGGCCCATCCCCATCAGGTTAGCAGTAGGACCGAGCATCTCCATGAAGCCGGGCCCTCCCTTCGGCCCCTCGTGGCGGATCACCACGACATCCCCCGGCCGGATCCGTCCGTCCAGGATGGCCGAAGATGCATCCGCCTCCGCTTCGAAGACGACCGCCCGTCCCCGGTGGCGCATCATCCCGGGTAGCACGGCTCCCGTCTTGACCACCGCTCCTTCCGGTGCCAGCGTGCCGAACAAGACTCGCAGCCCGCCCCGGGGACTGAAGGGGGCCGCCAGACCGCGGATGACTTGAGGATCCGAGCTGCGAGTTTGCCCGATGTCCGCCGCCAGGGTTCCCCCGGTCACAGTCAGGCAGTCCAGGTTGAGCAACCCCGGTCGCTGGGATAGTTCCCCCAGAATGGCGGTGATGCCGCCCGCCCGATCTACATCTTCGATGTGCAGGTCGGATGCCGGAGAAACCTTGCACAAGGTGGGGGTGCGCTCGGAGATCAGATTGATGCGTTCCAGCGGGTACTCCAGGCCCGCCTCATGGGCGATGGCCAGGGCATGCAAGATGGTGTTGGTCGAACCGCTCATTGCCACGTCGAGCGCAAACGCGTTGTCCAGCGCGTCCATGGTGACGATGTCTCGTGGACGGAGGTTCTCGGCGATCAACTCGATGATCCGCCGTCCCGCCCACCGCTTCAGCTTGCCTCGACGCGGATCGACGGCGAGGATGGTCCCGTTGCCGGGCAGAGCAAGGCCGATGGCCTCGCACAGGCAGTTCATGGAGTTGGCGGTGAACATGCCCGCACAACTGCCGGGACCGGGGCAGGCGGCCCGTTCCAGTTCGAGCAGCCGAGCTTCATCGATCCGCCCGGCGCGGAAAGCCCCAACACCCTCGAACACCGACGCCAGATCGATCGCTCGCCCGTCCCCGGTCCGCCCCGCCTGCATCGGGCCCCCCGAGATGAACACGCTGGGGATGTTGATACGAAGGGCCGCCATGAGCATGCCGGGGACGATCTTGTCGCAGTTGGGCACGCAGATCAAGCCGTCGAACTGGTGGCCGCGAACCATGGTCTCCACACTGTCGGCGATCAGTTCCCTGGAGGGCAAGCTGTAGCGCATGCCTCCGTGCCCCATGGCGATCCCATCGCACAGGGCGATAGTATTGAACTCGAAAGGCACCCCGCCCGCTTCGTAGATGGCTTCCTTGATCTCCGTGACGAAGTCGCCGAGATGGGTGTGCCCCGGCACGATTTCCGTGAAGGAATTGGCAATACCGATGAAGGGTCTTTCGAGATCCGACTCGCGTCGCAGCCGGCCGCTCGCCCTTAGCAGACTGCGATGCGGGGCCCGCTCGATCCCGACTTTGATGGTATCGCTGTTCACTCAAGTCACCCCGCCCCGAGGATTTCGTCGCTCACCCGTCCCTGGACTCCCTGCTGCTGCCAATGTAGATTGTCTGACCAGTGTTGGCAAGAGTCTTTTCGCTGCGGACCCTCACGCGCTGATGGGGGCACCCCGGGGTATGAAAAGGGCGTGGCGCCGGGAGCCCCCGCTTTCGGACGTACGGGGATTTCGTGGTAGGGGCGGGTTCGGAACCCGCCCTACCACGGGGAGGACATGGAAGCACGCCGCGAGAATTCTCGGGTCGAGGCGAAGATATGGATATGGGCATGGGGTTTCCCGGCACCCGGCCGGATATGGTGGTAACCTGCCAACCGCTGGCGGAGATCGTCCAGGGGCTGATCCATGCCGACTGCGCGCTCCACCGCGTGGACGGAGCATTGCACCGTTCCCCGTCGCGGCTCAGGGAACACCTCCAGCAGCTCATCGACGTTTACCCCGGCCGCCGAATCGGCCTGGCCATGGGGCTGTGCGGCGGCGCCACCTCCGGCCTGCGCGCCGCGCCCGGCGGGCTCGCCTTGCCGAAAGTCCATGACTGCATCGCCCTGCTCCTGGGCTCGCAAGCGGCATATCGGGAACTGGCCGCCGAATGCGCCGGCACTTACTACCTGTCAAAAGGATGGGTGGATTCGCAAGGGAGTCTGCTGGCCGACCACGCCCGTTGCGTGGATCGGTGGGGCGCTGAGCAAGCGGGCCGGATCTTCGGGGCTATCCTGCACAACTACCGCCGGCTGGTCTACATTCATGCCGGCCTGCCAGGGGAGGGCCTGGCCGCGGACCGGGGCAGGGCTTTCGCCACCGAGTTCAACCTCGACTTCGCGATCTTGCAGGCCGACCTCGGCCTGTTGAGCGACTTGTTGCGAGGAGAGCCGGCGGCCGGGGCAATCACGCTGAAGGCCGGCGCGTACACCTCACTGCACGACTTTTGGGAACCGCTCCATGCCAACTGCCCTTCCCGGCGCACGGCCCCACCCGGCGACGGGCGGGGCCATGCGCCTCACGGCAACTGCTAGCCTACCGGTCTTCCTGCCGGGAGGCTGCCACTTCGGCTGCGGCCGACAGCGGCCGGGCGAAGACCCCCGTGAGCCCGGCGGCTTGCACCCGCTGGCGAATCACCCGGACGTCGGTAGTGTACGTGCCCAGTTCCTGCATGCGCTGGAAGTACACCGACCCGGAGAACGTGTATTTCTTGAACAGGCCCTGGGGTGTGTTCATCTGCTCGCGGACGTGCGCGATCGCGTCGCCTGTGACCAGCGCGGTCGGGAGGACTAGCAACTCGCGCTTTGCCGCCCGGCGAGCGGCGTTGTGACCGGCCAACACCCCGGTGACGATGGCCTCGGTGTGCCCCACGAGCGGCCCCGCTTTCTCGCCCGCGCAGAACAGGTTGTCCATCCCTTCGACGCGAAGACTGTCATCGCGGGGCGAGATGGCAAGGTAGCGGATGGAGTTGCCCACGCCGCCGCTATACGGATCCTCATATCTCGCGTTCTCGAGGCCCGGTACCTGGCGGAGCTTGTCCAGGGGGAAAAAGGCGGCCATCAGCTTGGCATGACCGGTGTCGAGTAAGATGACGTTCTCCGCATACTCCTTGAGGGCATATTGCTGGCAGGCCTTGAGCACCAGCGCGTCCTTCTTCTGCATCGACTCCGGTATGGGTACGATGGCCAGGCCCGTCCGGCTCAGCGTCTCGGCCAGGTGCGGTGCCAGCGATTCCTTGAGCAGCTTGCAGGAGCCGCTCATCGAACCGATGGTGCCGACGGCGGTGCCGCCCATCACTTCCTTGACGCCCGCCTTGGCCGCCATGCTGACCCGCCCCCCAAAGGTGGGGCAACGGAGCACGCACATGACGCAGCCGTTCCCATACTTCTGGCAGTTGGCCTGGGGGCCCGCCGTGCCGGTGGCCTCGACGAAAGCGTCGGCCTCGAACTCCTCGTCCCGGGTGATGACGGCGCTGATGACACCATCGACCGCCCGACAATCGTGGGCCCGGGACTGAAGCCGCACGTCGACGCCCGCCTCCACCAACTTCTTCCGGACCGCAGGCTCGGCCAGCGCCACGTCGTACAGGGAGGCATGGGCGTGGCCGGGAAAAGCCACATTGCGATGGCGGGATATGCGGTCGCACAACTCGAAGAGTTCGCCCCCGCCGAGGGCAATGGCTTCCTCGGTCGCGGTGAAGCGACCGTTGTTGCGCATGATTCCCCCGACCAGACCGGTGCCTAGAAGAGCATCCGTTCGTTCGAGCAAGACCACCGCGGCTCCGGCCCGGGCCGCACTCAGCGCCGCGGCGCAGCCTGCCCAGCCTCCCCCGATTACCAGTACGCGCATGCGATAACACCTCCGGAGGTGAATGTCCCGGTCCTGTTGCACCTCATCACTGATGAGGATGTATCCCTGCAAACACAACCGCCTCGGTGACATCATTCGTTTTCATCGTTCGTCGCCGATCAGCCATATCCTTCTTCGCCTGCTCGACCCCATATGCGGTCCCACAGGGCCTGCGAACCCTCGAGCACGACGTCGGTCACGGGAATGTCGACCGCCGCCCTTACGCTTGCCAGCAACTCCGCCGAATCGAGTTGAGCGGCCCGGTACACCGCCCCTTCCCTCGCCGGGTAATATGGGTTGACGGTGAGGCCGAGCAGCCGCAGCCCCTGTCGGACCGCCAGGCGGTGGCCTGCGCTCTCCAGTCCGTCGAGGGCGGCACTCACCGCCAGCGCCTCGCCGCCGGCCAGGAGATGAAGGGGATGGGAGAACACCAGCGTCACTGGGCCGATGCCCGACAACCCCTGGCCGAGACGTTCAAGGGCGGCGGCGCTGGCGGGACCGGGCAGGTAGATGTCCGTGGGGAAACCTCCGGCCGCCCGTGCCCTCCCCGCCACCTCCTCCGCCCAGTGGAGGTCGAGCAATGCCGGGTAGGGGAGCGTCAGCGATGACACCGGGCCTCTTACCCGTACCAGATCCTTGCGGCCCTCCCCCGGCATCTCCGGCAGGGTGCACAACCGGGTGATGGCGGCGGCCTCGCGGGCCAGGAAGGCAGGGTCCGGCCGGCGCGCGGCACCGGTCGCAATGAGCAACCCGTCAACCGCCGTCATCGGCGCCAGCCGGCCAAAAGCGCCATCTACCAGCGCCAGGTCTGATCCATTTTGGCGAAGCCGGTCGAGCACCGTGCGCAGTCCGGCAGCCCCCGCCGGGCCGGCCAGGATCACGCGAGTCGGCCGTACGACCCGGGCCAGGGTCACCCGACCCAGTGCCGTCCGCACCGGGATGCCTTCCAGGACCTCGAAGTCCGGCCTGCCGGCCAGCGCAGGCTCGACCGTCGCGACCAGGGTCCCGGCAGTGACCAGCAAGCGGGGCTTGGGCAGTCCGGTGATGTGGTCCAGATCCTCGCCATCATAGCCGATGCTGGTGACCCCGACCGCCACTTTGGCGGCCGCAGCCTCCCGGAGGATTGCCGCCAAGGTCGTGGTTTTGCCGGTGTTCTTCGCTGTGCCGGCCACGCCCAGGCAGCGGCGTTTCATCGGAGCCGGACCGTGCCCCGACCCGCCCGTCCCGGATACACGCCATCGGCGGGGCTGCCTAGAACTCCAGCGTACAACGCGTCGACCAGTGACGGTCGTTCCAAGATGCGGCGCAAGGTGTCCTTGATCTGCGCTACCAGTTCATCCGCCCATTCCCGGGCCCGGGGAGTCGGCGCCACCTTGGCACTGCCCAAGAAGCGGAAGGCTTCCGCCGTAGCGAGGAGCGTATCCACCCGGGAGGCGGCGGCGATCGACCCGCCGGAGTATGCTTCATCGGCGGAGGCGATGGTGATGGCATCCACTTCCAGCGAAACGGCGATCGCCGCGTGCAGGGCCGTTGATGTCGCCGACTGCACCCGGTCCTCGGTGTGGGTGAGGAAGCCGATGGGCGCGCCGGGCCAGATGGGAGCGTCATATAGCTGCCGCAACGCCATGACTTTCGCCATATTGTAATCGACGAAGTTGTCGTCCATCCGGCCGGTGACCATGACATCCGGCGACAGACAGAACAGGGGCTGCAGGATCGGCCGGCCGCCCAGGTGTACAGCCATGGCGGCGATTATGAGCATGCCGGCGAAGGCTTTGCCGGCCGGTACGCCGCACAATTCTTCGTTGGTCACCACGTCAAGGGGGAGTCCGGCCGCCGCGGCAAGCGAAAGGCACTCCACGCCGTCCACGACCAGGCGCTCGGGATCGGTGCCTGCCCCCAGCGAACCATATACCGGGTTCACCTTGGTGAGATCGGCACCAGCCGCCGCAGCCAGGACCACGATCTCCGGGGTGTTCAGCCCGCGGTGGGCCCGTACTTGCCAGAGGGTCCCGGACAGACGGGCCCGTCCGATGCTCCTGAGGTTGGCGAGCGTCAGCAGCGTGCCGTCTTCTTCATGACTGTGGTGCCCCTCGATGAGCCCCTCGGTCCGAGCGGCCCATGAAGGGTCGAAGTGGACAAGTCCGTCGGCGCCCCAGGCCTCGGCCACGCGGTTATGCGCCGAATCCATTACCGGGCAACCGGTGCCGTACTGCACGAACACCCGCGGCCGGGTCTGGAGGTGGCGCACCCGGCGGCGCTCGAAGCCGCCCGGGTCCGCCGCCGCCGCCAGGGCGGCGATCTCGTCCGGCGACAGCGGGCGCGTCTTGCCGACCGGTCCCGTACCTTCGTAGAAGGCCCGGATCGGAGGATCGCACTCCCGGACATAAGCCCTGCGCAGTGCCTCTGCTGACTCAGGCACTCGCCCATCGCCTGCGCCTGCCCCAGCTTCGGCCGCGAGGAGCCGGCGGCGCAGCCGCGCGCGTTCCACTCCGGGAGACGTCCGGGCTTTCCCCCAAGCTACGGCCGCCGTGGCGATCGCTTCCAGGCTCGTGGCGACTTCGCGGTCCTTCGCCAGATACCCGTAGCCGGCGGTGAGGTCAGGTTTCTCAAGCGTCTGCGCCGCGGCGGGCGGCTGCGGCTCCCGGCCCTCGACGAAAGCGAGCGCTTCCTCGGGACTGGTGCCCGGCCCGAAGCCGCGGTCATAGCCGAGTTCGGCGGCCAGTTCCGGGCGAATGGCCATGCCGCCGACGCCAAGTCGCACCCGCGAGCGCATCCCCGCGGCCTCCATGAGGTCCACCAGGCGCGCCAGGACCTCGGGCACGTTATAACCCAGAGTGCGTCCCACCAGGACCGTGTCCGGCTGGTACTCGATTGCCCGACTGACGATCTCCTCGGCAGAGAGGTCGGGGGGCAGCCGCAGGGTGCTATGCCCGGCGGCGTCCAAGGCGCGCTGCACCAGCTTCAATCCCACGTCATGGACCGGGTCCATCGGGGCGAGCAGCACTTTGCGTCGAGCCATGGCCGTCACCTGGCAGTCTGGCCCAGCCACGTGTAGTGGTGGCCGGGACGGTGGATGTAACCCCTGACCCTTACCCGGGCCATGTTGGCACGCCACTCCAAGGCCACGATGTCGGCGTCCGTGAGACCCAACTCCTTGGCGAGCTGGAAGGCAAGTCGGCGCGCCGACCGTTCGTCTTCGGCCAGGAGCACGGTTTCGAGGTCGATTGCGTCCAGCACCCGGTCAACGGCTCTCAAGGCGAGACCTCCCGGGTGCCGGGAAACGGGGGCGCGACCTGCTCCCGATCATGCACGGTGGCCCAGTATCTCCGAACGTCGCCGATGATGTTGTCTATATGGTCGACCATGCTGGCCTCGGCGGCCGTCACGTCGCGGCGGGCTATGGCACCCGCCAGTGCCCGATGGTCGGCGGCAATGGTGCTGCGGGCCCACTTGCGGATGTAGTCGAGCACCGGAGAGAGCAGCCCGTCCTGGTGGATGAGGTTCACGGCGGCCAGCAGAACCTGGTTCCCCGCCATGGCCGCGATCATGCGATGGAAGCGGACATCCCACTCCGGTCCGCCCCCCTCCACCGCATGCTCGTGCTGGTTCACGACGGCGTACAGCTCGGCCACATCGGCGTCGCTGGCATTGAGCGCAGCGAGGCGGGCCGTCTCCCGCTCGATGGCTCGCCTCGCCATCAGCACGTCAATAAGCTGGGTCATGCCCGGCTCGCCCAGCACCCGCAGCAGTTCCTGCCCAAAGATGCTGCGGCGCCGCAAGGAGTCCAGTTCAAACAGGCGCCTCCGTCCGGAATCGGTGAGCACCCTCCCCTGGTAGCCGCGCCGTTCCGTGTAGCCGCGCGCATCCAGCTCCCGCAGGACCCTTCCTGCCGTCGCCTCGCTCACGTCGATGGCCGCCTTCCGCAGGCATTCCGCGGCGCTGCCCGATCCCACGGGTTCGCTCTGGTCCCTCAAGTATCGGAGCAACTGGTACTCCTGTTCATCCCGGGCGGAGAGCACTCCCCATTCCCCCTCCCTGGACCTGCCCTCAGCTCATGCGAAGTAGCCGCTGTGTTTGCCGACGATCTCCAGCACCCGGACTAGCCCGCGCAGCACCAGGCGCATGCGCTCGGGGTTGAGTTCGCCGTCCGGATCGCCCGTGCCCTGCCCCGGCGAGATGAAGATGTTGCCGTCGTAGGAGATAGTGGGGATGATCCCCATCGCGGTCAGACTGGTCTGGATGATATGCGACCCCGCGTACATGTCTTCGATGGTGAAGATCGGGAAGCCCAGCCCCTCGTCCTGCCAGGTCCGCTCGTAGTTGATCTCCACCGTCCCCGAGTTGTACGAGCGGGAGACGACCAGCTTATCCCGGAGCCGGGGATTGAGGTGCCGCAACTCCTCCTGGACCAACTCGTGGAGTTGGTCCACGGGCCGGGTGAGCGTGCTCGGACTATCGCGCAGCACTTTCAAGGCTTGCACCTGGGTGAGCAGGGCCTCCTTGCCCGGGTCCTGGGTGACGTAGGCCGCCTTGCCATAGGAAGCGAGGGTGCCCCAGCGGTCGCCGTGCATCCCCAGCGCCCGGCGGATGCCCACCATGGTCTCCTCCCGCCCGATGATCAGGCCGGATGTGGCGGCGCCGCTCGCCTTGTCCATGCTGTAGACCATCACGTCGGCGCCGATCTCCCGGATGTCCGTGCCCACGAAGGGCAGACCCCAGGCGTTATCGACGACGTAGGGCAGGTTCATGCCCTGGGCCAGCCGGCCGATCTCCTTGAGCAACACGGGAGTGCCGTCTTCATCCTTCAACCCGTACCCGTAGCCGGGAGTGTCATAGCCCAGCGACGTGAAGCCGGTCAGGTAAGCCGCATGCTCGGCGGCGACGTCGCCCATGATCTCGATGGACGTTTCCGGATCGACGTCGAGCAGCATCGGTACCGGCCAGTATTTGATGCCGTGATTCTCGTATCTGCCGCCGGCCAGCGGCACGATCAGCACGTCAAGGTCGGCCATGCGCTTGCCCTGGAAACCCATTTCTCCGGAGGTGGCCCCCCGGTCCGCCAGGTAGTCCTTGTAGCGCGGGGGAAACGGGCGGCCGTAACTCGCCTGGTGGTGCATGTGTTTCTCGTAAGGTGCCATATACCGCGCCCGGTAGGGAGCCCCGCGCCCGGTGAAGGGCGGCGTGAAGAGGACATCATAGCTGACCCACAACCCGCCTTCGCAGGTGTTGACCGGGCACACATCGTACTCGTCGCCGTAGTAGTCCTTGACGATCTCCCGGATCTCCTCTACCAGCCGGGACAGCGGGATCACCTCGGTAGCCCCGCGCTCGGCTGCTTGCAGCACATCTTCCCGCATCGGTGCCGGGCATCCGGAAATGGCGCCGGTCAACCCGATCTTCCCCCGCAACTCAGGTGCGATCCCGATCTCATCCGCCGCCCGCCGCGCCTCGGCGTGAATCGCGGGCAGGCTGGCCTGCAGATGCTTGTACATCTGGAACTTGTACTTGAAATCAGCCACCGTCTCCCTCTCCTTTCTCACCTGTGCCTTACCGATCGCCGGCGGACTCGATGGTCACGCGGTCCCCCAGTTCAAGACCGCGTTCCTCACCGGACCGGCGATCGCCCCCGACCACCACGACATTGAGATGATTCGGGGCATGGGTGACGTCGAACCCGGCCAATCGGAACTGCTCGTTTCCGGCAATCGACACCCGATCGCCCGCCAGGGCCACGCCCCCCTCCTGCACCTCAAAGAACGCCAGGTAAGCGATGCGTTCCACGACGGAATCCGGGCGGGCCCCCGCTTCATCAGTCAGGATCAGTTCGTGGATCTCCCCCCGGGCCAAAACGCGGGACGGCGGCCGGATCAGTTCCAGTCCCCGTCCATCGAGTTGCCCCCGGAGTACGGCAACCACAAAGCCCACGATGGTCCGCCGCGCGGCATAGGGGCTTTGCTTGAATAGCGCCCGGTCGTAAGGGTCGCCCGTCACCATCTTGACTCCTCATCATTGATGAGCGAGATTTGGGACACAAATACCCCAGCGCGTCAACTCGTCCCCTTGATAATAACCCGTCCCGGTTGCCCAGTCAATGCGGCGAGTTGCCTCACGAAGCTGATGATCTCGCGGATGGTCACCTGAATGAGATGGGAATGGCATAGTACTTTCGGGCTTCTTCAGGCTCATCTCCCGCATCCCAGGAGTATCCGACGATGAAGCCTCCGGCGGTATCAGGTTGGTCGAATGCTATTTGCGCTTCATAGTAATGGTAGATGATGTTCGAATGGCTGATTTCCGGCAGTCGCAGTTCGGCTAGAAGCTTGTTGTTAGCGTCAGTGACCCGCAGCACTCCTCCCCTAGTGGCAACCTGTGGAGGGTGGATGCAGGGCGCGCCCGCGGGCTCAGCGCGCCCGGACGATCTCCTTGATCTTCATCAGCCGGCTGATGTTCGATCGTTCCATCTCGCTGAGGCGCATGGTTATCTCTCGGACCGCCGCCTGGAGTTGCGGGATCAACACATGTTCCAGCGCGTTGACCCGCCGCCGGGTC
>DATIKW010000019.1:0-79099 GCA_035477115.1 Bacillota bacterium | reverse complement strand
TTGGACCAGGCCCTACCAATATCTGTTCCGCTATACGCCAGAGGTGAGCATAGCTACCGCCATCGGCTACCTCTGGTGGATTCCCGCCCTGTCCCTGGTCATCACCGCCATCACCATCCCCTTACTCGAAGCGATGAGCCGCAGTGGTCTACCCAAAGTTCGCGACGCGGTGTGGTAATCGTCCCATCTGGTGACCCTACGGGCGGGACCCGGCAGACCTCGTCGGGATCCCGCTCGTTTTCGGTGGGAGGAGTGACATGAGCCAGCCTACCGTCCGCTTGCGGGATGTCAGCTTCACCTACGACCCCGACGTGGCCGCCATCCGCGACCTCTCGCTCGAGCTGTATCCGGGCGATATCCTGGCCGTGTTCGGCGCCAATGGGGCGGGCAAATCCACCCTGTGCTATCTCCTGTCGGGCATCATCCCCAATATCTGGGGAGGTACCCGGACCGGAGAGCTTGAGGTCTTCGGCGAAGATCCATGGGGACACCCCATTCACCATTCCGCCCGCAACCGGTCCATCGTGCTACAGGATCCGGAAGCACAGCTCTTCATGCCTAATCTCCAGCTGGAACTGGCCTTCGCGCCGGCCAACTTCGGACTGCCGCGGGCGGAGATCCTGGATCGACTGGCCTGGGCGCTCAAGACGGTGGGCCTCGAGGGACTCGAAAACCGCAACCCCAAGGCGCTTTCCGGGGGGCAGAAGCAAAGGGCGGCGTTGGCCAGCGCCCTGACCATGCTGCCCGGCCTGCTGATCCTGGACGAGCCCACGTCGCAGCTCGATCCCCTCGGGTCGGAGGGAGTACTGGAGGCGCTGCGTGCGGTAGTCGCCAAGCAAGACCTGACCACCGTGATCACGACCCACAAGGTCGGCGAGGTCGAAGAGTTGGCCAACCGGGCGCTGGTGCTGGATCAGGGCCGGGCGGTGTTGTATGGCGAACTTGACGAGGTCCTTGACCAGGTAGATAGGCTCGAACAAGCTGGGGTACAGCCTCCCGCCTTGCGCCGATTCTTCCACCTCGTAGCACCGGGCAGGACCGACTTGGCCGTCACCCCGGAAGCAGCAGCCGAGCAGGTACGGAAGCTGGTGGCCGAAGGCCGCCTGCAGGTAAGCCCGCGGCCTGCCACGCCGACCGGGGCGGCTCCTCCCGCTGAACGCGCTCCGGTCCTGCAGATCGAGGGGCTCAGTTTCTCCTATCCCGGCCACCCGCCGGTGGTGGCGGTTCGCGACGTCGACCTGACCATCGGCGAACGCGAATTCGTTGCCATCCTGGGACAGAACGGGTCCGGCAAGACCACGCTGGTCAAATGCATTGTGGGGCTGAACCGCCCCCAGCGGGGGAAGATCCGATTCCGGGGAGAATCGATCGCCGGGATGTCGGTAGGCCAGGTGGCGACGCGCATCGGCCTGGTGCTGCAGAATCCCGACTACCAGTTGTTCTCGGTATCGGCCCGGGCGGAAGTAGCCTTCGGCCTCGAGAACCTGGGAAGGCGCCCGGAAGAAGCCCTGGTGCAAGCCGAGGCGGCTCTGGTGCGGCTGGGACTGGAAGAGCATGGCGAAACCTTCCCCTTCCGCCTCAGTTTCGGCGACCGGCGCAAGCTGGCCGTTGCCGCAGCGGTGGCCATGGGCCCGGAAGTCTTGATCCTGGATGAACCCACGACCGCCCAGGACTACCGCGGCCGTTACCAGCTGGCCGACTTGGCCCGGGAAATGCGCGATCGCGAAGGGCGAACCATCATCATGATCAGCCACGACATGGACCTGGTGGCCCGCTACGCGGAACGGGTGATCCTGATGCTCGACGGCCGGATCATCCTCGACGCGCCGAGCGCGGACGTGTTCGACGAACTCGAAGTACTGACCAGTACTTTCCTGAAACCTCCGGATAGTGCCCTGCTAGGGCGCAGTTTGGCCGACCTGGGGGTTCCCCGGGGAACCCTGACCCCGGAACAACTGGCCGATGTCTTTCGGCCGACCGTGGGGGTGAGGTGAGTGCAGTCCATCTTCGACTACGTGGAGCGCAATACCCTGATCCACCGGCTCCACCCGATGGTCAAGTTGCTCCACATCTTCCTCACCCTGATCTTGATCGTCATCCCTTACTGGCCGACAACCCGCGACCTGGTGGTATTGCTGATCTGGGTGGGCCTCAACGGACTGCTCTGGGCCATCTCCCGCCTGTCCCTCCGGCAGTTCGGGGCGCTAGCCAAGGTGCTCATCGGCACCTTCATCTTCATCCTGCTCATGCAGTCCTTCCTTTACCGTGGCGGCACCCCCCTGCTGGCCTTCGCCGACATCCCGATCTGGGGCGGCGGCAACCTGGGGGTGATCACCCGCGAAGGGCTGCTCTTCGGCATCATCCTCTGCGTGCGCATCCTGGCCGCCGTGTTCGCCCTGCCCCTGTTCGTCGCCACCACGCCGGTCTCGTCGATCATGGCCGCCTTGACCAGCCTGCGGCTGCCGCCCACCTTCATCTTCATGTTCGTGAGTGCCCTGACCTTTACCGGGATGATCTTCCAGATGTGGTCGACGATCTTGGACGCCCAGCGCCTGCGGGCGTTCGACATTGAGGCCATGAACCTGATCCGGCGACTGCGTCGCGCGTATGTGCCCGTGCTCACCCCGCTGGTGCTCATGCTGTTCCGCAAGGGCAATGATCTCCAGATCGCCCTCGAGTCCAAGGGTTTCGGCGCGCCCGGCCGGCGGACGGAGATGATCATCCTGCGCTTCACGCCCGTCGATGCCGTGGCGGCTATGGGCATCTTCGCCGTGTTCGTCACCGCGCTGTGGCTGAAGTATAGCTAGAGGGAGTGGCCCTAACTTGAACGCGTCTGCCGACTTGCTCACCCGGATGAAGCGGCACCTCGCCCCCAGCCTGGCCCGAGACTGGCCCAACCTCCCGGTGGCCCAGGCGCGAGGCAGCGAACTGGTCACGATTGACGGGCAACGTTACCTCGATTTCACCAGCGGCATGGCCGTCACCAACGTCGGGCACAACCACCCGGAAGTAGTGACGGCTGCCCGCCGGCAAGTCGAGCAGCTCATCCACGGCGCGGTGGGTGTCGTGGTGTTCGAATCGCTGGTGAACCTGGCCGAGCAGCTCCCCGGGATCATGCCCGGAGGGAAGGACATGTTCTTCTTCGCCGTATCCGGGTCGGATGCGGTGGAAGGGTCGCTCAAGCTGGCGCGACATGTCACCGGCCGGCCGGGCATCCTCGCTTTCACCGGCGGCTTTCACGGCCGCACCCTGGGGGCGGTCGCGATCACGACCTCCAAGCCCAAGTATCGCGCCAAATATGAGCCGCTGATGTCCGGCGTGTATCTCGCCCCCTTCGCCTACTGCTACCGCTGCCCCTACTACCAGGATCCGGCCCGTTGCTCCCTCGAATGCGTGGAGGGGGTCAAGCGGCTCCTGCGCCAGGTCGTCCTGCCGTCGGAGATCGCCGCCATGGTGGTGGAACCCATCCTGGGCGAGGGCGGATACGTGGTCCCGCCCCGCGGGTTCCTGGCCGGCTTGCGGGAGATCTGCGACGAGCACGGCATCCTGCTCATCTTCGACGAGATCCAGACCGGATTCGGGCGCACTGGCGACTGGTTCGCCTCGCAGACCTTCGGCGTGACCCCCGACATCCTGGCGGTGGCCAAGAGCATTGCCTCCGGCTTCCCATTGTCGGCGGTGTGCGCCTCGCGCGAGTTGATGGAACGCTGGCCGCCTGGCTCTCACGGGACGACTTTCGGCGGCAACGCGGTGGCGGCGGCGGCGGCGGTGGCCACGCTCGCCGTCCTGCAGCGGGAGCGCCTGCCCCAGCGGGCCCGGGAAATGGGGGGCCGGGCGCTCCAGCGGCTGAAAGCGCTGGCCGGCCGTTCGGAGTCCATCGGCGACGTCCGCGGCGAGGGGCTCATGATCGGCCTGGAGTTCGTGGAGCCCGGGCCGGATCGACGTCCCAACGGCGCCTACGCCTGGAAGGTCCGGAAGCGTTGCCTGGAACAGGGGTTACTCCTGTACGGGTGCGGCCTGGAGGAGCATGTGATCCGCTTCATCCCGCCGCTGATGGTGAGCGAATCGGACCTGGACCAGGGACTCGACATCCTCGAACGGGCGGTATTGGCCCCATGACGAAGCGGGAAGTTTCGCTGGCCTATGGCGACGGCACGGTACGGGCTCGCATCCCCGCCGGCGCCGTGGCGGGATGGGTGGGGCCGGGCGGCCTGACCCGGGACCCGCCCCCGACCGCCGCCCAGTGCCCGGCGGGAGAACGGGACGAGCGGCGGATCGTGGAGCGGGCGATCGAGGCGGCCCCGCCCGGCGACTTCCTTGGCGGAGGACGCCGGGTGGCGATCGTGGTGTCCGACATCACCCGCGTCTTACGGGCCCACCAGTTCCTCGACGCCTTGCTCGATAGGCTGGGCGCTTGCGGCGCGAGCGATGACGATATCGACCTCATCTTCGCCCTGGGCGCCCATCGCCGCCAGAGCCGGGACGAGATGGCATCCCTGGTCGGGGACAAGGCCGCCGCGAGGGTTCGAATCCACGAGCATGACGCCCTGGCCGCCGACCTCGTCCACCTGGGCACGACCGGCCGGGGCACTCCTGTGCTCATCAATCGCCGGGTAGCGGAGGCCGACCTCGTGGTGGCGGTCGGCGCGGTGACTTTTCACGACTTCGCCGGCTACAGCGGCGGCCGCAAGAGCATCGTCCCCGGGGTGGCGGGGATCGACACCATCCGGCACAACCACCGGCTGCTCCTGCCGTCCCGCCGCGGTGCGGGACGGCATCCCTCGGCCGTCCCCGGCATCCTGGACGGCAACCCCGTCCACGAGGACATGCTGGAAGCCGCCCTTCTCCTGCCGCGCGTCTATGCGGTGCAAGTCGTCATCGGCCAAGACGGCTGCATCGCCTTCGCCGTCGCCGGAGACCTGCGAGCCGCTCATGCCCGGGCCGTGGCCGAGGTCGACCTGCGATTCCAGGCGCCGCTGCCCGGCCCCGCCGACCTGGTAATCGCCGGCGCCGGCGGCTTCCCCAAGGACGTATCCTTCTACCAGGCGACCCGAACGGTGGAACCCATCCTGCGGGCGGTGCGGCGGGGAGGCCGGGTGGTGCTGGCAGCCGAGTGCCGGGAAGGTCTCGGCGATCCCGACTTCGACCGCTGGCTGCGGCGCCACCGCACGGTCGAGGCACTGGAGGATGCCCTTCGGGCCGAGTTCCAGGTATGCGGATTCATCGCCTACGCGCTATGGCTGGGTATGGAGCGAGCCACTTTCACCGCGGTGACCGCGCTCACCCCGGCTGACCTGGCCCTCACCCGACTGTTGCCGGCCGCTTCCCTGCAACATGCCGTGGATGAGGCGCTCGCATCGCTCGGACCGGAGGCGCAGGTCTACGTCATGCCCGATGCCGGAGCCGTCCTCCCCGTCAGCCGGTGAGCCGCCGTCAGATCAAGCGTACATCCGCTGCAGGATGCGATGCATGAGCGTGTCCGGCAGGAATTTCCTGATGAAACATACCAGCTTGTACTGCCGCCCCACCACGACCCGTACCGGAAATCGGCCAGTCGCCAGCAGCCGGTCGATTTCGCGGATGACGATCGCCGGACCGGGAGCCTGCTGTTCCGAGCGGACCATGGCCGCGACGGCTCGCCGGCACCGTTCCTGATATGGCGACCCGGTCTGCGCCGCGGCAGCCCACTTCCGGGCAGCGGTGAACCCGGTGTTGATGTCGCCGGGGTCGACGATGGTGATCGCGATGCCGAGCGGGGCCACCTCCATCCGCGTCGCCTCGGTCAGAGCCTCCAGGGCATATTTGCTGGCGCTGTACATGGCCTGAAAGGGGATGGGAAACAGGCCTGCCACTGACCCGATCGCTATGATCCGGCCCCGTCCCTGGCAGCGCATCACCGGCAGCACCGCCCGGTACAGCCGGTGGGCCCCAAAAAAGTTGGCCTGAAACTGCGCGACCGCTTCCTCCGGGGCGACGTCTTCCACCGCGCCTGCGAGCGCATACCCGGCCGCGTGGATCAGGAGGCCGATCCCGCCCTCGGCCTCGGCGACCCGACTCACGAACTCGTTTACCGATGCCGATTGGCCCACATCCAGCGGGAAGGTCTTGAGGAACCCGTCCCCGGCCGCAAGCTTGACGACCGCGCCGCCCGCAGGGATGCGGCGGGCACCGCCATACACCCGGTACCCCCGCCGCGCCAGATGCTCGGCACAGGCCTTACCAATCCCCGATGAGGCTCCGGTGACGATGGCGACCCGGGAACAGTCCTTCAACTGCGCCTGATTCACCAGCGGCACGGCAGCGTGCCTGCTATTACCGCTGCTACCGCTACCGCTGCCGCTGCCATTGCTGCCGCTGCTACCGCTGCTACCGCTGCCGCTGCTACGAGAGTGCGATCTCAGCATCCTCGCGCCCAAGGTCCCGGTCGCGCTCGCTCCCCTGGTAGGGGCGGGTTCGGAACCCGACCCTACCCGGGAAACGGGGTGCACTTTTGTCCCGCCACCGTGGTGCCCCGTAGGGCATGAGGGCCCACTACCGGCACTATCTGCCATTAGCCCCACCTCTCGTCCGCCCTGACCGCCTAACTGAAGGTTTCCAGGATCCGTACCAGCAAAGCTGCTCGCCACGGGAGTTGCTCCACCAGGACTCGCTCATCCAAGGCGTGGCCACCGCTACCCATGGCCCCCAGTCCGTCTAACACCGGCGTACCCAGAGCGGCCACGAAATTGCCGTCGCTGGCTCCTCCCGTCCCTCCCTCTCCCAAGGGAAAACCCATTTCCGCCGCAAGGTCGGCCGCCCGCCGATACAGGGCCACGATGGCCGGCGTCCGCTCCATGGGCGGTCGGTTCAGCCCGCCCTCGAGGCTCACCTGTACTCCCGGGGATGTCGGACCGATAGCCTTCATCCGTTCCAGGATCGCATCGGCAAGCGCCAGACTGGGGACCCGAAAGTCCACGTCTGCCTCAGCCGTTTCCGCCACCACATTGGATCGAGTCCCGCCTCGGACCACCCCCACGTTGACCGTGACCCCGGCCGCATAGTCGGTGAGGGAGTGCAAGCGGAGCACTTGATGGGCCAACTCCTGGATGGCGCTGACGCCCTGGGCGTGGTCCGCTCCTGCGTGGGCCGGCTTCCCGGTCACGCGCAGGCGGAAGCCGCCCACGCCCTTGCGGAAGGTCTTCAGGTGGCCCTCGCCGGTAGGCGGCTCAAGCACCAGGCAGTAGCGGCTGCGGCGTCCCTCCTCCTCGATCAACTCCCGGGATTCGGGACTGCCCACTTCTTCTTCGGAGTTGAAGATGGCGACTAGGGGTAAGGCCGGGGTGATCCCGAGATCGCGCATGGCGGCCATGGCCGCCAGGAGTTGGGCGATACCACCCTTCATGTCGTGGGCTCCGGGGCCCCAGGCCCAGCCGTCGGCTACCCGGAAGGGCCGCCGGTTCACCTCGCCCACCGGCCAGACGGTGTCGGTATGACATAGCAGGAGACCCTGGGCGGGGCCAGGGGGCCCCCACCGGACCCGCAAGTGGTGGCCATAGTCGCGAGAGCGAATCAGCTCCACACGGGCCCCCAGATCGCTGAGCCGGCCACCCAGGTAATCGACCAGGCGGTCAACGGCCGGCTTGTCAAGGGAGGGTGACTCCCGCTGCACCAGTTGGCGCAGGTCTTCCAGGATGGCGGGGAGGCGCGCTTGAAGCTGGGATAGCATTAACCGGGACTCCATCTCTGACCTCAACCTCCTCCAACGGGCGCGAACACTAGTACTTCGTCGCCTTCAGCCAGGGGGCGCTCGAGTGATGCGCGGGCACCGTTCACGGCCGTCAGCCATACTTCCTCTTCCGGAACTCCGGCCAGAGCGATCGCCTCGCGAACGCTGGCGCCGGGCGGCAGCGTGAGCACCCGCTCCGGGGCGCGACCCGGCAGGTGTCGGGCCAGGGTTGGACAGGCATGGAGTTTCACCTGAATCGACGTCGTGCATGGAGGATCTGGGCCGGCAGCATCGGCCCCGTCCGGCCGCCCCTCCCTCCCCTGGATCCAGGCCAGAAGGTCCTCGAGCGTGCCGGAAGGCACCCAGCGCGAAGGGGAGGAGTTGGACAGGGCGTGGAAGGTCTGCATGCCGACCCCGCGGGCTCCTTCGAGGTCGAGCACCACATCATTGCCGACCATGAGGCATTCTTCGGGCCGGCAGCCAACCCGGCGGGCAACTTCGCGGAAGTATTCGGGATGGGGCTTGCAGGCATGCATCAGTTCGTAGGAAGTGATCAGGTCAAAAGGCAGGTCGGCGAGGCCGCCCCAGCGAAGCCTCTCTTCAATCGCCAGCCGGGGGAAGACGGGATTGGTGGCCACCGCGGTCTTGAACCCCATCGCCTGCAGGGCGGCGACCACCGCCGGGGCTTCGGGCAAAGCGCGGGCGTGGGGCCGCAGGTCGGGGAACCGGGTCCGATAGAAGTCTTCGAATACCGGAGCCAGTTCCGATTCGCTCGCTCCTACGCGAGGGAAGAACCAGTCCCGGAACACTTCCTGGTTGGTGCGGTCGGAGCCTCGGTTGGCCAGCATCGCGTCCGTGCCGGCAAGCAGTTCGCGGAGGAACCGGTCCGGCGGCACGGCGCGCGCAACATGGGCGGCGAGTGTGCGGAAATACTCGGAGATGAAAGATCGCATGTCCAGGTCGAGCAGGGTGCCGTCCAGGTCGAACAGGATTGCTGCGAGCAGTCGATCCACCTCCTCGGAGGCCGGACAGCAGCCCGACGGCCGATCGCTACTGGCCGTAGTCGCTCACCCGGATGACGAAGCTTACGGTCCAGGCGGGACGCTGGCCTACTACGCCGACCGGGGAGTGGACGTGTACCTTGCTTGCGCCACCCGGGGAGAAGCCGGCCGACGGCGTGGGTCCCCTCCCTTTGTCAGTCAATCGGAGTTGGGCGAGGTCCGGGTGCGAGAACTCCACTGCTCTGCCCGGATTCTTGGCGTGAAGGCCGTCTTCCTGCTGGACCTGCCGGATGGAGGCGTCGCCGGCTTCGACCCGCCGGAAGCGGCATCGCGGCTAGCCCGGGTCATCCAGGAGACCGCCCCGCAGGTATTGATCGGCTTTGGGCCCGGAGGCAGCCTGTCCCCTCACCCTGACCACGTGGCCGTGTCCCATCTCGCCGGCGCCGCCGTGCGGACGCTGGCCCCGGCCGAGCGTCCGCGCCGCGTTTTCCACTACCTGTCATCCTGGCGGTATAGCCCCGCGGAACATCCCAACAGCCACCCGGTTGTAGTGGACATCGGCGCTTATCGGCTTCGGCGGCTGCAAGCTCTCAAGTGCCACTTGACCCAGGTGCAGCAAGTGCCCTGGTTGTTCGGGGCCGAAGATCAGGTGGCGGCCACTTTCCCGGCCGAGGACCGCTTCCTGTTGGTCGATCCCCCTGGTGACGGTCCGCTGGCCGACCTGTTCGAGGGCATCTGAGCAACTCGCCCGGCGGACGTGCGGAATTCGCCGTGGCTCCCGGAATCAGCCGGCTCCGGGGATGGTCCGGGCGGCCGGCGGAGGCATGCCGGGCGACCGGGAAGCGGCCCTCACCCACGCCAACACTTGCTTCGAGCCCATCACCGATCCCGCCGCCACGCCGAAGTAGAAGTGCTGCCAGGAGTTCAGGTAAGTCCCGAGCACCACGGGGATGGCCCCGCAAGTGAGGACCGAACTCAAGTACTTGTGGCGGGTCAGCCGGTAGCTCAAAGCCCAGAAAGGCACGAGATACAGCAACGTCCCCCAGGCGATCGACAGCATGCCGCCAAAGAAGGTTGCCGCGCCGCCTCCGCCCTCGAAGCGCAGCCAGATCGACCAGTTGTGCCCGATCATGGCGGCTATGAGGGCGAGCAGCGGGGCCGGCGAAAAGTCTCCAAGGTAGACGCCCGCCCACCACACCGCCAGCGCCCCTTTGCCCGCGTCGCCGATCCCGGTGATGAGGGCGGGGACGAAGCCGACCTGCCGGAGCACATTGGTGGCGCCGGCGTTGCGGCTGCCCACGCGACGGATGTCGACCCCCCGAAACAACCGGGTAATAAGGTAGGCAAAAGGCGTCGCCCCCAGGAAGTAGCTGCCCAGCAACAGGCGGAGATACTCCACGCTTCATCCCTCCTCCTCGACATCTACCGGGAACAGCCCCGAGCCGCCGGCACCCGCCCATGGTTTTGACTCGCGACTCGAATATTCCTGCGAATTGCGGGTTCACGTTGCCCGCCGGTCGGGTGAGATCGGCTATAATCGGGAGTAGCCTCTCATGCCCCACGGGGCGCCGCGGAGCACCGCGGGCGTGAAAGCGACAGACGTCACTTTCGTGGTGGACCAGGTCGAGACCCATTCGAGGCCCATCCGCCTGTAGGGGCGGGTTCAGAACCCGCCCCTACCACCATGGCCGCGGCCCGTTCCCGGCGTAACCCGTCCCTGGCGTGGCCACGATCGTGACTCCGAGAATCGAGTCATCGCGGCACGTCATCGCCGATGACGCGGATCTCCGGCTCTAGTTCCACCCCGCTGGCATCGCGCACGGCTTCGCGCACCAGTCCCATCAGCGCCAGCACGTCGGCGGCGGTCGCCTCACCCCGATTGATGATGAACCCGGCGTGCTGCGTTGAAACTTCGGCATCCCCGACCCGTCGCCCCTTCAGGCCGGCTTGCTCGATGAGCGCCCCGGCATAGTGGCCGCGGGGGCGCCGGAACACGCTCCCCGCGCTCCGCGCCGCGAGAGGCTGAGATCGCCCGCGACGCAGGCGATAGTCGGCCATCCGCTCCAGGATCGCTTCCGGGGAGTCCGCGTTCAGCCGGAGCACGGCCTCCACGATGATCTGATCCCGGCGGATGGCGCTGGAGCGGTAGCTGAAAGCCAGCTCAGAGCCGGCCAGGCGGCGGGATGAACCATCGGCCTCCACTACCAGACAGTCCTCGACCACCTGCCCGATCTCGCCGCCGTATGCCCCGGCATTCATCACCACGGCGCCTCCCAGGCTCCCGGGGATGCCGCCGGCGAACTCCAGCCCCGCCAGACCCAGGTTCGCGGCGTAGTCAGCCACGTCATGCAGCGGTAAGCCCGCGCCGCCCCTTAGTCTCCCCTCGGACCTTTCCGAGGACAGGGCAGTCAACTCCCGGAACCCCGTCATCTTGATGACCAGGCCGCGGAATCCCCCATCTCTGACCAGGACGTTGGTGCCGAGGCCTATGGTCGCATAGGGCACGGCGCCGCGGCGAGCGAAGGCCAGGATAGCTCCAAGTTCCTCGCCACTGGCCGGCTCGACCAGGAGGTCGGCCGGGCCGCCGATGCCGAACGACGTGTGGGCGGCCATGGGCTCGTTCACCCGGACCCGGCTGAGAGGAAGGCACCTGGCCAACTCCGGGCCTAGCCGATCGTATCGCTGCACCGGCCGCTTCCCCGCCTCTCCCGAGCATCTTCTAGTCCTGGTTATTCCGCAACCGGCCGGTCGCCTTCCTGCCGGCGGCGGTCCCCGCATACCGTCCCCGGAAACGGCAGAAACTACCGCCAAATCCGGTGGAGGTGAGGGTGTGAACGGCAATTTCCATCTCATCCACGTCGTCTTGGGCGCATGGCTGGTACTGGCGCCGTTGCTCGGCATCTTCGCGACCTTTCAAGGACTGGTCTGGAACAGCGTGATCATCGGGGCGGTCGTCGGGCTTTATAACGCCTGGTACCTGTTCGGACGCCAACAGCAGCCGGTCAAGGGCAACCAGTGAGGGTGGCCACCGCCTCCACGTGGGCGGTCTGCGGGAACATGTCCAGGGGGACCACGCTTTGTATCCGATAGCCGCGGCCGGCCAGGATGGCCAGGTCCCGGGCGAGGGTGGCGGGGTCGCATGAGACATACACTACTCTCATCGGACGTGAGTCCGCCACGGCCTGGAGGACCGAGGGGGCACACCCCTTGCGGGGCGGGTCGAGGACCACCGCCCCTGGGGACAGGCCGGAGCGGGTCAGTTCCGGGAGGACCCGCTCCGCCAGCCCGGTCAGGAAACGGACGTTGCCGACCCGGTTCGCGGCGGCATTGCGCCGGGCGTCTTCGACGGCCGGCAAGTGGGACTCCACCCCGAGCACCATTTCCGCCCGCTCGGCCAGGAACAGGCTGATCGTCCCGATCCCCGCGTACACCTCCAGCACCGTCCCACCGGGAGTCGGCACCGCCTGCTCCGCCGCCAGCCGGCACATCGCCTCGGCCTGCGCCGAGTTGACCTGGAAAAACGACCCCGGCGAAAGGGTAAAGCGGAACCGGCCCAGACGTTCGCTTATCACCGGTTTCCCCGCCAACACCCGGGTGCGTTCGCCGAGGATGATGTTGGTGCGGCGCGAGTTCACGTTTTGGGCAATGCAGGTGAGTTCGGGCAAGCGGCGGCCGAGTTCCCGGACCAGAGCGCGTGCTCGGGGCAACTCCGCCTCCCGGGTGACCAGCACGAGCATCGCTTCTCCGGTCCGCACGCCCACGCGGGTGAGAATGTGGCGCAAGGTCCCCGTCCCCGCATCCTCGTCGTACGCCGTCAGCCCGAGGTCGCGGGCCACCGCCACGGTCTCGCGCAGCACGCGGTTGTTGACCGGGTGCTGGATAGGGCAATCGACCACTTCCACCAGGGCGTGAGTGCCCGGCGCGTAGATCCCCGCCGCCAGCCGCCGCTCCCGGCCGTCGCGGACCAGTGCCACTGGGAACTGGGCCTTGTTGCGGTAGCCCAGCCAGGCCGGGGGAGGCACGCAGTCGGCCACCGGGACATCCCCGAGCCCGCCGATCCGGGCCAGCGCGTCGGCCACCACCTGTCGCTTGAAAGCGAGCTGCGCCTCGGGAGTAAGGTGCTGGATCTGGCATCCTCCACACCGGCCGAACAACGGGCAGTCGGGCGGGCGCCGGTCAGGACCCGGCTGGAGCAGCTCAAGTAAGCTGGCACGCGCCCAGTTCCTGGCGACCCGGGTGAGCCGGGCGCGCACCCGGTCGCCCGGCGCGGACCCGGGGACGAACACCACTCTTCCCTGGTAGCGGCCTACCCCCTCGCCGCCGACCGCGAGTCCGGTGATCGTCAGTTCAACAGCTTCACCGTTCGACAATCCGGCACCTGACCTCTCTGCCTAGCAGTTCGCTCCCCGAGCGTGGCCAATCCTGCCGGGATGCACTTGCGACATTACTTGACAATTTGTGACTGCCTGGTTATCATTGTCTCAGACTTGCGCTTGCGGGCCAGGTGAGACATTGTTGGCGGCATCGTAAGCCGCGGTAGCAGGCAAGCAAGTCGGCAGGATGGTTTATGACTCTATGAGTAGGAAGGAAGGGAATGTCCAGTGCGCATGCGACTCAAGGCCGCGGGGATCCTGCTGGCGGGGCTGTTGCTGGCCCTGCAAGCAGTAGCCGGGATCGCTGGAGCGACCGCGCCCTCCGAATCCGGTACGATGACCGTCACTTTCCGGATTGTCCCGCGGATCGAGCTCGACCTCAGCACGGACGCCATCAACTTCGGCAACCTGGAGCCTGGGACCAGGGATTTCGAAAATCTGCTCACGACGACCGTTCGGAGTAATACCCCCTGGAGCCTGACGGCATCGGCGCCCAGCTTCAGCGACGGGGGAGTGCCGGCATTGACCATCCCCATCACCCGGCTGAGCACTCGCCCGGGAGCTGCTGACTATATGGCGATGGTCAACTTGCCCGGCCAGGTGACCCTGCTCTCCGGCCAGCCCCGGGGCGGTAACCTGGAGCATGTTTGGGACTACCGGCTGGCCATCGAGTGGACGGACGTTCCCGCCACCTACACGACCACCATCACCTACACCGCGACCGGCTCCTGAACTCGGACTGCTAGACATGAAGCGCGTCGCCGCGGCCGTGACCGGGCTGGTGGCAGTATTGATTTTGTTCGCCGCAATGGGGGAGGCGGCCACGGTAGTGGGCGTGGCTCCCTCCCGTCTTGCCTTTGACCTGCAGGCCGGCGATGTCCGGGTGTTCACCATCGCCTACGACAACCAGGGCGAAGACGCGCTGTCGGTCAGCGTGTATGCCATGGATCTGCTGCGCCGGGCGGACGGCGTCGTGGTCCACGTCGAACCGGAAGGGCCACTCTCCGGCGCTAGCTGGGTTCGAGTTGAACCGGCCGCCTTCGTGGCGCCGCCCGGCTCCCGAACCCTGGTCACGGTCATGGTGGAGGTGCCTCCGGACATCCCTGATGGGGAGTACCATGCGGTCGTGTTCTTCGAGGCCGCGCCCCCGGAAGGGCCGGGCACCCTGCGTCTCGGCGCTAGGCTCGGACCGGTGCTGTATATGGCGGTCGGCCAAGACCTCATCCGCAAGGCGGCGCTAGTACCATACGGGCGTGCCCGGCCAGCACGCGAGACCGGGGGCCACTTCCTCGCCCGCCTGGCATCCCTGCTCCGGGAGAACCTCCGCTCCGTGTTGGTGGCTGACCGCCACGTGGCGCCGATGGCGACCGGGAGGCCGCTGCGCATCTTCGTGCCCGTGGCCAATCTGGGTACCATCCACATCCGCCCCGAAGGCAAGGTGCGGGTGACGGCCGCCGGCCGGCAGGGGGAACTGCGCCATCTGGGCGAGGTGATCCTGGCCGGCGATGCCCGGGTCATGGAGTTCCTGTGGGACGAGGCGCCCTTCGTCGGCGTGGTCCGAGTGGAGGTCGAGGTGGAGTACGGCGGCGAAGACGCGCTCCGGGCCACTTCTGGCACCCTCATCCTGCCCCTTGACCTGCTGGCCGGTCTCACCTTGATCGTGATTGGGCTAAGGCTTTTCGGGATCCGAGGTATCACCATCCACCGCGCACCCCGGGGAGGCGGCAGCCGTGCCCCTGCGGGCTGAGGGATGCATCTACCGGACCCTTGGGGTACTGATGCTGATCTCGGGAATCAGTCTCTTCGGGTCCGGCCTGGGGGCGGGCCAGGAATTGCCGCCCATCGCCGAACTTCAGCTCGTGCTCGAAAGCCCAACGCTGGACTTCGGGCCGGTGAAACCAGGCGTTCACCAGCGCCAGACCAGCATGCGCGTCCTCGCCGGTTTGCCCTGGCGGTTGCTGGCCGACTGCTCGCGGCTCGAAGGGGTGGCGGTCGCCGCCGCGGCCGACGGGTCGCCCTGGACGTCGCCGTTATCGCCCGAGCCTCACGTAGTACTCGATGATCAGCCGGCGACGATAGGCCAGTGGCGGCAGATCACTCTCGCGCTGCAACTCAGCATCTGCTGGACCGTCCCGCCCGGCATCTGGTCTCTACCCGTAACCTGGCACGCCGCGTTCACCGACCGTACGCCCCCTACCGTCGTGGCTTTCGCCATCAATGGAGGGGCGGCCTTCACCCGCTTCCCTCAGGTCACCCTGGACATGGTGGTCGAGGATCCCTCCGGCGTGGGCTCGATGCGCTTCGGGCAGGATGCACTGCCCTTCGGCGACTGGTTGAACTTCGCGAGCAGCGCCCCTTACACCCTGAGCGGCGGCGACGGCCTGCGGCGAGTGACGGCTCAGTTCCGCGACCGGGCGGGCAACGTTACCGATGGGCACTGGGCCGAGATCACCCTGGATACGATGCCGCCGGCCATCACCGGAGTAACCGCGGTGGACGTGGGCACCACTTCCGCCACGGTGATCTGGACGACGGACGAACCGGCGTCCAGTCAAGTGGAATACGGGCTCACCATCGCCTATGGCCTCCTTTCCCCCATGTCCCCGGGACCGGTGACCGCCCACAGCGTGACCATCACCGGCCTCGCCTCGGGGACGATCTACCATTATCGCGCCCGCTCCATCGATCGAGCAGGCAACGAAGCCTTGTCGGGCAACTTCCAGCTTGCCACCGCCCTGGAACCGCCGCCGGACCTCCAGTGGGACATCAAGGGCGGCAGCCCTGATGTCCGCCTCGAGTGGGATCCGAGTCCGTCGCCCCGTCCCATCACCTACCGGATATGGCGGCGGGACGTTCAGGCCGGCGAGACGGATTTCGCCATGATCGCCACCGTGGACGACAAGGGCCGACTCCATTTCCATGATAAGCACGTGTTGCCCGACAAAGGACTGCCCTACCATCTCGAGTACCGCGTGACCGCCTTCCGCACCGGCCATCCGGAGAGCGTGCCGTCCAATACGGTCACCGTTCAGGGCGTCCGATAGCAGGCAACCAGTCGGCACCTAGAACTGATCTGCGGTCGCCCACCACCGTTTTCGCATATCGTGGTGTCGCGAGGGGTGTGGGGTCTCTGTTGGCAGCCGACCACGGGTGGCGGCGCACCCGACGCAGGATCCCCGGCACTTCGCCGGGAATTACTAGACCAAGGCAAGAGGGTTGTAGGGGCGGGTTCGGAACCCGCCCCTACCGCGGATGTGGCCACGACCGGGGCCCTGACCGGGCAACGGCGGGCGTGGTCATGATCGCTACCCCGAACGCGTCCTGACAATAATAGCAGCGGGGAGCATCAACGGCTTGCTCGATCTCGACGGACACAGTCTGACGCTCCTCGACCTCGAACAGGTCGTCAAGGGGCATGAGGGAGCACGGCTGGGCGATGCGGCCCGCGGCCGGGTAACCGCGGCCCGCCAGCTCATCGAGGAGTGCGTCGCCCAGGGCCGGGTGATATACGGAGTCACCACCGGGTTCGGCAGTTTTAGCGAGATCGCCATCTCTCCCGGCCAGTTGCGGCAGCTGCAGCGGAACCTGCTCTTGAGTCACGCCGCCGGGGTAGGCGACCCCTTGCCCGAGCCGGTGGTTCGGGCGATGCTTCTGCTTCGAGCCAATTCCCTGGCTTCCGGACACTCGGGCGTGCGCCCCGAAGTGATCGACATGCTGCTCGCGCTCCTCGAACACCGCCTGCATCCGGTCATCCCCGCCAAGGGTTCGGTGGGCGCGAGCGGCGATCTGGCGCCCTTGGCCCACCTGGCCCTGGTGCTGATCGGCGAGGGAGAGGCCTGGGCGGGAGGCCGCCGGCTCCCGGCGGCGCTGGCCCTGGCCGAGGCGGGCCTCCATCCGCTAACCCTCGAAGCCAAAGAGGGGCTGGCGCTGATCAACGGCACCCAGCTCATCACCGCCCTGGGCGCGCTGGCCGTCCTGGGAGCCGATCGGGTCAGCCGGGCGGCGGACGTGGCGGCCGCCCTGACCGCGGAGGTCCTGCGGGGCACCGATGCCTGCTTTGCCGACCATTTCGCCGCCGTCCGCCCCCATCCCGGACACCGCCGAGCAGCCGCTAACCTGCGCCGGCTGGTGGCCGGCAGCCGGCTCATCGCCCGGCCGGGGGAGGTCCGGGTGCAGGACCCTTATGTGCTGCGCTGCGCCCCCCAGGTGCACGGCGCGAGCAAAGATGTATCGGCCCATGTGCGGCAGGTCGTGGAGATAGAACTCAACGCCGTCACCGATAACCCCCTGGTCTTCCCCGAGCAGGGCCTGGTGGTATCCGGAGGCAACTTCCACGGCCAGCCGCTCGCCTTGGCCCTGGATTACCTGGCCATGGCCCTGGCCGAGTGGTCGAGCATCGCCGAGCGGCGGATCGAGCGGCTGCTCAATCGCCAGCTCAGCGGCTTGCCGGCCTTCCTGGTGGAAGGGGGCGGACTCAACTCGGGCTTCATGCTGGCGCAGTACACTGCGGCCGCCTTGGTCTCGGAGAACAAGGTGCTGTGCCACCCGGCCAGCGTGGACTCCATCCCGACTTCCGCCAACCAGGAGGATCATGTGAGCATGGGCGCCTTCGCCGCCCGCAAGGCGAACGAGGTGCTGGCCAACGCGGAACGGGTGGTAGCCATCGAGCTGCTGTGCGCAGCCCAGGCCCTGGAATTCCGTGGCGCCGACCAGGCGGGGCCGGCGGGCCGCGCCGCCCATGCTGCCATCCGCCGGGTGGTCGCGCCGCGGGAGGCCGATCGCTTGTTGAGTCCGGACATCGAGGCCGTGGCGGACCTCGTCCGCTCCGGCCGCCTGCTCGAAGCCGTCGAATCGGTGGTCGGGAGGCTGGAGGCTTGATCGTGGAGGGAGGCAACCGGGTGGACGCCAAAAGAGAAGTACGCGCACCGAGGGGGACGGCTCTGAGCTGCAAGGGATGGCCGCAGGAGGCCGCCCTGCGCATGTTGATGAATAACCTCGACCCGGACGTCGCCGAAAAGCCGGATGAACTCATCGTTTACGGCGGCAGCGGGAAGGCGGCGCGCAACTGGGATTGTTACGCAGCCCTCGTCCGGACGCTCCGGGAACTCGAGGACGATGAGACCCTGCTCGTGCAATCGGGCAAACCGGTGGGCGTGTTCCGCACCCATCGCCTATCTCCCCGGGTACTGATCGCCAACTCGCTGCTGGTGCCCCGCTGGGCCACCTGGGAACACTTCTGGGAACTGGAAGACCGGGGGCTCATGATGTACGGGCAGATGACGGCGGGCTCATGGATCTACATCGGCACCCAGGGCATCATCCAAGGCACCTACGAGACGCTGGCCGAGGTAGCCCGCCGTCACTTCGGAGGGACACTCAAGGGCAGGATCGTCCTCACCGCCGGACTGGGGGGGATGGGCGGAGCCCAGCCGCTGGCCGTCACCATGAATGAGGGCGTGGCCATCGTGGTCGAGGTGGACGAGCGCCGAGCCCTCCGTAGAGTTCAAAACGGCTTCTGCGACGAGATCACCGGGGAGCTGGACGACGCGCTGCACCGGGCGGAGTTGGCTCGCAAGCGAGGAGAGGCGGTGTCTATCGCCCTCATCGGCAACGCCGCCCAGACGCACCGGGAACTCACCCGCAGGGGTTTCGTCCCCGACATCGTGACCGACCAGACCTCAGCCCATGATCCCCTGCGCGGCTATGTCCCGCCGGGACTTTCGGTAGCCGAATCCGCCGAACTGGCCAGCCGCGATCCCGAGGAACACGTCCGCCAGGCCCTGGCCGGCATGGCCATGCATTGCCAGGCCATCCTGGACTTCCAGCGGGAGGGGGCGGTGGCCTTCGACTACGGCAACAACCTCCGCGCCCACGCCCTGCAAGCGGGGGTCAAGGACGCCTTCTCCTACCCCGGGTTCGTACCGGCCTACATTCGCCCGCTGTTCTGCCAGGGCAAGGGGCCGTTTCGCTGGGTAGCCCTTTCCGGCGAGCCGGCCGACATCCACCGCACCGACCAGATGGTGCTCGAGACCTTCCCCGAGGACGAGAGCCTGGGGCGCTGGATCCGCATGGCCCAGCGGAGGATACCCTTCCAGGGGCTGCCGGCCCGCATCTGCTGGCTGGGATACGGCGAGCGCGACCTCCTCGGCGTCCGCTTCAACGAGCTGGTGCGCAAGGGAGAGATCCGCGCCCCGGTAGTCATCGGCCGTGACCACCTCGATGCCGGATCCGTCGCCTCGCCGTATCGGGAGACCGAAGGCATGCTGGACGGAAGCGACGCCGTTGCCGACTGGCCTATCCTCAACGCCCTGCTCAACACAGCGTCCGGCGCCACGTGGGTGTCGGTGCACCATGGCGGCGGCGTGGGCATCGGCTACTCGCTGCACGCGGGCATGGTAGTGGTGGCCGACGGGACCCGGGAAGCGATGGGACGCCTCGAGCGGGTCCTGACCACCGATCCCGGCACAGGCGTCATGCGCCATGCCGATGCCGGATATCCCGAAGCGCGGGACGTGGCCAGAAGGCAGGGGATCAAACTGCCCATGCTGGATGGGCAGTGACGTCATGCGCCAGGTGTTCAAGCACCTCGGTTGCCTGGTGGCGCTGGGCGAGTTCGGCGAAGGCCCGGCGCGGGGCCCAATCACGGACTTGGCGACGGTCCTGGATGGTTTCCTGGTGGTGGAAGACGGCTTGATCCATCAGGTGGGTGCGATGGCCGACTACGATCCGGCCTGGGAAGCGGGGGCGACGGAAGTCCACGCCCTGGCCGGCGGGCTGGTCACGCCCGGCCTCATCGACCCGCACACCCACACCGTATTCGCCGGGTGGCGGGCGGACGAGTTCGCCCGCCGGTCGCAGGGTGCAACCTACCAGGAGATCATGGCGGCAGGCGGCGGTATCCTGCGCAGCGTCGCCGCAACCCGCGCGGCATCAGAAGGAGAGCTTTTCGAGCTGGGGATGAACCGCCTGGACCAGATGCTGCGGCGCGGCGTGACCACGGTGGAGATCAAGAGCGGATACGGGTTGGACCTTGACACCGAGCTTCGCCAACTGAGGGTCAACCGCCGGCTGGACCAGGCTCACCCGGTCGATGTAGTCTCGACCTATCTGGGCGCTCATCTCGTGCCGCCGGAGTTCCGGGCCAGCCCCGAAGCTTACGTCGACTTCGTGACTCAGGTGGTCCTGCCCGCCGTCTGTGCCGAGGGATTAGCCGAGTTCTGCGATGTGTTCTGCGATGCGGGCGCCTTCAGCCTCGACCAGGCTCGCCGCATCCTGCTGCGAGCAGCGGAACTGGGCATGGGGACCAAACTGCACGCCGATGAGCTGGAAGGTTTGGGCGGTGCTGAGCTGGCCGTGGAACTCGGGGCCGTCAGCGGCGACCACCTGTTGCGGGTGTCGGACGCGGGAGTGGAGGCGCTGGCCGGCGGCGCGACGGTGGCGGTCCTGTTGCCGGGGACATCGTTCTTCTTGCGTGCGGCCCCGGCTCCCGCCCGCCGCCTGATCGACCGGGGCATCCCCGTGGCGCTCGCCACCGATTTCAATCCCGGAAGCTGCCCGCTCATCGACTTGCGGATGGCGATGACGCTCAGCTGCGTCAGCCTCGGCCTCACTCCCGCGGAGGCGCTGGCCGCCGTCACGCTCAACGCCGCCCATGCCGTCGGGCGGGCGCACGCCATCGGCAGCCTGCGAGAAGGCAAGTACGCCGACTTCGTGGTGTGGGACTGCCCCGACTACAACCATCTCCCCTATCTTCTGGGCTCCGATTTGGCCGGCGCGGTATACAAGCGCGGGCGGGCCGTGTATCGTGGTCCTCAACCCTGCAGTTCGCCGCGGACGTAGTCCCGGAACACGTACCCGGTCGTACCGTCGCCCAAGCGCACATGGGCCCAAAGGCCGGCAGGTTCCATCAGGATGACGGGGGTGCCCCGGTCCAGTTGCCGCTCTACCGGTTCGCGGGGGCCGGGTCCGCGACGCAGGTTGACCCCGTCCTGGGTTATGGCGGCGAATGCCTGGAACTTCTCGGGGACATCCCCCTGGAGCAGGTCGAGACTTTTCAGCTGAAACCGCTGATAGGCATGGATGATGCGCGCGAGTTTCTGCTCGGCCGGCGTCGTCGACCCGGCCAACAACGCCTCATACGATGACAGCAGAGGTTCTTCGCCGGCCCGCAACTCTCGGGCCAGGTCTTTCACCCAGGCCATGATCGACCACCTCCGCGCATCGTCGAGCCACATCATGGCTATGCGCGGTAGGCGCCGTCCATGCCCGGACGACCGCCGAGGTTGCGTCTACACGAACTTGTCCAGGGGATAGGCGAGCCTGCGCCCGAGCGACAGCAGCTGGTTCCGGTCCCACACGGCGAAGTTGGTGTCACCCGCGGGCAGTTCCACCCGGTCGCCCAGGCCTCCCAGGGGAATCAAGACGACGTTGGCCCGGCGCCTCTGGGCCATATCGGCCATCATGGCCACTTCGTCGGCCGTCACTGGGGAAGCGGTCTTGCAGAACACCAGTACGTTGGCGCGGGTCTTGGTCAACGCCGCAAAGGCATCGGCAAACAGACCGAGTTGGCCCGAAGCCGAGGCCGGGGATGGCAAGGCCAGATCTTCCTGAATCATGTAGCGCGCTCGGGCGAAAAGCTCGCGCAGTCTCGGTTTGAATTCATCCGACACTGACTTCCACCTCCGGGAGAGTGTCATCGGGAAGCTGCTGCTCCGCTCAGGCAGCAGCAGCCTCCCGACCGGCATTTGCGGTGTCGATGCTGAGCCAGGGCGCTTCAGTCGCCGCTCGCGCCTCCGCTTCCCCCGGCTACGCCGCTAGTCTTGACGGGAACCGTGATCCCTCCCTTGCGGAAGAACTTCAGCCCGGCCATGATGGTCAGCAACAGCATGCCCAAGGGTAGCGCGAAGAGACCGGCGGCCATCCACTGATCGCGTTCGATGGCCCGGCGGAGCAGGACCGAGCCGGCGCCGCCCGAGGTGACGACGATCAGCCAGAACGCCACTTTGAGCCAGCCACTCAGCAATCCTCTCGTGGCCAGCCCCTCCCGCGCCTTCCAGTAGAAAGTGGCCAGGATAGTGATGCCCAGGACCAGGAAGCCCACGGCCACCAGGGCCGTCCACAGCTGGGCAAAGGGCGTTGTGAAGTACAACAGGAGGACGAAACCCAGGAGGAAGGCGGAAGCCACATAGGGATTCGCCAGGATGGTGTTGCGCCCCAGGTCCTGGATGGCGTAACGGGCGGACCGCCCGTACGTGTCCATAGTGGTGATCACCACGCCGGCGAAGGTGAAGCTGGCCAGGGTGAACGCCAGTTCGGGCGACAGCCCAAGGAAAGCCAGGTTGCGGGCCAGGGCCTGGGGAAAGGCTACGCCGGGTGCGCGAATGGCGTCACCGATGTTGCCCACGGTAAACACCGAGGCCACGCTGAGGGCGCACATGAGGGCGATGACCGTCTCCCCGACCATGCCGCCATAGCCGATGGTGTGGGTATCCTTCTCATTGTCCAGTTGGCGCGAGGTGATGCCCCCCGAGATGAACGCGTGCAGGCCGGTGGCGGCGCCGCACGAGATGGTCACGAAAAGCATGGGCCACAGCCAGCCATGGGCGGTTTCCCAGGTGATGAAGGCGGGCAGGGTCATCGCGGGACGGCCGATGAGCAGACCGATGGCGCCGAGGACGATGACGAAGCCGACTTTGAAAGCATTCAGGTAGTCGCGCGGCTGCAGCATCACCCAGATGGGCGTGGCCATGGTCAGGGCCGCGTAGCCGACCATCAGCCAGAACCAGGTGGTCGTCGGCAGAGCGATGGGGACGTAGACGCCGATGACCACGGTCGCCGCCACCAGGGTGAGCGTGAGGCCGGTGGCGGAAAGCAGGCTCCAGCGTCTGCGGTATAGCAGCCAGCCAAACAGGAAAGCCAGCGGCATGTACCCCCAGGTGGCCATGGAAGCGGTCGGGGCGGCATGGAGGGTGCTGGCCGTGAGGGGCAGGAAGATGGATACGACCAGCGCCCCGGCCAGAGCCATGGCGACGATGCCGAGGATGCCCATGGCTTTGCCCATCAGCTCCGTCAACACCATGCCGTAGGTCCCGCCCTTGTTCCTCACCGAGATATGCATGGCCAGGGAGTCGTGGATGCCCCCCAGGAATATGACTCCCAGGACCATCCAGAGGATCGCCGGTACCCAGCCCCACTGCAGGCCGACGATGGCGGCGATGATGGGGGATGCCCCGGCCACCGACATCCAGTGATGCCCATACAGGACGCCCGTCTTGGTGGGTACGTAGTCAAACCCATCGAACTGGACGTGGGCGGGGGTCTTGCGGCTCGTATCTATGCCCATGAGGTTCTCAACCGGTCGGCGCATGTACTTGTACCCGGCGAGGATCGCTGCATAGCCGACTGCCAGTATAACTCCAGCATTCATCGTCAAGGACCCCTCCTAGTCATCGGACCCTTCCGGTGCAGTTCCTCTCCCGCTCGGCCTGAACCCGATGCTGTATGCTCGAACCTGCTCCCCCCCTCCATGTCGTCTCCTCGTATGCCGCGTGTGCCGCACCTGTCCTTCAATCTAGAGTCAGGCCATCCCGCAGCGGATCTCCCCCATCCATGACGAACTGGTGGATGCCGGTGATGAAAGCCCGGCCGGTGATCTCGGGTATGACCGCCGGGCGATCGCCGACTCGCGTCTCCTGCCGGAGGTGGCCCAAGAAGGTCGTCCCAATGATGCTCTCGTGAAGGAATCCCCTGCCCAACTCAAGCTGGCCGCGGGCATGCAAGCTGGCCATCTTGGCACAGGTCCCGGTGCCGCAGGGGGACCGGTCCAACTGGGACTTACCGAAGACTACGGCATTCCTGGCATCTCCGCCCGCCAAAGGCCTGCCGCTGAACTCCACCAGGTCCACGGAGTTGATGTGGGGGAAGTGGGGATGGACCACGGTCACGCATTCCGCGACTGCCCGCAGGATTTGCATGCCCAGACTGCGTAGGAGCCCGCTGTTCTCCGGGATGATCTCGACGCCCAGTTGATGCACCGGCACGATGGCGAAGAAGCTGCCGCCATAAGCGATGTCCAAGAATATCTCGCCGTACCCGGGGAGTTGCAGGCGCACGTCCGGCTGGTACAGGAAAGCGGGAACATTCGTCACGGTGACGCCGGTCACCCGGTCACCGCTCACTTCGGCGAGCGCCCGTACCGGTCCGGCCGGGGTATCCAGGACCACGTAGTTGGCCCCGGGCCGGGACGGCAGGATCCCCGTCTCCAAAGCCGCGGTTACCGCGCCCATCGTACCGTGTCCGCACATGCTCAAGTATCCGGAAGGATCCATGAAGACGATCCCGAGGTCGGCCTCCCTCGTTACCGGTGCGGTGAGGATGGCACCGAACATATCCCGGTGGCCCCGCGGTTCCCGCATCAGGGATGACCGCAGCGTATCCATGGCGTTGGCCAGGTAGTCCTTCTTCTCCGCCATGGTGCTGCCCGGAATATGGGGAACTCCACCCACCACGATCCGCGTAGGCTCGCCCATGGTGTGCGTATCGACGGTGAACGCGACCCTGTGCACGTGCTGGTCCTCTCCCCGGGCTATCATCCTGCCTGGTAGCCTGCCCGCACTCCGCCGATCAACCAGCGTTTGCCTGAGCAACCGGGTATTTACCCTAATGGCAGCATGTGTCTTGACGGAGAATTCGCTAAAACACCTCCTCGGTCCTGCCGGCAGCGTGCGGCGTTTCGGCGGGGCGTTATCGTGCCGGGGAGGTCAGAAGATTGGCAATGGGGCGTGAGTGAAGGCCGGGGGTAAACCGGGGTATCTCGCACCGAGTAGATCCGCATACCCCGTGGAGCACCACGGGGTATGAAAACGGCGGGTTGCGGCAGACCTCATTCTCGTGGTGGCGCGGGTCGCGACCCATTTGGTGGTAGGGGCGGGTTCGGAACCCGCCCCTGCCACGCCGGCGCCCGAGCAGCCGACGCTTAGAAATGAGAGGTCGGGCCTCGCCGTCCCGATCGGGAGGCAGGCTCTTCAGGCCGTATTCAGCGTGCGCCGGACGCCGGCTCGCTGGGCGGCCCGGGCGCAAGAGCACCTCCCCATCAGGACCGCCCGCGAACTCACCTTGAGCGCAGCCGAACACCAGCCCACAAATGCTGCCCAGTGGCCGCCCCGGTCAGCCGCGCGGCCGGCGGCGCAGCGCTACGCGGGCCCGTAACCCATCGACGTCCAGTTCCTGGCAATACTCGGCATCGGGGCCGTCGCCTTCCGCCAATTCGCCCGCCAGGACCTCGCGGCGGATGTAGTCGCCATGCTCCCGGATCGCCCGCTCCAGATCCCCTTCCGCCCGATAGGCGACGGCGATGTGGTCCTCCACCGCGAAACCGGCTTCCTTGCGCAGGCGCTGGATGCGGTTGACCAACTCCCGGGCCAATCCCTCGAGCAGGAGATCATCGGTCACCTCCAGGTTCAGCGCCACGGAACGGCCGGGGCCCCGCTCCACGCAATAGCCCGCCCGTTCCTCCCACCGGACCTCGAGGTCGCCGGGTTCGAGGATTACCCGATCATCGCCCAGCTCCAAAACGGCACTCCGCCCGGACTCCAGCGCGGCGGCGACCGCCCCGGCGTCCACCCCGGCGAGGGCGGCGGGGACCCCCCGCACCAGCCCTCCGAGGCGCGGTCCCAGCCGGTCGAAACGTGGCTTGAGCTGCACCGTGAGGTAATCCCGGAGGTCGGCGCTCCAGCCCACCTGGCGTACGTTCAGTTCGTCCTCGAGCAGAGCCGACAGCGGCCGGAGGCGTTCGGCCTCTTCCGCGGGGCCGAGCAGGATCAGTTCGCGCAGCGGCTGGCGGGTCCGGACACTCGCCCGATTGCGGGCGGCTCGCCCCAGGCTCACGTACTCCCGGAGTGAGGCCATCGCCGCCTCCAGTTCACCATCCACCCTGTCCGGCTCAACCTCCGGGTAGGCCGTCAGGTGGACGCTGGGGGGGCCGTCAGGCCGTGCCGGCCGCTCCAGCAGCCGGTACAGCTCCTCGGCCAGGAAAGGCAGGTAAGGGGCAAACAGCCGGGCCAGGGTCGTGAGGGTCTCCCACAGCGTCTGGTAGGCACACTGCTTGTCGTGGTCCGCTTCCGTCTTCCAGTAGCGCTTCCGCCCTCGCCGCACGTACCAGTTGGACAGGTCATCCACGAACCCGTCCAGCAGGCGTGCCCCGCTCGTGATCTCAAGCTGGTCGAGGCTTAGCCGGACTCCCGCCACCACTCCTTGCAGGCGGGATAGCAGCCAGCGGTCCAGCGGCGGCAACTCGGCCGGCGGGATCGGCTGCCCCGGTACGAAACCATCGAGTTCGGCGTAAGTGGTGAAGAAGCTGACCACATTCCACAAGGTGTCGATGGTCTTGCCCCGGTGTTCGGCGATGACCCGGGCCGAGAAGCGCTTGGGATACCAGGGGGGGCTGGAGGCGCACAGGAACCACCTCAAGGCGTCGGCCCCCTGTTCATTGATGACGGTCCACGGGTCGAGGACATTGCCTTTGTGCTTGGACATCTTCTGGCCCTGGTCGTCCAGGCCGAACTCCGTGCACAGCACACTGCGATAACAGGACTGGCCGAACAACAGGGTGGAGATGGCCAGGAGGCTGTAGAACCAGCCCCGGGTCTGGTCGATGGCCTCGCAGATGTAGTCCGCGGGGAACTGACGGGCGAACGTATCCCGGCCGGCGAACGGGTAATGCCACTGGGCGAAGAACATCGCGCCGGCATCGAACCAGCAATCGATGACTTCGGGGACCCGGGTCATCATGCCCCCGCAGGCGGGACAGGTCAGCTCGATCCGGTCGATGTAGGGCCGGTGCAGGTCCAGCGGATCGGGCAAGGGAGTGCCGGCCATCCGCGCCAGCTCATCGATGCTGCCGACCGCATGCTCCGTCCGGCAACCTTCCTGCCGGCAGATCCAGATGTTCAGCGGCGTCCCCCAGTAGCGCTCCCGGGAGAGGCACCAGTCGACGACGTTCTCCAGGAAATTGCCGAAGCGACCCCGCCGGAGGTGTTCGGGCACCCAGTTGATCGTCTCGTTGTTGGCCAACAGCTCGTCCCGCACCGCCGTCATGCGGATGAACCATGCCCGGCGGGCGTAGTAGAGGAGCGGGCTGTCACAGCGCCAGCAGAAGGGATAGGTGTGCCGGTGCCGGCTCTCGCCATACAGGAGGCCGGCAAGGGACAGGTCCCGGATGATCAGCGGGTCGGCTTCCTTGACGAAGCAACCCTGATAGGGGGCGGCCTCGGCGGTGAAGCGGCCGCGGGCGTCCACCGGCTGGAATACGGGCAGCCCGTATTCAGCCCCGAGGCGCATGTCGTCTTCCCCGAAGGCAGGGGCCAGGTGCACCACGCCTGTCCCTTCGTCGAGGTTGACGAAGTCTCCCGGCAATACCGTGAAGGCGCTGGCGCCATCCTCGCCGTGGTCCGCGAAGAAGGAGAAAGGCGGCCGGTAGCGAAGGCCGACCATCTCCCTTCCCCGGGCGGTGGCCAGCACGCGATAGCCGGGCCGGAGCACCTTCTCGGCGAGGGCCGCGGCCAGTATGAGGCAGTCGCCGTCGGAGTCCACGAGGACGTACTCGGCCTCCGGGTTCACGGCGAGGCCGGCATTGCTCGGCAGGGTCCAGGGCGTGGTCGTCCACACCAGGAAAGCTGCGGGGCGGTCGGACGGCCAGGTCCCGGGAAATGCCGCCGGCACCCCGCCCGCGATCGCGAACTTCACCACCACCGACGGGTCATCGACCTCGGCGTAACCCAGGGCGACCTCGTGACTGGAAACGGCAGTGCCGCACCGCGGGCAGTAAGGGACGATGCGATGGCCCTGGTATAAGAGGCCCCGCTGGTGGATCTCCTTCAGGGCCCACCACACCGACTCCATGTAGTCCTGGTGGTAAGTGACATAAGCGTTTTCGAGGTCCAGCCAGAACCCTATGCGTTCCGTCAGCCGCACCCATTCCCGCTCGTAGGTGAAGACGCTCTTCTTGCACTCCTCGATGAAGCGTTCGACGCCAAAGCGTTCGATGTCTTCCTTGCCGCTGAGGCCCAGTGCCTTCTCCACTTCCAGTTCCACCGGCAGCCCGTGGGTGTCCCAGCCCGCTTTACGGATGACCTGGCGGCCCCGCATCGTCTGGTAGCGGGGGATGAGGTCCTTGAGGGTGCGGGGGATGATATGGCCGATGTGGGGGAGGCCGTTGGCGGTCGGCGGGCCTTCATAGAAGACGAAGGGGGGCGCTCCCGCCCGCTCGGCCACGCTGCGCTCGAAGATCCGGTGCTCCCGCCAGAAAGTCAACACCCGCTCTTCCATCTCCGGATAATCGATCCTGGCCGGCACTCTCGTGAACATGGAAGTCCCTCCCCGATAGGAGGACCCTCGCCCAGGGGACGAGGGTCCTCTCGCCTTACCACCCTTGCTGCCGGCGAACGACGCCGGCCACCTTTGCGGGTACGGCCTCGCAAGGCGATACCCGGCCCGGCTAACGGGGGGCGTCCGGCAAAGCCTACTGGCACCGAGTGCGTTCGGTTTGCGGCTCCGGGGCGATGTCCCGGCTGGATACGGCGCCCGCCTTCCACCGGCGCGGGCTCGCTGGGGCCGTCGTGGCCGCCGGAAGTCCCCATCCTCGCCTTGGCTGCTATGGTCAGGATTATAGCACGGTGGCGCGAAGGCGGTCAATCGTTCGCCAGGCCGCCTTGTCCTGCTGCTACGATTTTCGCGCGTCGCTCATATTTACGAGCGATCTCCCCATGCTTACGAGCGCGCTCATATTTTGGGCCGCCGCTCATACCGCGTGCCCTTGCCCGTGCCATGCCGACCCAACCGGCCGTCCTTGACCAGGCGGACGAGAAGCCGTGAAGCTTGATGAGGTCCTATGCGGCAGAGTTCCGCCGCCTCCCTGCGGGTGATCCGCCCATGTTTCTCCACGTACTGCAGCACCATCTGCTCCTGCTGCAGCGGCTCGAACCCGCGCTGATGCACGTAGGCCGCCTTGTCGCCAAGTCGCCGGTACGTGGCGGCGGAGAGATGCCAGCCGCGGCCCCTTTTCTCTCCTCGGGCTTCCACTAATCCTGCTTCCACCAGACGGTTCAGCACCGCACGGGCTTCGTCGGCCGGTTTCTGGATTAGTCGGGCGGCATCGTCCGTCGTGAGCACGCGTTGCTGCCGCAGGACGTTGATCACGAGCAACTCGTCCAAGCGCAGGGTTCGCCCGGCCTGCCCCTCCTCGACCACCAGGCGCACGAAGTCCAGGCTTGCCTGGCCGCCGGGAAGCGCCAGAACAACCCCCGTCGCATCGCTGCGCGCATAGGAGGGTGCAGGGCGACCGTTGCGCAGCTGCTCGTAGAAGATGGTATCGATCCCGCGGGCGGTGCGCTCGACAATGCCGGCACGCTTGAAGGCATCAGCCAGCAAGGGGTTGCGCGGGCGCGGGGCGGTCACCAGCAGGTTATCCAGTCGCACCCCTTCAGGGAAGCCGCCGGGGTTGGAGATTTCGAGGCGATCGTCGTGCCACTGGACGTGAACCGCACCCAGCCGCGTATAGTCGCGATGGATCAACGCGTTGGCCACGCCTTCACGCAGGGCGGCCGGCGGGTAGTCGGGCACGCCAATGCGCAGCATGCCTACGAGCATCTCCTGCTCCCGGTTGCGGGCTCGGAAGCGAGCCTCGATCTCCTCCATCACGCGCAAGAGAGGCCAGCGGAAGAAGTCATTGACCTCTACTGCCTGACCATGCAACACCTGGAAGGCCACTTCGTGCGCCGGCAGGTGCTGGCGCAGCGCTTCCTCCCTGCCGAAAAGCAGGAGCCCGAGCACTCGCACGGCGGTTATGTGGCCGTTGGCCTCCACGGAGCCCAGGGCCTTCGCCAGATCCAGGTCCGACAGTTCTAACAGGGTCTCGTCGCTACGCCCGCGCCGTTCGCGAATGCTGCGGCGCAGCCGCTCGAGTTCCAGCGGGTCGAGGTCTTCCCACCGGGCTCCGTGGACAACCAGCGCGGAGTAGTCGAGCAGGCCGCGGTCAACCTGGTGGGCCTGCATCTCGTGAAAGTGCATGGGCACACACGCCGGACGGGCGTCACCACCGATAGCGCGGCGCAGATAGTACCCGTCGGCCGTGCCGACCGGGATGCGGCTGGGCGGGACCTCGATGGCCAGCACCTCTTTACCCTCGATGGAGATCAGGTGCACGCGTATGGTCAGAGACGGACGCGTCCGACTGGAGACCATGGCCATCAGGCGAGCCGGCTCGGTGCGCCCGCTCTCGTGACGAGGGCGCGCCCCCGTAACCCGGCCATCGTCCTCGACACCGACCAATAACCAGGCTGGATGGGAGTTGGGGCGGTTGGCCAGGCACACCACCGTCTCGACCAACTCGCGGTCGGAGAAGCGACCTCTCTCCTCACCCTTGAACTCGACATCCAGAGTTTCGCCACCGGCGATCAGACTGCGCAAAGTTTCCGGCGTCATGGCCCCTCCGGCGTGACGGCGCCCCGCTTGACGACCCCCTCCTCCAGGAGGAGGACGGTGTCGGCGACTCCCGCCATTTCTCGATCATGGGTTATCAGGATCCTGGTCTTGTGGGCGAAGGCATCCCTTATGGCATGCGCCACCACACTACGGGTACTGCTGTCTAGATGGGCTGTTGCCTCGTCGAATATCAGCACGTCGGGATCCTTCAGCAGGCAGCGGGCGATGGCCGCTGCCTGCCTCTGTCCTCCGGACATGGTCTTCCCTGATTCAGCGACTTGCACCTCGCTCAGATCCCCATCGAACATATCTCTGCATCCGCTCAAGGCAAGAGCCCGGCGCACCGCGTCGTCAGAGGCCTCGGGACTGGCCATCTTGACGTTCTCCCAAAGGCTCCCGGTGAAGAGGACGACATTCTGAGAGACGATCCCCACCCGCTTCCTCAGGGAGACCACGTCGTAGTCGTGCAAGTCGCGCCCATCGATGAGTATCCGTCCGGCATATTGCGGGTAAAAGCCCAACAGCAATTTGATCAGCGTCGACTTCCCCGCCCCATTCTTGCCCAGCAGCGCCACGCACTCGGCGGGAGCGATAGCGAAGCTGCAGCCTCTCAGGATAGGCTCTTTCGCTGGTTCGTATGCGAAGGTTACGTCCTCGAACGCAATGGCACCTTTCAGCTTCCCGGCGCGATGCTTTCCTCCCAGCTCTCCTTCGGTCTTCTCCTCGAATATCGGCCGCAATCGCTCGAGGGCGACTATGGCGGGTTGAATGGTCAACACGAACATCCCGAGGATGCCCATGGGCGCGAATAGCACCCCGACGTACCCGGCAAGCGCCACATAATCGCCGATGGACAGCTCTCCTCTGGCGATGAATATCCCGCAGAGGATGAGCACGATCACTCCTACCGCGCCGGTCAGAAAACCCATGGACCCTATCCATATGCCCATGAAGACGGATTGTCGGATCTCCCGGCTGGCAACGGCCGCGAACTGCCCCGCTGCCTCCCCGCTCTTGCTGCCCTCGGCCGTGGACTGCTTTACCTCCGCGATTCCGGAGATCATCTCCTGCACGGAGCCCTTCATCTGGGCGCTGGTCTCCATGAGTTCCGCCGAGGTCTCCTTCACCCGGACGCTCATCTTGCTGGTGATGAAGTAAAAAAGCAACATGAAGGGCACGGCGACGGCGGTGACCGGAGCGCTGATCCGGGACATGATCGCCAGCGCCCCTACCGCTTGAAGGAGGGTGCCCGCGAAGGTGAAGATGAGCGGCGAGGCGAACCCGCCGAGGTGGTTCACCTGGTCCAACTGCTCGGTCAGATAGCCGGTCCGGTGCCTGTCGAAGAACTCGAGCCTCATCTGCAGGAGGCGCTCCAGCGCCTGGCTCCGCACATTCATGATGAACCGGCTGTCGGCGATGCCGGAGAGCGCTTGTCCCACAAACTCGAGGATCGTGCTCAGCAGGAGGGCGCCGATGGCCGATGCCCCGTAGAATATGATGGTGCCGACATCGCCGGCGGCAACGCCCCGGTCGAACAGGAGTCGGGCGAGATAAGGCGGAAGGAGGCCGACGAAGCTATGCAACAGGGTCGCCAGTCCGGCGAGCGCGAACATCCCCTTGACGCGCCCGAACGCAGGGCGGAGATATCGAAGCCGGGCCAGCATCCGCATATTCCCTCCTACTGCGAAAATGGACTCCCGACCAGGCGATCGGGTCGGGGTCGCGGCCGCGGCGATGGTCGTCGTCCCGGCCCTGACCCCGATGGTGCCGGCATTCCCTGTAGGGGCGGGTTCAGAACCCGCCCCTACATCCGAACGAATACCCGTACATCCGAATACCCCTACATCCAAATGCCCGTACGTCCGAATGCCCGTACGTCCCCCAGTGCGGATTCCACCTGCCCACCTGCCACCTTCCGGCGGCGCCGCTTACGGGCTTATGCGCAAGGTGTGTTCGCGGCGCTCCCCAGACGGCCAGTATCGCAGCAACTGGGCATCCCGGTCCGCCTCCCAGGTGCCGCCGGCCGCCTCGACGCGATAGCCCTGGGGGTACTGCAGGTTCGGCACGAAGATCTCGGTGGGCGCCGCCAGTTCCGGGTCGGGGATGAAGGTGAACTCGAAGCGGCGATCGCGGGGGGCGAAGCGCAGGCGGCGCGGCTCGCCCGCCGTGGCCCGGGGATACGGGCGGACTGCCGCCCGGAGCGCCCGCCCGCCCGAGTTGAGGTCGGCGGGGGTGGCCTGCTGGTCGCGGCTGAAGAGCGAGAGGTCCTCCCCATTCCACTGGTCGCCGCGCTCGTTGGTGTTGTCGGCCGTGTAGTTCCAGAGCGCCGAATCGAGCAGGTTGGCCTCGATTGCCTGGAAGCTGCGATCCAGGGCCCGCTCCGGCACCCTGAGATCTCCCGTGCGGTAGACACTCTTGTCCGGCAGGTCGAAGGGCACGCCGAACTCCCCCAGCACCACGGGGACGTTTCCAAGGCGTTCTCCGGCTCCCCGCCGGAATAGCGCCAGTTGCTCGGCGAAGGACTTCCGGATCTTACCCGGCAGGCCGGCGACTAACCGCCCCCGGTGGTTGTCCACCGCCAAGAAAGGGCTGTACCGCCTGGCCACGAGGACGCTCACATCATACCAGTGGGGCGCAAAAGCTACGTTTTCGGCATCGCCGGGGCCCCACCGGGGCGGAAGCCCTCCGGGCTCGGTCTCGAGGAAGATACCTGCGCCCGGATGCGCGGCCCGGACGGCCGCCGCGAACCGATTGGCGAACGGACGGTAGTAGTCGTGCCCGAACTCCATCTCGCTCCCGTCCACCCGGCGGAAGTGATCCGGGCGCAGCAGTCGGGGTGTTCCGGCGGGATCGCGATCCCACACGCCATGCTCGCGCCAGATGCATTCGACTCCGTCCCGCCAGGCCCGCTGCCGCTCCTGGTTGAGCAGGATGGTCCCGGCCCTCCGAAAGCCGAGCCTGCCCAGCCGCCACACGGCGACGGCCTGGGGTATGCCGTCCCCGAGCGCCATCGCCTGCAGCGGCGTGGGGCACGCCCCCAGGGTGAGCCGGCCGGGCGGCACGGTCAGGTCGCCGCATCCGATATAGCCGAACAAGGGTTCATTCATAGTATCGTAGCCCAGGACGTGTTGCAGGCCGCGCAGGCGCCAGGCGACCTGCTGGATCGCGGCCAGGTAATGCCGCTGCAGGAACTCCTGGATCGGCTCGCCGCCCACCCTGGTCTTCGGCGCGAGATCGTTGCCGGCGAAGAACAGCGTGAACATCGTCGCCGCGGCCAGCTTGTTACCGTTGGTGGGCCAGATCATCGGCGGCAGCGGATCGCCGTGCGTGGCATGCACGATGGCGGCGCCCGTGGCGGCAAAACGCGCCGGCTCCAGCCCCGCGGCCTCGAGCGTCCAGCCCGGGGCGCCGTCGCCGCCGGTAAAACGACTCCAGACGTCCTGATGCGGGTCGATGAGCAGGTAGAAGCCATACTCGCCTGCCTTCTCGGCCACCCGGCGGATGTAGTCGAGGTAGGCTTCATCATAGCAGCCCGGCCCCTCGTGCTCGATGGCTTCCCAGGTCACCAGCAGCCGGAGGAAGTTGAAGCCCCAGGCGCGCAGCCGGCCCAGGTGTTCATCGGCTTCCTCCAGGGGGAAAGGACGGCCGACGAAGGAGCATTCCCGGTGGTCGAAAAACCCTCCCCGGATATGACTGGCCCCGTCAGGCCGGAAAGGGACCTTGCTGCTGCCGCCCAGATTGACCCCGCGGAGCATGAGCGCGCGTCCCGCTTCGTCCTTGAAAGCAAGCCCGCCGCCGCGCATCACCAGCCCCCCCTGTCCCCCACGGCTGGTTCGGGATGGGCCATTCCGGTCCCTGCATGGGGCTTCTCATCGAGCGGGGGAGATTTCTTCGGGTATGACATGCACGTTGTCGGGGTCCACCCGGGCATGGACGAGGTCGCCCACCTGCGGATCCAGCGACCGGGCCGACGGCGCATCCAGCCAGGCGGCCAGCATGCCCCCGCACCGGATGGTGAGGCGCACCCCGTCAGCCTGCGGCTCGACGTGTTCCACCGGCCCGCTGAAGACGGCGGCCGCCGCTTCCGGCCCATCGGCGGCAACCCGCACGTGCTGCGGCCTCACGCATAACTGCACCGGCGTTCCCGAGGCGACAGGAAACGCGGGCGGACGCGCGAGCACCACCCGGCCGTCAGCCTGCACCCTGGCCAACCCGGCCTCAGTCCCGAGGAATATGGCGGGGATTGGCGCCTCCAGCCCCACCAGGCGGGCGACTTCGGCCGTCGCCGGCCGGTTCCACACGTCGAGCGGCTCGCCGTCCTGGACAACGCGTCCTTCGGAGAGCACCGCGAGCCGGTTGCAGACGGCGATGGCCTCAGCCGGATCATGGGTGACGTAGACGGCGGTCAGGTCGAGTTCGCGCAGGGCCCGCGCCAGGTCGCGCCGGAAGGACTGGCGCGCCGGGACGTCGAGATTGGTGGTGGGTTCGTCGAGGAATAGCACTTCCGGACCGGTGACCAGCGAGCGGGCCAGGCTGACGCGTTGGGCTTCACCCCCGGACAAGGTAGCCGTGTCCCGGTCGGCCAGGTGCTCGATGCCCAGGATCCCCAGCATCCTGTCCGCACGGGAACCTACCTCCCGGCCCCGCAGCCCCCGGACCTTCAACCCATAGGCCACGTTGGACCGCACCGACCCCGCGAATAGCAGCGGGTCCTGAAAGACCATCGCCATCCGCCGCCGTTGGTCCAGCCGCGATCGCTCGTCCTCGAGGCGGCGACCGTGGTAAAGCACCAGTCCCCGCGCCGGCCGGTCGAGCAGGCCCAACAGCCGCAGCAGCGTGCTCTTGCCCGAACCGTTACGGCCCAAGACGCCAAGCACATCGCCCCGGGCAATCTGTAGACCCGGCAGGTCTAAGACCGTTCGGGTGCCGTACCGGTGGATGACGCCGCGCAGCTCGATCAACCGCCCGTCCACCTCCTGGCCCCGCGCTGTTGCACGCTGGTGAGGATGGCATTGACGGTGAAGGACATGAGCAGGAGGAGGATGCCCAGGGCCAGGGCCATCTCGAAGCGGCCCATGCGCGTCTCCAGTACCATCGCCGTGGTCAGTACCCGGGTATGCCCTTTGATGTTGCCCCCCACCATCATCACCGAGCCCACTTCCGAGATCACCCCGCCGAAGCCGGCCATGATCGCCGCCAGCATGGGCAGCTTCGCCTCGCGCATCAGGAGCAGGACGGCCTGCAGCCGGCTCGCCCCGAGCGACAGCGCCTGCAGGCGCAGCCCGGGAGATAGCTGCTGGATGGCCGCGAGCGATAGCCCGGCGACGATGGGCAGGGCGATCAACACCTGGGCCAGGACCATGACCGCCGGCGTGTACATGATCCCCAAGAAGCCGAGAGGCCCGGCCCGCCAGAAGAACAAGGACACGGTCAGCCCCACGACCACGGGGGGAAGCCCCATGCCCGTGTTGACCAGGCCGATGATGAGGGCCTTGCCGGGAAAGCGGGCCAGGGCCAGGAACACGCCTGCCGGCATGCCCAGCAACACGGAGATCGCGGTGGCGGTCCCCGATACGCGGAGAGAGAGCCAGGCTATCTCGAGGATCTCGCGGTCGATCGCCAGGAGCAAGCGAAAGGCTTCCCGGAGCGAATCGACGATCAGCATGACCCAACCGCCCCTCCCATCCGGGCGGACCGGGTCGGCCCGCCCGTGTGGACATGATGCGTTCTAGCGGTGCACCAGGGGGAAGAACAGGGGTTGTCCGAACCGATCCTTGCCGAATTCGGCGATGATCTGCTGGCCCTCGCGCGAGGTGATGAAGTCGGCAAAGGCCTTGGCGCCTTCGGCATTCCTCGCACCCTGGACCTCGATGACCCCATAGGGATTGAGCAGGCCCGGATCTCCTTCCACCATGATCTCCAGTTCCAGCCTATCTTTCTGGGCAAGATAGGTGCCGCGATCGGTCAGGGTGTAGGCTTGCTTCTCGCTGGCGATCCGGAGGGTGTCCCCCATGCCCTGCCCGGTGGATAGGTACCATTCGCCGGCCGGGGTGATCCCCGCAGCCTGCCATAGCGAGTTCTCCCGGACATGTGTTCCCGAGTTGTCGCCGCGGCTGGCAAACAGCGCCTGCCTCTCCGCCACGCGAGCCAGCGCCTGACCCGGCACGGTCATGCCCCGAATTCCCGCCGGATCGCCGGGGGGCCCCACGATGACGAAGTCATTGTACATCACATCCAGGCGGCGGGTGCCATGCCCTGCGGCCATGAACTGATCCTCGAGCCGGCGGGCATGTACCAGAAGTACGTCAGCCTCTTTCTGCTCGCCGAGCCGCAGGGCCTCTCCCGTGCCCACCGCTATGGTCTTCACGGTGAAGGGATGGCGCTCTTCGAAGACGGGGTTCAGCACGTCGAGCAGGCCGCTGTCGGCCGTGCTGGTGGTGGTGGCGAGGATGAGTTCCGTGCGTTCCACCTCGCGGCGCGGGCAACCCGCGGTCAGGGTTGCCAGGAGCAGTACCAGGATGACACCGAGCACGGGCATGACTTTCCGGAGCTTCATCTTCCGTCCTCCCCTTCTTTCTCGAATCGGACTTCCTTTCCGAACACGGGAGGCGCCGCCGTTTCCAGCGACACCCTGCCGGTCGCGCCCCATGGCTTGGCCTTCGAAGGCAGCGGTAGGGGCTTTGACTCGGAACGTCCCGGGGCTCAAGCGTTGATGCTCCGAGGATCATTCTACCGGGAGGATCTTCCCAAGTCAACGGCCGTTATGCTCAATATTACATAGCGGTTCCTTCATCCGATCCGCGCCGGCCCGGCGACGGCGGTCGCGCCCAATGGCCTTCGCAGGGTATTGATCCCGGCAAATCTGGCTGTTATCGTGGGGCACAGGAGCAACCTTCAGCGATGGCGAGACAAACGGGAGTGTGAAACGGGTGTCGACCACGGATGGCACGGCGAACCACCCCGTGCCGGGACCGGAGCCAGGAAGGACCTTGCTCAACCCCGACCAGGTGGAACGGTACGCCCGGCACCTAGCGCTCCCCGAAGTGGGCCCGGCCGGCCAGCGGCGGCTGATCGATGCCCGGGTGCTGGTAGTGGGAGCAGGCGGCCTGGGCAGTCCTGCCGCCATCTACCTGGTGGCGGCGGGCGTCGGCACCATCGGCATCGTCGATGGCGACCGGGTGGAGCGGTCCAACCTCCAGCGGCAGATCCTGCACCTCGACCGCGACGTGGGCCGGCCCAAGACCCAGTCGGCCCGCCAACACCTGGAGCAACTCAACCCCGATGTCACCGTCATCGAACACCCGATCTACCTGAAGGCAGCCAATGCCCTACCCATCCTCGACGACTATGATCTGGTAGTCAACGGGTGCGATAACTTCCCTACCCGGTACCTCCTGAATGATGCTTGCGTGATGCTGGGCAAGCCATTGGTGGACGCAGCGATCCTGCGCTTTGACGGTCAGGCGTCGGTGTTCCTGCCCGGCCGCGGCTGCTACCGCTGCCTGTTCCCCCAGCCGCCGCCGCCCGGGGCCGTTCCCACCTGCGCGGAGGCGGGGGTGATCGGCGCGCTGGCGGGACATATGGGCACCCTGCAGGCGATGGAGGCCATCAAAGTGTTGCTGGGGATCGGCCGACCGCTGGCATCGCGCCTGCTGCTATACGACGGACTGGCCTGCGAGTACCGGGTGATCGACTGGCCGCGGGATCCGGGCTGTACGGTATGCGGGGACTCTCCCACGCTCACCGCGCTCATCGATTACGAGGCATTCTGCGGCGGGATGACCGTCCCCGGTGAGCCGACGCTGGTCGTCTCGCCGCGGGAGTTGTCGCCCGAAGAAGTGGAGGACCGCCTCGGGCGGGGAGAGTTGGCGGTGATCGACCTCCGCCAGCCCTGGGAACTGTCCGCCCTGGGGGCGATCCCCGGGTCCCGCAATCTCCCGGCCGCGTCGGTCGAGGAACTCGCCAGCCAACTGGACCCGACTCGCGACACCGTCCTCGTGTGCAGCCTGGGCCGGCTGTCGGCGGAGTTGGCGGCCCGCCTACAACTGGCCGGATACCGCAGGGCATGCAACCTGCGCGGCGGCATCGTCGCCTGGCTCAACCATCGCTTCCCCGTCCAGCGGCCTGGAGCATGACCGGGCGGCGAGCTATGGATGCGGCTCCCACGCTCATCCTGGACGAGGTGCAACGGGCGCGAGAACTGCTGATAGCGGTGAAGCGCGCCGTGGATGCCGATCACCCTCGCCGTCCGGGTCGTTTCGTCCTGACGGGCTCAGCGAATTTCCTGATGATGGAACGCATCAGCGAAACGCTTGCCGGCCGCACGGTATACGTCACGCTCTGGCCGTTCACCCGGCGCGAGCGCCTGGGTCTGGGAAGCACCGGCCCGTGGGGTGAACTCCTGGCCGCACCGTTTTCCCGATGGCCTGACCTTCTTTCCACCCATGCCGGGCCCCGCGAAGACTGGCGGGATGCGGTGCTCCTGGGGGGCTTTCCCGTGCCGGCATGCGAGTTGCGGGATGAGGAGGCGCGTACGCTCTGGTTCTCCGGCTACGTGCAGACCTACCTCGAGCGAGATCTACAGGTCCTGCGGGCGGTCGAGAATCTGGCCGACTTCCGCCGTCTGATGCGAGCGGCATGCCTGCGCACCGGCGGCCTAATCAACCAGACGGAGTTAGGCCGGGACGTCGGCATCAGCCAACCTCAGGTACACCGCTTTCTGAACCTGATGGATGCGAGTTACCTCGCCATTCGCCTGCCAGCCTACTCGGTTAGCCGGAGGCGCCGCTTGGTCAAAACCCCCAAGCTATACTGGTACGACACCGCGCTGGCGCTTCAACTGGCGGGGGAGACCCACCCGCGAGGCGCGCATCTCGAGAATCTGGTGCTGATCGACCTCTTGGCCTGGCGGGACGTACAGCCTCGCCGGCCGGAAGTCCTGTTCTGGCGCACCGCGACCGGACACGAGGTGGATTTCGTCATCGAGACCGACCGGCGTCTGTTGCCCATTGAGGTGAAGAGCGCTGTTCGCATATCGCCGGCCGACGCCGGAGGGCTGGAGGCGTTCATCGAGGAATACCCCGACCTCACTGACGGAGCCCTGCTGCTTTACGGCGGGACCGAGACATTCCCCATCACGAAGCGGGTGTTGGCTACGCCATGGTGGCGCATTACCTGACAAGGAATGCGGCGGCTCGGGTCTTCAAGTGCTAAGGAGGTAGTGCCGAATGAAGATGATGCGAGGCATGTTGCTGGCACTGGTGCCGGCTACCGTTGCCGGCCTGTGGCTGTATCGGTGGGATGCGCTGGCGCTGATCGCGGTAAGCATGGCGACGGCGGTCGGGGCCGAGGCCTTGTGGCAACTGGCGGCAAAGACCCCGGTGCGCATCAAGGACCTGAGCGCCGCCGTCACCGGGCTCCTGTTCGGGCTGACCTTGTCGCCGTCGCTGCCCCTGTATCTCGCCGCCGTGGGCGCGGCCCTGGCGATCATCGCGGGCAAGCTGCTGTGGGGCGGGTTCGGCAAGAATGTCTTCAATCCTGTGTTATTCGGGCGGTTGCTGCTGGTGCTGCTGTTCCCCGGCACCATGGCCCCCTGGCTCACGCCGGTGGACATGACCGCCACCGCCACCCCCCTGCAGGCTTTCCGGGCGGGGCATGCCGTCCCTCCCCTCTTCGACCTGTTCGCCGGGAACCGGGCCGGCTGCATCGGTGAGACCTCTGCCATCGCCCTGCTGCTGGGATTCGGCTGGCTCGCCTATAACGCGTGGGCCAACTGGCGCATACCCGTGGCCATACTCGGGACGACGGCCGTCATCGCCCTGACCGCCGGCCAGGATCCCCTCTTCCATCTGTTCTCGGGCAGCTTGCTGCTGGGCGCGCTGTTCATGGCCACCGATCCGGTCACCTCCCCCCGCTATCATGCGGGACGCTGGGTTTTCGGCGCAGGCATCGCCGTCATCATCATGGCGATGCGGTTCTGGAGCACCTTTCCCGAAGGCACCACCTTCGGCATCCTGGCCATGAACATGCTGGTCCCGCTGATCAACGTCCATACCCGGCCCCAGGGACCGCCGGAGGGACCAAAGGGAACGACCGGCAAACCGTAACACCCTGCCAGCTGGGACAATAAGTCAGCGGCATCCCCCGGGGGATTCCGGGCCCGACGTCGAATTATACCCTTCACCAGGGCACGCGCCGGGCAGGCGCCGACCGGCCGAGGGGAGGTACCAGCGGGTGATGCCGCGAGTCAGAGTCCTCGTCCCGTTGACCGTCCTGGCGATCGTGCTGGCCATGGCCATCCTCCCGCGGCCGGCGGTCGCCCCGCCGGTCCCCTTGCCTTTTAGCAGCTTCCACATCGGCAGCGCCGTCTACGCGGTGGACGCCGCTCCGGCGGAGATGGAGGTCCCCGCTTTCATCCATCGCGGCCAAGCGTTCGCCACCTTGCCGGCGGTCGCCCACGCCCTGGGAGCGACGATTCCGGAAGACCAGGCTGCTGCCCCGGATATCCTCATCCTCGGCCGGGGCGGCCGGGAGGTTCGGCTGCGGGCAGGCTCCCCTAGCTTGACCGCAAATGGGCAGGACCGGCCGATGGATGCCGCTCCCCTGGTCCTGCCCTCGGGAACCATGGCCGTCCCCATCCGGCCCGTCGCCGAGGCGCTGGGCTTTGAAACGGGATGGCACGCGGAAGAGCGGGCGGTCCTAGTCGGCCCCCCGGGCGAACTGCCGGAAATCGCCCATCCGGTGGCGGTCCCGCCGTCTTTGGTCGAATTCCCCCTGGAAGACTACCTGATCCTGTGGGACCTGCGGGCCCGCCTGCCCGCCACCCTCGACGAATTGCGGGCCATGTCCCTGTGGGATGACGCTATCGGCTACCATGCCCGCGCTGCGGTCGCCGCGGCCGCCCGGTTGCGAGGAGACTGGACCGAAGCTGCCGAGTATTCCAGGTTGGCCCTGGAGTTGCGGGACGATCCCGGCGAGCGCCGGGAACTGGCCCGGGCGCTGGAGGCCGTGGGAGACTCGGAAGGTGCTATGGCGGAGTGGTCGCGGCTCCTGCCGCTAGAAGAGGCCCGGGAGGCCGTCCGCAGGCTGGCGGAGCCACCTCGGGCCGCCGAGTTGTTCAACCGGCGCCGGCTGTTCCATGAGGCCCTGGCGGTCCTCGAGGGAGTGGAAGGCCCCTCGGCTGCCCTCCAACGCGCCCGCGCCCTTCAGGCTCTGCGGCGGCACGGGGATGCGGTACGGGAGTTCTCGGCTTTCCTGCGGCACTATCCCGGCGACGCCCGAGCGAGGACGGAGTACGCCAGTTCCCTGGAACGCCTCGGCCGCTGGCAAGAAGCACTGGCGGTGTATACCGGGCTGGGACGGGCAGGATCCTTCGGCCGGGGCAGGGCCCTGCAGGCCCTCGGCCGCACCGACGAGGCCATAAAGGCATTTCGGGCTGCGCCCGAAGCCGAAGCTCAATGGCGCGCCGCCCGGCTGCTGGAGCGGCTCGAGCGCTTCCCGGAAGCCCTGGCGGCCTACGAGAGCCTGGCTTTCGGCACCAGTCCCCTGGCCGACGATGCCGCGCTCCGTTGCCTGGTGCTGACCCGGAGAATCGGGCGAGGCGACCGCCAGGCCGAGTACCGCCTGCGCCTGTCGCCCGGACTGGCCTACCTGGCGGGAGTCGAGGTCGCCCTGCCGGCGGCAGCCGGCGAGGACGATGCCCCGAACGGGGTGGTCATGCCCGCCGCCGCGTTGCTCGACTTCCTCGGCCCTGAGGCGGGCCGCGAGTGGGCCCAGGCGGAAGTCGATATACTGCTGGCCCGAGGCGCGCCCGAGGACCGCCTGCAGGCCGCCGGGTGGTTGAAGGAGCGGGGCGAATACCACCGCGCCCTGCGGGCGGCGGTGGCCCTCGCCCCCCATCTGCCCGCCGACCGGCTGCTGCGCCTGCGATATCCGCTGGCATACTGGGACCTGGTGCGGGCCGCGTCCGAACGGTTCCAGCTTGACCCCTTGCTCATCCTCGCCATCATGCGCACGGAGAGTCACTTCCGCGCCGACGCGATCTCAGTGGCCGATGCCCGGGGGCTGATGCAGATCCTCCCGACGACCGGTGAGTGGATCGCCGAGCGGGCGGGATGGCGGACGAGCAAAGAAGCCCTTTTCGACCCGGCCCACAACATCTTGCTCGGTGCATGGTACATCCGCCACCTGCTGGACACGTTCGACGGGGAGTACCTCCACGCCATCGCCGCCTACAACGGGGGTTGGGGCAGCGTCCAGCGGTGGGTTGCCTCGCCCGATTACCGCGAACGCACCGACTTCCCCTGGATCGTGGGATTCACCGAGACCCGGGAATATGTATCACTGGTGCTCGGCGACTGGCTGATGTACCGCTGGCTGTATGGCGAGAGCCCGGGGTGAAAGGAGCTATCGACGCCGGACGGGGGGCTGACGGGGGGAAGGCTACTCATAAGAGGAGAAACAGCCGCGTCCGTTGAACGAGGAACCCCCATGAACTTCACTACGCACGCTCTGGCGGGAGCCGCCCTCGGCGTCCATGTTGGCGCGCCGGCGGCAGCGGTAGCGATTGGCCTGACTTCGCATCTGGTCCTGGACATCATCCCCCACCACGATGTGACGGACTGGCGAGGAGTCCTGCTCGATGTGTCCGTGGGTGCCACCGCTTTCTACCTCTTGCGGTCGTGCCTCGCCGCGGCCGGTTGGTGGGGCGCCCTGGCTGCGACCGCGCCCGATCTCGAGGTGGCGCTGCGTCACTTCGGTCTTTGGCGCGGACGGTGCGGTTTCCCCACCCATAACGGCTACCATCTACACGGCCGCTGGTCGCCGATCCCGGGGACACTGATTCAGTTGCCGTTCGGCCTGGCATCACTCGCGTTCATCCTGGTCCGCTAGGAGTCGGACGCTCACGCGCCGCCATTCGCAGCAGACTGGCGCGGCGGATTGAAGGGAGACGGTAGAGACTGGCTGCTATCCAGGCCATGGAACTCACCAAGCACTACGGCAGGACGCAGGCCCTGAAACGCCTGGTGCTGGAAGTGCCCGAAGGACGCGTGTTCGGGTTCCTCGGGGCCAACGGGGCGGGAAAGACGACCACCATCCGCCTGTTGCTGGGTTTGCTCCGGCCCACCGCGGGGGCCGCCCGCCTCTTCGGCCGCGATCCCCGGCGGGACGTGGCCGTACGCCGGGAGGTGGGCTATCTACCGGGAGAACTGTCCCTCTACCCGGAACTGACCGGCCAGGAGTTGCTGGACCACCTTGGGGGGTTCTATGCCACCACCTCGGTCCGGAAGGAAGCGCTGGATGCCCTCGAACTCTCGGCAGCCGACCTCCGCCGCAAGACGCGCGAATACTCGTCGGGCATGAAGCAGAAGCTCGGGCTCGTGCAGGCCGTCCAGCATGCACCCCGACTGCTCATCCTCGACGAACCCTCCCGGGGCCTCGACCCGCTCATCCAGCGCAGTCTCTTCGAACTCCTGCGAGGATTCCACCGCCGAGGGGCGACGATCTTCATGTCCACCCATGTGCTGTTCGAGGTCCAACAGATGTGCGAGGAGGTAGCCATCATCCGCTCCGGCGAACTGCTCGTGACCGGGGAGGTGGCCGAACTGCAGCGCCAGCGCTTTCACCGCCTCGAAGTCGCCCTCGAGCGCGCGATCGACCTCGAACCCTTACGGCAGGCCGGGGCGGTCGTGAGCCCCGGCGACCGCCCTGATCAATTCGTCTGCACCGTCTCCGGACCGATCGCCCCCGTCCTCGAAGTCCTCTCGCGCCTGCCGGTGGCGAGCCTGGCTTGCTCCCCTCCCCGCCTGGACGAGATCTTCCTCGAGTTCTATGCCTCGCCGAGGGAGGGAAAAGAGTGAGCCGGCGTCGCTTCGGTTTCAGCCTGCGCCGGCGCGGCCCGGGGGCGGCGTGGACCGCCCTGGGGATCCTGGGGTTCGGGGCGCTGATGCTCGCCGCCTATGACGCGGTGGGCCCGGCGGCGATGGATCAACTGCTGATGGAGGGGGAAGGCGAAGGGCTGCTGCGGGCGATAGCCGGCGGTGGCGGCGTAGCGGCCGGCGGATTCACGGCTTTCCTGGCGCTGATCTGGCGCCATCCGCTCATCCTGGTGGTGCTGGTGATGTATGCCGCCGCCGCGGGCACCTTCGTCGCCCGAGAAGTGGGCGATGGGACGGTCGATCTCCTGTTCAGCCGGCCGGTGAGCCGGATCCGCCTGGCGCTTCACGACCTAGCGGCGGTGAGCACGCTGCTGTTTGTGGTCACCATGCTGTTCTCTCTGACCCTGCGGGTGGTCGCGGTCAATCTTGGCCTCGAGCCGCCGGGCTGGTCGGAGTTCATGGTCGCGGGTCTCCTGACTTTCGCCTTCGCCATGTCGATCCTCGGCACGTCTTACCTCATCGGCTCCCTCGCCCGGGAAGGGCGGCAAGCCCTGGGGCTCGCCGGAGGGCTGTTCGCGGCCATGTATGCCCTGGATGTGGTCGGTGGTATCTGGGAGGTAGTGGAGCCTTACCGGGTGGCCTCACTGTTCCGATACTTCGCACCGCTGGAGGCGTTGACGCGCGGCGACGAGCTGGGGTCGAATCTGGCGGTCCTGCTCGGGGCGGGAGCGGCGGCCTTCTCCCTGTCCCTGCTGGCGCTGGAGCGCCGCGACCTGTAAGGCGGGCGGGAGCCAAGGGGCGGACGGGGAGGCATATCGGGACTGATGGCCGATCGGCAGTTTCGCGAACCGGGGCGGGTGCGGCTGGTGCGGGGCCGGGCGCCCCGGCTGGAGATGGGGCATCCCTGGGTCTTCCGGAGCGAGATCGAGACCGTGGACGGTACCGCCCAGCCGGGCGACGTGGTGGAGGTCGCGGACCATCGGGGTCGTTACCTGGGGCGCGGCTTCTGGAACCCGGACTCGCAGATCACGGTTCGGTTGCTCACCCGAGAAGATCGCCCGGTCGACGCTGCCTTCATCCACGAGCGTGTTCGGGCAGCCTGGCAACATCGCATCTGGCTTGCCGCCCAAGGGCTCCTCGGACCGCGTACCGATCCGCCATCTCTGGCCCGGGTAGTGAACGCCGAGGCGGATGGATTGCCGGCGGTGATCGCCGATCGCTTCGGGGACATCGTGGTGGTACAGGCGCTCGCCCGGGGAGCGGAGCGCCTGCTTCCAGTCGTGCTGGATGCGCTCGAGGCGACCCTGCAGCCGAAAGGGATATTCGCCCGCAACGATGCGCCGGTCCGCGCCCTGGAAGGCCTCCCGCTCGAAAAGGGTTGGCTGCGGGGGACGGGCAGCACCCGTCCGGTGGTGGACGACGGCCGTCTGACGGTGGAGGTAGATGTGGAAGGCGGCCAGAAGACCGGCTACTTCCTGGATCAGGCGGCGAACCGCCATGCCATCGCACCGTTTTGCCCGGGGACCAGAGTGCTGGACGCGTTCTGCTACACGGGCGGATTCGGCCTGCACGCGGCAAGCTACGGTGCAGCGGAGGTCAACGCGATCGACAGTTCCTCGGAGGCGATCGAACTCGCCGCGGCCAACGCCGAACGGAACTCCCTGTCCGACCGGGTTCGCTTCCGGGTGGGCAACGCCTTCGACGAACTCCGTGCGCTGCAGCGAGCCGGGCAAGTCTATGACCTGGTGATCCTGGATCCGCCGTCGTTCGCCCGGAGCCGTGCCGCCCTGCCCGGCGCGATCCGGGGCTACAAGGAAATCAACTTGCGGGCGCTCGGCATCATCCGCCCCGGCGGCTTTCTGGTGACTTCCTCCTGTTCCTACCACCTGTCCGCGGAGGACTTCCGCCAGATCCTCGTGGAGGCGGGCAGGGACGCGCGGCGGTCATTGCGACTGCTCGACGAACGGGGACAGTCGCCCGATCACCCGGTGTTGCTGGCCGCCCCGGAAACCCGCTACCTCAAGTGTCTGTTCCTGCAGGTGCTGTGAGATCGCCCAGCCGCTCGCGCAGGATGCGGTTGACCAGAGCGGGGTTGGCCCGCCCTTGGCTCTGGCGCATGACCTGTCCCACGAGGAAGTCCAGCGCCCGGCCCTTGCCTGCCCGGTAATCGGCGGCCGGCCCGGGGTGAGCGGCGATTACCTGGTCTACCATGGCGGCAACCTGTGCCTCGTCGGTGAGTTGGGTGACGCCCGAGGCGGCCGCGATGGTCCGCGGTGAGCGCCCGCTAAGAAAGCTGTCCTCCAGCACCGCCCGCGCCAGCGGACGGCTCAACGTCCCCGCCTGGAGCAACGCGATCAATTCCACGAAATGCTCGGGCGGGAGGGGAATCGCGTCCGCCGGGCGGCCGTGGGCGTTCAGCAGCCGGACCAGTTCCACCAGCGTCCAGTTGGCCGCGATCCGGGGGTCGGCGCCAAGAGCGACCGCCCGCTCGAAATAGCAGGCCAGGGGAAGACCGGCAACCAGTTGCTCCACGTCTTCGTCCGCCAGCCTGAACTCGCGCCGATATCGCTCGCGCCTGGCCGCCGGCAACTCGGGGAGTTGTTCGCGCAGCCGGTAGAGCCAGGCGGGGTCAACCCGCAGCCGCAGTAGATCCGGGTCGGGGAAATAGCGGTAGTCATCGGCTTGTTCTTTGCGGCGCAGCGTCTCAGTGGTGCCCGTGGACTCCAAGTACTGCCGGGTTTCGCGTTCGACCGGCTTTCCGGCAGCCAACAGCGCCGACTGGCGCTCGATCTCGTGGGCCGCGGCCCGCTGGACGAACCGGAAGGAATTCAGGTTCTTGATCTCGACCGGGATCCCGGGCTGGCCGCACTCGGCGGGTCGGACGGAAACGTTGGCATCGCAGCGTAAGGAGCCTTCCTGCAGCTTCACATCGGACACGCCGGCGTGCTCCAACACCTGCTTCAGCGCTTCGAGGAAGGCCCGGGCCTCATCCGGCGAGTTGAGTTCCGGCTCGGTCACGATCTCGATCAGCGGGACGCCGCAGCGGTTGAAGTCCAGCAGCGAATGGTGGCCGGGGGTGCCGGCGGCCCGGGCGGCATCATCCCCGTGCAGGGATTTGCCGGCGTCTTCTTCCAGGTGCACCCGGCGCAGGCGTACGGTACGAGGCGCACCCCCAACCGAGAAAGTCAACTGCCCTCCGGAAGCCAGCGGCTGCTCGTACTGGGATAGTTGATAGCCCTTGGGCAGGTCAGGATAGAAGTAGTTCTTACGGGCGAATACCGATTCCGGCGCCACCTGGCAGCCCAGGGCCAGCGCGGCCAGGGTCCCCAGTTCCACCGCCCGCCGGTTGAGCACCGGCAGGGTGCCCGGCAACCCGAGGCATACCGGGCAGACCAGCCGATTGGGGGGCGCCCCGAAGCGGTTCGGACACCCGCAGAACAGCTTGGTGCAAGTCTTCAACTCGACGTGGATCTCGAGACCGATGGCGGCCGCAAACCGACCCCTACCGCTCATACCGCTCCGCCCTCTCCCGCCGCCGGCGGAGGACGGCGCCATTCGCTAGTGGCTTCCTGGTAAGCATGGCCGGCCCGCAAGAGCGTGCCCTCGTCGAAGGCGCGGCCGATGAGTTGGAGCCCCACCGGCAGGCCGCGGCTGAACCCGCACGGCACGGAGATGGCCGGCAGCCCCGCCAGGTTGGCGGGTATGGTGAGGGCGTCGGCCATGTAGAGCTTCAGGGGATCGCCCGCGCACTCGCCGCGGCGAAAGGCGACGTCGGGCGAGGTCGGGGCCGCCAGCAGGTCGAAGCGCTCGAAGGCCGCATGGAAGTCGCGGCTGACCAGGGTCCGGACTCTCTGGGCCTTGAGGTAGTACGCATCGTAGTAACCGCTGGACAGCGCATAGGTGCCGAGCATGATCCTCCGTTTCACCTCGGGGCCGAAGCCTTCCCCCCGGGTGGCGCAGTACAAGTCGCGCAGCGCATGCCGGCCGCCGGTCCGCCGCCCGTAGCGGATGCCGTCATACCGTGCCAGGTTGGAGGATGCCTCCGCCGGTGCCAGCAAGTAGTAAGCGGCCAGGCCGTACTCGGTGTGCGGCAGCGAGCATTCCTCGACGGCGGCGCCCAGGCCGGCCAGCACTGCCAGGGCCTCCCGGACCCGGTCGCCCACACCCGGGGCCACCCCCGGTCCGAAATACTCCCGGGGCACGCCGATTCGAAGGCCGCGAACGCCCGCCTCGAGCGTAGCCCGGTAATCGGGAACGTCGGCCGGCGCCGAAGTGGCGTCCAGAGGATCGCGGCCGGCGATGGCTTGCAGGATGAGGGCGCAGTCGGCCACGGTGCGAGCGATGGGGCCGACCTGGTCCAGAGAGGAAGCGAACGCGACCAGGCCGTACCGGGACACCCGGCCGTAAGTGGGTTTCAACCCCACGACCCCGGTCAGGGCGGCCGGTTGCCGGACCGAACCTCCGGTATCCGAACCCAGCGCGTAGGCCGCCTCGCCGGCGGCCACGGCCGCGGCGGAGCCTCCGCTGGAACCGCCCGGCACCCGATCCCCATCCCAGGGATTAGCGGTGGGCCGGAAGGCGGAATTCTCGGTGGACGACCCCATGGCGAACTCGTCCATATTGGTCTTGCCCATCAACACCGCTCCGACTGCTCGCAGCCGGGTCCATGCCGTGGCGTCGTAGGGGGGAACATAGCCCTCCAGGATGCGCGACGCGCAGGTGGTGGCGATGCCGCGGGTGCACAGATTGTCCTTGAGCGCCATGGGGATCCCGGCCAGGAGCGGCATTCCCTCGCCTCGCGCCCGGGCGCGATCGACCGCTTCCGCCTGCTCCAGGGCCGTCTCGCCGGTGACGGTGATGAAGCAACCGAGCCCGCTGTCCAGCCGGGCGATCTGCTCGAGAGCCGTCCGCGCCAGCTCCCCGGCGCTGTATTCACCGCGGGCCATACCCTCCGCCAGCCGGACCGCGCCGTCCAAGAGCCGCATGGCGCTCACTCCTCGACGAACCGGGGGACCATGGGAAACGGCCCCGTCCGACAGGGGACGCTCTCCAGCCACTCTTCGGGTTCGAGGGTCGCCCCGGGCTCATCGTCGCGCATGGCGTCCCATGGTGGCAGAACGTCGGTCATCGCCGGCGTACCGGTCGTGTCGGCTCGCCGGAGGAGTTCCATGTAGTCCAGGATGGCATTCAAGCTGCGGGCCATCGCCGCCAATTCGGCCTCATCGAGTGCCAGGCGCGCCAGTTCGGCGACGCCCAAGACCTGCTCGCGGGTGATGCTCAACCCGCCCGCCCCCCTTCCTGCCCGATCAGGCGGAGGAAGGCCGCCTGCTCGATCACGGTCACGCCGAGTTCCCGGGCGCGCTGGAGTTTCGACCCGGGATCCTCTCCCGCCACCAGGTAGTCGGTATGGCGGGACAGGTCGGACCCCACCCGCCCGCCCCGCGCTTTCACCGCCTCGCTTGCGGCCTGCCGGCTGAGTCCGGGCAGCGTCCCCGTGAAGACGAACTGCTTGCCTTCGAGACCGGTCAGGGGCGCGGGCCGGGGAGCGCCGCCCCCCACTCCGGCCGCTCGAAGCCGGTCGATCACGCGGCGATTGGCCGGTTCCCGGAAGAAGGCCGCGACCGAGTTGGCGATCTCCGGGCCAACCCCGGGTATGGCCTCCAGCTCGGCTTCGCCGGCTTGAAGGAGCTGATCGAGATCCGAAAAGTGCTCCACGATCAGCGTCGCCACCTGTTCGCCGACATGGCGGATGCCGAGCGCGTACACCAGCCGGTGCAGGGGGCTATCCTTGCTCCGCTCGATCGCCTGCAAGAGATTGGCGGCGGAACGAGGCCCGAGACGGGGCAGCCCGGCCAGCCGATCGGCGGACAAGGCATAGAGGTCGGCCACATCGCCGAGCAGCCCTGCCTCGAACAACTGGGCGACGATGGCGGGCCCGAGACCCCGGATGTCCATGGCGCCGCGGCTGGCGAAGTGGATTACCGCCTGCTGGCGCTGCGCCGGACAGCCGAGGGCATTCGGGCAGCGGCGGGCGGCCTCGTCCTCGAGGCGAACGGTCGGAGTGCCGCAGGCCGGACAGGTCGCCGGCAAGACCGCCGGCGCCGCGGCTTCCGGCCTCCGCTCCCGGACCACCTCCACCACTTCGGGGATGACGCCCCCGGCCTTCCGCACCAACACGGTGTCGCCGACCCGCACGTCCTTCTCGCGCAGGATGTCTTCATTGTGCAGGGTGGCGCGGCTCACGGTGGAGCCGGCCAACTGGACCGGCTCGAGATCCGCCACCGGCGTCAGCACCCCCGTGCGGCCGACCTGTACCTCGATCCCGCGCACCACCGTGAGTCGAGCATCGGCGGCGAACTTGAAGGCAATCGCCCAGCGAGGGCTGCGCGCCCGGTAGCCGAGTTGCTGCCGAGCCTCCCGCCTGTCCACCTTGACTACAACCCCATCGGTATCGTAAGGCAAGTCCCGGTAACGTGATACCCAGTGCCGGCAGTAATCCAGGACTCCCTCCACATCGGGGCACTGCTGGAAGTGGGGGTTGACCCGGAACCCCCATTCACCCAGCAACCCGAGTACCTGGTGGTGGTAGTCGACCTCCGTCCCCTCAACCTCCAGCAAATCGTAGATGAAACTCTCGAGCCGGCGGGCGGCGGTAACCCGGTGGTCCAGTTGCCGTACCGAACCGGCCGCCGCGTTGCGGGGGTTGGCGAAGGCGGGCTCGCCGGCCGCCTCCCGTTCCGCGTTGAGCTGGAGGAAAGCCGCTCGGGACAGGTACACTTCGCCGCGGACCGAAAGCCGGGAGGGTGCCGTCCCGCGCAGGCGCAGGGGGATGCTCCGTACCGTGCGCAGATTGACGGTGACGTCCTCCCCGACCTCGCCATCGCCGCGGGTGGCTCCTCGAACCAGCAGTCCATCCTCGTAGGTCAGTACCACGGACAGCCCGTCGATCTTCAACTCCGCGGTATAGGCGATCGGCCCGGTGCCGAGGAGCGAGCGCAATCTCCGGTCGAAATCTCTCAGCTCCTCAGGCCGGGTCGCGTTGTCCAGACCCAGGATGGGGACGGGGTGGCGGACTTGCTGGAAGCCCTCGGCGGGAGCGCCGCCGACGCGCCGGGTGGGCGAATCCGGCGTGACCAGGTCCGGGAAGCCGGCCTCAAGCTGTACCAGCGATGCCAGCAACCGGTCATAGTCCTGATCGGAGATGGCCGGCCGGTCCAGGACGTGGTACAGGTAATCGTGATGGCGAATCTCCGCCGCAAGGCGCCGCATCGTCTCGCCGGCCGCCTGCCGGTCCATGATCGCCCCGGCCATCAGTCGTCCCCCGCCCCGCGGCGGGCAAGGATAGCCGCCGCGAACCCCGCCAGCATGGCCGCCCCTTCCGCCCAGGTCAGACCGGTAGCGCCCGGCCAGAGGACGGGCAGGGAACCGGCCATCATCCCGCCGAGCAGGGCCATGGCGCCACGCGGTCGTTCGCCCAGCAACCGGAGCATCCCCCGGGACAGGACGAACAATCCGAGGATGCCGCCGCCCCCGAAAGCGGCGAGGGTCAGCCAGTCAAGCTCGTTCAGGGCGGTCACCACGTGCTGATACTGGCCGAGGGCGATCAGGATAGTCCCTCCGGACACGCCGGGCAGTACCATGACGGCACTGGCCACTGCGCCTCCCAGGAACAGGCCGGCGGGAGTGGGGCCCACCTGGACCAGGTCCATCGCCCGGCCGAGTCCCAGCGTGATCAGGATGCCGGCGAGGGCCGGCGCGAGCCGGCGCAGGGCGAACGGGCCGGCGCGGCGGGCGATGGCGGGGATGGCGCCCGCCACCAGGCCGAACAGGAATCCGCCCAACGGGCCGGGGACATGCGCGAGCAAGTAGCCGATGCCGCGGGCGCCCGCCAGCACTCCCAGCGCCACGCCGCCCAGCAGCCAAGCCTCCCGCCGCCAGTAAGCGGGGCGGATGGCCTGGAGGAACTCGCGATACCTGCCCAGGATCAGGGCGGCCGTGCCGCCGCTTATCCCCGGCAACACGATCGCGACCCCGATCCATATGCCCCGCAGAGCCTGGATCAAAGGGGGTATTCCCTTCACTCAAGCACCTACTACCGGCAGTGGTTCCCGGAGAACTCGCGGGTAGTCTTCCTCCATGCCAAAACACTACCAGGTGGGGCTACTGGAGTCAAGGGAATGCCCCCTTTGCCGATAAGCTGCGGGCGCGGAACGCGACCGTCAGCTTCATCGTGATCAGCAGCGGCCGCGCGCGCTGGTAGAGCGCCGCCTTCTAGGCCGAGACCGACCGGATAGTGAAGCCCCGCAGCCGTCAGCGGCATCGCCTTGTTGGGCAGCGCTCGGGGCACCGCCGAAGGGGCGGTCAGGTTGGGGACGCAACTCGGGTCTCGGCGACAGACCGAGCTTATGCAGGTCTTCCTCCGACTGGAGACTCACGAAGCGACGCGCCGGGGCAAGGTGCACCGCGACTGGTTTCCGTCGTGCGAGTAGGTTGCGGACATTCTCAAGTGTTCCGCGACTCTTTCCGTCCCAGAGCATGAAACCATACGACGCATCGTTGGCCATCTGCCTGTCCTTTGCCGAATACAGCTCAAACCCGCGAGCTCCTCTCGGCGGGTCGACGAAGTGCACCTTCCAGTGTCCGACGTTGTTGCGAAGCGATCCAGCTACCGCGTAGACGACGACTCGTTCGCACCCTCGATTTGCCAGATGCTGCTGCAGCGCGCGATCCGCGCCGTTGGCATCGCCGACAAAGAACCAAAGGCCGCGCTCGATAAGGCCATCTAGCTTGGATCTGATGCCGTCGGTGAGCCGGGCGATCCGCCGTGAACCGCCGAGAAATACCGCTTCCATCGTCAGTTCCCCGTCTTGGTCAACGCAAACGCGAAGACCGCGGACGCGCCGCCCAATTCCTTTAGAAGATGCGTCAAGGCATTCATCGTAGCGCCAGACTGGTAGAGGTCATCAAGGAGCAGAACCCGTCGGCCCCGCAGCTTATCGCCTTCAAGATCATGCGCCTCCCTGAGCAACTCAACCCGCTGCGCGTAGTCGACATTCTTGAGTTCGGGTGTTGCCTTCGTCTTTCGCACGCTCGTCTTGTCTACGGGCAGCCCCAGCAACCTTCCGAGTTCATCGGCGATCAGGAACAGCGGCTGGACCGCCCGATTCCTACTGGGCGATGCCGGAACAATGACGTCAACCCCAGGGTTCCAGCTGCGAACGAAGTCGCACGCAGCTTGGGCGATGGGTCCGACAGCGGCTTGATCTCCTCGATACTTCAGCCTATAGAGGAACTCACCTACCTCGGTGCGCGTGCTGTCGAACTGAGGATGTCCATACTCGTTGTACCCGATGAACTCGCTGCTGCTGACGTGCCGATCCAGAACCCGACCGTCATCCCAGGCCCCCTGCAACGGTCTCGGGTTCACCTGCATCTCGTCCTCACCTGCGCTGTCCAACGCCCGGATCGGCTGCGAGGGCCGCGGTTCGTTGCCGGCGCGGACCTCGTCCGGTGCATCCGGCTGTTATACGGCCTCGGCGCCCTCATCGCTCTTCGCCTCGTAACTGCGCGACGCTACCTACCGAGGAGGATGAGCGTCATCATCGATCCCGTGCCGACGACCGGAATGGCGGCCACATACTGACCCTGAGCCAGTTGAGCGATTCCCAATGTGCCGCCAGCCACCATCGGTGCAAGATGTATCTTCTTGCCGATGTCGACCAACTTAAGTAAGCTGTCGGAACTCGCCCGCAGACTGTGGATCTAACTTGCCATCTGTCGTTCGGTGGTTCGGCACGCGTGCAGTGTTTCCCTTTCGTACTCGTCGGGGGTGAGATAGGCGAGAGCCGAATGCCTCCGCTGCCGGCTGTAGAGAACCTCGGTGAAGCTGAAAAACGCCGCCATCAGGCTTTTCCTGTTCGGGGAGGCCGGCCTGCCCCCATCTCATGCCCGGCGCAACCGGGCGAGGCTCGCCAGCACGGTCTTCAAGCCCAGGCCGGCGAAAGCCAGCTTCAACTCCTGATCGCCTTCGACCTCCCGGCAAGTCACCACCATGCCCAACCCCCAGCGGGGGTGGATGACCCGGTCGCCGGCCTGGAAATCTTCAACCGGTCCGTCCGCGGCCGCCGGTTCAGCGAGCCGACGCCGGCCCGGCCGTTCCCGCAGCGCGGCCAGGGCCGGGGATGCCTCCTCGCGCTCCAGCAGGTGAGGCGGCAACTCGGCCAGGAAACGCGAGGGCACCATCGCCGTGGCCCGGCCGAAACGGGTCCGGCCCCGGGCGTAACTGAGGCGCAACTCATCCTGAGCCCGAGTAAGACCCACGTATAAGAGCCTGCGTTCTTCTTCCAGTTTGACGCGGTCGTCGAGTGAGCGAATATGAGGGAAAATGCCGTCCTCCAGCCCGACGATGAACACGGTGGGGAATTCGAGACCCTTGGCATTGTGGGCGGTCATGAGCGCGACGCCTCCCGCCTCGCCTTTCAGGCCGTCCACGTCGGCCACCAGGGCCGTCAGCTCGAGGAAAGCTTCGAGCGAGGGGTCGTCGCTGTCCCGGGCGAAGCTCTCGGCCAGCGAGACTAACTCATCGAGGTTCTCCAGGCGTCCGGCCGCCTCCTCCGTCGCTTGACCGCGCAGCCACGCCGCGTACCCGCTGTCCTCGATCACCCGCTGGACCAGCGCGGCTAGCGGCAACGCCTCGGCCAGTCCGCGCAAAGTGGAGAGCAGTTGGTGGAACTCCCGCAGCGCCTCGGCTGTCCGTGCCGGCAGCGCATCCCGGCACGCCTCCATCCCGCATGCCTGGACCAGGGGCAGCCCGGAGGCCCGCAGCCGCGCCAGGGTGGCCGGTCCGATCCCCCGCGGCGGCACGTTCAGGACCCGCTCCGCGGCGAGGTCGTCGGCGGGGTTGAGCAGCAGCCGCAGGTAGGCCAGGATATCTTTCACCTCGCGCCGCTCGTAGAACCTGACACCGCCGATGAGTTGGTAGGCGACGCCGGCCCGCATCAGTTCCTCCTCGAACACCCGGGACTGGGCATGGGTGCGGTATAACACGGCGAACGACCCTGGATCCCTCCCGGCCCGGAGCCCGGCGGCCATGTGCCGCACCACCCCGGCCGCCTCGTCGCGCTCGTCCTGGGCCACCCTGAGGTGAGGCAGCGCCCCATCCGGTCGCTGAGTCCAGAGCAGCTTGGGAAAACGATCGACGTTGTTGGTTATGAGGGCATTGGCGAGTTCGAGCACCCATCGGGTAGACCGGTAGTTCTGTTCCAGCCGGATGATCCGCGCATCGGGATAGTCCCGCTGGAACTCGAGGATGTTGCGGATGTCGGCATTCCGCCAACCGTAGATGCTCTGGTCGTTGTCGCCGACGGCGAACAGCTCGCGATGCTGAGCCGTGAGCAAGTTGACCAGGACGTACTGGGCGTGATTGGTGTCCTGGTATTCGTCCACCAGCACCTGGCGGAAACGATCCCGGTAGGCGTCCAGGACGCCCGGCTGCTCGCGGAAAAGGCGCACGGTCAAGGCGAGCAAATCGTCGAAGTCCAGGGCGTTGGCCGCCCGGAGGCGTTCGGCGTAACGGCGGTAGAACACGGCCACCCGCTCGCCCTGGTAATCGCGGGCGGCTTCCCAGGCCCCATCCGGATCGAGCAATTCGCTCTTGGCCCGGCTAACGGCGGCGATCATCGCCGCCGGCGGATAGCGCCGCTCATCCCAGTCGAGGTCCTCCAGGCACCGCCTGGCCAATGTCGACTGATCCTCGGCATCATAGATGCTGAACTCCCGGGAGTAACCCAGGCGCGGGGCTTCCCGGCGAAGGACACGCGCACAGGCCGCGTGAAACGTCGTCACCCACATCTTCGCCGATGTTGCGCCGGTCAGGCCGCGCAAGCGCTCGCGCATTTCCCCCGCCGCCTTGTTGGTGAAAGTGATGGCCAGGATCTGTTCCGGGCGGGCCTGCTCCGAGGCGATCAGGTAGGCCACCCGGCAGGTGAGGGTGCGAGTCTTGCCGCTCCCCGCCCCGGCCAGCACCAGCAGCGGCCCGCGGGGATGGAGCACCGCCTCCCGTTGGGCGGGATTCAAGTCAGCGACTAGAGCCTCGGGATCCAGGCAGCGGGGCAGGGCGGTCAAAGAAACAGGCCTCCTTCGCGCGAACGGCCATGGGTTCTACGAGGGCGATCCCTTTACCTCCGAGGCCGGCGCGGGCCGTACGGGGATCAGCACCCGGAATACCGTCCCCTGCCCCGGCCCGCTATCGAGGACAATCTGTCCGCCGTGGCTGCGGACGATGCTGTCGCTTACGGCCAGACCCAGACCGGTCCCGTTGGGTCGGGTGCTGAAGAAGGGCTCGAACAGACGATCGCGGATCTCGGCAGGCACTCCCGGCCCGTCATCGGCGATGTCGACCGCCACCGACCTTCGCAAAGGCAGGTACGCGGTTGACACGTCAATCCGGCCGCCGGAACCCACCGCTTCCATGGCGTTGTGCAGGATGTTCATGAACACCTGTTTGAACTGGGCGGGATTGATGTGCACTGCGGGCAGGTTCGGCTGCAGCTTGCGGCACACCGAGATCTGGCGGATGGCAATCTCGGCCGTGAAGAGGATGCAAATCTCCTCGAGCAACGCATTCAGGTCGACGGGGGCCGCAGCCAACTCGGGCGACCGCGACATCTGCAGCAGATCCCAGGTGATGCCTTCGATGCGGTCGATCTCGCCCAGGATTATCTCCAGATACCGCCCGGTCACCTCCGGCGGTGTCCCCGGCACCATGAGCAGTTGGACGAGCCCGCGAATGCAGGTGATGGGGTTGCGGATTTCGTGGGCCGCTCCGGCCGCCAGTTCCCCGGCCACCGCCAGCCTTTCCGCATGCAGTAGCTGAGCCTCCAGTCGGTGGCGTTCGGTAATGTCGCGGAACAGGGCAACACCGCCCGCGCCCTCCCCATCCGGGCCGAGCAGCGGCGCGCCCATGGTCTCCAGCAACCACTCCGTTCGGGAATCCGTCACCCTGAGCGTCGCCACGGTGCGTTCTTGCCCCGGAGTCGCCGCGTGGACCAGCAACGCCGCCAGGTGGCGGAAGTCGCCCGTCAGCCGCTCCAGCGAGTCCCCCGGCCGGAGGTGGAAGCGGCCCAGTATCCGCTCGGCCTCGGGATTGAGCACCCGGATGATGCCCTCGCGGTCGACCGCCAGGACGCCGGTGGGCACGTTGCTGAGCACGAGGTCGTTCAGGTTCCTGACGGCTATCACCTCGGCCAGTTGCTCCCGAGCCTCCTGCAAGAGCCGCGCGTTGTCCAGTACCAGGGCGGCCTGTTGTCCCAGGACCGCCAGTGTCCGGCGGACCGGTTCCGGCAGGGTTCCCTTCCGGCGATCCCATAGCAGCAACGCCCCCGCGGTCTTCCCGCGATTGGGGAAGGGGATGACGGTGAGCGAACGGATCCCCAGGGTGACGAACGGATTCGGCCGCCCCGCCCGCCGGTCCGCTGCCGCATTGGCCGAACTGACCGGCCGTCCCTCCTGTAAGGCGAGACCCAACAAGCCCAAGCGGGCGTCGAAACTCCGGCCGTCGAGGTCGGGAATGTCCCAGCGGACGCCGTGAGTCGCGCGCACCTCCATCCGGCCGCTGTCTGCATCTCCCAGCAGCAAGGCGGCCGCCTGTCCGGCCACCCGCGCCGCCGTCCGGCACACCAGGTCCTGCGTCTCCTCGAGATCCAGTCCCGTCCTCAGGACCTGTGCCATCTCGTGAAGCGAGGCGGTCCCTTGATCGGCGGGGAGCAACCGTGCGACCAGTCCGAACACATCGCCGGCGCCGGTACGACCGTCGTCGTCGGACCGGTCGCCCACATATCGCTGCAAGCGGTCGAACACTGTCTCGGCCTGGGCGGCCTGGTCGGCTGCCTCCTTGACCCCCGGGGATGGGCGGGCGATACACTGTCGGAGGGCCGTCACCGCCAGGGGGCAGAACTGGGTCCCCTGCCTGGCCTCGAGTTCGTCCAGCGCTTGCTCGAGACTAAGACAGGAGCGGTGCGGCCGCGTCGAGGTCATGCCGTCGAGAGCATTGGCCACAGCCAGGACCCTGGCGGGCAAGGCGATGGCATCGCCAGCCAGGCCGGACGGATAGCCCTGACCATCGAGCCGCTCGCCATGATGCAACACGACTTCCGCCACATCCTGGAGTGCGGCGACCGAGGCTACCCGGGCGGCCCCCTGGACCGTGGTCTCCCGTACCCTCGCCAGCTCATCGGCGGTCAACCGACGCGGTTGGGCAATGAGGCTCGCGATCGCCGGGGTCACGCCGACTTCGTGAAGCAGCGCGGCGTAAGCGAGTCGCTCCTGATCGCGCCGGGATAGCCTGGCTTCGGAACCGATAGCCGCGGAATACTGGAACACCCGTTGGCAGTGCCCTTGCCGGTCGTGCGCAGCCCGCACCGCGCGCAGCAATGACCGGACCGCCCGGACCCGGCTCCACCGCGCGTAGGCCGGGAGTACGGCCCGGTTGGCTGCCACCGCCAACAAGCACAGGCCGGCGACGTAGGCCGTCCCTCCGGCCCGAGCGGCTGCCACCAGGGCCAGCACCAATCCGAAGCTGAGCAGTTGCCAGGGGGCGCTCACCAGGTTGATGTGCCCCCAGGTGCGGAAGAAACGGGCTTGCCGGCCGAGGGCCAACGCTCCCGTCACTAGCAGCGAGTTGACCAGTAGCGACAGGCCGGAGCCTCCCGCCACGCTCAGCCAGGCATGAGTACCCCGTTCAACCAGGAAGTGCATCCAGGCGGCAGCTGCGGTGGCGGATATCACGAACATGGCGACGTTCCCCAGCAGGATGCGAGAAGGACTGCCCATCGCCAGTCCCGCCACCAGGCCGCCCAGAGCCTGGGACAGTCCCGCCGACGCCGTCCCATGGAGATAGCCGGCGGTCAGTGCTATGCCGCTGCCCAGCGACACGCCGTGCCCCGGCCATAGCCGCACCTGGCCGAGTTCTGCTACGGCCGTGAGGAGTCCGAACAACCCGAGGACAGAGAGGGCACCTCCGCCGGTGTTCGCCAACGCGCCCAGTAAGACGCACATTCCTAGGATGGCCAGGATATCCAGGTAGCGCTCGAACGGACCCCGGTGTTTCAACCGCACGCTCACCTTCCACCCCGGCCGGCCCATTCAGTTGCCGATCTTCGGGCGCAGGTCAGGACGCCTAGATCCAGGGAAGGCCCAGGTTGGCCGTGGCGGCCGTACCGAGCACCAGCAATGCCAGCAAGAACCAGAGCACCCTGCGCATCCTTTTCACCTCCCATCAGGTTTCGTCGCCGTGAGTAATTCGATCTGCCGAACCGATCGGACCTCACTTCAACCACCCGATGCAAACAAGCGGGGGTGCCCCCGTAATATTCTTCCATGAGTCACTTCCCTATTCCTGCCACCCGTCGATCGACATCATCAGCTTCCAACCATAATGACCCGGCCGGCGCCGATGCGACCCGGCCAGTGGGGCGCGACCGGACCGCCGATGCGGAATCGGGCCGGCCCACCGTAGGGGCGGGTTCGGAACCCGCCCCTACAGCGAAAATACGGTCAGCCGCCCCCACCGCCTTGCCCGATCAGGCGCAACAACTCCTGGCGAAGCGCGTCGGACAGCGCGGCTTGGACTTCCGGCGTACCCAGAAGCTCTTCCACCTGTGAACTGAGGCTCGCTTGCCCATCGGGGGAACCCAGGAAATCTTCCACCATGCGCGCCAGCCGGGCCTGCACGGCCGGGGACGCCAGCGACTCCTCCACGAGCGATTCAATGCCCGCTTCCCGGGCGAGTTGCTCGATCACCGCCTCCGCCCGGCCGGTCCGCAATTCGTCCCGCACGATCTCGCGCACCCGCGCCTCATCGGCGGGCGAAGGCTGCCGGGGACACCCGCCCCCGCCGGCCGCTACCGCTAGCAGGACCGCAACCACGAAGATCTTGTCCAACCCGTTCACGTCCGCCACCCCTCCCCACAGGACAGCCTGCCCGGGGGATGGACCGGATCATGTCTGACCGCGCAAGCGGCGGACCAGCGAGGGACGGCCGGCCAGGAAGGTCAACAGGGGATACCCTATTACGTAGCAGGCCACCATCTGCCCGAGGAAGACCTGGCCGGCCGTGGCCGCGAACGGCAGGTCGAGGATGGCCGCAAGGTAATAGCCCACGACGACCGCATTCACCACGACCGGCGGCAGGGGCGCCAGCAGCCGGTGGGGTGCATGCCGGGTCAGGATGGCCGCGACCAGGGTGGCCAGGGTGCCGAACACCCAGTCGATCCAGCCGAGGGGGCTGCCCAGATTGGCCAGGAAAGTGCCGAGGGTGAGCCCGGGGATGGCGAGGGGGGTCAGATAGGGCAAGACCGCCAGGGCCTCGGCGAAGCGAATCTGGTGGGGCAGATAGGCAACGGCCCCGAGCGCGTAGGTCAACGCGGCATAGAGGCCCGCGATCATCCCTGTGACGGCGATGCGGCGCGCCTTCATCGTCAGTTCCTCTCCCCGGCCGCAGGACCGGCGATGTCCCGGCGAAACTGCATCCCGGGAAAGGCGATGTGGGCCGCTGCCTCATAGGCGAGGGCGGACGCCTCGGCCAGGGTATCCCCCAGCGCGGTGACGGCCAGCACCCGTCCGCCCGCCGTAACCAGCCGGCCCGCCGGGTCGCGGGCCGTGCCACCCTGGAAGACCATCACGCCGGGCAATGCTGCCGCCCGGTCCACGCCGGTGATGGAGAGCCCGCGGGGACAGTCCCCCGGGTAGCCGGGGGAGGCAAGGACAACCGACACGCAAGCCCCGGGACGGATGGTGAGGTTCACCTGGTCGAGCCGCCCGTCGATCGCCGCCTCGAGCAGGTCGAGGAAGTCGCCTTCGAGCCGGGGCAGGATGACCTGGGCCTCCGGATCGCCCAGGCGCACGTTGAACTCGAGGACCTTTGGCCCATCCCGGGTGAGCATGAGCCCCGCATACAGCACGCCCCGGAAGCTGGCGCCCTCCTCCTGGTCCATGGCCCGCACCACGGGATCGAACACGACCGTCTGTACCTGCCCGGCCATTTCCGCCGTATAGGCGGGCGAGGGAGAAAAGGCCCCCATCCCCCCGGTGTTGGGGCCCCGGTCGCCGTCGCCGGCTCGCTTGTAGTCCCGGGCCGACGGCAACTGCAAGGCCCGCCTGCCGTCGACCAGCGCCAGGGCGGACACTTCTTCGCCCGATAGCAGCTCCTCGATGACCACCCGCGACCCGGCGTCACCATGTGTCTGGGTTACCATGCAGCTGGACACCGCCGCCCGCGCCGCCTCGACTTCCCGGGCGATCAATACGCCCTTCCCCGCCGCCAGCCCGTCGGCCTTCACGGCGACCGGGCGGCGATAGCGCTCTACATACGCGAATGCCGCCGCCGGGTCGTCGAATACGGCGTGGGCCGGACCGGGCACGCCCAGTCGCGCCAGCAGGCGCCGGGTGAAGATCTTGCTCCCCTCGAGGCGGGCGGCGGCGGCCGTCGGTCCGAACAGGCGCAACCCCCGGCGGCGGAAGGCATCGGCGATGCCCTTCACCAGCGGTCCTTCCGGCCCCACCACCGTCAGGTCGATGTCCAGGCGGACTGCGGTCGCGGCCACCGCCTCGATGTCCTCGGGGTCGCCCGGCAGCAGTTCCCCCAGTTCCGACAGGCCGGGGTTGCCGGGAAGAGAGTACAGCCTGGACAGCCGCCGGCTGGAGGCAATTTTCCAGGCCAGCGCATGCTCGCGGGCGCCGCTGCCCACCACCAGCACTTTCAGGACGTCGCCACCTCCCGCACGACCTAGTGACGGAAATGCCGGACGCCGGTGAACAGCATCGCCAGGCCATGGCGATCGGCGGCGGCTATGGAATCGCCGTCCCGCAGCGACCCGCCGGGCTGGGCGATGGCGGTCACGCCGCACGCCGCGGCGGCCTCGACCACGTCGGGGAAAGGGAAGAAGGCGTCGGAAGCCATGACCGACCCGGTTGCCCTGCCGGCCGCCTCGGCCGTGGCGATGGCGATCCGGGCCGCGCCGATGCGCGAAGTCTGTCCGCCGCCGATGCCGGTGGTCGCCCCCTCCCGGGCCAGCACGATCGCGTTGGAGCGCACGGACCGCACCACCCGCCAGGCCAGGACCAGATCGGCGAGTTCCGCCGGGGTGGCGGGACGGGCGGTGACCTGGCGCCACCTGTCCGGGTCGACGGCCGTCAGGTCCGCTTCCTGCAACAATGCGCCTCCGGGCACGGGGCGGAAGTCCAGTCGCGGCCGGGGCACGCCCGGCTCCACCTGCAGCACCCGGAGGTCCCGCCGCTCGGCCAGGATCTCCCGGGCCTCGGCCTCGTAACCGGGGGCCACGACCACTTCCAGGAAGATGCCGGCGAGGGCGCGGGCCGCCGCGGCGTTCACCGTCCGATTCAGGGCGACCACGCCGCCGAAGATGGAAATCGGGTCGGCAGCCTGGGCCTTCCCGAAAGCCTCCTCCAGTCCCCGGCCGATGGCGACGCCGCAAGGGGTGGCGTGTTTCACCGCCGCCACCGCCGGCTCGGAGAACTCCCGCGCCAGCTCCCACGCACAGCCGGCATCGTTCAGGTTATTGTAGGAGAGTTCTTTGCCGCCCAGTTGCCTGGCTCGGACCAGCGACCCCGGCCCGGGGAAGACGTCGCCGTACACCGCCGCCCGCTGGTGCGGATTCTCGCCGTAGCGCAAGGTGCTGTGGAGCTGAAAGGCGAGGGTCAGCTCGGCCGGGAAGGGCACGGGCGGCCGGTCTTCCCGCCGCCCGAGCCACTCGGCGATCGCCGCGTCATAGAAGGCGGTGTGCTGGAAGGCCTTGACCGCCAGCCGGTAACGGAGCGCGGCAGGCGGGTCGGCGCCGGCCGCGAGCACTTCGGGATAGTCGGCAGGGTCGCAGACCACCAGCACGTCGCGATAGTTCTTGGCCGCGGCCCTCAGCAGCGCCGGCCCCCCGATGTCGATCTCCTCGAGCACCTTCTCCAGGCTTGCCTCGGGGACGGAAGCAGCCTGCCGGAAGGGGTACAGATTCACCGCGACCACGTGGAAGGGTTCGATGCCATGCTGCTGGAGTTGCTGGATGTGTTCCGGGCGGTCGCGCCGCGCCAGCAGGCCGGCGTGGATCCGCGGGTGCAGGGTCTTCACCCTGCCGTCCAGGATCTCCGGGAAGCCGGTCACCTCGCTCACCGTCCGCACGCGAAGCCCGAGTCCGCTGAGGAAGGCCGCCGTGCCGCCGGTGGAGACGACTTCCATCCCTTGCTGCGCCAGGCCCCGGGCCAGACTCGCCAATCCGGTCTTGTCGGCCACGCTCAATAAAGCCCGCCGCACCGCGCTCCCCCCTCGCCCCCGCTGCCTGGCGCGGCGACTATCACCCGCCGCCCCGCGATCGTCAACCTGCCCTCGGCCAGCAGCCGGATCGCCTCGGGATAGGCCGCATGCTCCTCCTGGAGGATGCGGGCGGCCAGCGCTTCCGGGTCGTCCTCCTCGCCGACCGCCACGGCCCGCTGGAGGATGATCGGCCCGGTGTCGACGCCTTCGTCCACGAAATGGACCGTGCAGCCGGTGACCTTCGCGCCGTGCTCCCAGGCCTGTCGCTGGGCGTCGCGGCCGGGAAAGGCGGGCAACAGCGAAGGATGGATGTTGAGGATGCGGCCCGGGTACCGCCCGAGCAGCACCGGCCCCACCACCCGCATGAATCCGGCCAGGCACACGAGGTCGACGCGATGTCGTTCCAGGCACGAGACGATCCGCGCCTCAAAGGCGTCCCGGCCGTCGCGGCCCGGTTCAAGGCAGAACGCCGGTACGCCCTGGCGGCGGGCCACCTCGAGCGCTCCGGCCCCGGGGCAGTCGCTGATCACCACGGCCACCCCGGCCGGGAATCCCCCGTGGGCTTCCGCCCGCAGGATGGCTTCGAGGTTGCTGCCCCGGCCCGAGGCCAATACCCCCAGGTTGAGGGTCAAGCCAGCACCACCTCCGGGTCTCCCTCGCCGGCGATGATCTCGCCGATGAGATGGGCGCGCTCCCCCAGGTCATGGAGCCGCCGGCAGACGGCGTCGGCCGCGTCCGCCGGCACCACCAGGACCATGGCGATGCCCAGGTTGAAGGTGCGGAACATCTCCTGCTCCTCGATGCGTCCCCGCCGCCGGATCAGGTCGAAAATGGGCTGGGTCGGCCAGCTGCCCCGGCGGATCCGGGCACGGGTGCCCGCCGGGAGCACCCGCGGGACGTTGCCGGGCAAGCCGCCGCCGCTGATGTTGGCGGCGGCCCGCAGCTCGAATTCGCGGGCGACCGCCAGGAGCGGCCGGGCATAGATCCCCGTGGGCTCCAGCAGTTCCTCGCCCAGGGTCCGGCCTAGTTCGGGGAAGTGCTGTTCCAGAGGCAGGCCCGCCCGGTTCAGCAGCACTTCCCGGACCAACGAGAAGCCGCTGGACTGCAGGCCGGTGGAGCCGATCCCCACGATAGCGTCCCCCGGCCGCACCGAGCGGCCGTCGATGATCGCCGCCCGCTCTACCGCGCCCACGCAGAATCCCGCCAGATCGTATTCCCCCGGGCGGTAAAGGCCGGGCAACTCGGCCGTCTCGCCGCCCAGCAGCGCGCAACCCGCCCGGCGGCAACCCTCGGCCACACCTCGGACGATCGCTTCCACCAGACTGGGCTCGAGTTTCCCCAGGCCGATATAGTCGAGGAAGAACAGGGGCTCCGCGCCCTGAACGATGACATCGTTGACGCAGTAGGCCACGGCATCGATGCCCACCGTGTCATGGCGATCCAGGGCGAACGCGATCTTCAGCTTGGTCCCCACGCCGTCCGCTCCGGCCACCAGCACGGGGTCCCGCCACCGGCCGGAGGCCAGGTGAAACAGCCCGCCGAAGCCCCCGATCCCGCCCAGCACCCCGGGGACGTTGGTGGAGGCGGCCAGATGCTTGATGCGGCGGACCGCCTCATCGCCCGCCTCGATGTCCACTCCCGCCTCCCGGTAGGTCAATCCGCGGTCAGCATCCATGGCCGTCCTCCCCCTCCACCGGCACCGGGTAGTCGCCGTCCAGGCAGGCGAGGCAAAAGCCCGACCCGGCGCCGATCACATCCACCAGGTCCTCGAGCGCCAGATACTCCAGGCTGTCCGCGCCGACCAGTTGCCGCACCGCCTCGGGGTCGCGGCCCGCCGCCACCAACTCGCCGCGGGATCGAGTGTCGATCCCATAATAGCAGGGCCAGCGGTAGGGGGGCGAGGCGATCCGGAGGTGCACCTGGCGCGCCCCCGCCTCGCGGAGCATGCGGATGATGTGGCGGGACGTCGTCCCGCGGACGATCGAGTCGTCCACGAGGACCACGCGCCGGCCGGCCACCACCTTCCGCAGGGGGTTCAGCTTGAGGGTGACGCCGAGTTCGCGCTCTTCCTGCCTCGGCTGGATGAAGGTGCGGCCGATGTAGCGGTTCTTGACCAGCCCCATCTCGTACGGGATGCCCGCCGCTTCCGCGTAGCCGGATGCGGCCGATAGGCTGGAATCGGGCACGCCCGTCACCATGTCCGCCGGGGCGGGACAGCGCTCGGCCAGCCGTCTGCCCAGTTCCTTGCGCACGGCATGCACGTTCAAGCCCATCAGGTCGGAGTCGGGCCGGGCTATGTAGATGAACTCGAAGACGCAGAAGGCGGGCCGGCCGGCCGGCAGGGCCCGGGTCGACCGGATGCCGTCCTCGTCCACGACCACCATCTCTCCCGGCTCGATCTCGCGCACGAAACGGGCACCCACGGTATCGAACGCGCAGGATTCCGAAGCCATCACCTGGGCGTCGCCGAGACGGCCCAGGGCCAGCGGCCGGATGCCGTTGGGGTCGCGCACCCCGATCAGTTTGCGGCCGGTGAGGGCGAGCAACGCATAACCGCCGCGCACCCGGGCCAGGCTGGCGGCCAGAGCGGTCTCCGGCCCGCCGTCGGCCAGCCGGGCTACGAGGTGGGCGATCACCTCCGTGTCCAGCGCCGTCTGGAATATGGAGCCGGCAGCCTCAAGTTCCGCCCGCAGGACCCCGGCATTCACCAGGTTGCCGTTGTGAGCCAGGGCCAAGGGACCCCGCCGGTACCGGACGAGGAGGGGCTGGGCGTTGGCCAGCGAACTCGATCCGGCCGTGGAGTAGCGGACGTGACCCAGTGCCAGGTCCGAGTCGCGGCCCAGACGCGCGAGCGAGGCCGGGTCGAAGACATCGGAGACCAGACCCATGCCCCGGTGGACCTCGATGCCCTTTTCGCCCGAAGCCACGATCCCGCAGGACTCCTGGCCCCGGTGCTGGAGCGCGTACAGGGCGTAGTGGGTCAACCCCGCCGCTTCGGGATGAAAGCCGATGCCGAACACCCCGCACTGATCGGCTATCCCTGCTCGCCCATCGCGCACGGGATTGCCCCCTTCCATATCGCCGCCAACCCGTCAGTCGCCTCGTCGAGGACGATCGCGTCTCCCCGTCGCATGGCCAGCCGGCCGTCGGTAACCTGTCCCAGGACCCCCGCGGCTACCCCGTGCCGCGCCGCCAATTCCCGCAGGCCGGGGAGGGCCGCCGCGGCGGCGGTGACCACGATCCGGGAAGGCGTCTCTCCCAGCAGCAGACCGTCGAGCCGGAGAACTCCCCGCACGGGGACGGCGGCGAGATCCACCGTGAACCCGCGCGCCCCTTCCCGGGCGGTCAGGGCCGATTCGGCCAGAGCCACGGCCAATCCCCCGTCGGCGCAGTCGTGGGCCGACCGCACCAGGCCGGCCCGGATTGCTTCACGGCAACAGGCCTGGACCTTCCGCTCGGCGTCGAGATCCAACGCGGGCGGCGGCCCCCCCACCACTCCATGGCAGATCTTCAGATACGCGCTGCCGCCGAGGTCGCCACCGGTCTCGCCCAGCAGCACGATCCGATCGCCCGCCTCGCAAAACCCCTGGCCGGTCGCATGGCCGATATCGTCGAGCAAGCCCACCATGCCCACCACCGGCGTGGGGTAGATGTTCTCGCCTAGAGTCTCGTTATAGAAGCTGACATTGCCGCCGGTAACCGGCGTACCCAGCGCCCGGCAGGCGGCGGCCATGCCTTCAATGACCTCTTGGAACTCCCACATGATCTCCGGCCGCTCCGGATTGCCGAAGTTGAGGCAGTTGGTCAGGGCCACCGGCCGCGCCCCGCTGACCGTCACGTTGCGGGCCGCTTCCGCCACCGCCAGCGCTCCCCCGGTCCGGGGATCGAGGTAGCAGTGCCGCCCGTTTCCGTCCACGGCCAAAGCAATGCCGCCCGGGCGCCCTTTGAGCCGCAATACGGCCGCGTCCGACCCCGGACGCAACACGGTATTCGCCCCGACCAGCTGGTCGTATTGCCGGTAGACCCATTCCCGGCACCCGAGGTCGGGAGAGCCGAGCAGCCGGCGCAAGGTCGGCCCCACATCCGCCATGGTCAGGTCGGGAATGCGGGTCAGATCCAGAACCGGACGGGCCGCCGGCCGCGCCGGACGGGAGTATGCCGGCGCTTCCCGGGTCAGCGCCGCCGCGGGCACTTCCGCCAACACCCGCCCGCCTTCGCGCACCCGGATGCACCCGTCCGCCGTGACCTGCCCGATCACCGCCGCCTCGAGGCCCCAGCGGGTGAAGATGTCGATCATGGCTTGCTCCGCGCCCGGCCTCACGATGAGCAGCATCCGCTCCTGCGACTCGGAGAGCATGACTTCATAGGCCGACATGCCCGGTTCGCGGCGGGGCACCCGGTCCAGATTCAGCTCGATGCCGGTCCCCGCCCGGGCCGCCGTCTCCGCCGAGGCCGAGGTGAGCCCGGCCGCGCCCAGGTCGTTCATCCCCACCAGGGAACCGGTCGCCCTGGCCTCGAGACACGCTTCCAGCAGCAGCTTGCCCAGGAAAGGATCTCCCACCTGCACGGAAGGCCGCATCGCTTCCGCCCGCTCGTCGAACTCCCGGGAAGCGAGCAGGCTGGCGCCATGGATGCCGTCCCGTCCGGTCCTCGCCCCGGCCAGCAATACCGGATTGCCGGGCCCTTGGGCCTGCCCGCGGACGATCTCGTCCCGCCGCACGACGCCGGCGCAGAACGCGTTCACCAGGGGATTGCCGGCATAGACCGGCTCGAAGTACACCTCGCCCCCCACCGTGGGGCAGCCGAAGCAGTTGCCGTACCATCCCACCCCGGTCACCACGCCCGCCAGGAGATGACGGTTGCGCGGCTGGTCGATGGGCCCGAAACGCAGCGAGTCCAAGATGGCGATGGGATAGGCTCCCATGGTGATGATGTCGCGGAGGATACCCCCGACGCCGGTCGCAGCCCCCTGGACCGGTTCGATGGCCGAGGGATGGTTGTGGGACTCGATCTTGAACGCAAGCGCCAGGCCATCCCCCAGGTCCACCACGCCGGCGTTCTCGCCCGGCCCCTGCAGCACCCCCGGCCCTGCCGACGGCAGCCGGGACAGGTGCAATTTGGACGACTTGTAGCTACAATGCTCGGACCACATGACGCCGAACATGCCGAGTTCCACCGGACTGGGATCCCGCCCCAGCAAGTCCCGGCACCGCCGGTATTCCTCGGCCGTCAGTCCCACCGCTTCCCATGGTCGATCGCCTAGCACTCACCCTGCTCCTTCCAATGATCGAGGGCGGAGGTCAAGAGGAGCCGTCCGTCCGTGCCTCCCAGCACCGGTTCCGCGCTCACTTCGGGATGGGGCATGAGACCGACGACGTTTCCCCGGCGGTTTGCCAGCCCGGCGATGTTATCCTGGGCGCCGTTGGGGTTGGCTCCGGCGGTGATGCGGCCGTCCGCCTCGCAGTAACGGAACAGGACCCGGGGGGGAGCATCCCCTCCCGCGGCCGCCGTACGGTAGTTGCCGTCCGCGTGCTTGATGGGCAACCGGATCACCTGTCCCGGGCGGCAGGAACGGGTGAAGGGCGTTCCCCCGTCCTCGACCCGGAGGAACACGTCACGACACTCGAACTTCAGGCTCCGGTTGCGGAGGACGGCCCCGGGCAGCAACCCGGCTTCCAACAAGATCTGAAACCCGTTGCATATGCCGAGCACCAGTCCGCCCGCGGCCGCATGCTCCTGGACGGCGCGCATGACCGGCGAGAGGCGCGCGATGGCCCCGGGACGCAAGTAGTCGCCGTAGGAGAAGCCTCCGGGCAAGATCACGCAGTCCACGCCGCCGAGGTCGGCCTGGCCGTGCCAGATGGGGAGGGCCGGCCGCCCCGCTACTTGCTCCACCCAGTGGAAGCAGTCCCGCTCGCAGTTGGACCCGGGGAACACGACCACTCCGAAGCGCAAGGGGATACCTCCTGCCGCCTAGCGGCTCCCGAGTTCGTACCGGAACTCCTCCAGGACCGGGTTGGCCAGCAACCGGCGCGACATCTCGCCGATCATCTCTTCCGCCGCCTCCCGGGATGCCGCCTCGAGTTCCACCTCCAGGAACTTGCCGACCCGGACATCCTCCACGCCGGCGAAGCCCACCCCGTTCAGCGCCTTCCGGGTCGCCTCCCCTTGAGGGTCAAGCACTCCCGGCTTGAGGGTCACCACGACCCGCGCCCGCCACCGCATCGCTCTCCCCGCCTTCCAGCCGCCGCAATACCGCCTGGTAGGCGTCGGCGACGCCGCCCAGGTCGCGGCGGAAGCGATCTTTGTCCATCCGGTATCCGCTGTCGCTATCCCAGAGCCGGCAAGTATCCGGCGACAGCTCATCCGCCAGCAAGATATCGCCGCCGGCGTCGCGTCCGAATTCCAGCTTGAAGTCGATCAATCGTAGACCCTTCCTCAGCAGGAAGGGGCCCAGCAGGCCATTCACCGCCAGGGCCGTCTCCTCCAGGCGCTGCCGCTCACCGTCGGTGGCCACGGCGAGGGCCCGCACGTGGTAATGATTGATCAGCGGATCGCCGAGGGCGTCGTCCTTCAGGTACAGCTCGACGATGGGAGGAGCCACCGGCCGGCCTTCTTCCCAGCCCAGCCGCTTGGCCAGGCTGCCTGCCGCCACATTGCGGACCACGACTTCCAGGGGGATGATGGTCACCCGGCGGGCCAGGAGGTCCCGGTCGCCCGCCCTGCCCAGGTAATGCGTGGCCACGCCCCGGCCGGCCAGGTATTCGAAGAGCACGGCGCTCACCCGGGCGTTCACCGCCCCCTTGCCCTCGATGGTCCCTCGCTTCTTCCCATCGAGAGCGGTGGCCTCGTCCTTGAAGTGGATCCGCACGACGTCCCGGTCATCGGTCGCGAAGACCTGCTTGGCCTTCCCCTCATACAGGAGCCGGGTCACTGCCCCCACCCCCTTCCAGCCCCACCTGCCGGAAGATATCGGCGACATGGACCAGTTGCCGCCGCCAGTCGAAGGCGGCCGCAATGCCTTCGGGGCCTAACCGGCGGGCGATGTCGGGGTCGGCCTCCACGCCTTCCCGGAAGGGCCGGCCGCCCGCCCCCGCCTCGGCGGCGTGAGCCTGCACCCGCGCGTAGGCATCCTCGCGGCTCATCCCCGAGGCAACCAGGGCCAGCAGCAAGGGCTGGGAGTAGATGAGGCCGCCCGTGGCCTCGAGGTTCTCCAGCATGCGCTGGGGGTAGACCCGCATCCCCTCCACCACCGCGGTGAAGCGATACACCATGTAGTCGACGATGGCGGTCGCGTCGGGCAGGACGATCCGCTCGGCCGAGCTGTTGGAGATATCCCGTTCATGCCAGAGGAGGGCGTTCTCCAGGGCGGTTCCGGCGTGGCCCCGGACCACCCGGGCCAGGCCGGCCATCTGCTCGCAAACGATGGGATTGCGTTTGTGGGGCATGGCGGAAGAACCTTTCTGGCCCAGGGCGAAGGGTTCCTCCACTTCCCCGACTTCCGTGCGGGCCAGCCCCCGGAGATCGGTGGCGAAGCCGTCTATCCCTCCGGCGAGGATGGCCAGAGCCGTGATATACGCGGCATGCCGGTCGCGGCCGAGCACCTGGGTGCTGGCGGGCGCGGGGCGCAAGCCCAGCCGACGGCATACTCCGGCTTCGATTGCCGGATGTACATGCGCGTAAGTGCCCACCGCCCCCGACAGCTTGCCCACGCGCATCCCCTCGCGGGCGGCGAGGAGCCGTTCGCGATGTCGACCCAGTTCCGCATACCACACGGCCAGCTTCAACCCGAAGGTGATCGGCTCGGCGTGCACGCCGTGGGTGCGTCCCACCATGGGCGTGTCCCGGTGTTCCCGGGCCCGGCGGGCAACGGCTGCCCGCAACCCCTCCAGCCCGGCCAGGATGATGTCCATGGCCTCGACCAGCAGCGAGGACAGGGCGGTATCCACGACGTCGTAGGAAGTCAGGCCGTAGTGGACGAGCCGGCCTTCCTCGCCCAGGCGTTCGGACAGGGCGGTGGTGAAGGCGATCACATCGTGCTTGACCACGGTCTCGATGGTCGCCACGCGGACGGCGAAATCCTGGTCGATCGGCAGCGAGCGGGCCTTCTCCACCAGTCGGCGGACGGCGTCGGCCGGCAACGCGCCGTGTTCGGCCCAGGCTTCGCAGGCGGCCAGTTCGACGTCCAGCCAACGCCGGTAACGGCTCTCGTCCGACCACAGCTGCCTCAGGGCAGGGCGGGAGTAACGTTCCAGCATCGAGCACCCCTCATTCCCACTCGATGGTTGCCGGCGGTTTGGAACTGATGTCATAGACCACCCGGCTGACGGCCGGCACCTCGTCCACCACCCGGCGCGAGATCCGGTCCAAGAGGTCGAAGGGCAACCTGGCCCAGTCGGCGGTCATGGCGTCGGCGCTCTCCACCGCCCGCAAGACGACGACCTGCCCGTAACTGCGCCGGTCTCCCTTCACCCCCACGCTGCGCACCGGCAGCAGCACGGCGAAGGCCTGCCACAGCCGATCATACCACCCGGCCCGGGTGATCTCCTCGGTGACGATATGGTCTACCGCCCGCAATACGGCCAGGCGTCTCCGGCTGACTGCCCCCAGCACTCGCACGGCCAAGCCGGGGCCGGGGAACGGATGCCGGGCCAGCAGATCGCGGGGCAAACCCAGTTCGGCGCCTACCCGCCGCACTTCATCCTTGAACAGGTCCCGCAGCGGTTCCACGAGCGCGAGGTCGAGGCGCTCGGGCAGGCCGCCAACGTTGTGGTGGGTCTTGATCAAGGCCGCTCCGTGCCGCCCGCTCTCGATCACATCGGGGTAGATGGTGCCCTGCACCAGGAAGTCGACGCGCCCCAGTTTGCGCGCTTCTTCCTCGAACACCCGGATGAAAGTCTCGCCGATAATCCTCCGTTTGCGCTCGGGATCGCGCACCCCTCGCAGAGCATCGAGGAAGCGGTCCTCGGCGTCCACCGTCACCAGACGGCCGCGTTCTCGCTGGGAGAAAGCCGCCGGCACGGCTCGGGCTTCGCCTTCGCGCAGCAGGCCGTGTTGGACGAAAATGCAGGTCAACCGATCGCCGATCGCCCGGGCCACCAGCGCCGCGGCCACCGCCGAATCGACGCCTCCCGACAGCCCGGCCACCGCCCGGCCGTCGCCCACCTGCCGGGCGATTCCCTTGACGCTGTCCTCGACGAACGAACTGACGGTCCAGTCGCCGCCGAAACCGGCGATAGTGTAGAGGAAGTTCTCGAGGACTCTCCGCCCGCCCGGCGTATGCACTACCTCCGGGTGGAACTGCACGCCCCACAGCTTGCCCGATGCATCGCCCATCGCCGCCACCGGCGAACGCGCCGTCCGCGCGAGCACGCGGAAGCCCGGCGGCACGCGTTCCACCCGGTCGCCATGACTCATCCACACGCGGGCGTCCGGCTCGATCCCCTCCAGCAAGGGAGACGATTGGACGGCCTCCAGCGTGGCCCCCCCGTACTCCCCTTGCTGCCCGCCACCCACCTCTCCGCCCAGCAATTTGGCCATCAGCTGCATGCCGTAGCAGATGCCCAGCACGGGGATACCCGCCCGCAGCAAGGCCGGGTCGATGCTCGGAGCGCCAGGGGAGTACACGCTGGCGGGACCGCCGGTGAGGATCACCGCCCGGGGGCGGCGCCCGAGGATGTCCGCTGCCGGCACGTCCGGGGACAACACCTCGCAGTATACGCTGGCCTCCCGCACCCGGCGGGCGATCAACTGATTGTACTGGGCGCCGAAATCGATGATCAGGGCAAGCTCCCGGTCGCGCACGCCGCTATCCCTCCGCGTCTTCCTCGCCGTCCAAGGCCAGTATATCAGGCAAATGCCGGTAGCGCCCGGCGTGGTCCAGTCCGTAACCGACCACGAAGCTATCGGGCACCTGGAAGCCGACGTAATCCAGGGTGACCGGCGTCCGGCGCCGTGACGGCTTGTCCAGGAGCACGCACGTACGCAAACTGGCAGGCCGCCTGGCCGCGATGCAGTCCAACAGGCATTTCAAGGTCAAGCCGCTGTCCACGATGTCTTCTACCAGGAGGAGGTCTCGGGCGGTCACGCTGCCTTCGAGGTCCCTCAAGATGCGAACCTCGCCGGAAGAGCGGGTTCCTGGGCCATAGCTGGCAACAGTAAGGAAGTCAATGTCAACGGGGATGGTCAGGCGGCGGGCCAGATCGGCGAGGAAGACGAAGGCGCCCGTGAGTACCCCAACCAGCAGCGGCTCCCGTCCCGCATAGTCCCGCGAGATTTCCTCGGCCATTTCCCTGACCCGCGCCTCGATTTGCACCGCGGTCACCAGTACCTTACCGGCCCGCACGTCCATCGTCACCGCCGGTCATAGCTTTCGCGATTCCCGGCAAGGTGACCTCTTGTTCACTTCTTGGCGAGAGCCTCCATCTCCGCAGCCGACTTGACCGACTGAGGAGCCTTCTCGGCCCACCGCTTGCGCATCGCCTCCAGCGAACTGAAGGCTCCCGTGGGACTGGGGTAGAAGGTCAAGAGGAAACTGGCAACGGTCTTCCCCCGGTTATTCACGCCCAGCGCGGCCATGGGATGGATGTGGATGGCATCGCCCGGCACCGCCTTGAACACTTCCCGATCGATGGTCATCTCCAATTCGCCCTGGAGCATGTAGAAGGATAGCTCGTTCTCGTGGCCGCCGTCATCATGGGGAGGCATGAAACCACCCGGCGGCACGGACGCCTTGTAGGTGAAGATGTTCTTGCCGAACACGAGCGGCTGCATCCAGTAGTCGTCCTTCGCGTGCTGGAACCCTTCGATCTCCCGTGTCCGCGTCAGCTTGTACCGCTTCTCGGCCATATCCGGTCCCCTCCTCGAATCGACTAACCCCTCGATGCCATCCGGCAGTTCAGGCAGCATTAGCGGCCTTCGCTATGCTATCCCTCCCCACCCCTTCCTTCTTTATTTGCCTTCTACGGCGAGCGGCAAACTCCTCTTGCCCGGAGGAGGAGTCTTGCCGCGGCAGGCTGAATTCGATCTCGTTGTAGGGGCGGATTTCGAACCCGCCGCTACAGGGCAACGGCCACGACGGTGCGCAGGAGGGTGGCCGGGGCCGCGAGGACGACCATGGGCACGACCGTGACCGCGAGGACGACCATGGGCACGGCGACGGCCACATTCTTGTAGGGGCGGGTTCCGAACCCGCCCTGCGAGGCCGCGACCCTGATCGTGATTCCATTTTCGCACTGGCAGGTGAGACCATGTCCCGAACCCGGCATCCGGGTCCTCCCGCCACCCGGCGCGAGGAAGCGGTCGAGGAGATCCATGGCACGCGCATCGTCGACCCCTATCGCTGGCTGGAAAACGACGGCGAGGAAGTGGACCGGTGGACGGCGGAGCAGAATGCCTACACCGAGACGGTGCTCGGTTCGCTGCCCGAGCGCCAGGCCTTTCGGCAGGAACTGGAGCGGTTGCTGAACGCGGATACCGTGGGCTCCGCCGTGGTGCGGGGCCGCCGCGTATTCTACACCTTCCGGACGGCCGGCCAGGACCAGCCGGCACTATGGATGCGGGACCTGGCAAGCGACGGCGCCGCCCGGGTGCTCGTCGATCCGGGCCGGGATGACTCCTCGGGGATGGTATCCCTGGACTGGTGGCATGCGTCGCCCAGCGGCGGACTGGTCGCTTTCGGTCTGTCCCGGGAGGGCGACGAGTGGAGCGTGCTCCAGGTGATGCGGGTCGACACGGGTGAGCGGTTGGCCGACCGCATCCCGCGGACGCGCTATGCCAGCCTCGCCTGGGACCTCGACGAAGCGGGGTTCCTCTACACGCGGTACCCGCTCCCCGGCACCGTCCCCCCGGGCGAGGAGAATTACCATCGTCGCGTCTTCCATCACCGTCTGGGCGACGACTGGTCGGACGATGAGCTGGTGTACGGCGAGGGCCGACCCCGGGAAGAGATGTATGACCTGGCGCGATCGGAAGACGGGGCGTATCTCGTGCTCACGGTCCATCACGGCTGGTCGCGCGCCGACATCTACGTGCGGCGGGAGGGTGAGAAAGCCTTCTCCCCGGTAACGGTAGGGAAGGACGCCGTATTCCACCCCCAGGTGGCAGGCGACCGGCTGTACCTCCTGACCAACTATCAGGCCCCATGCTATCGCGTGGTAGTGGTGGACCTGGCCGATCCCCGCGAGGAAAACTGGGAAGTGATCGTGCCCGAAAGGGCGGACCTGGTCCTTCAGGACTTCCGTCTTGCCGGTGATACCCTGCTGGTCGCCGGCCTGCGCGATGCCGCGAGCCGCCTGCTGGTGTACGCGATGGATGGACGAGCATCGGCCGAGGTGGACCTCGGGAGCGCGGGGACGATAAGCGGCCTGGCGGGCGAGCCGGGGAATCCGCTGGCCCTCTTGCGCTTCGAGTCTTACACCGTCCCCCCCGCTCTCTACCGCCTGGAACTGCGAACGCGAACCGTGGAAGGCTGGCTGGCGGGGACGACCGCTGACAGCATGGAAGCGCTCGAGGTAAGACAGCTCTTCTACCGGTCGGCCGACGGCACGTCCATCCCCCTCTTTCTGATAGGGCAAACCAGGAGGACCCCCTTCCAGGCGCAACCGGCGATCCTGACCGGTTATGGGGGCTTCAACATCAGCCGGACCCCGCTCTACGCGCCTTCCATGTATCCCTGGCTGGCGCGAGGCGGATTGCTGGCCGTGGCCTGCCTCCGCGGCGGCTCCGAGTACGGCGAGGCGTGGCACCGAGCGGGGATGCGCGAGAACAAGCAGAACGTCTTCGATGACTTCCTCGCCGCGGCGGAGTTCCTCATCGAACAGGGCTACACCGACCGCCGCCGACTGGGGATTCTGGGGCGCAGCAACGGCGGGCTGTTGACGGGGGCCGCCCTGACTCAGCGCCCGGCCCTGTGCCGCGCCGCGGTCGTGGGCGTACCTTTGCTGGACATGCTGCGTTACCACCGCTTCCTGATCGCCTCGCTCTGGGTGGACGAGTACGGGTCGCCCGATGACCCGAAAGCCTTCGCGTGGCTGCGGGCTTACTCGCCCTATCACAGGGTGGTGCCGGACGTGGAGTACCCGGCCGTTTACCTTCACACCGCCGCCTCCGATACGCGGGTTCATCCTTGCCACGCGCGCAAGATGGCGGCCCTCCTGCAGCACGCAACCCGGTCCGACCCCGCCGACCGGCCGGTCCTGCTGCGCGTGGAGACGCTGGCCGGCCACGGAGCAGGCAAACCGGTGAGCAAGGTGGTTGACGAACAGGCGGAGACCCTCGCCTTCCTGGCCTGGCAACTGGGCCTCAAGGACGCAGGGGCGGGTTCGGAACCCGCCCCTACCAGGGCATGACCGCCAGGGCATGACCGTCGCGATGACCGCCGGGACGACCGCCGCGATGACCGCGACCGCACTCCCGTAGTAGGAAATGTTCCCCGTGAAGAAGAAGCATCTTTCCGGCAACGGACACACGGGAGGGGTGCGCATGGCGGTAGTCGTCCAGGCCGTCATTCCCGCCGCAGGTCAGGGTACGCGCATGCTGCCTGCCACCACGGTACTGCCCAAGGAGCTGCTTCCCCTCGTCGACCGGCCGATGATCGAGTACGCGGTGGAAGAGGCGATTGCTTCCGGCATCACCGATATCGCCGTAGTGATCAACTCCGCGAAACTGCAGATCAAGGAGCACCTCACCCGCCGCTTTGCGGGCGTGCGCTTCGCGTTCGCCTTCCAGGAGGAAGCCCGGGGGCTGGGGCATGCCGTGAGCTGCGCGGCCGGCAGCCTCGGCGACCGGCCCTTCGCCATCCTGCTGCCGGACGAGATCTTCGTGGACACCCGCCCCTGCCTCCGGCAGTTGCTGGACGTCTTCGAACCCGTTCACGGGGGCGTACTCGCGGTACGGCAGGTCCCGCGCGCCACAATCGGCCGCTACGGCGTGGTCGCCGGCGATGCCTGCGGGTCCGGGCTGATCAAGGTGACCGACCTCGTGGAGAAACCGAAGCCGGAGGCGGCCCCTTCCGACCTGGCTATCGTGGGCCGGTACGTGGTGCATCCCGACCTCCTGCCGATCCTGCAGCAGACCGTTCCCGGGGTCAAGGGCGAGATCCAGCTCACCGATGCGCTCCGCACGCTGAACGAACGACGACCGCTGTTCGCGCAGGTGTTCGCCGGCCGCCGCTACGACGTCGGGAACACGCGGGATTACTTGAGGGCTAACCTGGAACTGGGTCTCCAGTCGGAGGAGTACGGGGATGACCTGGTGGCCGCTGTGCGGGCTGGGATCCGCCGATCCCGCGAGAGGCGGGCCAGGCCGTGACGGGGGCCGGCCAGAGGGTCCTGGTGACGGGAGGCGCCGGTTTCATCGGCAGTCATGTCGTGGACGAACTCCTCCGCCGGGAGTGCGTGGTCACCGTGGTCGACGACCTCTCGACCGGCCGTCTCGCCAACTTGGCACCGGGCGCGGACTTCCATCGCCTGGACATAGCGCACGCTGACCTGCTGGGTCTGCTCCGGGACCGGCGTCCCGCCCTGGTGGTTCACCTGGCTGCCCAGTCCTCCGTGTCGCGGTCGGTAGCGGACCCCCGGGGCGATGCGGTCACCAACATCCTGGGGACCATCAACCTCTTGAACGCCTGCGTCGAGGTCGGAGTCCGACAAGTGGTATTTGCCGCTTCCGGCGGCACTGCCTACGGCGAGACCCGGGGCCCGGCCGCCGAAGACTCCCCGCTCCAGCCCCTTTCGCCTTACGGCATCGCCAAACTCGCCGGCGAATTCTACCTGCGCCACTTCCAGGCTCAGCACGGCCTCGGCGGCGTATCCCTCCGGCTGGCCAACGTTTACGGTCCCCGCCAGGACCCGGCCGGGGAAGCCGGCGTGGTAGCCATCTTCGCCCACCGCATGCTCGTCGGCGGGCAGCCCGTGATCTTCGGCGACGGCGAGTGCGTCCGCGACTACGTGTATGTCGGGGACGTGGTGAAGGCCATCTTCCTCGCCCTCGCCCACCCGGGCGGGGGCAGCTTCAACATCGGCACCGGGCGGGGCACCACGGTCAACCAGCTCTTCCATGCCCTGGCGCGGGCATGCCGGTTCCCCGGGCCGGCAACCTACGGTCCGCCGCGGCCCGGGGACCTCAGATACAGCGTCCTCGACGCCTCCCGGACCCGGCGCGAACTCGGGTGGTCCGCCTCGACGAGTCTGGAGGAAGGCCTGGCCCTGACCGTCGCCGCCTTCCGCCAGGAGTGAGGAGGCCGGACATGGCCGGAATCGGCCGGGCGCCGCTGACCGCCGGCGTTCAACGGCGCCGTGCCTCCACGCCGGCGAGATCTTCCAGGGCCAGGATCAGGGACTGGTTTC